>NZ_QUKS01000002.1:2960-575719 GCF_003481165.1 Clostridium sp. TF06-15AC
GATGTTACATTCATTGCCCGTGGTTCCAACCTTGATGCTATGCGTAATAACGGTCTCATCATTCGTCATCTCTGGGATCAGACGGAAGAACATCTTGAGGTTCGTGCATTATCCATGGAAGAATCCTGTGCTCTTTCCCCGGCTCCGGAGGTTATCTTTATATGCGTAAAAGAATATTCCCTTGATTCCGTCCTTCCTTTTATCCGACAGACCGCTGGTCCCCGCACAATTATTATTCCCATCTTAAATATATATGGAACCGGTGCCAGGGTGCAGAAAGAATTACCGGATTGTACCGTTCTGGATGGATGCATCTATGTTTCTGCATCCTTAGAACATCCCGGTGTTCTGGTTCAGCACGGTCCTATCTTAAGGGTTGTCTTCGGTCCCAGGGATCCTTTCTATATTTCTCCGATTTTATCAGCCATTCAATCGGATCTTTGCGAAAGCGGTATCGATGGAGTTTTATCCACCCATATCCAAAGGGATGCTTTGGAGAAATTTTCCTATGTCTCCCCTATCGGAGCTTCCGGAGTCTACCTTCATGCCGTGGCCGGAGATTTTCAAAAGGAAGGACCTGCCCGTGAATTATTTAAATCCATGATTCGTGAAATCAGCGCTCTGGCTGCTGCCATGGGATATCCCTTTGAAAAAGACTATGTAAAAATAAATCTGGAGATTCTTTCCAACTTATCTGCCGATGCCACCACTTCCATGCAGCGTGACATAATGGAAGGAAAATCATCGGAACTGGACGGACTTGTCATGGAGCCACTCCGACTTGCAAAAAAATATTCTGTCTCTATGCCCTGTTATGAGGAGGTAGCAAAAGTATTATGTCCATTGGAATTTTAGTTGGTAAAATTGCGGCATTATTTATCATCATGTTTTTAGGCTTTGTTTTGGTAAAGACTGGCATTTGCCGCTCAGATGACAGCCGCATTCTTTCACGCCTGTCTGTCTATATCGTAGTCCCCTGTTCGATTTTATCTGCTTTTCAGGTCAGCTGCAACCCTTCCATCCTAAATGGGCTTCTTTTGGCGGTGGCTGCTGCTGTATTGATCCATCTCATCCTGATTGTCCTTTTTTACTTTATAGGACCTCTTCTTCATCTTAACGGAGTCGAAAAAGCCTCTATCATCTACTCTAATGCAGGAAATCTTGTTATACCGCTTGTTTCCTCTATTCTAGGACCAGACTGGGTTATTTATTCCAGCGCCTACGTCTCTGTACAGCTTTTTCTTCTCTGGAGTCATGGCAAAATGATGATCTGTGAAGAAAAGAAGCCTGATTTTAAAAAAATCATAACAAATACAAATATGATTGCCATTTTATTCGGTATTTTTCTATTCTTGGCACAGATTTCACTTCCCGGTCCAGTGGACAGCGCTGTCCGCTCCCTGGGAAGCATGATTGGTCCTTTGGCCATGCTGATCTCAGGAATGCTGATTGCCGGAACCACGCCCCAGGAAATTCTGGCTTTTCCCCATATTGGACTTGTCACGATTCTGCGGCTCATCGGTGTACCGCTTTTGACAATTTTACTTCTTAAATTCAGCGGCCTTGCTTCTTTTGCTGAGAATGGTTCACAAATTCTGCTTGTCACCCTGTTAGCCACAATCACCCCATCCGCCTCCACAATCACGCAGATGGCCCAGGTATATGGAAAAGATGCCCGCTATGCTGGTGCCATTAACGTAATTACCACTCTGCTTTGTATGATAACCATGCCAATCATGGTTTATCTCTATCAATTATAACTTTATTCTTCACGACAAAAGAGAGGTTATTTGCCAAACAGCCAATAACCTCTCTTCATAAAACTCAAAAATGCATCTGCATTCTTGCTGCGGGATGGGAGTCATCCCACATCTGATATCTTATTATCCTATCTCTGATATTCCTTTACCGCGGTCTCGTAAAGATTGTTTCCTTCGGAATCAATTACCACAATCATAGGCATATTTTCTACCGTCAATTTTCGGATCGCCTCTGTTCCCAGATCATCGTATGCAATCACTTCCGATTCCTTAATGCACTTTGAAAGAATTGCTCCGGCTCCGCCCACTGCCGCAAAATAAACGGCACCATTGCGAACGATGGCATCGATGACTGCCTGGCTTCTCTTTCCTTTTCCGATCATGGCTCCCATGCCGAGATCCAGAAGTCTTGGAGTATATTTATCCATACGGCTGGCTGTGGTCGGACCTGCAGAACCAATCGGACGGCCCTCTCTGGCCGGTGACGGTCCCATATAATAAATTACATTATCTTTCAGATCAAGGGGAAGTTCTCTTCCTTCATCCAGTGTCTCTATCATGCGCTTATGAGCTGCATCACGTGCCGTATAGATGGTTCCGCTTATATATACATAATCACCTGCATGCAGGCTTTTTAATGTCTCCCTGTCAATTGGAGCTGTGATTGTTCTATCCATATTTTCCTCCAAATCTATCTTATGTGCTCTCGGTATCCTTTTGTGCAGGAAAGACTCCGAGAGTACATTCTTTATACTATCAAACGATGTTTGGGTCACAAGAGATTTTTCCCCTTTTGATACCGGATTGCTATGTGCTTCGCACTTTCGCAATCCTAAAAATATTCATCAAATCACTCTGTGCGCATGACGGTTTACATGACAGCAGATATTGATGCCTACCGGCAGCCCTGCAATATGGGTCGGGTAGGTTTCAATATTGACAGCCAGGGCGGTTGTCCGTCCGCCTAAACCGCCAGGACCGATCCCAAGGTTATTGATCGTTTCAAGCATTTCTTTTTCCAGATCACGCACATACTCAACCGGTGATTCCTCTTCCAGATTTCTGGTCAGCGCGTGCTTGGCCATCTCTGCACACTTTTCAAAGGTTCCACCGATTCCAACGCCTACTACCATCGGAGGACAGGCATTCGGTCCCGCATCCCGCACCGCTGTCAGAATAGCATCCTTGACTCCTTCGATTCCATCTGCCGGTTTCAGCATGAACACACGGCTCATGTTTTCACTTCCAAATCCCTTCGGAGCCACCGTGATCTCTACCTGCTCACCCTCTACGATCTCATAATGAATGATAGCCGGTGTGTTATCCTTCGTATTCTCACGGTAAATCGGATCCTTAACCACGGATTTACGGAGATATCCGTCTACATATCCCTGACGCACGCCCTCATTGATGGCATCGGTCAGAGAACCGCCGATCAGATGTACATCCTGTCCTACCTTGATAAACACAACTGCCATTCCGGTATCCTGGCAGATCGGAATCATCTCCTCACCAGCGATACATAAGTTTTCTTCCAGCTGGCCTAAAATCTGACGTCCCAATGGAGATTCTTCACTCGCTGCCGCCTCATCAAACACCTTTTTCATATCCGGTGACAGAAAATGGTTGGCCTCAATGCACATTTCTTTGATATTCTGTGTAATGGTTTCAACATTGATTCTTCTCATTTGAAAACTACCCTTCTTCCATGAAATTTTTATCTGCTTACGCAGATAGAACCGTATCTCTTAATCATTAATGACTCTTATATCATCATAATAGAAATTAAATAATCTTGCAATCATTTCCGAATATATGTAATAAAAATACCCCCTGAATAGATTTCGAATTTATCTCTATCTATTCAGGAGGTATCATATTGTTACAGTTCAGCCATGACATCTTCTTGTTTCCATATTCATTCAAACCAGCGCATGGCTGAACTGTAACATCATATTATCTTGAAATTTCTCTTGTCACGTGTTTTAACCACTCTTTTTCTTCGTCATTCATGTACGGAGAAATGGTTTCGTATACGTCTTTATGGTATGTATTTAAGCGCTCAATATCCGCGTCATCCATGAAACGTGTATCCAGTGCCTCTAAGTCAATGGGAGCCTTGGTCAGAAATTCGAATTTCAGGAACTGTCCGTACTCGTTCTTTTCATCCTCGACACATAAGATCAGGTTCTCGGTTCTGGTTCCAAAATCGCCAGCAAAGTACAGACCTGGCTCATCGGAGCAGATCATGCCCGGCTCGATCACAGCGCTGTCCTGACGCTCCGGAACAACTTTCCAGCGCAGTCCGTTCGGTCTCTCATGTACGTTAGAAAGATATCCAACACCATGTCCGGTACCATGTGCAAAATCAAGACCACGTTTCCAGAATGCTTCACGGATGGTGTAGTCTAAGTTGATTCCCCGGCAGCCGTGAAGGAACTTCATGGTTGATACCTTCAGCATAGCGGCTGCTACGATTGTGTAATACTCTTTTTCCTTCTCGGTCAGAGGTCCTAACGCATAGGTTCTTGTGATATCAGTAGTTCCCTCTAAATACTGTCCGCCGGAATCTACCAGCAGAAGACCTTCCGGTTTTAATTTCTTGCATACCTCATCGCTTGGATGATAATGGCACATTGCTGCATTTTCCTTGTAAGCGGCAATGGTTACGAAACTTGGCTCGATATAGTTGCCCTGCTCTGCTCGCAGTTCTTCAATTTTATGAGCCGCTGTCATCTCTGTCATATCGCAGGTTCCGATGGTATGCTTCAGCCAGTACATAAACTTGGTAACAGCAATGCCATCTTTTAAATGGGCCTTACGCATATTTTCGATCTCGGTCGCATTTTTAACAGCCTTCATGGTCGCACAAGGATTCATCTCGTCTATGATGCGGCAGGAAGCATCAATGCTCTCGCATACAGCAAAGCTTGCTTTCTTGCGTTCCAGAAGAATCTTCTCATTCTTCAGGGCTGCCACATCCTGTAAGAATTCCGCATACTCTTTTACCTGAACCTTTGCCTCAGCTAAAGCCGCACAAACTGCTTTTCCCATCTTAGTATCTTCTTTGATAGCTTCTTTCTGTACGTATAAATAGGCTTCATCCTGTGTAATAAGTGCATAGGACAGAAATACCGGGTTATTTACAATATCGTTTCCACGAAGGTTGAATAACCATGCGATTTCATCCAGAGCCGTCATAAGATGAATCTGTGCTTTATTTTTCTTCATGGCATCACGAAGATCTGAAAGTTTCTCTACGGTACTCTTTCCGGCATATTTTACATCCAGGCTCCAGATAGGCTCGCAGGACATAGCCGGACGGGAAGTCCAGATCTCACCTACCAGATCCTTGCTGCAGTTGATTGTTACATTTTTTTCCTGCAGTAAGTTCTGAAGACCATACCCCAGCTCAGAGTTTACAACACGGCCGTCAAATCCAAGGCATCCATCAACCGGAAGTTCCTCCTCTAAAAACTCGTCCAGAGTCGGGAATTCAGGTTCACCCATGCGGTATAATTTGATCTCACTGCCTGAAAGCTGCTCTTCTGCCTGTACAAAGTATCTTCCGTCTGTCCAGAGTCCGGCTTTGTCCATAGTGATAACAGCCGTTCCAGCGGTTCCGTTGAAACCGGTCAGAAAGTGACGGCATTTAAAGAATTCGCCTACATACTCAGATTCATGAAAATCCGCAGTCGGAACCAGGTATGCATCGATTCCCAGTTCTTTCATGCGATCTCTTAATTGTCCAATTTTTATATTTGTCTGGTTCATTATTTCCTCCTTCATGCAATTTTTTTGAAAAAATATGTACTCCTGGAATGTCTATGCATTCCGCATAAAACATTCCCAGAGTACATCTTATTCTAGTTATTTAAATTATCGTAACGATTCAGCCCCATTAGCCAAGAAACATTCCAACGCCCGGTCCTAACGGAAGGTTAAGTACGATCCATAATACTAACAGGATACTCCATCCAATCAGGAAGCAGATACTGTACGGAAGCATGGTGGAAACCAGAGTTCCGATACCAGCCTCTTTATCGTATTTCTTCATGAATACGATAATCATTGCGAAATAGGACATCATCGGAGTGATAACGTTTGTACAGGAGTCACCGATACGGTAAGCAACCTGAGCGAACTCCGGTGTGTAACCTAACAGCATGAACATCGGTACGAATACCGGCGCGATCAGAGCCCATTTTGCAGATGCAGAACCCATGAACAGGTTGATGAATGCTGCAAAAAGAACGAATAAGATCATGGTCGGGATAGTTCCGATACCGGAGTTTCTAAAAAACTCAGCTCCCTTTAATGCAAGGATCGTTCCTAATTTGGTATAACCAAAGAAGTTAATAAACTGTGCTGCCACAAAGGTCAGAGCGATGTAGGAGCTCATGGTTCCCATGGCACGTCCCATAGCGTTGCAGACATCCTTCTCTCCGTGATATACGCCAGTCATATGACCATATACAACAGACGGTACGAAGAAAAGTACAGTGATAATCGGGATGATGCCCTCCATAAACGGAGAGTTTCCTAACAGTGTTCCATCCTCAGCTCTCATAACAGAGTTAGCCGGGAGACAGAAAGCTACCAGAACCAGAATCATAACCAGTAAGGTTAAACCAGCTACTTTCAGAGCCTTTCTTTCCTGGTCATTTAATTTATACTCAGAGCTTGTTTCATTCTCTTCCCCATTGCCGTGATACTCACCAAAACGCGGTGCAACGACTTTCTCAGTGATGATAGTACCTAAGATTGTGATCAGGAAGGTAGATACCATCATGAAGTACCAGTTTCCGGTCGGCTCAACTACATAAGTCGGGTCTACCATCTTTACAGCCTCGTTGGTAATACCGCAAAGAAGCGGATCCAGAGTACCGATTAATAAGTTTGCAGAGAAACCACCGGATACACCTGCAAATGCTGCAGCCATACCAACTACCGGATGACGATTGTATGCCATAAACATCAGTGCAGCAATCGGAATCAGAACAATGTATCCAACTGCGTCAGCCAGGTTGGACATAACGCCTAAGAATACGATCATCGGAGTGATTAACTTAGCCGGAGTAACCTCTACAGCAGACTTTAATGCGCCTCCGATTAAACCACTGTCCTCCAGAAGTCCGATACCAAACATAGCTACCAGGACAACTCCCAAAGGAGCGAATCCTGTAAAGTTAGTGATTGCATGTGTCAGCATGTACACAAGCCCCTCACCATTCAAAAGGCTGACAGCCTGAACCGTCTGAGTCTCTACGACTCCCTTAGAACGGTTAACCAGTTCACCTGTTGCCGAAACTCCAGCCATCTCACAGACAGCAGAAAGAACGATAACAAAGAGAACTAAAATTGCAAAAATAGAAATCGGATGCGGAAGTTTATTTCCGACTTTCTCAATTCCGTTCAGCCAGCGGTTTAATAACGAAGGCTTATCTTTTGCTTGTTCGTTTGCTTTTCCCATTTTTTCCTCCATTCCTAACTTATACGTATAAGTAAATTTTGTATTGTTAGAATATCACAAAAGGATCGGCATTTCAATTGTTTTTTTAGTAATATTAAATTATTGTGTATTTTAGTGAATTTCTATAGACATTTTTAGAGAAATTTAATAAACTGTAAAAGTGTTATAAGGAGTCTACAAAATTATGAAAAAAAATGTTACTGCAAAAGACATCGCAAAACTCTGCGGAGTCTCTCAGGCGACTGTATCTTATGTGATCAATAATCGCCAGAATCAGAAGATCAGTGAGGAAACCAGACGCAAGGTTTTAGATGCCGTTGAAACACTTCACTACTATCCCAATGCTTCCGCCAAAAGCATGCGGACCAAAAACTGCACGTCCATCGGAATTGTATGTGCAAAGGATTACAGCCGCCAGGCTTTCTTAAACGCTTTTACCGGAATCAGCCAGTACCTGTCCCAGATCGACTATACCATCACGATTTTCAATGAAATGGATGATATAGATTCTTCTCCGGATTATGTCAAAAGCTATTATTCCAACGTGATCGATGGACTCATTTTTATTTCCAACGATGATCACGCTGCTTTTACAAAACCAGCCGATGAAAATCATATTCCCTATGTGGTTATCTGTATGGACGGGGTTTTCTCAAAAAAAACGCCGTTCCCCCATGCATTTGAATATGCCCTGCAGGAATGTGCCTCCTTCTGTCTGGAAAAGGGAATCCGCGAAGTGCGGTATTTTTCCATCAGCAATGACGGTCTTTTAGTTAATAATAAATATCCGCTTTTTGAATCCCTGCTTCGCCGGACGGCACCGAACTGCCATCTGGAGCACGTGATCTGCCCTATCAAGGATCGTGATCTGATTCATTTGCAGCAATTTTTAGCTAAATACATGGAAAACCGCAGTTTTGATCTTGCCATTTCTCAAAACTACGACATTGGACTGCTGCTGCAGCGTGAAATATTAAAAACAGGCTTTTCCATCCCTCAGAGAATTCGCCATATCTTCCTGAACGAGGTGAATTTCTATGAAATGGACTATCCTTCTATCAGCGGCATTGATATTCCCTACGATCAAATGGGCGAGTATGCTGCCAAACTTCTTCTTGCTATGATCGAAAACCGTGAATCTGAATTTACCTACCAGGAATTCAGGTGCCGACTCATTCAGAGAGAAACGACGCTGTGACGCTGTTAAAATACTGCGCCTTATAAAGATCAAAAAGAGAACACCCGCTAATTCCAGTTTATGAATTGCCGGATGTTCTCTTTTTTATGATTTTCTTTTCAAAGATCAAGGATATCTGATCTTTTTTACTTTTTATTCGTTACAGTTCAGCCATGACATCTTCTTGTTTCCATATTCATGAAAACAAGAAGCATGGTGGGTCCACCATATGCTGATTTGGATGAAAAAGTGCTTATGCAAGCAAGCTTGCAACACACTTTCTCATTCAAACCAGCGCATGGCTGAACTGTAACTTTTATTCTTCTGTATTCTCAGATTCGGTTTCTTCTCCGTCCTGTTCCTCCAGAAATTCGTCTTCTTCATCCTCATCCTTGTCGCTCTCCCGCACCTTGGCGATGCTTGCAACTGCTATGCCGGATTCAGCATCAATACTCATCAGCTTCACACCGGAGGTATTGCGTCCGATAATCGAGATGTCGCTGACTGCCATCTTGATGATGATGCCTTCATTGGTAATCAGCATGATCTTGCGCTCATTATCTACCAGCTTTGCACCCACCAAATCACCGGTTTTGTCGATGATCTTATAGCAGCGCACGCCCTTGCCGCCTCGGTTCTGGGCTGTAAATTCATCAATCGGAGTGCGTTTTCCATAACCATTTTCCGATACTACCAGCAGGCATTCTCCCTGGCTGGCCATCTGCATACCGATGACTTCATCGCCTTCATCAAACTTCATGCCGATAACCCCCATGGAAACACGGCCTGTCACGCGGACATCGGTCTCATGGAATCGGATACACATACCTTTCTTTGTGATCAGGAAAATATCTTCGGTATTATCGGTAGCCTTAACTTCGATCAATTCATCGTCATCACGAAGTACAATCGCCTGAAGACCGTTCTTGCGGACATTGCTGTATTCCTTCATCGGAGTCTTCTTAACCATACCATTGCGGGTTGCCATGAAGAGATATTTCTCATCATCGATCTCCTTCATAGGAACGATGGATGTGATCTTCTCGCCTGGCATCAGCGGAAGCAGATTCACGATGGCAGTACCTCTGGCAGTGCGTCCTGCCTCCGGAATCTCGTATCCCTTCAGACGGTATACGCGTCCCTTGTTGGTAAAGAACATCACATAATGATGGGTTGTGGTCATCAGCAGATCTTCGATATAATCTTCCTCAATAGTCTGCATGCCCTTGATTCCCTTGCCTCCGCGGTTCTGGCTCTTGAAATTATCGCTGGACATTCTCTTAATATAGCCAAAATTGGTCATGGTCACAACGATATCGTCATCCGGGATCAAATCCTCCGCAGACATATCGTATTCATCATATCCGATGGCGGTACGGCGGTCATCTCCGTATTTATCAGCGATGAGGGAGATCTCCTCCTTGATAACACACAGAAGTTTCTTCTCATCTGCCAGAATCGCTTTCAACTCTGCAATCTTTGCCTCCAGCTCTTTATATTCATTTTCCAGTTTCTCGCGTTCCAGACCGGTCAGAGCACGCAGACGCATATCTACGATGGCCTGTGCCTGTGCATCCGAAAGATCAAAACGCTCCATTAACTGAGCTTTCGCCGCCTGAACATTGGCAGAACCGCGGATAATCTTGATAACCTCATCGATATGATCCAGTGCTTTTAAGAGACCTTCCAAAATGTGTGCTCTCTCTTCTGCCTTGTTCAGATCATACTTGGTTCTTCTGGTTACAACATCTTCCTGGTGCTTTAAGTAATATTCCAGAATCTGCTGCAGATTTAAGATACGCGGCTCATTATTAACCAGCGCCAGCATAATCACACCAAAGGTGTCCTGCAGCTGTGTATGCTTCAGCAGACGGTTCATGATGACATTGGCATTCACATCACGGCGCAGTTCAATGCAGATCCGAAGTCCCTCACGGTTGGATTCATCACGCAGATCCGTGATTCCATCAAGCTTTTTATCCTTTACAAGCTCTGCGATCTTTTCGATCAAACGAGCCTTATTCACTGCATAAGGAAGCTCTGTCACGATGATACGGCTCTTGCCATTTGCCATGGCCTCGATATTGTATACAGCCCGTACACGGATCTTGCCGCGTCCGGTTCTGTAAGCTTCTTCGATGCCCGCTTTTCCAAGGATGGTTGCTCCTGTCGGAAAATCAGGTCCCTTTACGATCTCCATCAGTTCTTCGATGGTAGTCGGGCGGTCTTCCTCCACCCGGTTGTCTATGATCTTGACAACGGCAGCAATCACCTCACGCAGGTTGTGAGGCGGAATATTCGTTGCCATACCAACGGCGATACCGGTGCCGCCATTTACCAGAATATTGGGAAAACGAGCCGGAAGAACCGTCGGTTCTTTCTCAGTCTCATCAAAGTTCGGCATGAAATCAACGGTATTTTTGCCGATATCTGCCAGCATCTCCATGGAAATACGGCTCAGCCTTGCCTCGGTGTATCGCATCGCTGCAGCGCCGTCGCCGTCCATGGAACCGAAGTTTCCATGTCCATCTACAAGCGGGTAACGGGTAGCCCATTTCTGAGCCATATTAACCAATGCGCCGTAAATGGAGCTGTCGCCGTGCGGATGATATTTACCCATTGTATCACCGACGATACGGGCGGATTTACGGTGCGGCTTATCCGGACCGTTATTCAGCTCAACCATCGAATAAAGCACTCGTCTCTGCACCGGTTTCAAGCCGTCGCGCACGTCCGGGAGTGCCCGGGCGGCGATAACGCTCATCGCATAATCGATGTAAGACGTTTCCATTGTCTTTTTCAGATCAATGTCATGAATTTTGTCAAATATATTTGGTTCCATCTATACTCCTTTCGTCCTCAAAAGGATTTAAGTGACTTAAATTTAATTAAATATCCAGGTTCTTTACGTACTTCGCATTTGCCTCGATAAACTCACGGCGCGGCTCAACCTGATCACCCATCAGGGTAGCAAATGTCAGATCAACCTCCGAAGCAGTCTCACTGTCGATCTGTACACGGAGAAGAATTCGGCGCTCCGGATCCATAGTAGTCTCCCAAAGCTGTTCCGCGTCCATCTCGCCCAGACCTTTATAACGCTGGATCTTATTGTTGTTGTCACGGCCAATCTCAGTCAGAATCGAATTCAGCTCATCATCGCTGTATGCATACCAGACACGCTTATTCTTCTCGATCTTATAAAGCGGCGGCTGTGCCAGATATACATGTCCATCCCGGATCAGATCCGGCATAAAACGATACAGGAACGTCAAAAGCAGGGTACTGATATGAGCACCGTCCACATCGGCATCGGTCATGATAATGATCTTGTTGTAACGAAGTTTTGAAATATCAAAATCTTCATGAATACCGGTACCAAATGCCGTGATCATCGCACGGATCTCCGCATTGCCGTAAATTCGATCCAGTCTTGCTTTTTCTACGTTTAAGATCTTGCCTCGAAGGGGCAGAATAGCCTGATTGGATTTATTTCTAGCCTCTTTCGCAGAACCACCCGCGGAATCTCCCTCTACGATGTAGATCTCGCAGTTTTCCGGATTCTTGTCGGAACAGTCGGCTAATTTTCCTGGAAGCGCCATGCCGTCGAGCGCTGATTTACGTCTCGTCATCTCGCGCGCCTTGCGGGCTGCGTCGCGGGCTCTCTTGGCAAGAATTGATTTCTCACAGATGATCTTGGCAACCGTTGGATTCTGCTCCAGGAAATACGTCAGCTGCTCGCTCACGATCGCATCGACCGCCGCGCGGGCCTCGCTGTTGCCGAGTTTCTGCTTCGTCTGTCCCTCAAACTGCGGCTCCTCGATCTTAACGCTGATGATCGCTGTAAGGCCCTCGCGGATATCCTCACCGCTGAGTGCCGGCTCATTTTCCTTCAGAAGCTTATTTTTCTTCGCATAGTCATTAAAAGTCTTGGTCAGAGCACTCTTAAAGCCGGCCAGATGGGTACCGCCCTCCGGTGTGTTGATATTATTGACGAAGGTGTAGATATTTTCCGTGTAGGAATCGTTATGCTGCATCGCCACCTCGACAAATACCTTGTCCTTGATGCCCTCGCAGTAGATAACCGGTTCATAAAGCTTCTCATTGCTTCGGTTCAAGTAGGTGACAAATTCCTTGATACCGCCCTCATAGTGGAAGGTCTTCTCATGCTTCACTTCTCTGTCATCCCGCAGGGTGATCTTTAAGTTTTTCGTCAGGAATGCCGTCTCACGCAGGCGTACTTTTAACGTATCATAGTCGTAGACCGTTTCCTCGAAAATCTCCTTATCCGGCAGGAATACGACCCGTGTGCCGTGCTTATCCGGAGCACACTCACCGACTACTTTCAGCGGATACATCGTTTTGCCGCGCTCATAGCGCTGTTTATATACCTTTCCATCGCGGCAGATTTCAACCTCCAGCCACTCGGAAAGGGCATTTACAACCGATGCGCCTACGCCGTGCAGACCGCCGGATACCTTGTATCCGCCGCCGCCGAACTTGCCGCCCGCATGCAGGATCGTAAATACGACCTCAACCGCCGGAAGACCCGCCTTTTTCTGGATGTCAACCGGAATGCCACGACCGTCATCCTGTACCGTGATCGAATTGTCCGCATTGATCTGCACCTCAATGTGGCTGCAGTATCCAGCGAGCGCCTCGTCCACGGAGTTGTCTACTATCTCATACACCAGGTGATGGAGGCCTCTTACAGATGTGCTGCCTATATACATACCAGGACGCTTTCTGACCGCCTCCAATCCCTCCAATATCTGTATTTGATCTGCACTGTATTCTGAACCCATAGTTCCTCCTTCACTTGCTGTTTTATGTCTGACTAGTTGTCTTGTTTGGACGTTCACAGGTGACCGTCCCGCTCACGACCCGAAAGGTCTTATCTATCTGGAAGCTGTGGCTGATAAAATCATCCAAGCCCGTACAGGTAATGATCGTCTGTATGTGGCGGATGCTGGCGAGCAGATGATCCTGCCGTTTTCCATCTAACTCCGACAAAACATCGTCGAGAAGCAGGATCGGATACTCCTTTTTGATCTTTTTAACCAGCTCAATCTCCGCCAGTTTGAGCGATAATGCCGCCGTCCTCTGCTGTCCCTGTGAACCGAAGCGCCGGATGTCAATCCCATTGACATAGAAACTTAAGTCATCCCGGTGTGGTCCGACCAGCGTCGTCTTCTGCTTCCGGTCCGCCTCGCGGCTCTTTTTGACTGCCGCTTCCAACTGATCTGCCTCCGTGTTCGGCTCATACTGAATAACAAGCTCTTCCTTTCCGCCCGACAATTTCTGATGGATCGGACGGATCAATTCGTTTAATTCACCGATAAATTTCCGCCGGTACTGGCTCACCTCCCGCCCGTAGGAAGCAAGCTGCATATCCCATATATCCAGCATCTCCTCGTACTCGGGATGGAAAAACAGCTCCTTTAAGAGCTTATTTCTCTGTATCACTACCCGGTTGTACTGCACCAGCGAATGAACATAGAGCCGGTTTAACTGGCATAATTCCAGATCAATAAAACGGCGCCGATCCGCCGGCCCGTTCTTAATGAGATTCAGATCTTCCGGCGAAAAAAACACCACGTTAACGATGCCAAAAAGCTCGCTCGCCCGCCGGATCGGAATCCCGTTGACCGCCACGCCCTTCGTCTTATTTTTCTTTAGGTGCATGTCGATCCGGTATGGCACATCGTCCTTGCGAAGCTGCATCTTGATGTGGGACTCGTCCTCTCCGAATTCGATGATCTCCCTGTCCTTGCTGCCGCGGTGGGACTTGGTCGTCGCACACACGTAGACCGCTTCGAGGATATTGGTTTTACCCTGCGCGTTGTCTCCGTAGAGAACATTCGTCCCCGGATCAAAATCCATATGTAATTCCCCGTAATTGCGATAATTTTTGAGTTCGATCGATTCGATAAACATGAAACCATCCTTTATTTGGTGATTGTTACGGTCTCTCCGTCATACTCGACTTTGTCTCCGTCGTAAAGCTTCTTGCCGCGCTGCATCTCCACCGCACCATTGACCTTCACAAGCCCGTCCTGAATCGCAAATTTAGCATCCACGCCGGACTCTACCAGACCAGCTGCCTTAAGCGCCTGACCCAGTTTTATAAATTCATCTCTCAGTTTTATCTCCATCTTATTTCAGATCCTTTCTGTCACTGTCTGCCTGCACCTGCCATGTCTAAAAATGGCAGGTTAGATCGCTGCCGCATTGAAATTGACCGGCAGGATCAGATAGATGTAAGTCTCCTCCTCGTCCCGGATAAAGCACGGGGATTTCGGATTCATCATGTACAGAGTCACTTCCTCATCATCGATGATTCGCAGCGCATCACCCAAAAACTTCGGGTTGAAGCCGATCATCAGGTCTTTTCCAAACTTGGTAATCGCCAGACGGGCATCCATCGTACCGAAAGCGGAATGCATCTTTAACTCCATTTCTTCATCGGTAAAGTTTAAGATCAAAGGTTTCTTATCATTTTCACGGACGAGAATGCTCGCACGGTCGATCGCATCCATGAAATCGCGGCGGTTCAAGGTAACTTTCGTCTCATAATCGGAGGAAAGCATCTGATTGATCCGGAAATACTCGCCCTCAATCAGGCGGGATAACACGATCGTGTCGTCAAATTCAAACATGATGTGGTTGGTGCTGAAGAAAATCTGTACCTCAGAGTCGTTGTCACCGTTTAAGATCTTGCTGATCTCACCTAAAGTCTTGCCAGGAACGATGACTTTTATATCACTGTACTGTTCTTTTAATGCAACTTTGCGGATCGACATGCGGTGTCCGTCGAGGGAAACGAGCTTAAGTTCATTGCCGGTGACCTCCATCAGCTCACCGGTCATCATCTTGTTGCTGTCGTTCGGCGAGATCGAGAAGATCGTCTGGCGAATGATCTCTTTTAAGGTAAACTGGGAAAGTGTGATGAATTTATCCCGCTCAATGTGGGGAATATAGGAAAATTCATCGCCGTCCTTGCCCTGAATCTGGAAAATAGCCTTGTCACAGGTGATCGTCGTGTTGTATTTTTCATCCGATTCGATCGTGATCGTAGAATTTTCGCCGGAGAGCTTGCGGATAATATCGGAAAAAAGCTTGGCATCAAGAGCGATTTTTCCACGTTCCAGGATCGTTCCTTCGACCTTCGTCTCAATTCCCAGCTCCATATCGTTGCCGGTCAGTTTGATTTCATCCGAAACAGCATCGATCAGGATGCATTCGAGAATCGGCATGGTGGTTTTGGAAGGAACGGCCTTCAGAACAATGTTGATGCCGTTCATTAAATGATCTTTTTCAAATGAAAGCTTCATGTTTGTTGATAACTCCTTTGCTAAAAATAACGTGGAACGGAAAGAAAAGATATATATAAATTTCGTCGCAATCGTAGTAGGGGCTGTGAATATGTGGAATTCTCCGGACAGCCCTGAAAATATAGGGGTTCAGACTCCTTTTGAATGGTTAAAAAGGCTGTGCAAAACTGTCCGGAACCGGCTGGATAACTTTTGAATTATCCACAGCCCTGAAATGGAGCAAAATGTGGGAAAAGTTATCCACAGGTTTTCAACCACTTTTCCACGCGAAAATGTGGAAGAAACCTACTGTGGGCTGATCTTTTTCATTAAGATTTCCACTGTATTGCGAAGCGATTCGTTTTTCTCCATATCGGCAGCGATCTTGTCGTGACCGTGGATGATCGTCGTGTGATCCCGACCGCCTAAATATTTGCCGATATTCTGCAGGGAAGTTCCGAGCATCGAACGGCAGATATACATCACGATCTGGCGCGGGAATACGATCTCCTTGTTGCGCTTCTGGGAGGAAATGTCAAGCGGAGTGATACCAAAATGATCGGCAACGACCTGGATGATCAGCTCCGGGGTCACTTCCTTCTCCGCGTTCGGGGAAATGAGATCCTTGAGCGCTTCCTCCGCCAGCTCCGTCGTGATCTCCTTGTTATTTAACTTGGAAAGGGCGACGATCTTGGTGAGGGCGCCCTCGAGCTCACGGATGTTGGACTTGACGTTGGTGGCGATGTACTTGATCACTTCATTATCTATATTGTAGCCCTCGAGTTCCTCTTTTTTGCGGAGGATCGCCATACGGGTTTCATAATCCGGCGACTGGATATCGACGGTCAAGCCCCATTCGAAACGGGAACGAAGCCGTTCTTCCAGCGTCTCGATCTCTTTCGGCGGCTTATCTGAGGAGATAATGATCTGTTTTTTCGCTTCATAGAGTGCGTTGAAGGTATGGAAAAATTCTTCCTGTGTTGATTCCTTACCGATAATAAACTGGATATCATCGATGAGGAGGACGTCGTTGTTTCTGTATTTTTCACGGAACTCCGTGGTGGAAATATTGTTTTTGTTCCGGATCGCATCGATCAGTTCGTTCGTAAACTTCTCACTTGTAACGTAGAGAACCTTCGCTTTTGGATTGTTTTTTAAGATAAAATGTCCGATCGAGTGCATAAGATGCGTTTTTCCCAGACCTACACCCCCGTAAATGAAGAGAGGGTTGTAGATCTCACCCGGAGATTCTGCCACGGCGAGGGAAGCGGCGTGCGCTAAGTTATTGTTCGCGCCGACGACGAAGGTGTCGAATGTGTAGCGCGGATTTAAGTTCGCATCCTGGATGAGCTGGCGGCTGACCTCGGACGGGCGGTTGATCAGATGGCTTTTGTCCGTCTCTTTTTGCGGCTCATCGACCTGTTCGATGGTGACAAAATCGACCTCACACTCGATTCCGGTTAGTTCTTCGATGGTAATCTGGATCAAAAGTCCGTATTTTTTTTTGATATAGCCGAGAAATTGCACATCCGGAACCAGGATCTGAAGGGTGCCGTCTTTCATGGAATAAGGCTGCGTCGGAAGCAGCCATGTTTTGAAAGAAACGTCCGTCAGTTCGTGTTCTTCTTTAATATGGAGGAGAATTTCATCCCATTTTTCCTTAATTTTCTCTATCATACTGTGTCTCCTAAACGTAAAAAGCAGCCAAAACTGCAAAATAACCCAATCTAAGTTCTATTCTACATGATTTGTCCACATTTTTCAATAAAAACCCGCAATGTGAATAAGTGAAATTCAGTTATCCACGTGGAAAAAACGCCGAAAAATAAGGCTTTTTGGTGAATGGGTGTGAACAATCAGAAGCTTATCCAGATCGTATTCCACGGCTTTTCCACAAGTTATCCCCAAAATGTGGATAAGTGGAGGATAAGCTGTGAATAGGTGGCGGGAATGCTGATAAAATAAGGATTTTTTTATCCACAAAATGGAAATGCCTCGGCGTGTATACTGTATACAACAAGGCACCGCGACAGCAATCGACGATCGATCTGTGGGGAAGCAGGATCGAAATGGTGGAAAAACCACAGAAATTCCTTGTTCTATGAGGATTAAAAAGATCAAAATAGTGGTTGACGAATGCGGAATTCTTCTATATAATGGAGAAGATGTTTAATTACAATAGTCTAACTATGTTGAGAAGAATGCGGATTTCGGCGTGAGCCGGAGGAAGCGTGGATTTCTCTTACTATATTATGGATGAGGAGGTGTATGCAGACATGAAGATGACATTTCAGCCGAAGAAAAGACAGAGAGCAAAAGTTCATGGATTCCGTGCGAGAATGAGCAGCGCAGGTGGAAGAAAAGTTCTGGCTGCCAGAAGAGCAAAAGGTAGAGCAAAATTATCTGCTTAATGAACGAGGCCGCAATCGAGTTATAGATTGTGGCCTTTCTTAATATTCATAGAAAAAGTTCTATGAAATTAAGAAAAGCTCTGCGATGCACACTCGGTGCAGGGGAAAATGATTGCTAATGCAATCGCACCTCGGTGCGTGAATCCGGCGAGCCGGATTCTATTTTATTCATAGGAAATTGCGTCCTATGAATAAAAAACGCTCCGCGAGGATGCGCACTTGCGCGAAGCAGAAACATGTCGCAAGCGACCGCGCTCGGCGCGAGAATGTGCCAGGGCACATTCTTTTTTATATTATTTATCATTGGTGATTTTAATGAAGCGTTTTAATTCAATTAAGAAGAACAGCGAATTTCAAAAGGTTTACAAGACAGGGAAATCCTATGCCAATAAGCTTCTGGTTATGTACGTGAAGCGGGTGGATGACGGGAAGGATCCTCGGATCGGTATCTCCGTCAGCAAAAAGGTTGGAAACAGCGTGGTCCGCCATCACGTGACAAGGTTGGTACGGGAGAGCTATCGGTTAAATAAGGACAGAGTCAGACTCGGATTAGACATCGTAGTCGTTGCCAGACCGGCAGCGAAAGAAGCAGACTTCAAAAAAATTGAGAGTGCATACCTGCACTTATGCGGACTGCATAACATTCTGGAGAATCGAAGTGAGAATATTGATTAAGAAGATCTTGATAAAGATGATTCGGGGATATCAGCTCTATATTTCCCCTATGACAGGACCTCACTGCAAGTACACGCCGACGTGCTCGGAGTACGCCATCCAGGCACTTAAAAAGTACGGCGCTGTAAAAGGTATGATTTTGGTATGTAAGCGGATTCTTCGCTGTAATCCATTTGCAGAAGGCGGTTATGATCCAGTTCCGTAAAGGATGAGGAGGTAGTTCATTGGACGTTAGCGTTTTAGTTGCGACAAAGGCAGGTTCGATCATGGGACCGATCGCCAGCGTGTTTGGTTATATCATGGACTTTTTATTCCGGATTACCAGCAGCATGGGGATCATGAATATCGGTCTGTGTATCATCCTGTTTACCATTATCACAAAGTTACTGTTATTTCCTCTGACGATCAAACAGCAGGAATCGTCAAAACTTATGTCGCTTATGAACCCTGAAATCAAGGCGGTTCAGAATAGGTATAAGGGAAAAACCGATCAGGCATCGATGGCTAAACAACAGGTCGAGATGCAGGCAGTCTATGAGAAATATGGCTCGAATCCGATGGCAGGATGTCTGCCGATGGCGATTCAGCTTCCGATTATCTTCGCTTTGTACCGGGTTATCTACAACATTCCGGCATACGTACCGTCAGTACGTGTCTTTTTTGACAACGTAGCGAACCCGCTGATGGGGCAGCCGGATTACATCAACAAGATTTCCGAGCTGGCAAGCGGTGTCGGCATGGCGGTGGACAAGGTAGACTACACCGTGGCAAACAAAGTCGTAGATATGTTATATAAGTTGACACCGGCTGGATGGGATACGCTGGAAAGTTTATTCCCGCAGATCTCTTCGACGATCGCAGAAAATGCGAGCAAGATTGAGCAGATGAACTATTTCTTCGGCATCAATCTGGCAACTCCGCCGTTTACCGGTTTTAACCACATCACGATCGCATGGATCATCCCGATCCTTGCGGGTCTGACCCAGTGGCTCTCCACCAAGCTGATTTCCAATTTACAGCAGGTGGATCAGGACGCGCCGGGCGCGAGCATGATGAACAGCATGATGATCACGATGCCGCTGATGTCCGTATTCTTCTGTTTCTCCCTGCCGTCCGCGATCGGTATCTACTGGGTCGTTCAGGGTGCATTCCAGCTCGTTCAGCAGCTGATCGTAAATGCACATATGAACAAGATCGATGTCGATGATCTGATCCGCCGCAACGTGGAGAAGATGAACAAGAAGAGAGCGAGAAAAGGTCTGCCGCCGGCCAATGTCAGCGAGAAGGCAAGCGTGAATTTAAAGGCGCTTCAGGCACGCGAGGATGCGGAAAGCAAGGCGAAAGAGGACAAGATCTCCCGCAATAAAAAGCAGATGGAGGCGTCTGAAGCATTTTACAATTCCGATCCGAAGCCGGGCAGTCTGGCTTCCAAGGCCAAGATGGTGCAGAAGTACAACGATAAGCACGCGAAAAAATAGAAGGAGGGCGCAGGATGGATATGATTACGGTTACCGCTAAGACAGTCGATGAGGCAGTAACAAAGGCACTGATTGAACTGGAAACCACCAGTGATAAATTAGAGTACGAAGTGGTCGAAAAAGGAAGCGCCGGATTTCTGGGGATCGGCGCGAAACCGGCGATCATCCGTGCTAAGAAAAAAGAGACGCTCGAGGATCGTGCGATCGACTTTTTAAGCCAGGTATTTGATGCGATGAACTTAGATGTGAAGATCGCAGCGGCTTTCAATGAGGAAGAGTGCGAGATGAACATTGACCTCTCCGGCGAGGATATGGGTATTTTGATCGGTAAGAGAGGTCAGACCCTGGATTCTCTCCAGTATCTGGTCAGCCTGGTTGTCAACAAGAAGAGCGAGAATTACGTCCGCGTGAAGCTCGATACCGAGAATTACCGCGAGAGACGGAAAGAGACGCTTGAGACACTGGCAAAGAACATTGCTTACAAGGTAAAGAGAACGAAACGTTCCGTATCTTTGGAGCCGATGAACCCGTATGAGAGACGGATCATTCATGCAGCGCTGCAGAATGACAAGTATGTCACCACCCGCAGCGAGGGCGAGGATCCGTTCCGGCATGTGATTATTTCGCTGAAGCGTGAGGGCAGACGCGAGAGAAGTGACGGGTATGGGAGATATGAGAAGTAAATAAGTGTGACGAAGAAGGTCTGGAGGTATCTAGACCTTCTTTTTTGTGGGGGATCGAGCGCGAGAGGTTTATCGTGAAAACATGAAAAAAGAAATAAATATTAGACTAGATTTGTAAATAAAGATGGGAAAATGCTTCCATATGGTATAGAATAAGAAGATAAAAAGCAAGGAAGGATTTATATATATGGTATATACAGATACAATCGCCGCGATCGCGACGGCGCTTTCGAGTTCGGGGATTGGGATTATCCGGATTAGCGGTTCGGACGCTGTGGCGGTGGCGGAGCGGATGTTTGAACCGGCGGTGGCGGGGAAGAGGCTTTCAGAGCAGAAAACGTATACGATTCATTATGGATATATTCGGGATGGAGAGGAACGGATCGATGAAGTGCTGCTTCTTTTGATGCGCGGTCCGCACAGTTATACGGCGGAGGACACGGTAGAGATTGACTGTCACGGAGGCGTTCTGGTGATGAAGCGGATTCTGGAGCTGGCGGTAAAATGTGGGGCGCGGCTGGCGGAACCAGGCGAATTTACGAAGCGGGCGTTTTTAAATGGCAGAATTGATCTTTCGCAGGCGGAAGCCGTGATCGATGTGATCCAGTCGAAAAATGAGTATGCGCTGCAGTCTTCGGTCAGCCAGTTGAGCGGTTCAATGTCGCGGAAAGTGCGGGAACTCCGCGAAAAACTAATCTATGAGATCGCCTTTATTGAGTCCGCACTTGATGATCCGGAGCATATTTCCCTGGACGGATACCCGGAGCGCCTTCGGGAGACGCTGCAGCCGATTGAGATGGAACTGGAGACGTCGATCGGGACGTTTGACAACGGGCGTATCATGACGGAGGGGATCAAAACCGTGATCTTAGGTAAGCCGAATGCAGGAAAATCGTCCCTGATGAATGTACTGCTGGGAGAGGATCGCGCGATTGTGACAGAGATCGCCGGTACGACACGCGATACGCTGGAGGAAAATATCCGTCTGCGCGGGCTTAGTTTAAATTTGATCGATACGGCGGGCATCCGGGAAACGGAGGATATCGTTGAAAAGATTGGCGTGGAACGGGCGAGAAAAATTGCGGATGAGGCAGATTTGATCTTGTATGTGGTCGATGGATCAAGGAAGCTGGATGAAAATGACCGTCAGATCCTCGATTTGATCCGGGGACGGAAGGTGATCGTCCTCTTAAATAAGACAGATCTGGAACCGGTTCTCACAGAAGAAGCGCTTCGCGAAGCGTGCGGGCAGGAAGTGATCCCGGTATCGGCGAAGGAACAGCAGGGAATTGATCGATTGGAGGAAAAAATTCAGACGATGTTCTTGCAGGGAAACCTGAATTTCAACGATCAGGTCATGCTGACAAACGTCCGTCACAAGACGGCGATGGAGCAGGCGCTGAAAAGCCTGCGCCTGGTCGAGACAAGCATCGACAATGCGATGCCGGAGGATTTTTTCTCGATTGATCTGATGGATGCCTATGAACATCTTGGAACGATCCTTGGGGAATCACTGGAAGAGGATCTGGTGAATGAGATTTTCAGCCATTTTTGTATGGGGAAATAGATCAATTTTTTTGCAAGGTTTCTTTCCCTGTGGTATGATAGGGTGGACCTGAAAATAAGAAAGCATATGAGGCGTTTGATCGAATTGAAATGTGCAGCTACAGTAAAATCGGCTGCGAATCATACGGCGCATGAGCCGCAGTGTTTATCTCAGTCGAGAAGACTCCCGTGGTGAGTAATAGCAAATTTGTCTCAGTGGAAGCCTTGTCTCCGACTGAGATAAACGCTCCGCGAGGATGCGCAGTGATTCTGTAAAGAATATGTCAGCTTACGCTGACCAGAATCACGCGCCAAGTCTCACGGACGTTCGACTTGAATAGAACGCAGAGATAGAGAGGAAAGAGGAAACATGCCCTGTTTAACAGAAAATTATGATGTAGCGGTCGTCGGGGCGGGACACGCCGGCTGTGAGGCGGCGCTGGCAAGCGCGAGACTGGGACTCGAGACGATCGTGTTTACCGTCAGCGTGGACAGCATCGCCCTGATGCCGTGCAACCCGAATGTCGGCGGAAGCTCGAAGGGCCACTTGGTGCGCGAGCTGGATGCGCTCGGCGGCGAGATGGGAAAAAATATAGATAAAACCTTTATACAGTCCAAGATGCTCAACCAGTCCAAGGGACCGGCGGTGCATTCGCTCCGCGCGCAGGCGGACAAGCAGGAATACACCCGCCAGATGCGCCGTACCATGGAAAATACCGATCACCTGACGATCCGTCAGGGAGAGGTGGCAGAGCTGATCGTGGAAGAAGGTCAGATCAAAGGACTGAAAACGTACTCCGGCGCGACGTATTACTGCAAGGCGGTGGTGCTGGCAACGGGAACGTACCTGAAAGCGAGATGTATCTATGGCGATGTGAGTAATCCGACCGGACCGAATGGTCTGCAGGCGGCAAAACATCTGACAGACTCCCTGAAAAAGCTGGGAATCGAGATGTTCCGTTTCAAGACGGGCACACCGGCGCGTGTCGATAAGCGCAGCATCGATTTTTCTAAGATGGAAGAGCAGTTCGGCGATGAGAGGGTTGTGCCATTTTCTTTTTCCACCGATCCGGAGTCGGTGCAGAAGGAGCAGGTGTCCTGCTGGCTGACCTATACCAATGAGAAAACACATGAGATCATCCGCAACAACCTGGATCGATCGCCCCTCTTTTCGGGCGCGATCGAGGGAACAGGTCCGCGTTACTGTCCATCGATCGAGGATAAGGTGGTAAAATTTCCAGATAAGAACCGTCATCAGGTTTTTGTCGAGCCGGAGGGAATTTATACGAATGAAATGTATCTGGGCGGTATGTCCAGTTCCCTGCCGGAGGATGTGCAGTACGCGATGTACCGTACCGTGCCGGGACTCGAAAATGTAAAAATTGTTCGAAATGCATATGCAATTGAGTACGATTGTATCAATGCACGCCAGTTAAAGGCATCGCTGGAATTTAAGGCGATCCGGGGATTGTTCAGCGGCGGTCAGTTTAACGGAAGCTCCGGTTATGAGGAAGCGGCGGTACAGGGCTTTATGGCGGGTGTCAATGCGGCGCGCGAAGTGCTGGGAAAAGAACCGATCATCCTCGACCGTTCCCAGGCATATATCGGTGTCTTGATCGACGATCTGGTTACCAAAGAAAACCATGAACCGTACCGGATGATGACGTCGCGTGCGGAATACCGCCTGCTTTTGCGTCAGGACAACGCGGATCTGCGTCTTTCCCCGATCGGGCATGAGATTGGACTGGTCAGTGATGCGATGTATGAGCGTGTCCTCTGGAAAGAAAACATAATCGAGGAAGAGGCAAAGCGTCTGGAGAAGATCAACATTGGCGCTGGAAAAGAAGTGCAGGAATTTTTAGAGCGCCACGGAAGCACCCCGCTCAAGACCGCGGCAACGCTGGCAGAGCTGGTACGCCGTCCGGAGTTAAGCTATGAAGCACTGGCAGAGCTGGATCCGAACCGTCCGGAACTTCCGGAAGATGTGATCGAGCAGATCAACATCAACATCAAGTATGACGGCTATATCCGCCGCCAGC
The DNA here is from genome assembly GCF_003481165.1 of Clostridium sp. TF06-15AC. Lineage (NCBI taxonomy): Bacteria > Bacillati > Bacillota > Clostridia > Eubacteriales > Clostridiaceae > Clostridium > Clostridium sp. TF06-15AC. The sequence goes on from NZ_QUKS01000002.1 coordinate 27,512, forward strand.
TGCAGCAGGTTGCACAGTTCAAGAAGATGGAGAGCCGGAAGCTGGATGAAAACTTCGACTATTCCACGGTCGGAAGCCTGCGCCGTGAGGCAGTACAGAAATTAAATCTCTATAAACCGGCAAATATCGGTCAGGCATCCCGAATCGCGGGCGTGTCACCGGCGGATATTTCGGTGCTGCTGGTACACTTAGAGCAGAGCCGCCATGCGGGGCATGGGGAAAAGAAGAAAGAACTGTAAATATAGAAACGAGCGGATTCAGAGTTACTGTACACGGGCAGGCACTTTTGGAACCGAAAGTGCCGTAAGAAAACCTGGTGGCAGGAGGAATTTGCCGTATTTAAATGCGAAGCCACGGCAAATTCCGTTACTGGGCACGTATGCGTGAACAGTAACGATTCAGAGACTGCATGGAAACAGGTAAACGCATTGCAGCAACTCAAAATGTAAGATAGATAAGAACCTGAGAAAAAATAGAACATATCATAAAGGATATATTTATGGCAGAAGAAAATAAAGTAGAAAGCGGTGTGGTTCTGGCTCCGGCAGACTTTACCGAGCAGCTTCAAAAAGAAGCGCAGGAGATGGGCGTCACGTTAAATGAACACCAGATCAAGCAGTTCTACGATTACTATGAACTGTTGATTCATTGGAATACGATGGTGAATCTGACAGCGATCACGGAACAGAAGGAAGTTGTGACCAAACATTTTTCGGATAGTCTGGCACTTGTGAAAGCAGTGCCGGATCTGGCAGAGAAAGAGTATACGTTGATCGATGTTGGAACGGGAGCTGGATTTCCGGGTATCCCGTTAAAGATTGCATTTCCAAATTTAAAGGTCACGCTTCTCGATTCTTTAAATAAGCGGATCAACTTTCTGAACGAGGTAATTCAGGCATTGGAACTGGAAAAAATTCAGGCGGTTCACGGACGGGCGGAGGATGCGGCACATGATAATGTTTCACGTGAAACATTTGATTTCTGCGTTTCACGCGCGGTGGCAAATCTGTCCACGCTGTCGGAATACTGCCTGCCATTTGTCAAGGTGGGAGGCTGGTTTGTACCGTACAAATCAGGCAAACTGGAGGAAGAGATGAAGACGGGAAAAGGTGCGATCCGCAAGCTGGGCGGCGAGTTGGAGGATGTGATTTCCTTCCACCTTGCCAATGAGGATGAGCGTAACCTGGTCCGGATTCATAAGACAGAGAGGACGGGAAAGAAGTATCCGAGAAAAGCGGGAACGCCGTCGCGGGAGCCGTTGAAATAAAGCAATCACAAAAGGTGGATAGAGAAAGACTGTATATGGAACACGTAGGATATGCAGTCTTTCTTTTTCATATAGGCGGGGTTTAAACAAAAATGTATGACTGAATATTTGTTCTGGAAGATTGTGTTCCAGAAGCCGTATCAGGTATATGACGGAGGAAATCTGGAGAAGCGGGTAGAGGCGATGGCAGAGCTGGAAATAATAGGGAAAATTTATAAAATTTGAGTTTTCGTTACAGAATATAGTTTTTTTGTGCGAAAGCCGAAGAGATCGAGTGGGAATAATGTAGAATAAAGAGGAGCATTCCGGGGGCTTTGTTTGTATATAGATAGTGCGGCGGGACCTGGATGAAACAATAGGACCGTTCCTATCAAGAAGAAACAAACAAGGCGTACGGAAGGATGACGCTGTGAATATGAAAGATACTGGAAAAATGGTATCTGCATCATGGCATGAGTATGAAAAAGCAATTTTTATGGAGATGTGGGAAAGAGAGAGTAGCTGTTCACGGGTAGGCACTTTTGGAACCGAAAGTGCCGTAAGAAAACGTGGTGGCAGCAGGAATTTGCCGTATTTAAATGCGGCAAATTCCGTTACTGGGCACGTATGCATGAACAGTAATAAGCTTCGTCCTATGACGAAAAAACGCTCCGCGGTATGCATACTTATTATCCTTTTTTAAGAAAAAAACATATGGATCGCATCCATCACGGCATCCGGCTGTTCTAACTGCGGCAGATGTTTGGTCTTTGGGATGATAGAGGACTCGATTGCGGAATTATAAATCTTGTAATCCTGAATCGTCGCCTCGATCATCGGTTCCTCGGAACCGCCGATGATGAAGATGCTGTTGTCGATCTTCCTGAGAGCATTGGAAATATTGCACTTGGTATAGCGGCATTCAATACTGGAGAAGATCGCTTTCGGACATTCACCGAGATGTGCGGCTTCGTGGCTGCGGTCGATCTGAACTGGTTTTACGGTATACGGATTGTAAAAATATTTGGTGCGGAATGCCTCTTCGATCATAGAGCGGCTGCACGCAATGTGGTAAATGAGCGTTCCAGCCAGCGGGAGATCCAGAAGAAGCTTATAAAGCTTGGCATTTTTACCCGGAAGCTGACAACAGTCGGTAAGGCTGCTCGGGTTGATGAGCATGATCTGATCAAACAGTTCTGGAGAGTTGCTGCACGCCATGATAGACAGTGCCGCTGAATCACCGGTGGAGAGAATGTTGGTCCGATGTCCGATCTCAGATTTGATAAAATCACAGATCAGCTGGACAAACAGGTAATTTGTGTAGGTCAGGTTCGGCTTCTCGGAACGTCCGCAGCCGAGAAGGTCGAGCGTGTAGACGGTGTAGGAGCGGCTGAGCTGTTCGCGGATGGATTCCCACTCATAACCGCTCGATGCAAAGTGCAGATCGTGAATCAACAGAAGCGGTTTGCCGGAACCGCATTTTGTATAGTAGATATTTCCCAGCCGCCATTTGTAGCAGAGAGAATTCTCTTCCCGGGTCAGACCGCGGGAGGTGGCAGAAAATTGAATATATTTATTTAAAAGTGCCAGTGAAACTGCGCCGCCGGCGGACAGCATCAGGCAGGTCATGATCTTGTTTTTTGTGTTCATATAGAAAGCTCCTTTTGAATCGAAAAATTAAACTCGAAAATATCTCATCAAGTAATTCTATTATACCATAAATACTAAATTCAGCTATCGCCTTTGGCTCTGCTTCATTAAGTATTTAGGTATGACTCGCACTAGGATCGAAAATGCATCGCTAAGTGTTCATATATATCATATGAACGTATTCTCACCCGTCCACTCACGAACCCGCGCTATCGCGCTCTACCGCCCTGCTTCGCATGGCTGTTCGTTCCTTAATGGCGCAAGAAAAGAATATGTCTGCTTCGCAGCCGCATTCTTTTCTTCTGCGCTCATTATATCACGATTCGCATCTTCGATGCTTACCACTGCTGACGCAGCTATCGTGATCGCCATTCGCCGTTCGCCATAAATCTGCAAGCAGCTTTCTGGCTCACTTGCACTCATTATATCATATTTTCCTGTATTCCAGTTCAGCTATTTCCAGCGTGTTTTTCACAGAATATCAGTTCACAGATGTGTGCCCAAGTAACGGGATTTTGCCGATGCTTCGCATTTTAAATCGGAAAAATCTGCAACCAGAACGGTAGCGTTCGGAATTTTCAGTTCAGAAAATTTCTACCTGTGAACAGTTATGAACATGCCATTTTATGTAAACAAAATTTCATTGAAAATAGATATTAAACTTATTATAATGTTCACGTATCAAAAAATCAATCGATGGGGAAAGAAATGCGCGATATGATAAAGAAGGAAAATAAGTTATGCTTTCAGCATCGTATGGAATGGAAGACAGAGAAATCTTTTCAGTTGTCGGCGGGCAGGCAGCGGCTGCTGGCGGAAACGATACGCGAACTGAAGCAGGAAGGGCGCTTAGACGAGGAGAAGCTGGCGATGCAGCATGGTACGACATCCATTTACCGCCACAGCCTCAATGTTGCCTACACAAGCCTTTGGATGATGGAACGGTGGCAGATTCGCTTGGAACCAAAATCACTTGTGAGAGGGGCATTGCTGCACGATTATTTTTTGTATGACTGGCATCAGAAGGATTCCTCGCACCGCCTGCACGGCTTCCGTCACTCGAAAACAGCGCTTGGAAATGCACAGAGAGATTACCATTTAAATTGGAAGGAAAAAAATATCATCGCACGTCATATGTTTCCGCTGATACCGGTGCCGCCTCAGTGCCGCGAGGCATGGATTGTGTGTCTGGCAGATAAATGGTGTGCTCTGGGGGAGACGGTGGAGCCGATGTTTCACGTGAAACATTTTAAATGAAATTTTTCTAAAAAAGTAGGAAATGAGTTTTAAGTGTGTTATACTATTAGGCAAGACAAGAACGGGAAAAAGCTGGAAATCGCTGTGCGGATGCCTGCGGGAAGGCTTTTTCCTGTCTTTCATGTGAGATAAAACCGAGGAAATGGAAGGAATACGGTATGGGACGAACGATTGCGATTGCAAATCAGAAGGGCGGCGTAGGTAAAACGACAACGGCGATCAACCTGTCGGCATGCCTGGCAGAGGCGGGACAGAGGGTTCTGACGATCGATTTTGATCCGCAGGGAAATGCAACCACTGGTTTGGGATTGGAAAAAGAACAGATTGAAGATACAGTCTATGAGCTGCTTTTGGGCGATTGCACACTGGAGGACTGTCTGATGCGCGATGTTCAGGAAAATCTGGATGTTCTTCCTTCGGATTCGAATCTGGCAGGAGCTGAGATTGAACTTCTGGATGTGGAAAATAAAGAGTCGGTGTTAAACGGTTATCTGGAGACAATCCGCGATCAGTATGATTTTATTATCATCGACTGCCCGCCGTCGCTGAGTCTTTTGACGATCAATGCGCTGGTAGCGGCAGATACGGTGCTGGTGCCAATCCAGTGCGAATATTATGCGCTGGAAGGACTGAGCCAGGTACTCCGGACGATCGGTCTGGTCCGGAAAAAGATGAATCCGTCGCTGGAGCTGGAGGGCGTGGTATTTACCATGTATGATGCGAGAACGAATCTCTCCCTGCAGGTCGTAGAGAATGTAAAACAGAACTTAAATGAGCGGATTTACAAGACGATCATACCGAGAAATGTGCGACTGGCGGAGGCGCCGAGCCACGGAATGCCGATCAACCTGTACGACAGCCGCTCGACCGGTGCAGAGAGCTACCGTCTGCTGGCAGCAGAGGTGATCAGCCGGGGAGAAGAGCTGTAGGCAGGAAAATAACGGTGAAGTGAAATTCAGAAAGGATGCCTGCCGGGGGCGTCGGGAGGTTCGTGAGGAGGAAGGAAATGTCAAAGAGAACGGGGCTTGGCAGAGGACTGGGAGCTTTTTTTGGAAATGATTACGAGGATGCAGAAGCGGGAAAAAGCAGCGCAAAGCCATCGGATGAAGCCGGAAAAAAGACTTCCGTTCGTGAGACGGAACAGGAGATAGAGAAAAAGAGCCTGGAAGAGCTGGATATGGTGCTTCCGGGATCTAAAAAACAGAAAAAATCGGCGTCTGCCGGAAAGACAGCTGCGAAAACAGTGGGAAAAGGCAGCCGTGTGGGAGTTGCAAAGGCATCCGGAAAGACGACGACAGAAGGAAAAACCCGCACAGCCGGGGAGACGGCGGCAAAATCGAAGACACAGACGGCAAAAGCGGAGCCGGTCGTAAAGATCGTTGAGGTGGAAAAAGAGAAATTTCTAAATATTTCGGAGATTGAGCCAAATGTCAGCCAGCCGCGTAAGATGTTTGATGAAGAACAGCTCGGAGAGCTGGCAGAATCCATCCGCCGTTACGGCGTGCTGCAGCCGCTTCTGGTTCAGAAAAAGGGCGATCGTTATGAGCTGATTGCCGGAGAGCGCCGGTGGAGAGCTGCCAAACTGGCAGGATTTCGGGAAGTTCCGGTGATCGTGCGCGAGTATACGAGACAGCAGACGATGGAGATCGCCCTGATCGAGAATGTACAGCGTGCAGATTTAAATCCGATTGAGGAGGCGAAAGCCTACCAGATGCTGATTCAGGAGTTTGGGCTGCGTCAAGAGGATGTGGCAGAGCGCGTAGCGAAGAACCGTGCGACGATCACGAACAGCATGCGTCTTTTGAAACTGGATGAGAGAGTGCAGGAGATGCTGATTCAGGACCGGCTTACCGGAGGTCATGCGAGAGCGCTTCTTTCGCTGGAAGATGGTGAAAAACAGTACCAGTTGGCGCTTAAAACAGTAGAAAATCATTTGAGCGTCCGCGAGGTCGAGCGTCTGGTGAAAGAGCTTTTGAAGCCGAAAAAGGCGAAAAAGAAAGCAGATCCGGAACGCGATATGGAGGTCTTTTTCAAGGATGTGGAAGAGAAGCTGAAAGGGGTTATGGGAACGAAGGTTTCGATCAACCGCAAGGATAAGAATAAAGGCAGAATCGAGATCGAATACTATTCATCAGCGGAACTGGAACGTCTGATAGAGCTTTTGGAGTCATTAAGACAGTAATCACACAAAATTCGTCCCAGGGGACGGATGATGGGAAATGAGGAATGAAAGATGGAGAGCAGTATTTTTAGCGGGATTGGCATCGATCCGGGGGTTATCGTGATCGTTCTGGCGATCCTGACACTCATATCATTTATTGCATCCGTCATCTGTTTTTCGCAGTATCGGAAGTTGTATCGCAGATATGATATGTTTATGCGGGGAAAAGATGCGGAGACGCTCGAAGACACGATCATGGAACTGGTGGATGAGACCGAGTATCTGCGGGCAAAGGACGGAGATACAAAACGCCTGGTGGATTCGGTTGTCTCCAAGGCGCAGGCTGGATACCAGAAAACAGGTATTGTCAAGTACAATGCGTTTAAGGGCATGGGCGGCAATCTGAGTTTTGTCATTGCCATGCTGGATGATAACAACACGGGATTTGTGCTGAATTCTGTTCACAGCCGTGAAGGCTGTTACCTGTATCTGAAGGATGTCGTAGAGGGCAAGACCGAGGTGCTTTTAGGAAGTGAAGAGAAGGAAGCACTGGAGCGTGCGCTTGGGTATAAGTAAGGAAAATAAAGGATAGAAATGAGGCGGCTGTATGTGTTGGCAGCAGCTGCGGATTGTAGTTAGAAGGAGTCAATATGCATCGTTTTTTGCGAGCTGCCGGATTTAGTATGTATCAGAAGAAGAAGGACATCCGTGCCCTGCTTCGCTGTTTGGCGAGAGAGGCGGGAACCTCCAGCTGTCTTCAGCTTGACAGGGAGACCGAATTATATGAGATCAAGACAGAAGTTGCGCCGGGGATCGGCGTGGCGATGTATGGGGAGCTGAATGAGCAGGATGAGATGGAGATAGAGTATTATTATCCCTATATCCTGAACGAGGAGGTAACCTCGCGGGCAGAATGTTCCATTCAGCGTCATACGGAGAAGGAAACCTATGCGGGGCTTCTGGATGAGTATAAGGTAGGGCTTTCGCTGATCTTTTATCTCTTGAATCCGATCGAATACAGGGAGTGTTACCGGAAAGAGCGCGAGCGCTTACAGGTGACTTCGGTCAGCCTGGCAGGATTTGCCAATCGGGGCAAGGTGCTTCTTCCGATCAAAAAGACGGCGCTGCAGATTGAAAAAGCCAAAGTGGCGGCGAAAAACCGGGATGAACTTTTGGAAGCGGCAAAAAATGGCGACGAGGATGCGATGGAGTCCTTAACAATCGAGGATCTGGATCTCTATTCGATGGCATCGCGCCGGGCGACGAGAGAGGATATTTATTCGATCGTCGATACAACTTTTATGCCAAGCGGGATCGAGTGCGATCAGTATTCGATTTTAGGCGAGATCAAAGAGGTTATATGTAAGAAAAACCGGTTTACCGGCGAGGAAATCTATGATCTCAAGGTGGAATGCAACGATCTGTATTTCCGCGTGGGTATCAATAAGATGGACCTGCTTGGAGAACCGCTTCCGGGACGTCGGTTTAAAGGAAAAATATGGATGATGGGAACGGCTCATTTTGCGTAAAGGTCTATAAAAATCGTCGGATTCAGGTCCGGATGGAGATAAAAGCAAATGAGACGGTAGAACAGAAATTGCATACGGAGCAAGTGGGAAGAGAAAATAGTTGCGGAACACATGAAAATGAATTATAATAAAGTGCAGTATGAAAAGACGATATATGTTTCACGTGAAACATATAAATCTCTGTAGCTCAGTGGGATAGAGTGTTCGCCTCCTAAGGTAGAACCATGGCGGAACCCTTTTGAAGAAAAAGGGTAGCGTTTGAGGGTCACTTAAGGAAGCAAAATCTGAAAAATCAGAAGAGATAAGAAAGAGATAATTCATCACGAAAGTGATTGAGTTCATAAAGTTGGTCGCCGTGACCGAAAAGGCTGAAAAAGCCCGAAAATACGGCATTTGTTCCCATAGTTAAATGGATATAACAAGCGCCTCCTAAGGTTGCGTTACAACGGCCACCTCAAAAAAAACTAAATAAGGGATTGCAGTTCGACTTTGATCGGGCTATAATCATATATCAGACACGTCCATATAGCTCAGCTGGATAGAGCACACGCCTCCTAAGGTTGTGCTCTACCAGCTGCCTTACGGGGAAAAGTGATCGTTGCCAGTCTCAATTTAATATAAGTCTCTGTAGCTCAGCAGGATAGAGCGTTCGCCTCCTAAGCGAAAGGCCGTGGGTTCGAATCCCGCCAGGGACGCCAGCAAACACGCCGAAAACCTTTGATTTATCAGGGTTTTCGGCTTTTCTTATTTCTGCGGCTTTTGTGGCTTTTTTGCAAAAAACCTTGGTTTGCTAACATTTGCTAACGAGATTTGGCCTTTTGCTAAGAAAGGCGGTAAGTCAGAGGTTCGATTTTTACCAAAGGAACTTGCAAACATTTGTTAGCAGAAATTAGAGGAAGTTGCAAACAAAATCGCGAATTTGCTAACATCGCTCAAAAATGCTTTCAGAACCTTGCTAACAAAAAAAGTGTTTGGTCACTGTGCAAAGTGGTTCAAACGAAGAAAACCTCTCACAAAGTGAGAGGCGTTCTTCTGAGGGAGGGACTTTATAAAGCTTTTGCCAGCTGCTTGAGCAGTGCGGCAGTTTCGGGATTTTTAAGCAGTTCCAGTATCTTCGCTGCATCACTTTCATCACTTTCAGTGACGGCAGTATCCGCAGTTTTAGGCTCTGTATCTTCAACAGGGTCAGGAGTCTTAGAGGAATAAAAAGCTTCCTCCAATCGCTGAGCGTTTATGCACCGATCCTCGTCGATGATGTGAGAATAGACATCCGCAACCATTTTAACCTGAGCATGACCAGAGTCACCCTGGACTGATTTCATATCGCCGCCATTGAGTTTCAGCTTGTAGGTGATGCTGGAGTGGCGAAGAGAATGGAACACAACATGAGGCAGTCCGTTTTCTTTGATAAGTTTATTGAAAGCACGGTTAATCACCTGACTTTCCATCGGACGGCCATTGCTGGAGCAAAAGACCAGGTTATTGTCGATGTATTCATCTCCAAACAGATCCATCAGCTCATCAATTTCTTTTTTTCTCTCTACCAGCATATAGGCAACTGTTTTCGGCAGGTACACGCGGCGAATACTGGTTTTGGTTTTAGGCTCTTTCAGGACCAGAGCAGTATGGGTACTGGCTATGCAAGGTGGAAACTTCTTAATAACACCTTTGTCGCTCAAATCGTCCAATGCACCTCGTGTAACCCGTTGCAGCTCTTTGTTGACGAATATATAAGCTGAACCATTTTCTATGCTCTGTGGTGCAATATCAATGCAGTCCCAGGTAAGGCCCAGCATTTCGCCAATGCGTAAAGAGCAGGAGAACGCCAGATTTAAGGCAAGGGAGAGGATAGGATCATCACAGACTTCCATAGCCTTGCTCAGCGTTTCGGCAGTCCATATATCCCGTTCTTTATGTTCTTCTTTGGGAAGTGTCGCATTCAGGACAGGGTTACGGCTGATTAGTTCCCAACGCACCGCCTGATTAAAGGCACTGCGAAGTAGCTTGTGAATTTCTCTTACTGTATGCGGGGTCAGATATTCGCTTGTGGGTTTGCGGTTGTTGACGCTTACCGTTTTCACAGAGAGCAGATCACGGTAATACTTATCCATCATCCTTGGAGTGATGTCGGATAGTAACATATCTCCGATAATAGGAGTTATGTAGTTTCTCGCCAGACCACGGCGGCTTTCATATGTTGACATTGCCCAGGTATTTACACCATAGATGGACATATATTCATCGAGCAGATCGTTCAGGGTCTTTGCCGTAGGAATAAAGAAGGTTCCAGAGTCCTGCTCATACTCAATTTGCTTTTTTCGTTTTTTTGCTTCTGCATTTGTGCTGAAGGTTTCCCAACGCTGTCTGCGTTTTCCGTTTTCATCTGTGTAATCATACACCACAGAATATTTGCTTTTACGCTTCACGATAGATGCCATTTTCATTGCTCCTTTCTGAGATTTTCACATAATGAGTTTGCTTTTGATACCAGGCTTCAAAACTGCTGGTAATGATACGAATTCTTCGATCAATCAAGGTCGTCTCAAAATAGCCCCTTTTAACAAGGTCATAAGCTGTGCCAGATTTCAGCCCCAAAAGATCCGCCATTTCCGGAACTGACATCGTAGTATGCCTCCATTTCTCTCCGGGCGGTGTACCATCCACTTTTTTATAGTGGAACTGGCCGGCATACCAATCTTCAAAGCTATCCAGCATAACTCTCATTCGTCCGGCCACTTGAATTGTTTTGAAATAGTTCTTTTTAACCAACCAGTAGGATTCTACTTTACCAAGCCCAAGCATTTTGCCCATCTCTGGTACAGACATACTGGTCTTTACTCTTTGTTTTTGCATGGCTTTTGCCTCCTCTATAAAGTTTTTCTTGCTATGGCCTCATTGTAAGAGAAAGCAGAAAAAAAGTTAAGGATGTCGATTTGGAGATCGGCATCCTTGACAAATCATTCATCTGCGTGATCCAGCCAGTCATCAAAGCTCTTTTTGGAAATGCGGATATGACCGCCGACTCTGACGCTGTGGAATACACCCTGTTTTACCAGATTATATGCTGTGGGACGACTGATACCCAAAATGTCCTGAATCTCATCGACCGTATAGGTTCTTTTGTCATAGCTGACAGGATTTTGTTCATTAAAGCGGTTCAATTCCGCAATTCTTGCTTCAAACATAAAAACGCCTCCTTTATCCGGTAAGTGGCCTTACGGAGCCTCCATTTCCTCCGGAATATGAATATCTAAACTAACTTGCAGAGCATCATCAATCGCTCTCATTTCTTCGCGAGATACGCGCCCAATGTACGATAAAACACGCCTTTTATCAATCGTTTTAATTTGCTCCAGCAGAACAACAGATTTCAGTCCAAGCTCTGGAACGCTCTCCAGTGCATAGTGTGTGGGCAGCTCCTTTTTCTTAATCCATTTACTGGTGAGTGGAGCTACGATCAAAGTGGGGCAGAAAAAATTCCCCACATTGTTTTGAAGAACCAGGACAGGACGGGTGCCGCCTTGCTCTGATCCAAAATAAGGGTTCAAATTGGCATAATATAAATCCCCACGCTTATAAATCCAATCTTCTTTCATGTTCATCCTCCTATGTTTTGAGATTTGATTATGTAAGAAGGAGGCTCTGCAAATTACAGAGTCTCCTTCAATTTAGCGCCTGTTTTATCCCTTACTTGTCCACGACACCCCAGGGATTTGGGTAATCATTAAGCCGCAGGTGGCTGGCCTGCTTCTCAGGAGTTTCACCTCCACTTCGTTTGGTCTTACCCATGGCCTGCGACGGTTATTATCACGCTCGGACTATGGCTGTAAGAGAGCTTTCCTCCTTGTTATGCCATGACCGGATGCCATCCGATGTATTCCAGCCTGATATATTTCTGATAAACCGAAAACTCATCTATACAGCAAAAATGGGTTGGCCTGTTATGCGAGTGGCAGCTCTCAGAAAATATACCGCTGATGTAGCGGCTATTACGCCCAAAGAGGATCAAACTTAATGATTCGTATATGAGGTTGTCAAGGTGCAAGTGAAAGGATTTCCCTCTCACTTGCTACTGCCACTTTTTTAGAAAATCGCAACCAACTTTTTTATTTTTTCTTCAATTTTTTTCAATCGCTTATCTGCGGCTTGCCGAGTAATACCATATCGTTGGGCTAAACAAGTTGCATTTGGTATTTTCATTTCATAATAGGACAATATAAAATCTCGTTCTGCCGGACTCAGTTTCAATAGAGCTTGGTGTAAATCCTCAAGAAGTAAATTCTGAATAGCTTGTTCCGCAGTATCAACAGATTCATCCACAAACAAATCTGTATCCTGATAACCTTCCTCTGTGCCGTCACGATCTCCCACATGAGAAGCCGGGAATATAGAGCGACTTTTCTCATGTTCCTGGAGATAGCGGCTGTGGCGGTCCTCCTGTTGGTATTTTTCAAAATCTTTGCGAGAACATTCCATGATAATGCGGTCATCTTCATCACGGAACATTTTGACTGTTTCAACAAAAAAGCGCCCAGTAAAGCAACCATTGCGGCGTGCCTTACTGAACGCTGAAAAACTGATTTCCTCCCATTCCTGTGGGCTGTTATTTTTCCAAATGAATACTCTCGTCATATCCTTTCCTCCGTTCAAATTCTTGGTAGTCAGCGAATTTGAACGGTGTCATGGATATTTTGCTATGTACGCCTCCCAGCGCATACCGGCCTCCTAATACCGGGCAAAGAAAAAGGCCGGAAGTGTTTTCACCTCCAGCCATGTTCCTGCCGCCATATTGCAGCAGGAATGAAAAAAGCCCGGTTAATGCCGGGCCTTATGTAGAAAAGTATTCAATTTAGCGCATTCCTGCCACTATAACAAGTATAGCAGGTCGGAAGTCGGAAGGGAGTAGGGATTAGGTCGGGGATTTGTCGGGATTTAGTCGGGATTTAGTCGGGGCAGCTCCTCCAGGACTTCTGGAATAGAATATCCAAACAAGCAAACAGAAAATAAATAGATGGCTTCTCGTTTTCGGTCATAAAAGACACTGCGCTCTATATTTAGTTCTTCCAGCAATTCTTTCTCTGTACTGTTGAACCGATAGATAAATTGCTTAGTCAAAATTTCATAGTAAAGTTCTCCTCGATCCGGATACCGTTTCAGACGAAGGAGTGCACGGTCAATAATATTGACCAGCATTTGATTTTGAACAAGGCAGCAAACTTTTTCTTCAAAGGCTTGCAGTTCAATATCTGGTGCAAAATTTTCAAGATAGCAGAGGCCAGACTCTATATCTTGTTCTCCCATAATCCAAGCAGTTTCTTGTAATTCTTCTGCCCGTTCACTCAGAACCCAGACTACATCACGGTAAATCTTTAGAATCAGCTTACTTCTATGAAACGCAGCGTCGCTGTTAAGCCCCAAAGCTGTTAGCCTGCTGTTACATTTTTGGATTGTTGTGCTTTCTTTTCTCATAGAACATCCCTCCTTGTTCGCAATATTGCGAACATATTAGGTACAAAATAGCATAGCAGCGTGAGAGAGGGCAGTGCCTCTCTCTATTCCCCCATTTGGTTATATCAGGTTTCTGGATTTTAGACGAATCTGCATTGCTTGCTTGGAAACCTCAAAAATATTTGCCATTTCAGCAATGAGCTGTTCATCTGTCCGGCCTATTTTAAGCCGGTAAAAACATTTTTTGATCTGCGGTAAAGGCATCAGCAGAGCAGAAGCCAGAGTATCCGCCTGACGCTCAATTATGCCATGACTTTCGTCGGAAGAAACATTTCCGTTATAAGCAGCAACATCTCCAGTACCGGAGTACAACTTCTTATGTAGTACCCAATGAGCCAGCTCATGGGCACAGGTAAAACGGAGCCGCCCTAATTTTGACGGATCACAAAGCCGTTCATCAATTAAGATTGTACCGGCTCTTACTGCAATCATTCGATACTGTCTCTGTATCTGGTCATATAAGACAACAGCACCGTCATCGAAAATTGTTTCCCCTAATATCTTGGGGTTTTTTCTTAGTGTATGAAACTCCAGGATTAGATCAAACTTTGTCTCGATAATGGTTTCGATTGGCACAGGACATGGTTGCCCGGATAGCAGAGAGGGATCATATTCCATCAGGATTTTTCGCCCTACTGCCTCGATTGCTTCTGTACGGATTTGTGGAATTGACAAAGCTCTCCCCCCTATCGTTTACGCTCCTTTAGCATTTTCATAAATGTCTGCCATTCTTCATCGGTAGCATCTACTTCTTTTGCCACACGCAAGGCTGCCCGAACAATATCTTTTTCCATGATATAGTCTGGCAAATCAGCAGATACTGTATTGCGTGATTTTGCAGCCAGATCCAAAAGCAACTCATGTTCTGATTTATCCAAATTCAGAAAGGCAGAGATGCGTTCCACAAAATCTCCATTGGGTGCAGGACGGCGGCTTTGCTCAATATCACACAGATAACCGTAAGCAATATTCAAATGCTTGGCTGTATCGCGTAAATTGAATTTGTGCGCCTTGCGTTTCTCGGCTATAAATGATCCAAAAGTTATATTGCCCACAGCATTCACCTCTCATTTGTTCGACGAACTGCGAACATCTTGCTTATATTGTATATCGAACATCTGTTCACTTCAAGGATAAAAATTTCATTTGAAAAGAGGTGTTAAAAATCAATAACACCTCTTTTGCGCTATATAAATTCCTGAGCGATTTGCTGCATTTCCGTAATGCACTCTTTGGGAGAGAGAATTTTTATTTTCCCTTTGAATTTGAATATCCAGCCATAAAAAGTTCCACTGGGGTTCACTTCAATTTTGGCTGTGAAGTGTGTATCATCATACCTATCAACAGCAGCATCTTCTCCATAATGATCTATGATTACTCTCATCAATTCGTTTTCACATAGAAGGGTTACTTCCTTCGATGACTCCGATGTAAACATATCAACCATTTTATTTGTATAGGAGGCTACATCAAATCCCTCTATCGGCATAAAGTAAGTTTCCAGATTTTCTACACTTGTTAGCCGATCTACACGGAAGTGAGCAATTTTCTGATGCTTCAGAGAAAATCCAATCAAATAGTAATGGTCATTTTTCCATTCAAGCGCATAAGGATTTACGACATAATAATATCCATCATGCTTTAAGATTTTCTTTTTTTCTTGAGTATATTCATAGTATTGGAACCGAATTTGCTGATGGTTTCCAATCGCTGTTTGGATATTGTCAATGATGTAGTAAACCTTTTCATTATGCGGTTTGACACGGCTGGATAAAGCAGCAAATTTTTGAAGCTGCTTTGCCTGATGTAGACTGGTCAGACGGCATAATTTCTGCACCAGCTCCTCAGACTTCTTGGCAGAAATGATCTTCGAGGATGCTACTGCGTCTGTCAGCATTTTCAGTTCTGGATACTCAAACAGGCGGTTTCCCATAAAATATTGGTTTTGGGTACTCTTAACCACCACAATATCAATCCCCGCATCGATCAGCGCATTGGTATCTGCGTAAACAGTCTGCCGCACTGCCTGAATTCCTTTTCCATTCAGATGGGCAATGATGTCAGATACTGTGGCGGGATGGTTTTCATCGGTCCGCTCATAGAGAAACCGGAGTAATTCCAGTATCCGCATATTTGTTGAATTCTGCATACTTCACCTCCTCGATTCTTAAAATGGCCTATTTTGTATGGTGTCCAGCCCCAAAGACCAGAAGCAGGGCGACAGCACAGAGAAGCAGGCCGATCCAATTTCGATCTATAATCAGCTTGATCACCGCCACAAGCAGAAGTCCGCCTACCAGGAGCACAACGCCATTCATTCAGCGTCCTCCCGAAGCATAGTTTCCCATGTTGATGTCCAGCACCCCTCTGGGCGGCTGGATCAAGGCATCTTCATATTGGCACTTCCACTGGATCTCCCGGCACATCTGGCCATCCGCCACGCCGTCTATGGTTTCCCCATCCTCAATGGGGTTATCATGCTCCAGAATATAGGACGCTGCATTATAGGCGTGGTTTACCACCCAGTTGGGGTCCATGCCGTGGAAGTGGTACTGGAGATCCGGCAAAAACAGGGTGCTCATGCCCACCGTGTCGATGAGCATATCCTCCGTGCCCTCGATGCTGAAGAAACGGACATTGACGCCAAAGCGGATGAACCGATCCGGCCCCTCAATCTGATGGGAGCGCACATCCTCTGCCAGAAACAGCTTGCCGCAGTTCTGGAAATAGAACGCCTCACAGGTGGGGTACAGCTCTGCCAGAGCCTCCAGAAAGTCGGCATCCAGGTTGGCACGCTCCAGCGCTGGAAGCGCCGCAGTCAGCATATCGGTGGCCACCACCTGATATTTGCACTCCCGGAAGATCCGGTCACGGTCCTCCTGGCAGTCCCACATCTGGCTCATCAGAAAGGCATCAAAGCCTTTGCCCTTGAACTTGTCGCATTTCATCACCATCAGCTGTACCGGGCACTTGCCGTCCTGAAATTCCGCGACATGATCCAGGGCGGCAAAGCCGGCCATTTTCTTATCATAACAGAAGCACTCTGTTGATCCGATGTGCTTCTCCATTATGGCAGTCATTTTTTCTTTATCCGGCATTTCTACCGGCTCTTTGAACAGCATCTGAATGAGATAGGGACCTCCGGGCTGGGGGCCTTTTTTGTCGTCCAGATTTTGCTGGAAAGCTTTATTGCTCATTTGGGTTCCTCCTTCTTTTCTGGGAACAGTTTCCACCGAAACTCCAGCTCTTTCTGGACAAACTCTTTCGGCAGGCCGCGGGGGTTGGCGATGAGATACCATACCCGAAAGGTGCGCTTCTTCGGATCTGTTTCCTGCCGGTAGAGCTGATAGCCCGCCTCATCCTCCTGTGTCCACTGTCCTGTCTGCCGCTTGGCCTGCACAAAGGGTTCCACCACCTGGTCCAGTTCCTCTCTGGTGCGGCTTGAGGCCCAGGCTTGATCCACATCATTGGCGTGGGAGAGGTGGAACAACATCGAACCCATCCAGTTCTTTGCCTTGTGTCCAGGCGTTCCGCGCAATTCCGCCTGACGGCGGTACTCCTCCATCTGCTCCGCCGTTCCGTACCGTTCCACCATCTGCTCCCGCACATAGATGAACCAGCTGTAGTCCTCCGCCTCGGTGAAGGGGGCGCAGACCGGCTGTAATGCCTCCACGGGGTCTGCCTCGAAGCGGTCGATGAAGTCGAGGTAGTTGGCTTTGACCAGGGGCAGAAAGGTGTCCAGCAGCCCGGTGTTCAGCCGCAGGTCCTCTGTCAGCATCCGAAAGAATGAACCGCCTGTTGTGGGTTCAATTCTGAAAGAGTAGAGGTAGTCATCTCCCTGCTTTATGATACAGCTGAAGCCCACCTCCACATTCCCATGGCCGATTTCGTAGTCTATGTAATTGTAGCGGCTCCGGTCAAACCAGATCTGATAGGTCAGCCCGTTTTTCATTTTCTTTTTGAAGTCGCCCTTTTTCAGACGCTTCCAGCCCTTTTCCTCCAGGCCCAGGCCGTTCCACAGGTAGTCCAGAAGTTCCTGAATTATATCTGCCGGCCGTTTTTGTTCCACGGTCTCCACCCCCTGACGAATTCTCTTTAATAGTCAAGCAGGATAGGCACCTGCTGCTCCTCGGCAAACCGCATGGCCCGCCAGAACATGGAGAAGGCAAACTTGGCAAGGGATTGAGTGTCATACTGGGTGTGTTCCGGGATGTCTGCCTTGCTGTACTGTCCATCTGAGTCTACGGTTCCGTCTACCGGGTATCCCTCCGTGTCTGCCCAGCCAAGGATAGTGTCCTCATCGGCCTGCCACGCCAGCTGGTTCAGCTTTTCCAGCTCCTTCCGCAGTCCGCCCAAGGTGGCGATAGCGGCGGTGTCATCGGTAGGCAAGGACCCTTGGAACAGAAAGCTGTCAGAAAGAGGGAGCCACCAGGTAGCCCCACGAAACAGGGACCACACCCGCTCCTCATCTGATGCAAGGCGGGCGACCAGAGGATGCTCCCCGAAGATCCAGTCCTTCTCCACGGTGGAAGGCACCGGTTCCTCGTATGTACGACAGGCGGCCACCAGCAGCATAGCGCCGAAGGCATCCCAATCCGGCTTGTCGGTGTAATAAGGTTTCTCATTATCTTCAAGCCAGGGAGCGTAGGGGGGCTGGCCCGGCTGAGAAATGGCGCTCAAGATCTGATCCCGCCAGTTCTCCACCGCCGCCTGGACCTCAGCCGGGGACATTTCTTCCTCGTTATCAGCAGGTTCCCCGTCCGGGGTGATGCGGTTAAAGGTGTATCCGTTTTCCTCCGCCCACTGCTGAACAACAGTTTTCCAGTTGTGAGAATAGTACCGGGTCAGCGGCCCGGCGTAAATATCAAGTCCCATAGCAATGTCTCCTTTTCTGTTATGCAGTCATTCTTTTGCTGGAGCGAACATCTGGTCAATCTTCTCCAGATCGTATTCCAAAATCCAGTCATGAAATTGATGATAGAGAGGCAATAGCAGCTTCTGTGAGCCGCCCAGCACATCCAGCCCACGGTCATCGTACAAATGGTAGAGGAACGGCCCCGGCCCAGCCAGATAGACGCTGGACACAAAGCCGTTCCAGCCGCCGATGTCCCCCAGAATGATTTCCCGAAGAAGCAGCTCTGGTTGAAAGCTGATCTTGCTGAGATCCCAGTAAAACTGCACTTGTGCATGGGTATCCCCATCTTCATCCTGCTCTGTGGCCGAAAGTTGTTCATCGGGAACTGGGAGGCCCACTCGCTGCCGGATAACGGTCAGCAGGGACTCGGCGGGTTCTTCATCGGGATACCCGTCGATCCGCAGAAGGTCCGGCACCGCCGGAAGTGCCCGATAGATCGCGGCGGCTCGGTCCAGCGCCCCCTGAACATAAGCGGGGTTGGTTTTCAGCTTCGCCGCACGCCTATCCAGATAGATTGGTTCCTCCCCGCCGATCTTAAAACGAATGCCCACCGGTGCATGGTAGAACAGAGGGTGTTCCAGCCCAGCCATGCCCAGATCATGTAAAATGTGTTCAAACCGCTTTGCCAGCATGGTATCCCTCCGTTCTCATGTCATTTCATACAGCAGAGCAGCATCGCCCTGCACCAGTTCCAGATGGGAGCGCAGCGTATTAAGCCCGCTTTGCACCGCCTCGGTGGGCAGATCCCAGTCCGGGGCAATTTCAGCGGCCAGCTCCGGGAGATCCTGCTCCCGCAGAGCTGCCAGCAGTTGAGACGCCAGCTCTCCCTCCAGCAGAGCGCAGTCCAGGGTGTCTTCCGTCTGGGGAGCAGGAAAACGGACATCCAGATCCAGTTCGCTCTCACACCAGTCCCAGATGGCCATATAGACCGCGCCGGAGCAGTCACCGTCGGACAACTCCTGCCGCTGGTTATTTTTTATCAGATAAAAGGACGCGATCTGTGACATGGTGGTTCCTCCTAAATGTTATTCGCTTCCATCAGCCCTTCGGCCTGCAACCGGATCACATAGAAAGCCCGCACCCAGTCCAGTTCCTGCTCCATGGAGTCCTCCAAAGCCAGCAGGCGGCGCTTGCCAAGCCTGCGATCCAGAAGGGCAAAGATACGGACAAGGGGATTCTCGCTGACAAGGCTTTTCTCGATGCTCTGGTTGTCAAAGATCCCAAACGCCTCATAGAACACCTTTTGGTCAAAGGTGCCCTGCTCCAGCGCATAGGCATGAGCCTGATTGATGGCCTCTTTTGCGGAGTCGTGATCTTTCAGCGTGGTGGAGCGCAAGTGATGAAATTTCGTCCACACATTTTCAAAATAGGTGTAGTAGTTGCTCCGCAGCACTTCCACGCCGTCCACACGAATGGCGGCCCGGCCCTCATGGTCGGCGCTTTTGCTGTAACTGGTGGCAAAATACTGGATGTGGCCCCGGAGTGCCGGGCACAGGTAGTCATTCTCCAATTTGTTCCGGATTCCACTCCAAGTGGATACTCTACTGTTTGACATAGGTGTTGTTTCCTTTCTGCTGATTCCTACTGCTTTTGGAGATACTCCCGGAAGCATTCGATGAACTCCCGATTCCGCTTAGGGACATCGAACCCCTTCCGATGGGGGAAGAACCCCTCCTGTTCCACATCGTCCAGCAGCTTGGGCAGATTGGAAAACCGGGCAAAGAATGGTAGTGCATAGTCCTGGATCTGCCCGGAAATTTCCTGGATAGAGCGTTCCCGCTCCAGCAGAGTAGATACCTCATAGCGGGGGAAGTCATCATACCGGTGGGTCAGCCGGGCGATGGAGGTACCCACGATACCATCATAGGTTTCCTCCGTCCCTTCCTGCTCACTGCGCCACTGGGCAATCACCGGGGAACTCACATCGAAGAAGGCAGTAAAAGTGGTGGAGCCAAAGCGGATGGAGGGGGAAAAGTAAAAGGAGAACACAAAGATGCCGTCTTTTTTGTAGATGTCATTTTTGCTCTTGCGGTATTTGTAGCCCAGCGGGTTCAAAGGCTCCGCGATCCGCTCACAGGTATAGACGAAGATCTCACGGGGCTTGGTTCCCTTGGGAAAATCCTTCTTCTCCATGTTGCCACCTCAATCAAAATCCATCCAGACCAGGTGTTTTCCGCAGTGGAGGCACTGGAACAGATAGCATTGCAGATGCCCGCCATTGACGGATTCCTGAATCATTTTCTTCTGTTCGTCATCCCACATGGGATCGTCCAACACTTCCTCGAGCACACCCAGCGCCCGCAGTTCTCTGGCACCCACATGGCCCAGGTAGGCGCAGTAGTCGCCACAGTGGGCGCGCCAGTATTCCTGCTGCCAACCGGAGTAGCCGGGAGTTCGGTGGATGAGCTCGTCCAGCTTCTCTGGATCGTCTACACCATTATCCAGAGAGCAATCGTCCTGGAAGCAGCCGTCATATTTCCGGGCTGCTTCGCCGTTGGCGATGCACTCTGGGCACAGATATGCAATATCCTCCACGGCGTAAAAGGGGGCTGTATAGAAAATATGGGTCGTCTTGCCACAGCAGTCGCAGACAACGCCGTCTGCGGATTCCTCAAAAGCCCCAGTTTCCAGAGGGTTTGGGTGATACCGGAAGGCGGGCAGGCCCAGCTGGGCCTGCCGTTCCTTCTCTTTCTGCTTTTCCTCCGGCGTTTTGGGCTTGGGGAGGGCATAATGATTGCCCCAGTTTTCCGCATAGTCCTTCAGCGTGCCCAGCCGCTTGAGGGTCTTTTTATCGGAACGATTTCCGATTTGGCAGAGCAGTTCGTAGGCGTCCTTCTTAAAGTCCAGCAGGTCATATACATCCACCAGCACTTCCTTGGCCTGCTGATCCTCACTCTGCTCAAGTTCTTCCTTGAAGGTATATAGAGCGCGGACATTGTCTGGACCTTCATTGGTCGCAACAAACTGTTTTTTTAGTTCGATATAGGTTTTCTGATATTCTGTCATTGGTCGCACCTCCCATCAATCCCACCAGAAATACCAGACAGTGGACTGCCACAGGACATCTGCCAAGGAGCCAATGCTTCCATCCTCATTCTGATCCAGATCTGGGCAGAAGCCATATTGCTCCACAGCCACTTCCATAGCTCTTTCCTTGGAGATCGGAGTCGGAAGTTCAAACTCCAATTCATCGTGGCTCATGGCGGCAGGGATGGCACCATGCTGCTCGAACCAGTATTTCGCCACTGCCATCAGGTCCGGCGTGTCGGGGCACTCATTCCAATTTCCAAAGGGCAGATAGGCGAAGATCTCCCAGGGGTTCTTGACCGGAATTTTGGCCAGAATGAGCGGATAGGTCATGTGGCTATCCGAATCCCAATAGCAGGAGAAGCGGTCATTGTCATAGCCGCCCTCCATCTCGCCCAGGACTTCCGCCTCCCAGTCCATGTCATCGTCCTCGGCTTCTTCCTTGCGCTGGCCGGTCAATTCCTCCAGAACCGCCTTTCCGTCCTTGATGGGAGCGGAGAGCATCTTCTTTCGATACTCCTCTACTGTTTTGAGGTCAAATTCGTAGAAGTCCGCATTGTGCTCCGGATCGGCGTTCATCACCAGACACTCCAACAGCGTTTCATCATCCGCCTTGATGAGCACGGGAACAAAGCCCTCCCGTACCCCCAGCCGCTGGGCGTAGCTGTATGCCGACATGATGGGGTCATCATCTGCCATGGATGGGAAATAGGTACACTCGCAGTCCAGATACTCCATGATGGCCTGAGCAACCTCGGAAGGCTCCAGCGTGTCCTCGTCGAAGTCCTGTCCCTGCCAGTTTTCAAACCGTTCCCCGATCACCTCTGCCATAGCCTGATAGTAGTCCTCGTCAAAGGGGATGAACAGGTAGGCTTCATCCTGGAACTCATCAGAGTGATACCGCTCCGGGCCGAAGAAGCGGAGGGCGTTGTCGTCAACATCGGCAGGATAGTAGGGGCTGTCGCCCTCTCCGTAGTAATAGCCTGCAAAGGCACGGCCTTGCTGATTGAATAGCACAGAGAACAGACAGCCGTCCAGCTCATCCCGGATAAACTCCCGCAGATCCACACTGGCAGGATCAGCTTTGACCTGTTTGGCCACTTCGCTGTATTCTTTCAGGAAGTCCTCACCCATCAGGTCGTGCTCCATGCACCAGCGCAGGTAGATGGCCATGTGGTTATAAGCGTTGATGGGGTCAATTGGCAGTTCCTTCTCCTCAATGCTCTCGATATGATAGGAGGCATCGTCCATCTCACCGTCAAAATCATCATTGGAAAGGGTGCCACGGGTGATAGCATCCTGACGATCAGGCTCCACCACAAAGCTGATGCCGTTCATTTTGCCCAGCAGGGCGTCCGCGTCATGGGCCAGCTTATATTCCAATTCATCCCGGTAGAGAGGAATCACCTGATAGAAGTTGACCTCCTCGCCACTCGGCAGGATGCAGACCTCGCTGCCATCTTCGGTATCCTGGGGACCAGTCAGAATGGCGGCGCACAGCTTTGTGTCCTTTGCAAAATCCTCCTCATTGTCCATGGTATGGCCGAAGCCCAGCCAGGTATCGCTGGCAATGGGAAGGCGGGCCAAGGATTTCAGCAGGCGGATGGGCCAGTACCACTTTTCGTCTTTCATGGACTCCTGATCCAGCTTCCAGTCCGCAGGCAGGGCAATGGCCAGCTCCGCCCGCTCCAGCTTATATTCCGCCAGTTCCTCCGGCACATTCATCCGGTGAGCGCCCATGCCCATGGTGACCAGGGTGCAGTAGTCCCGCTCCTCAGAGGGCGGCACCACGCAGATGTCCACATGGATGTCGGGAGAAACCAGCTCATGGAACACATTCTCGAACTTGCCGAAATACTGCTCAATGTGCCCCTCGACGGCTTCCATCTCCTCCTCGGTGTAGACTTCGGGATTACTGAATTCTTCCTCATCCTGCGTGTCATCATTGTCTGAGTGGTCGCAGCTGTCATCCTCCGGATCTCCCTTTATAGGCTCGTAACCGATCTTCAGGGTCATCTGTTCCTCCGGCAGGGAGACGCCGGGGCTGCGGGTGATGGTGTGCTTATCGTCCGCAGAAAAACCGATGGTCTCGCCGTCTTGCAGTGTCACATCACACGCCAGCACATAGGAGGCAAGGCTGGCCAAAAAGTCCCGCAGTTCCTCCGGCTCAGCGTCGGTGTTCAACACCTCCATTTCCTCCTTGCCAAACACATCCATGCCGTAGGTGTAGCCGTTTAGGCCCCCCTCGCTCCGGTACAGGCCGAACCAAACCCAGTTGAAGATGGGCAGTTCGTCCTCTTTGAGCATATCGGCAAGGCCCTCATAGAAACGAGGCTCAAATACCACGCCGCTGGTGTAGACACCGGTGGCATATTTCTGCTTGCAGCACACTGCCATCGCCTTAGTGAACAGCTTACCCCGTTCCAGCAGTTTTTCCTCCTCGCCCAATACAGCCACCACGATATGGGCCTTGTGCGCTTTGGCCACCTCTACGGCCTCTGGCCACATATAGTTGTTTTCGGCGTTGATCTCCGCTTCATTGTCCGGGATGTGACCGTGGAAGAGTGTCACGATCAGCATCATGCCGCCGACCCGCATTACCACAGCGTCATCGCTGTTCTCATCATCTTCGTCGCCCTCATCCGGCTCCTCATCTACGATGCCCCATTCTTCCCGTAGATTCCGGATCAACTGCTCCTTGTCCCATTCCGCTTTGGAGAGGAGCACAGACCCGGCAAAGGAACCCTTATGGTCGGTTCCCTCCTCGTCGGCGTCATCCTCAAGATCCTCTACATCTTCATCCGGATCATAGAGGGATTCATGCTCCAGTCCACGGATAAATTCCTCAAAGCTATCTGCCAGATGGGTGATCTTGTAATCATTTTCCTGATCCACATGGACTACCGCAGGCTCTCCCTGGGGACCGCAAGCTCGGTAGTCCAGGAAAATCATATCGTGTCCGGCGCTTGGACAGTCACAGATGGCCACACCGATGGCAGGATACTCCCACTCATCGATCATAAACTGGCTGCCCAGCTCTCCGCAGAGGGAGCAGCTCTTTTCTCGTCCGATGCCGAAAATGCCGGTGATGGCCACATGGTCATCTGCCCAGCAGGTAGGTTCATCGCAGGGATAGCAGGTGTTCACCGGAATGCCGCCGTTGTGCTGCTTCATCAGCCAGATGTAGGCGGCGGGCAGTTTGTAGCCCAGTTCCTCCTCTACGCTGGCGATCAGCTCATCGGAAGGCGGCTCACTGACAAATTCTTTCAGTGCATACCAATTATCATCCCAGAAGTTGGTGAGGTCGAAGCCCTCAAATGGAGTATCACCGGGCACGAATTTGGCCTTCTTCTTCCGGCTGCGCTGGCGTTTCCGAATCTCCGCCTTACACTCCCGAATTACTGCCGGGGCATTTTCATCCTCCGGGTCCAACTCTGCCCACCGCTGAGCGTAGGGAATGGCCTTTTCCTCCTGGCCGTAGAGATACTGATAGCCATAGGCCATCCGCATATTCCACTCCGCCTTGTCCTGGCCTTCCTCCCGGACGGACTCCAGCACCTCGATGGCGCGGCACAGGGCCTTGTCTCCCTTATAGCGAGGGGTGCCCTCGTCATGGTCCCCGATAATGGCGTAGTTTTCTAGCGCCCGTGCCAAGGCGTAGGCGGTGCGATAGTTCCTCCAGTCCTCCGGGATGGCATTCAGTGCCTGGATACAGCGGGTGTACTCGTCTTCGTCGTTCCACTGCTCCAGCTGAGCGAAGAATGCTTCGGCGTTCTGTTGGGTGTAAGGAATATAGTCCATGCCCGTCAGCGTTTCGTCCAACTCGTCATCCTGATTCTCAGTTTCTGTCCCATCATCTTGTTGCTTTAGGGGTACAGAACCGGCTTCACGGCGGAAGGTGTGGAAGATGGCCCATGGGATGTCCGTGCCTTCAAAGAACTCTTTCGCCATGTTCAGCGCCTCTTGGATGTCCCAGGCGATGAAGTCCACATAGCCACAGTAGAGGCCGGTAGCCCCGCCGGTGAGAGTGAGCACTTCCGAACCATCCCCGCCGGTGAGCACTTCCTCCAGTTTGTCCCGGAAGTCGAAAATTTTCTGACTGCCTTCCTCCTCCCGCAGGGTATCCAGGGGATAGCAGAAGAAGCCCGCCACCGCGCCGTCGGCATGGAGATCGTCCATAAAATCATTGTCGGCATTCAGATAGCCGTTGATGAGCGGCACACAGCAGGTGGAACCGGCCATTACATCCAGCCGCCAATCGGCGTCCGGGTCCTGTTTGGGTTCCATTTTGTAACCAAGGTAGCTCTCCAGATAGGCTTCCGGGTCGGTGGAGAGCTCCAGGCCCTGCTCCCGCAGTTTGTCGGGCAGCTGGGACAGGAGGAAGGACGGCTCTGCCTTGGGTTCCTCCAGCACATCAAAGCTGTCTATGTATCTCATGTGGGAGATCTCGCCCAGCACTTGGTCGGTGAGGGTAGTGAGCATCCACCAGGCCCGGCCTTCTTCCTCTTGAAGCTTAGGCAGCAGCTTTTCACAGTAAGCGGAGATGGCGAAGCTGTTTTCACCCTGTTCCTCCAGCCAGATCTGCACATCATCCCCAGAGATATTCCATCCGTCCTCGGTACGCAGGCCGATGTTCGGGAGGGGCTGACGGCCCACAAGGATGTTCCAGTGCTCCAGCACCTCCTTGGAGGCGTGTTTCTGGAAGTAGACCAGCTCAAACAGCTTGACCTTGTCACCCTCCGGAGTGAGGATCAGCTCGTACTTCTCGCCGTTGAAGCCCATCTCGAAGGAGATTTCATCAAAAACCAGATTCAGGGTTTCCTGCATTTGGGCCACGAGTTCTGCGCCGCGGGTATGGTCTTTGTCCTCGTCCATCATCTGGCGCAGCTCTGCTTCCATCTCGGCAAAGGTTTCCCACCAGTCCTCTGTCCTTTCCCGGAAGCACTCCGAGAACTGAGGCAGAGAAATACCCTTCTTGCACGAGTCAATTAGTTCCTCCATGTCCTGTCGGGTGTTGAGCTTCGGATCATCACCGGGATGCAGTTCCAGAGCTTTTTCAAAATGCCGCAGAGCGCGGCCCTCCTGATCCAGATAATAATAGGCATACCCCATACGGAAATTCCAGGAATAAGTATCTCCCAGTTCCTCCTCATGGGACTGCATCAGTTCCAGTGCCTGGTGAAGCAGCTTCCTTCCCTCCGGCTCGCTGGGGTCCGCCAGATTGTTGTAGGCGCGGGCCAGCTCCATATCAATTTCCGGGGTACGCTCCTCGGCGGGGATGGCCTCCAGCGCGTCAACGATTTTCAGGTGTTTGTCCTCCTCATGCCACTTCTGGCACTGCTTCAAAATGTCCATATCAGGGTCCTCCTCGTCCTCATCCGGTTTCCAGTTTTTGATCTGCTGGAACACTCCGTTCTCATCCCGCTCAAAGGCGCAGGGGGCGGGGGTGTTCAGCAGAGGAATGATGTCGGGATCGTCGTTGCAAATTGTGTTCAGCTTGTAAATCCCGGCGTTGTTGGGGTCGTCCATGTACGCCTCGCTCTCGTCACCAGCGGTGAAGCGCCAGCCACTGTCCCAGCCGCCGTCCGGCTTCTCCCTGTAGCAGTAGCCAACCTTGCAGCCCTCCACTGTGATGCGGTTGGTGGCGATACAGCCATCGGCACCCTCCCAGTCGGGGAGCAGATCTTTTACATCTTCCGCCTTTACATGGTAGTTCCGGTTGCGGCCAGAGGCTTCGTACAGCTCCTTCCGCAGCATCTCCACCTGAGAAGCCATATCCGTGATCTCATCCTCGCCCATCATCTCGCTGATGTCGTATTCCAGCGGGGCATGGACAAAGTCCGCCAGGGCCTTGTCCATGGCCTCGTGCTCCTCCGGCGTAGCAGTGATGCGGATACGGCGGGCGGGGGTGTTGTACTCGTCCAGATCCTGAAGGTTTACACTGCCACTGACGCTGCACTCCAGCAGGATGGCGGCCAGGTCGGTGACCACATCAATGGCGAAGTGGAAGTCCATCTCCACGCCGTCCGAATGGGTGAACTCCAGATACTCCACGGTCTGGCGGAAGTCCCAGTTCTGCTTGTCCAGACCAATCTTGGCGAAAATCTCGCTGAGGGGGATCTCCTCTTGTTTCTGATCCTCCAAAAATGCCATAAGGTTCAGGCTGTCGTCCGAGCCTCCGATAAAGTTGCCCCAGTATTTTTTGATATACATGCGTCATGCCTCCTGTTCCGAGATCAGCCGCTTGATGAGCCAGTCCAAATGCTCTGACCACACAGGAGCGATCTCACCGCTGTCCTCGTTCTTCCAAAGATCCACAATCTCACGGATGCCGTCCTCGTCCGGCACCTCGTTTTTGATGTCGGTGAGCTGCCGCAGCAGGAAAGCAAGGGCTTCTTTGGATGCTGTGAAACCGGTGACTTTATCCCATATAGCTTCTTCATAATCGTAGTCCAGCTTGCCATTATCCTTCCATTGGAAATACAGCTCCGCCAGAGCCATCGCAGTATTGTCAAAGAGGAAGTCGATTTGTGAGAAGTCAGCTCCCAGCATGACTTCCTCTTTCATCAGTTCGATCATCTCGCCCAGATCCATTACCGGATGCTCCGGTACATATTCATTTTTGAGGATGTCCAGTACATCCAGCCCTTCGTCACGCTCTAATGCTTTTATGCCCCATGCTCCCATGTCGGCACCTCTCTTTCTTTATTTTGTATCAAGCTTCTATTGTCAATCATGGTTCTCCAGCCGAATGATAGGCCGATAAAAGTCATAATCTCCGTTTAGTTCATTGTCCTCCTGCACTTCCGGCTTACAGTGGGGCGAACAGGGTAGGAAACCGAGAAATGGGCCCAGCCCACCGCAGATATTGCATCCGCCATCGCCGCCACAGGTGGTAAGTCTATCAGCCTGCACCACTTCCCGCATATAGGGATCGTAGGCGATGGACAGGCCGAAGAAGTTGGGTTCCTCCATGTCATAGGGCCGGTTCTCATCCTCATCCATGTCCTCAAACCAGCGCAGACGCATGGAGTAGTCTAACCCATCTCCCCACGGGAACAGGGTCCGACACCCGCCGCCACACAGGTAGGACCACTCGTCCGCCGTAGGCAGCGAAAGCCCCTGCTTTTCCAGCCCGGCAAGAAGCGCATCGTAGTCTGTGCGGTTATAGATGCAGATCTGAAAGCCCTTTTCCGTCCGCTCAATGCGGGCCGACTGATGCAAGGTAAGACTGCTGCTGTCACTCCAGGCAAAATCACGAAATTCCTTCAGCCAGTCAGGGTGGGCGGTCAGCCTGGGATCGTCCATCTTGACTGGCTCCCAGCAGAGTTCCTCCAGCTCCCGGCCCACCAGCATGGGGCCAATGGCCGCCTGCCGAACGGGAGCCATACTTTCCCGGATCATCTCCTCCGGGTTCTGCGGTTCCATTTCCCATTCCCGGAACAGATACTCTAATTCCTCCCGGCTCTCCTGATTCAGTCCCACGGCAAACTGCTCCCAGCCCAGGGTGACGGTATCGCCGGGGACAAAGACGAACTCCCGGCCATCTTTCTTGAAGATGCCGGTGGTGCAGTTCTGGCCCCAGCGGTCAAAGGTATGTAGACCGAGAAAGGTCATATCATAACGAGCAGCCAGGCTTTCCATCAGCGCCTGCTTCTCGGTGGTTTCCATTTGATTAAATTGGGTGCGAAATAGTTTTTCGTTCATAGCAAGTCCTCCTACTTCCCGCTGACCAGGCTGGGCGGTATTTTTCGTTTGCCGCTCCAGAAGATGACCTCCACATGGAGCACTGCCCGGTTTTCATCTGTTCCGATCATACCAGTCGCTCCATTCCTGCTTAATCTCCGAATCGCTCCGCAGCATCCTGGTAAACGGTGATGCTCTTAGCCACTTTCTTTTTCTGGCTGCGGATGCGGAAGTAGTCCCGCAGAACGCACTTCAGTTCCGGGTTTTCCACCTTGCGGGGCAGCAGACTGATGAACATTTCGTCGTAGCTTTCGTACAGAACACCACTCCGGTTGTAACTTTGCCAAGTCACCGTAGGCTTTCGACCTTCAGGGTCTTTGGCCAGATCAAAAAGCCACCGCTCATCCAGCTCCACATAGCGTTCAAACATAAAGGTCGTGTCATAGGACCCGTAGCGGTCATAGCCCCAAAAGATGAACGCAGTCATTCCATCAGGCCCCAGGCGTTCATAGATCCAGTCCTCCGGATAACAGCGGTAATCCAGCATCCCCAGAGCATTGAACAGGTAGATTTCTTTGGGAGTGCCCAGCAGGAGCGAATAGGTTTCATACACCTGTTCCTTGGGCTGGGTGATAATTGCTTTCATAAAGACTGGAATCAGCCAACTGCCGCCATAGCGTTCATATAGTTCATCGGCCAGTGCTTGTAGTCGTGTATCCGGGTTTCGAATCAAGGAGGCGGTCAGAATCAAAGCCGGAATCTTCTCCATTTCCTTTGGCTTTACTTTATAGAGCCCCAGTCCTTGGGAAATGTGCCATGTAGTGCATTTGTCACCATCATAAAAGGGGGTGTGCTTGAGATGGCCGATCCGTTCCGCATTTTCCGCCAGAAAACGGTACACCTCCAACATCTTGGGGGAGGCTTTGCCCAGCATCAAATGAAAACAGAAATTCATCTGTTCCACCTGTCCCTCTTCCAGCGGTTTTGTATCCGCCTCATCCAACAGCAGGGAGAGGGTTTTCAGGATGACTGGGGCAATCTGCTCCGATACACAATCCGAGCAGGCATCCGACATGATATGGCTGCCCATCCATTTGCCCTTGACCAGCTTGGCCCACAGTGGGGCAGCAGGGGCATACTCCAGCTGCGCCAAAGCCTTTTGAGCAGCCGTTTTGCACTTGCCCTTTTCTGTATTCACAAGCTGGAGAAGCAGTTCGCCGTTTGCTTCCTCTTTGCCCAGCGCCAAAATGGCCTGTTCTCGCTTTACACCCTTGGGAGGCAGTTGTTCTAAAGTCATCGTAGTATTCATAGCGTCTCATCCTCGTTCATAAGTTGTCCCTGCACCTCTCTGGGCAGGTCGTTCCACAAAATATCGTATGTAAAATCCCGAATCTCCGGGTAACACTCCCGTGCGGTCTTTTCCGCAATATCTCTATTCAGGTAGTGCATCTCTTGGTGGAAAAACCAGTTGAGTTTTTCCATCAGCCGATAGAGTCGGATCTGTTCTTCTTGGGTCATGGGATTGCTCCTCCTATTTCAACTTCAGCACAAATCCCCAGATACTCACCACAATCAGGAGGACACCCAACAGAAAGAACACCACCCGCCGGTATCCTCTGCTGTGGCGGTGGGCATCCCGCGTACCAGTGGGGTCGCAGAGCCAGTTCCAGTTGCGGATTGCTCCAATTAAAATCACGGCCCCGATGAGCACCGAGGCAATGTACCAATGCTCTTGCAAAAATGCTGTGATCTGTTCGCTGTTCATTCTACTTCCTCCTTACGCAAATACCTGCTGGTATTTCTCTTTTCATACCGTGCGACTTTTTTAGGTCTGCTGGTGCTGCATGGACACGATATGGCAGTCCGGGCAGAATTCCACATAGAGCGTGCCCTCCGCACAGTCAAACACCGTATCCCACTGGATCTGGGCCAGATATTTCATAGGTTTCCCGCAGTGGGGGCAGGTCGTATATTCCGCGTCCTGTACCCAGTTGGCAAAGCCACCCACCGTGTTCACATCCTGGCAGGCCGCACCGTAAAACAGGGGCACGGGCGCTTCGCCCAGCACAAAGGGATTTTCCGTGAGGGCCTTGTAGTCCTCGGGACTGACATAGCAATCCGTTTTCTCCGCCCCGTCAAAGAGCTCGGAGGGAAAGACTTCCACGCCGCCATCCAGGGTAAAACTGTTAAAGGCTGGACCTTTCAAGAATCCCACACAGTTGGGGCAGCAGGTGGCAGTCAGAATACCATCCAACCCCAGAAATTTCAGCCGCTCATCCCGGCCATCCAGCACCAGCATGTCCACCATGCGTCCGCCACAGTGGGGGCATGTGTCCTCCCGTGCCCGGCCAATGCGGACGGGAGATTTCTCGCTGGTGGTTCCTTTGACCATAGGATAGCAGGTATCGAAGTTGAGCTGGATTTTCTGGCCCTCCTTGTCGAAGGTCCAGCCTCCGATCTGCGCATAGCTGGATGGGTCTACATAGAGGCCCTTGCGCCAGGGCCGGGGATTTCGCTCCAGCTCCAGCAGAGTCTCCATTGCCTTGTCATCTCCTTGCATAGCAAGGCAACTCATCAGGTTGGAGGCCGCGCTGGAATATTCTGCGGACAACAGCGCATGGATCAGACCATCCCGCACATCGGCGGGAGCATGATAATAGATCTCACAGGGCCAGAACACCTCTGCGGCCAGTGCCACTCGCTGAATCTCCGGGGTGATGGCATCATGGTAGCCAAGCAGCTGCCAAAAGTCGGCGAACTCTGGGTCCTCCATATCAGCCAGCCTCTGGATGTTCTGTATCAAGTTTCTTTGTTTTTCGACAATTTGTTCCGGCATCCAGGCCAGAGCAGCTTGCCGTTCTTGCTCGCACTTACATTTCCAACACAATCCCTCATAACCCAATGGGGTTCCACAGCTGGGGCAGGTATATTTCAGACTCATGTTCTCATACTCCTTTCAGGCAATAAAAAAGCCCCACGCCGCACTGTCATAAAGACAGGCTGACGCAGGACATGAAGAAGCCGCGTTGAAGGAGCCGCATCCACCAGCAGATGTAGTTTCTTCAACAACCAAAATATTTTTTTCGTATCTTAAAGCAGCAAATTGCTGTCCAATATATTTGTTCATAGCGGCACCATTTATTCTGAGCGTAGTTTTATATCTTATTATATCACAGCACCCCTTCAATGAAAATATTTTGTTGGAAATGCTAATGAAAAATTTTTGTGAATTTGTTAAGGCGCAGGGGCTGTTATCTCCATAGTGTCTGGATGGATCAGAGTGATTACTTTTCCCTGATGTAAGGCATAGTTGACTGTCTGTGCTGTGCCTGAACGCAGCTTTTTCTGATTATCAAACACACCGATGAGGTACTCTGCATGATCGACCATATAGTAATTCCTTTTTTTATAACTGGAAACATCCGCAGAATGTGAAATAACAATGGAATCGTTTGCGTTTTGGATCAGCTTTTTCAATCTATGTCTACTCTGATCCGGCCATTTAGAGTCATAACCGATGAAGGGAACTACAACGACAATTTTAATATCTTCGTATCCCGTTTGTGCCCTCAATGTCAGCAGCTGTTCTCCAGCCCACATATCCACACCAAGAGCACCGCCGACAAAAAAAGTACGGACAAATTTCTCGTCATGAAGTATCCGAAACTGCTCCAGGAGACATTCTTTTAATTTTTGGCATAGGGGATCTTCCTCATTATATCCAAAGCAAAATCTTGTTGGTCGGTGGCCGGTAATGGCGCAGGCATACTGATTCATATAAATCACCCTTGATAACTGCCTTGATTACGCATATAAAGCAAAAATAACGCAAATAATAATGCGTATAAAGGTTGTATTATAAAATTATAACACAACACATACGAAGTATCAAGAATTGCTTTCTGCTATGCTAAAAGAGCAGAGAGGTGAGCGTATGGACGAAGAATTTATCCGCAATCGAATCACAGAATTACGATTGAAAAAAGGCGTTTCAGAATATCAGATGAGCATGGAGTTAGGGCAGAACAGAAGCTATATTCAGGCGATTTCTTCTGGGCGTTCTATGCCGTCTATGAAGCAGTTTCTCAACATCTGTGAATATTTTGAAATCACACCGCTTCAATTTTTTGATGCACAGGAAAATAACCCTCAGCTTATCAAGAAGGCTTTGGACGGAATGAGAAAGATGTCAGATGACGATCTGATTATGCTGATTGGTTTTATAAGTCGCTTAAACACAGAAAACTAACGATAGGAGGCAGTAAATGTCCCGTCGTTAGTTTTTTATTTTATGCGCAGCATATTGTGGCAAGCAATGCTTGTGGCTATCCATTTCGCCACAAACTGCTTGTTGAGGGCAGTGCCCCCAAGCCCCTTTGAACACAGAATTTCATTCTGTGGCTGCGCGTTCTACGAACGCTTTTGACCAGGACCAGCTTATCGCTGGCCGTGGTCTTTTTCTTTTTCAACATCCTGTTCTACCTCCATTTTCAGCACTCGATCCACATTGGCCTTTGCCGTTAAAAGCTCCCGCATTTCCTCACGGGAACGCCGGTACTCGGTATAGGTCTTTTTCTTTTCTTCCAGCAATTTCGCGTACTCCGTCTGTAACTCTTTGACCTTGGGCAGCTTCTTGACGCCCATCTCATCAAAGGCATTCTTAGCAGCCTGGTGGAGCAGAATTTCTTCCTCATGTTCCTCCCGGAATTTCTTAGAGTAGCCTGCCTTGCGGTATGCCACATAGACCTCACGGGTCTTGGCATAATTTACAATGTGAGTACGCAGAACAGCAATCTCTGCCATGCGCTTTTCAGCCGCTTTGATCTGCGCCGAAAGCTCATTGTGATGTGCCGTGGCAGCCGCAGCCTTTTCTTCCAAAACCGCATACTCCAGCAGGTTATTCTCTGACAAGTAATTCATGGTCTGCGCCATCTGCTTGAGGTTGAACACCTTGGCCCATCGAGCATAGCCAGCACCTTTTCCAGCCTGCAATTTTGCCTGAATGTCCACCAGCAGATTGACCTTCTGCGTCTCTGCCTGTGTAACTATTTTCTTTCGTGGGGTATGCGTTTTCTTCCCGGAGAGAACCGCCTGCAAATCATCTAATCCATATCCTTCGCCCAGGCTGTCCATTCGGGCGGCTTTCTCCCAGCCGGGGAGTTTCAAACGATACGATTTTCCGCGCTTTGATACTTCACAGCCGGACTCTTGCAGCAGCTTTAGCAGTTCCTCAAAATTAGCAGGACTTTGTGATAATGCGTTGTCAATCGCTACACGCAGCAGCTCTCGGTGAGAGGGCTTTGCCTGATCGCCCAGCCACTTGTTATAGCTCTTTCCGTGAGGTTTCGGATTCTCCACAATGGACAGTCCGTTTTCGACGCAGATGGTGTCACTTAACTGTCGGACTGCCTTGGTGCTGCCCCAAAAGTTTCGGAATTTCCGGTCATATTCTAAGCTGACCGATGACCAGATAATGTGATTGTGAATGTGCGACTTGTCTATGTGGGTGCAGACCACAAAGGCATGATTGCCCTTGGTAAAACGCTTGGCAAATTCTACGCCCAGCCGGTTTGCTTCTTCCGAAGTGATCTCTCCGGGGCGGAAGGACTGGCGCACATGATAGGCAATCACATCATCCGCACCGCGCACTCGTCCGGTCGTGGCAAGGTACTGCCGCTTTGCCAGAAGGAACTCTGCATCCGCAGTCCTGCTGTCACACGCATAGCCGGTAATAAGCCTGCCGCTATCTGTTTTTTTGGGATTGGCCACATAGTCGATGATGTCACTGATCGCCCGACTTTCTGTGCGGCCCTTGCCGACATGAAGCGGCATGATTCTCGTGGTTGCCATAGGTCAGACCTCCTTCCCGAAAAGAAAACGGCCTGCCATAGCAGACCGCTTTCACTATTCTATAAAACTTTCTTCATCGAAAAAATTGAACTCATCATCTTCTAAGTGTCTTGGTGGAAATCTCATTTCATATTGCTCTTGCGCCAATGCACGGACATCAGGCCGCCTATCCTTTAGTCGATTTTTCAGCCAGGACAACTGCTCTTTCGATAGCCTCCATGGAAGATTCAAAAGACGATTCAGTGTCATCAGTTCAGCCTGCTTTTCTGCTGGTAGCGAAGCACAGGATTTACAAATGTGGGATGCATGACCTTTGCCTGAAAATTTTTCGTTGGCTTTGTATTCACCACAAACTTTACAATAGTGTCCATGCTTTTTCATAAGCTGATGCCCTTCTCGCAAAGAACATATAACCTGCGAATTGCTTTCATAATCACATCCCATTCCAAATCAGAAGCATAAGAAAACTTTTTACGGTATGCCTCCCAAAGTTTTTGCATAACCGAATCATTTTCCACTTCGTCAAAAACTTCTTCAGCCTGGTTAAGATACTTCTCCGATCCCCGTTTATGAGCAGTTGCCAGAAGCGCATCATGTAAAATTTTCGGGTTCAGCGTGGTTCCATGCAGCTGTTCTAAAATGTAAATATCGTAGAAATCTCTCATGCGGGTATTGGTTGTGGTTCTGGTAATAATGGTTTCCAGTTTTTCTGCCAGCACAGTTTCTAAATTATAAGCCCAAATATCAATGGAGCGATCTTCCAGCATAAGTTTGAATGAATACCGAACCTCTCTTGGAGTGATTGCATCTCCCGTAGAAATATCAATTTTCAAAGGGGTCACTACACCATCGAATGTTGTACTCATGCTGACACGAATCCCCGGATACTCTGCTTCATCCATAATCTCCGAAATACTTTTCAGCTGAAATTTAACACCATCATCAATCGGAACAGTTACGATTGATGAAATTAGATTCTCAATATCCTCCACATTAACATTAGCTCCCTTTATGGTTGCATCCAAATCCATCGTAGAGCGGGCATCCAATCCAACCATAGCCGCTACCAACATACCACCCTTCAAGATAAACTTATCACGATACTCAGAAAGAGAAATACGCTCCAAAAAACGCTCCATCATGTAGTTCCTCATTAAAATCTGAGCATCTGCGGATTTTTCTCTGGAAAGGTTTCGTATTAAATCTTTAAGCTGCCTTGCTGTTTTTATCATAAAAGTACCTCCAAATACTGTCGTAAAATTTTTTCCACCTTGAACATCCCGGCATATTGCATTAAAGCTCGCAGGTTCTTATCTTTTCTACGGGCATACGCTTTCAGTGCTCCCTGAAAGGTCTGAATTTCAATTCTGCTACGGCTTCTGAGCAAATCACAGATCGTTCGCTCCATATCATAAACCGGCACAGTATGCCCGAACGGAGTTTTCGCTGTTGTAAGTCCTACATCATGTAAGTCTGCTTTAATCGTAAAAACTTGAATGCCTTCTGCTTTCATTTTGCTTGGATTGCATCCAGTTTTGACCGTAACTGTATATTCTATTGGTTCACGGTCTGTCAGATCGTGAAAAAATAAAGCTGTTTCATGTGAAAATACTGCTTGTTCAAATCGCAAATGAAGCAGATACATGGCATCCACCCAGGAATCTTTGGACAGATAAATCCCATGTGCAACTCTATCCAAATCTCGTGAACGCACATAATCATAAAATACCGGCTTTGAAATTCCAGAGGATACGACCTGTGATGTTCGCAGCATTCCTTCTTGTGCTGTTAGCATCTGATCCAGCTGTTCAAATTGTCCCATCATGTCACTTCCTTTCGTACTAATATTATATTCAATATTAGTTCAAAAGTAAAGTCGTGGATATATAGTTTCTCTTTCCAAATTTAACAGACGGTGTTTGGCATTTTGTGGCTTTGCGTATTTTTTATCCATAAATCCAATCCTGAATGGCAAATTTCAAACTCTGCACCTTACCCATCAGCCAGATTGCAGCCAACGGCAGCCCCATAGGGCTAATCAAAAATGCCATAACCAGCAAAATCACACCATTTTGCGGGGAATAGGTAATAAGCACAGCCACGCCAAGCAGAGCAATTACAGTGCTGAGCAGACCAAGCACCAGACCGGATATGTAGATCAGCCCCGTGCAGAGCCAGACAAAAAGCGTCAGCACCAAAATGACCGGTGCAGTTATAATCATCAAAAGCCCTTTCAAAATCTTCATGTTATTTCCTCCTTGCAGCGTTCTTGGTATCTTTTCTAATCATATTATCCGGCATGGGCAGGCAAAAGACAAGGATACCGATAAAAAGAAAAAGCGGAGAGAGGAGCAGCGAAGTAATGCCGTTCCTCCCTCCGCAAATGGAGTATCTATCCCTGTTATAAGAGTTTGGAAAGCTGGGTAAGGATTTCCTTCAAACCCTCCCATAACTGTTCCTGCCGCTGGGATATATCCTCCAAGTCAGCATCATAAACCCGCCCAGTCTCATGCACTTTACGGGTCAGCTGGTTTAAGTTGTTGCTGTTTCGGCGCATCAGGGAAACAAGCTCCTTCAGCTCCGGCAGCTCCAGCTTGACTACATACCCATCCAGCGCCATTTTTCTTAGATAGGCTTCACGGTTGGAGGTTCCAAACTGAGACATTTTTTGCTCAATCACAGCAAGCTCCTCCGCTGAAACTCTAAAGTTTAATTGCATATCCCGCTTACGCTTTGCCATAGTTATCGCTCCGGCTCCCGTTTCTTCGGGGCGGCAGGCTTATGGGCAGGCAGCTCCTGTTTGAGCTTATCCCGTACTGAGGGGCGGGACGGTTGCAGTTTTTCTCCCTGAGTACGGCTGCGCTGCTGTTCTACACGCACCAGATCAATAAAGCCATCCAGCACAGCAGGGTGGCTGTTTAAGGCATAACCACAACGGACAGTTTCGGGATTATCGTTGGGAATGGTCTTAGCCCATTCTTTGTTGCGTCGGGAGTAGCGCCCATCCCAGTCCTGAAGCTGGACGGTGTTAGCCAGAACCATAGCCACACGCTCCATGCCATAGATCTCGATCACACCCTTTGCCGCATCGTGACTGAGATACATTCCGTCGAAGTGTTCCCGCACCGCCGCTTCAATGGACTCCTTGCATTGGAGATTTGCATTGTTGGAAGCCCGGTACTGCTCCAACTCCCCATGTTCTCTCGCATAGGCGGCAGAATGGGGATAGACCGGTGTTGTTCGCAGTTCCTCTTTAGCTCTGCACACATCGTCGGCACGGTTCTCAATACTGTCCCGGATCACATCCATATAGCCGGTCTCCAGCTTTTCAAAATAACGGTACACATCCGCCAGCGGAGAGGGAGATTCCAAAAGTGCCTGAGCCTGGGCATCAGTCAGCTCCAGTTCCTCCATCGCCATCACAATGTCCTCGCGGATGGTGTACTCATAGGCATGGTTTAAGACTTCTTCCGGGGACTGGCTTTTCAGCCAGTCCCGGAACTTGTCCTGTTCGGCAGCCATCTTTTCATAAAGGGCTGTATTTAGATCGTTGGTATTCATGTTATCGCACCTCCTCATGCTGTTTTGGCTTCTTGTCTGTACTGCGGGGCGGCACCGGGCGTTTTAGATGGTCCAATACCGAAGGCCGTGTGCTTTTGGCAACGACAGCTTCATCGTGTGCCGGTCCCTTTCCGTCGATGTTGAGCAGGGTATCCAGCTCCACCAGACGGGCGTTTTTGCTTTTTAGTTCTTCTTCATAAAGGAATGGCTTTCCAACTTCCTCCTTTGCCGCAGCCTGCTGCTGATAGAGGTTATCCATCTGGGCCTTTGCCGCCTCCAGACGCTGCGGCATCTGGGCGAGGGCATTGTCGATACGGGTAAGATTTCCGCGAGGGTCTGTACCAAGGGTTGCCCTGTGGGTCATCTGTCCTTTTAGCAGGAGCGTATATTCCTGTTTCCAAGCGGAAAATTCCACAGACATGGCATAGCCCCGGTAGCTGCCGATCTGCACCGGATCGGAGGTTTTGACCTCCTTGCAGGCATCCAAAAGGGCAGCACCGGCGTTCTCCTTATCGGTCAGCAGATCTCCACGAATCTCCATACCGGCAAAGCCGTCCTCCGGGTGCGGGTGAGCTGCCAAAACCTCCAGGTCAGATTCAAAGCCTTTGATAAAGCCCTTGTGCTTTTCAATCTCCTCCGGGAAATATTTGAGCAACTGATCCTCCAAGCGGTACTGCTTACTCTGGTGGTCGGCTTTCATCAGCTTCAGGCGGGATACCTCCACATCCAGATCCATACGCTCTTTGATACGGGGGTCTCCGGCGCACAGAGCCTTGATCTCGGCAAAGGAAAGCGCCGTTTCATCCACATCATCGCAGGAGCGCACCGGCGATTTAGAAGTCATGATCTGGCTGATGAATTTCTGCTTATTCTCCACTGTCTGCCAGAGGTATGCGTCGAAAGTTCCCTCGGTCACATAGCGATACACATGGACAAGGGGATTCTGGTTGCCCTGGCGCTCGATACGGCCCTTGCGCTGGGCAAGGTCTCCCGGTCTCCACGGACAGTCCAGGTCATGAAGTGCCACCAGACGGTCCTGCACATTGGTGCCTGCGCCCATCTTGGCGGTGCTGCCCATAAGCACACGCACCTGACCGGTACGGACTTTGGAGAACAGCTCCTTTTTCCGCACCTCGGTATTGGCCTCATGGATAAAAGCGATCTGATCAGCAGGCATCCCCTGGGCAATGAGCTTCTGACGAATATCGTCATATACCGTAAAGGTCGGTTCCTGCTCCGGCAGAGGCACAGCGCCTTCCAATGCGTGAAGCAGTGGATTATCCAGCGTTTTCGCCGCCTTGCTTGCAGGAGCTTTGGCCTGTGGTGTAGAAATGTCGCAGAACACCAGCTGGGTCAGCTTGTCAGCTTTGCCGTCCCGCCAGATCTGCATGATGTTGTCCACACACTGATTGACCTTTGTGCCAGGTTCGTCCGGCAGCATCTGGTTGACGATCCTCTGGTCAAGCCCCAGCTTACGGCCATCCGAGGTAATCTTGAGCATATTGTCCTGGGACGGGTCAACGGTTCCGCTGTGTACCAGCGATGCGCGCTCCGAAAGGGCCTTGACCATTTCCTGCTGATGTTCGGTAGGCTGCGCCACGATGTTGTGGTATTCCACTTCCGGGGTAGGCAGATTCAGCTGGTCGGCAGTCTTAATGTCGGCCACTTCTTTGAACAGGTTCATCAGCTCCGGCAGATTAAAGAACTTGCTGAATCTCGTTCTTGCCCGGTAGCCGGTGCCTTCCGGTGCCAGCTCCAATGCTGTGACGGTCTCCCCGAATCGAGAAGCCCAGCAGTCGAAGTGGGTCATGTTCAGCTCTTGCAGGCGTTCATATTGAAGATAACGCTGCATGGTGTAAAGCTCGGTCATGGAATTGCTGACCGGTGTGCCGGTGGCAAAGATCACGCCACGGTTTCCGGTGATCTCATCCATATAGCGGCACTTGGCAAACATATCGGAGGATTTCTGCGCGTCCGATGTGGATAAACCTGCTACATTCCGCATTTTTGTGTATAGAAACAGGTTTTTATAGTTATGGGCCTCGTCCACAAACAGCCGATCCACACCCAGCTGCTCAAAAGTCACCACATCGTCTTTTCGTCCCTCGGCTTGCAGCTTTTCCAGTCTGGCTTCCAGAGACTTTCTGGTACGCTCCAGCTGCTTGACGGTAAAACGCTCGCCGCCACTGGCCTGTACCTCTGCAATCCCCTCGGTGATCTCGTCGATCTGTTCATAGAGAAGCCGTTCCTGACGCTCCCGGCTGATGGGGATACGCTCAAACTGGCTATGTCCCATGATGATGGCATCATAATCACCCGTCGCAATACGAGCGCAGAACTTCTTTCGGTTATGGGTCTCAAAGTCCTTTTTGGTGGTGACTAAGATGTTGGCGGAAGGATAGAGACGCAGAAACTCCGACGCCCACTGCTCGGTCAGGTGATTTGGAACCACAAAGAGAGATTTCTGGCACAAGCCCAGGCGTTTTGCTTCCATCGAAGCGGCCACCATCTCAAAGGTTTTGCCTGCGCCTACTTCATGTGCCAACAGGGTATTTCCTCCATACAGCACATGGGCAATGGCGCTTTTCTGGTGTTCCCGCAGGGTAATGGCCGGGTTCATGCCCCCAAAAGTGATGTGGCTGCCATCATATTCGCGGGGACGGGTAGAGTTCATTTCTTCGTTATACTGGCGCACCAAAGTCTGGCGGCGCTCCGGGTCTCTCCAGATCCAGTCCCTAAAGGCTTCCCGGATCGCCTGCTGTTTTTGAGCCGCCAGGGTGGTCTCCTTGGCGTTCAGTACGCGGCGCTCTTTTCCGTCTGCGTCCTCTATGGTGTCATAGATGCGGACATCCCGCAGGTTCAGGCTGTCCTCTAAAATCTTGTAGGCATTGGCACGACTGGTCCCATAGGTGGTATAAGCTGCCACATCGTTGTAGGATACAGAAGATTTCCCCTTGATCTGCCATTCAGCGGTAAAGGACGAATAGTTGACCTCGATACTGCGCTGGAGATAAAACGGGGTATTAAAGGTCTCATACATAAACTGCTGGATATATTCCTTGTCAATCCAGGTAGCGCCCAGACGCACCTCAATCTCCGACGCATCCAGGTCTTTGGGCTGGGCGGCGGTAAGAGCTTCCACATTGACTGCATAAACCGGGTCCTGCTGTGCGGCCCGCTGCGCCTGACGCAGTTTGCGGCGTACATTGCCGGAGAGGTATTCATCAGCAGTCACATAATGGGGCGTTCCGTCCTGCTCCAACTGTCCCGGTACACGGAAGATCACGCCTTGCAGTTCTCCGGCCAGTGCTTCTTTTGTTTTTCCGGTAAGCTGGCTCATATAGTCCATATCCACGCAGGCTTTTTCCGAGATGGACACCGCCAGTGCTTCGCTTGCCGTATCCACCACAGCCACCGCCTGATGGGGCTTGATGGTCCGCTTGGTGAACATATCTGCCTTGCGTTCCAGTTTCCCATCCTCGTCAATGACTTCCAGCGCACAGAGCAGGTAATAGGAAGAATCATCTGCATAGGCCAGTCGGTTTGCACGGTCATTGATAAGGCCATATTTTGCAGAAAAGCTATCATAGAGGCTGTTCAGTTCCGCCTGCTTTTGGGTAATGGTGCTGTCCGGAACCGCTGCATCCATCTGAAGGTCGATCAGTTCCTGCACACAATCACGCAGTCCCACAAGACCTTTCACGCGGGCTTCGGCGGTGGCGTTGAGGTCAGGGCGCACCATACGGCTGTTTTCCCGGTAGTACACCTGCCCGTCTACAATGGCATAGGAATAGTTCTTCACATTGGGGTCGGCAGGAATGGAGGTGTCAATAGCTTCGCCTTCGCCCAGCTCCGGCAGCTCTGCCTCCTGATAAGTGCCATGAATGTACTTCACGGCATCATGCAGCTGGTCGGAAAGCTCCAGTTCCTCGATAGGATTCACAGTGTAGTCCATACCATGAGCAGTGCTTACCGGCTCCTGTCTGCCCAGCACCATTTCCGGGTGGTCGATAAAATACCGGTTGATGGCAAACCCATCCTCCGTTTGTCCGGTCTGAGTCCATTCCGGCACGATGTCCAGCGGACGGTCCCGCTTTTGGAGAAAAATGATGTCCGATACAACCTCGGCACCGGCATTCTTTTTGAACGCATCATTGGGCAGACGGATAGTACCCAGCAGTTCGGCACGTTGGGCAAGATAGCGGCGCACG
Organism: Clostridium sp. TF06-15AC; assembly: GCF_003481165.1. Taxonomy (NCBI): domain Bacteria; kingdom Bacillati; phylum Bacillota; class Clostridia; order Eubacteriales; family Clostridiaceae; genus Clostridium; species Clostridium sp. TF06-15AC. The sequence continues at coordinate 70,113 of NZ_QUKS01000002.1, forward strand.
GTGGAATCCTTGGCATCCATGGTATAGCGGGAGGTCACAAAAGCCACCACACCGCCGGGACGCACCTGATCCAGTGCTTTGGCGAAAAAGTAATTATGAATGTTGAAATTCAGCTTGTTGTAGACTTTGTCATTGACCTGATACTGACCAAAAGGCACATTGCCGATGGCAAGGTCAAAGAAGTCACGCCTGTCAGTGGTCTCAAAGCCGCCTACTGTGATGTCCGCCTTGGGATAGAGCTGCTTTGCGATACGCCCGGAAACCGGGTCCAGCTCCACACCGTACAAACGGCTGTTTCTCATTTCCTCCGGCAGCATACCGAAGAAGTTGCCCACACCCATAGATGGCTCCAAAATATTTCCGGTCTCAAAGCCCATGCGCCCCACCGCTTCATAGATGGCCTGAATGACCGTAGGGCTGGTGTAATGGGCGTTGAGGGTAGAGCTTCTGGCGGCGGCATATTCCTCCGGGGTCAGCAGTTCTTTTAGCTGGGCATACTCTAAAGCCCATACCGGTTTCTCCGGTTCAAACGCATCAGAGAGACCGCCCCAGCCCACATAGCGGGAAAGAACCTCCTGTTGTTCGGGGCTTGCCTGCTGTCCGGCAGCTTCCAGCTCTTTCAGCAAACGAATCGCATTGACATTTGCCTGGAACTTGGCTTTCGGACCGCCTTCGCCCAAATGCTCATCGGTAATGCGGAAGTTTTTTGCATTGCGGCGCAGGTTAGCCTTGTATTCCTCATAGGAGGCTTCCTCGGCAGCTTTGGCATTGGGAAAGGTCTGCCACTGGCCATTGACCTGAATGGAAACCGGGTGTTCATCCAACACTTCCTCAAAGGTTTTCTCCGGCTCAGTCACAGGGGCTGGTGGCTCCGGCTCCTCGATATGCAGTCGTTCCACCACCACATCATAAGGCAGATGGTTCTTATCGCCCGGATAGACGGCCATGGTCTCGGAATGGAAGGTCGGGGATTCGGTAGCCGGTTGGGGCTGTTCCTGTCCAAAACCGTCCTGCTGACGGGCATACATCCCGCGCAGCAAAGGCGCAACCTCATCCCAGCGGAAATACAGCATAGCCAGACGCTTTTCCTCTGCATCCATGACTTCCAGTTCTACGCCCTGTGCCGTGGTACGGTAATCGGCAATATCGCCGGTCTCCAGATTCAGTGTCTCAATCCCACCGGAATAGGCTCTGCTCAGCCAGTAGGCGATCTCGCTGTTGCTCCTGCCGGATTGCAGCAGTGTGGAAATCTGCTTTTTATCCGCTTCATCCATCAGTCCATGAGCCAATACATCCCGCAAGTCCTGATCTGCCTTGTCCGGGTCAATGGGAAGAAACTCGGTATAGTAAGCATTGCGGCGGTCTGCCCGAAGCAGCTGCTCGAACTGTTCTTTGCGCTCTGCCCGATAGATGGGATATACCATGCCGGTGGGCAGAAGCTGTACGGTGTCCTCCCGCAGCTCTGTGATCTGATAGGCGTCATCCTCGATATACACGGTATCGCCCACGGCATAGACCGGGGCGGCTGGGTCGTAAGAAGTCTTTTGCGGAATTGGGCGGCGAACTGCGTCATATTCCTCATCGGAAATGGAAACTTCGGAAGTCTGCTCTGTCTCGGCATCTGCGATCTGCTCTGCATCTGACATCACCTGTTGGATAAACGGGGCATTGTCCAGTTTTTTCGGGTCTGTCACCTGTCCGTTGACGATCCCTCTTTCTTCCAGAGCTTCCCGGATGGCGATTGGGTCGATGTCGTCAAAGCGGTTCTGTTCTTCTTCGGTATAGAACCGGTCCTCCTGAATGAGCTGGGCAATCCGGCGCTGTACCTTCGGCCAGGGCAGCTGCGTTTCCTCCGGGCTGCCGGCACGGACAACAAACAGGCTGTTGCTGTTACTGCCGCCGTATTCCTGAGCCAGCCATGCAGCGGTATCTTTTTCTCTTGCATGGTCTTTCATATAACGGACGACAGCGTGTTTACTCTCGATATTGCCGTTCCATGCACAAATGGCAGTATCAATATCTTCCTGAGAAAGAGGGCGCAGAAGTTCATGGAGCTTTGGATAGGTTTCGTCGATCACTTCCCGGTGCAGTCGCTGTCGGAACTCCGGCACATCCGAATAGAGTCGGATCAGCTCCATATCCTTAGAACCAAGGACTACACGGCGCACAGCGGCATTGCCCTCGATGACAGCATTTTCACGGTCGGAATGACCGCAGGCATTTCGATATGCCACATCCTCAGATATGGCGGCAGTCACCACAGGCTTATACTGCTCAAACTGCTCCCGAAGGGTAGGCTTTGGCGTTTCTTCCTCCACCTCCGGCTGCTGGGCTTGGATGGCATCTTCTTCGGCCAATTCCTTTTCAGCCTGGATTTTGTCATACTGCGCCTGTTCCTGTTCGGTAAGATAGCGGCCTTTCTGGACAAGTAAGGTAATGCGCTTGGCAACCTTTTCCCAGTTCAAGTGAACATCCGGGCAGTCCTGCTTTTTATAGTGCAGTCCTTTCCCATCGTGATCTTCGCCGCTGTGTGTTGCGCCGGACAGGGCATGAGAGCGTCCGCCAATGCCATACTCGTCTTTAAGGAATCTCACTTTTTCCTTATCCGTATGGTTTTCCATGAAGAACGCATAGATACGGCCTTTTCCTCCGGCAAAACTGCTGCCGCCGGTCATGGCGGTGTCGATCTCATCCTCTGTAATGAAATGCTGGACGGTTGGCACTTGGGAAAGGTCCGAAGAAAAAGTCCTGCGGGGCAGGTCAAGGTCTTTCAGGTTCTCCCAGATTTCCCTTGGCCTATGGTAATGAAAGCGCAACAGGTCACGGTCCTGCTGATAGGCAGTCCAGAAGGCGGCGTATTCTTCCTTGAGTGTCTGGCGGAAAGCCGGGTCATTCAACTGCTCCGTCAGGCGGTGGGTCTCCTCCGGGAACCCATTGCCTTTGATCTCTGACAGGCAGGACAAATATCCGGCTTCTCTGGCGTCCTCACTGAGATCGTGATATAGGTTCCAGAACTTTGTGGCAAGGAGGGAGCGTTCATAGCCTGCCGCTTCTGCAAGTTCCACATTGGAGGCAAACTGGCCGCTCTCCAAAAGCTCCCCGATACGCTCTGCGGCGCTCTCCCAGGAAACAACCTGAGCAGACCTGTCATAACGGACAGACTTCCCGTGGGAAAGATGGATACCATCCTCAGCATACCATGCGCTCACACTACCAAGGCCGTTGCCGCCGTGGTACAGCGTTTTCAGTATCTCGGCAATCTCAGCGGTGGTTTTCTGCTTTTCAAAGGCTGCAACCACACACTCCCTCTGGCGGTCTGTATTGCCGCCCAAACGCAGCACATGGTCAATGTCGTTTTGGGTAAAAGAAAAAGCAGAGGATGTATGCGCTACATTCTCTGCTTCATCTATGGATTGGATCTGTTCCGCTTCGGAGAGGAACAGGTTTAGGGTCAGCTGTTGATAAGCTCCGCCATCAGGATTTCCTCTGCCTGGGCTTTGCAGGTGTTCATCAGCCCCACCCACTTCATGGGATCGCTGGCTTTCAGTTCCTCGGTGGCTCCTGCTTCCTTCGCCAGCTGGGGTATCATCTGCTCCAGTCTGTTCTGGGCGGTCTCGTCGATCTCCAGAAGGTGCGGGTACAGCTTCTCGCTCAGCAACATCTGGTTGTAGAGGATGGGATGGTGTTCCTTCAGGTAGGTTTTCCTCATCCTGCCGTACTTGCCCAGAGGTTTCTCCGGCTGCTGGCTCAGCTTCAGGTCGGGAATCAGATAGTCTCCGTTCTGGATATAGGTCATGGGATTGTTCATCTTGTTTGCTCCTTTCTTGGTTGGCTTCGCGCTCTGCATTTCGGACGGTGACGCCGATCTGCCGCAGCACCTGTTGGTTGATCTGGCTGACCGCTGTTCCCAGCGCCCCGATGGTGGACGGGGTGTTGAAATCAAAGATCGCCATGAAATCTTCGTGGTCGAAGTAGCGTTCCGGCTCCAGTCCGCAGCGGGACATCAAAGCGTAAGTGATGCTGACGGTGGCGGCTGCCTTGAACTGCACTCCGATGTTATACTCATCATATTCCTCCAAAAAGGAACCGTCAACGATATAGAAGAAGTCCTGCTGATGCTCCGTCCAGTATTCCTCAGCCAGTTTTCCGGCTACCTCGGTAAGCTGTCCTGCAAGGTCATCACCGGAAACATCATAGGTGCGCTCCAGCATGGCCTGCACTGAATCCAGATGGCGCTCCTCCAGCTGCCACAGCCAGGGAGTGCGGGAATGTTCACGGGTTCCGGTGTCTGAAATGTCAAAGACATAACGCAGGCGAGGTCTGTCCCCGGAATCATCCACCAGAGCGATTCCCTTGGAACCGCGCCTTACATATCGGCCCATCTTTTCATTCCACAAATCGTACTCTGCACAGGCGGTAGCGTCCGGTCGCTGGGCGTAGATCATCAGCTGCTCATGGAACGGGTACTTGTAAAGGCGAGAAGCAGTGGTGAGAAACTCTGCCCATTCCTGCCAGCTCCCCGTGAGCTGTGTTGCCACCTTGTCCGCCATCTGTGCATATAGTTCAGCTTTGGTTGGCATGGTATTCTGTCCTCCTTTCAGTTTTGGGGTAAAAGGTGGGGTGGCAAATTGCCACCCCATCCCTGCGGTTATGGTGTTTACTGGTCAAAATCCGGGTACAGCTCCAGCTGGTCAAAGTCCTCATCGGTCATCGCACAGAGCTTCGTAAGGGCGCTGTCGGTTAGCTCCCTCAGTTCCGTTTCCTCCGGCGAAAGCTCGCCGCGCATTTCACGCAGGCTGTCGATCAGCCCGGTGCGGCTGCCGGTATTGTAAATGCACATCAGGTTCATTTCCTCAAAAGTAAAGTTTCCCATATCAAATCTCCCTTTCTGCGCTCTTTTTTTGCGCTGTCTTTTTGTGTTCTGCTTTGGGCTGGCTTTTCAGCTGCTCCATGACGGACTTTTTCTTTTCCCGTTCCTTCCGATGAATGGCGTCAGTCAAGTCCATCAGGGAAATGGGCTGACCGCTTCGGGCCTGCTGTTCCAGCTCTGCCACGGTCGGCTCTTTTGGGCCATTGTTGATGATACCGTCGATCATGCCGTAATCGTCCTCCATGGCCATTTCCGCATTTTTCAGCGGATTTTGCGGCAAGAATCCGGGGATCTGGGTAAAACCAACGCTGTCACAGTAATGACAGGATACCTTACCGTCCTGCTTGATCGCAACGATGTCGCTGACGCTCATGGAGGGACTGTGAAAGTCCACGGGTTTTTCCAGATTGAATTGCTGATAGAGTTTTTCCAGCTGCTCCGGCACAGTGCCAGACTCACTCAGCGGAGCGGTGTAGATTAGGTCATAATTGCTGCGGTCTATGGAAATGTCATGGGACTTTAACCAATCCAGATTCATAAAGCGCACATTCTGCGGATCGTCACGGCTTACCTGATAGATGGCAAAGCAATCTCTATTCTGGGAGAGAAATGCCTGTTCTCGTTCCTGCTGATGTTCCTGACGCTCCATGACCTTTTCGTGGAACTGAGGGCTTTTCTCCCATTCCTCACGGTCCACGCCAAAAAGACCGCCATGATCCATGATTTCCTGCGGGTCAAACACCATGCTCTCCGTATTGTCCTCATGCAGCACATAGACGGTCAAACCAGCGGCATCCAGTTCCAGCGCCCGTTCTCTGGTGACAGGGAGCATCCCATCATAGAAGTAGCCGTATTCCTGCATATCCGGTGTGGATACCTGCTCATCAGGCATAGGGTATTCATCCAGCGCCTGCTCTTGTGCTTCCGGCAGCTGAGAAGAAGCAGTCATCTGACTGGCCTCTGCCTGCATCTGCTGGTAGGCAGCTTCCTGCAAAGTCTCGATCATGGACAACGGTGCGTATTTTACAGAGTCTCTGTCCAGATCGTTGTCATCACAAATCTGGAGAACTGCCTTCATGCGGGAAAGCTCCGGCATATCCAGCTGACCGCCATCCAGCTCTTTCATGGACGCGGCATCGTAAATGGTGTAGTCCCAGCCGCTGTCACAAGGCTGGATATGAAGATAGGTGGCATCGTCAATTAGAAACAAAGCCTCCTGCTGGTTTGCCTCCGCATCAAGAACCGCCATTTCCGGCTCTTTTTTTGCATTGGGGTCAATTCCACGCTCTTTGCAGATTTCCTTATAGTGGCGCTCAATGTCAGAGATCAAAGTGCCGGAGGTCTTGTTGATGGTTTCCAAACTGGCTCTCAGCTCTTTCAGTTCCTTGCCCTGACTCCAGCTTGCAATATAGCCGAAGCTGTTTTCTCCGGTCTCGATGCCAAAATACTTGCAGACTGCATAGGAGATGCTTTCAGCCTCCACTTCCTCCGTGTGGCGGTCTTTCCTCTGTTCTTGCAAAAACTGGGCGAGGGTAGAAAAGCCGCCAACAAAATTCAGCCCTTCTTCCTCGGTCAGCATCAGGCGTCCATCTTCCGCCAGCTCCAACGGCTCTGTCAGCAGAACGGAACCTGCATGGTTTACAACCACTCGTTCTTCTACACAGACCTGCTCTCCGGGGTCGTAGTCAGAACCGCGCAGGTCATAGCAATAAACGTCCTCCGGCAGATTATCACGGACAATCCGCCCATTGGAGAACAGACCGGGTTTATCAAACAGCTCGATCTCCTGATATTGCTCGTCATTGGCAATCTGAATCTTTTTCTGATTGTGGAGCTTGCTGTGGGCAATCTCATGAACCGTGGCCGAAACCGTCTGCACCTCGCTCATGCCCTGGCGAATGGCAATTTTCTGATGATCGGCAGAAAAATAGCCGTCCGTATCGGCGGCCATTGCTTCAAAAGTGATCGGCACCAGCGCACTGCGGCGCAGGGCCTCCATGAATGCCTCATAATTTGGCACATTTCCGGAAAGGGAGGAAGCAAGCTCCGGCAAAGGTTTCCCATCAGTCTGGCTCACATCAAAGACCTTGACCGGGCGAAACATGGGGATCTCGATTTCTTTTTCCTCTGTGATGATCTTTCCGTCTTTATCCAAAATCGGAGCCTTGGTATCCGGGTCCAGTTTCTGCTCCTCGATTTTCTTCTTGTACGGTGTGGGGGCGATGATGGTAATGCCATGTTCTCCCTTTTTAACATGACGCTCAAACTGGGCTTTCCACTTATTGTATCCGGCTACCAAAGTGGCGTCCGGCTTCTGCATATAGATGAGCATGGTGTTGTTTACCGAATAGCGGTGGAAGCGGGACATAACGGACAGATAGCGCATATACTTTTCACTCTCAAACAGTTCCTTGATGCCCTGCTCGATGCCGTCTGTGATTTCCCTTAGCCGCTCTCGGTTGGTGGGTTTGTTCTCAGCCATGATTTTCAATCTCCTTTCCAAGTGTGTGATTTCTGCTGTGTGTTCTGCAATCCATGCCTTTTGTTCTTCTTCACTTTCATAAAGAAAAAGATCCAGCAGGTACTCCACATAGATTTTCTTATGGATTGCTTCCACAAAGCGGGGGTGCGGTTTCTCCTCCGGTGTCCGGGGAGAATGGTCGCTCTCCCATTTTTTCAGCAGATGGTAGTAATCGGACAGTACGCGATAACACCGCTGCCGATCCTCACGAAACTGCTGTGCCTCGGTTTTCTGCCGGACATACCTCCTGCGGGGAGGGGCCTGACTGTCATAGATCAGGCCAAAGTCCTGTGCCAATTTCTCTGCCGCTTCTTTTGGGGAGAGGTCAAAGAGCTTTGCGGTAAAGTCGATCACATCGCCAGTAGCTCCGCAGCCGAAACAGTAGAAATATTCCTCGTTCAGCTTCATGCTGGGGTTCTTATCATCGTGAAAGGGACAACAGGCCATGCCATTTCGTTTGACCTCGATCCCATAAAACGCTGCCGCATCTCTGGTGCTGACCGACTGCTTGACTGCTTCAAATACATTCTCTGCCATGTGCCTTTAACTGCTGGACTTTCTCACAGGGGGCTGGTATCCGGCAGCTTTCGCACGCTCACTGGCGGCTTTGCGGCGTTCTGCGCTATATGGCTCCCGGACTGATACACACCGCTTTGGGACGGTAAAGTTATGGGCGTCCTTTCGGGTGATCTGGTCGGGGTGCTTTTTTGCCAGCAGTTCCAGCTTCTCCATCAGACGGGGATCGTGGGTGTAGACCTCAGCCATTGGTTCTGCCTGGTTATAAAGGAGAATGGTTTCCCGTTCCACTAAAGAGAGCTTCATCGGCTGCCTCCTTTCCGCTGATCAAATTCCAGCTTGAAGTTGGCGTACTGTCCATCGTCCTCCAAAACCACAGTGGCATCGTAGGTCTTGCCGGTTTTCTCCGAATATAGCCCCGTCACACGGACACGGCCATCGTTAAGCAGTGCAGACACCACAGCCTTGGTCGGCTGTTTTTTCTTGGCAGCCCACCATTTGTTATTTTTCCAGATTGCAAATTTGCAAGAATCATTCTGACAGAAGAAGCCTTTTTGCAGTTCTGCAACTTCACCGCCGCAGCGAGGGCATTTGCCCACCACCTCACGGGGCGGAGTGAACAGGTACTCAGTTCCTTTGATGACCTGATAAGTTCCCACCAGATCTTTCAGCATGGTGCTGATCCCGTCCAGAAACTCCTCCGGGGCAAGCTGCCCGCGCTCGATCTCTCCCAGGCGGTACTCCCACTCGGCAGTCAGAAGCGGCGATTGCAGCTGTTCCGGCAAGACTGTGATCAGGGAGACTGCATCGTGGGAAGGGAGAAGCTGCACCGTTTTCCTGTTCTTTTTTCGTTCCAGAAAACCGGCAGATACCAGCTTTTCCAAAATACCGGCACGAGTGGCCGGTGTCCCCAGACCTTTTCGCTCGGCATCCTCCGGCATATCCTCTTTTCCGGCAGTCTCCATCGCGGACAACAGGGTGTCCTCCGTAAAGTGCTGGGGCGGACTGCTTTTGCCTTCTTTGACGATTGCCGCAGAAACCGAAAGGGTCTGTCCTTCAGTCAGCTCTGGCACGGCTTTCTCTGCACCCTCTTTTTTCGGCTCTGCATCCTTCGTTTTGGCACGGTAAGCGTCCTCCAGTGCTTTCCATCCGGGGTGCCTCACCGTTTTTTCTTTGGTGGTAAATTCCCCACCGGCACACGCTGCAATCACAACGGTTTCCGAATAGATATGGGGCTGGGCCACGGCGCACAGCAGACGCAGGGCCACCAGCTCCAGCACTGCTTTTTCTCCCGCAGGAAGGGCAGAAAGGTCTGCATCCTTGAGATTTCGGGTGGGAATTACTGCGTGGTGGTCGGTTACTTTCTTATCGTTGATGACCGTCTGCGGATCACAGGTAATGGCGATCCCTTTGCGAAACGGCATAGCATTGGCAACCAGATTCACCAGCACCGGCAGGCTGTCTGCCATATCACCGGTCAGATAGCGGCTGTCAGTACGGGGATAGGTGCAGAGCTTCTTTTCATACAGGCTTTGCAGATAGTCCAGGGTCTGCTGGGCTGTAAATCCAAGCAGGCGATTGGCATCTCTTTGCAGAGTAGTCAGATCATAGAGGGCAGGCGGCTTTTCAGACTTTTCCTTGCACTCCACCTTTTTGATTGTGACAGCTGCATCCTGGCAAGCTTCTTTCAGCTGCTCTGCGCTTGCTCGGTCACTTATGCGCTCCCCGGATACGGTAAGACCGGGCAGCTCCAGCGCCACGGTATAAAAAGGAACCGGCTTAAATGTGTCGATTTCAGCTTCTCGCTGGACAATGAGTGCCAGCGTTGGGGACATCACGCGCCCGATGTTGAGGGTGCGGTGGTACAGCACGGAAAAAAGCCTTGTGGCATTGATCCCTACCAGCCAGTCGGCCTTGGCACGGCAGAGAGCAGCTTTCCGAAGTCCATCATAATCTACACCTGGACGCAGGTTTGCAAAGCCCTCCCTTATGGCGGAGTCCTCCATTGAAGAAATCCAGAGCCTTTTCATCGGCTTTTGGCAGCCTGCCAGCTCATAGACGCTGCGGAAGATCAGCTCGCCCTCGCGTCCGGCATCGCAGGCATTTACCACTTCGGTCACATCTGGGGCGTTCATCAGCTTTTTGAGAATATCAAACTGCTTTTTCTTATCCTTTCCCACCACCATCTGCCAATGCTCCGGCAGGATAGGCAGGTCATCATATCGCCACTTGGCATACTTGGGATCATAACTGTCTGCATCCGCAAGACCAGCCAGATGGCCCACGCACCAGCTGACACGCCAGCCGTTACCCTCCAGATACCCATCCTTACGAGCAGTTGCACCGATTACCGCAGCCAGACTTTGTGCAACCGATGGTTTTTCAGCGATTACCAGTTTATATCTCATCATCTTCAGCCTCCCATTCATTCTGCCAATTATCAGACAGTTTTTTTGCAATGCTGTGTTCTGAGGCAAGTGTAATGTCATAGCCAAAGCGATAATCATATCGGTACAACCTGCCAATCAAATCATTGATTATGATATTGCAGGCCATAATCACACGCTCTTTATCCACCTGCATCAGTTGATAGCGTTGATAATTGTTGTAATATTCTCGATGTCTGTGGGTTCTGCTGACCGTATCTTCCATCAGACAATCTATGGCATCTTTTTCACCATCTTCTTTGCTGCCCTGTGTATAAGACAACAGTTCCTTAACCATGGGAAAACTTTGTTCATCTACCGTTGCTTCTTCGCTCAAAAAACCGATATAAGCTTTTAGTAACAGGCTAACTGCTGTTTTTTCAGCTTCAGATAAAGCGTTCATGGTCTCCGCTGCATCAGGCAACAGTTCCTTTTCCACAAATTCATCTATCTCACCAGAATAAAGCATTCGGATTGAGTCCACACATAAAGAGCGCTTTTGGGGTGCGGTCTCAATTTCAAAATCATAAAGATCCAAGTCATCGTCCTTCTTTGACTTTTTTTGAACTTTGCTGATAGCAGTGAAAAGAATGTCTCCTCCAAAGTAAATTCCGAAGGCGACCAGATCAAAAATAATCAGAAAGTGTAATAACCAGTTCCATGTGTTCATTGTGAGGTCCTCCTTTCTTTGACCATGTGCTGATTTTGGGTGTGGATTTACAGTAAGAGAGTGAGTAGAGCAGCAGAGGACAGGAATTTCTCCCTGTCCTCTGTCCCTTATCCCGCAATGATTTGAAATACGCTACGCTCAAATGGTTCAATCTGCTCTATCGCGTTCCTCATTAGGGTCAGAACCCTCAAAACCATCCTCAAGGACTTCCTCATCTTCGGTTTCCCATTCCTCGGAATCTTCCTCACCATAATCATAATCGTCCAGACTGTCATTGCCCTTGGTCTTAGGCTTATTCTTAACGAGCTTCAAGTAGGCAAATACGCCACCGCCGCCCAGCAGAGCCAGCAGAAGGATCAGCGCAGCCGGGTTCAGTCCGGCAGGCTTCTCTTTTTCCGGCTCCGGTGTTTCTGCCGGAGGTTCCGGTGCTTTTCCCGTACATTTACTCTTATCAGTTACACAGACCGGACAGGCCGTATTAACTGCCCCTGCTTCACATTTCTTCGTGCAGCTGCACACAGCAGGCGGCTCCTCTTTGGGTTTTCCATCTTCCATCAGCGCCATCAGGTCCGCTTCATCCACCTGGTTCAGAAAGTGAACAGCAGTCTTTTTATCCTCGTTGGCCCTGTCGATCAGGATATAAAAATAGTTGCCCGCCTTGGTGGTAACGGTAATGAGCTGTTTATTGCCCCCGAAATCATCCACCAGAGCGGCGTTGCCCTCCGGGGTCAGCGGAGGTGCTTTTTCCGTTTCTTCCACCACCACATTGCTGTCATTGGTGGTATCCTCTGCCGGGGGCGGCGCTGCGCCCTGGGCAAAAGCGGGAACGGTAAAGCCCGATGCCAGCACCAGCGTCAGGCAAAGGGCGGAAAGTGTTCGGAGCAATCGTTTATTCCTCATAGCTGTTTTCCTCCTGTTCGTTGTTGTCATCAGCAAAACTGCCGGGAACTGTGCCTCCGGACAGCATGGCGCTCAGCTGAGCCGGGGTCATACGCAGTGCGCGCACCATCTGGACGATCTCCAGATTTTCTGCCTCGGTTTTCTGTACCTCCAGCGCCTTGAGCTTTTCCTGATACTCTGCGATCTTCTCGCGGACCTTAGCAATCTCCTGGTCAATGCGTTCAATTTTGTTCTTTGCCATCGTCTATCACTCCTTCTAAAAAATCTCTGTTACCAGTTCATCAGGCCGTAGCCCTTGATACTCTGATAATTCAGGTCATAACTTTTGATCTTGCAGGCATCGCCGGAATTTCCCTCCACGGTATAAACACGGCTGCCATCGGTGCCGACAACAATTCCCACATGGTCTGCGGAACCATCCAGATCCCAATCGAAGAAAATGGCATCACCGGGGGCGATGTTTTCATATCCTCGTGCGCCCCACTGTCCATGAGACTGGAACCACGGAACACCCTGAGACTGACAACCAGCAAAGCGTGGTTCCGTTCGACCGGATTGACCATAGCACCATGATACAAAGCAGGCACACCATTCCACACGGGAGTCAAAGCCGTACCAGCTCCAATAAGGTTGTCCTCCCACATTGCCCACCTGACTTTTCGCCAGTTCCACCAGCTGCGGATTGCCGGGGCGGGTGCCATTGATAAATTCAACACCAGTCAAATCTTCAGAAACACCTGTATCGGGAGAACCGCCACCAAATAACAGCGGCTTATTGCCCATAGTCTGTCGGTAGACCTGGTACATCTCCATCTGCTCCGGAGTCAGTAGTTCTGGCGCAAGAGAGGCAATGGAACGGCTTGTTAAAGTTACATGGAGAATACGATATTCATATTCATGCTCATCACCATCTTCGTCAGTGTAAGTGCGAATCTGAATTTCTTCTCTCAGCGTAAGCTGATACTGTGCATCAAACACACGATCCAGCTCTGCCTGTGCGCTGTGGCGTGTATAGCCTTGCAAGACAGCAGAGAGAACTGCCGCCAGCTCATGGGGGTCATGGCCAATCATATCCAGGTTATAGCGATACTCGTCATACCCTGGGTGGCTGCTTTCGATGTTGTCGATTTTCTCCTGCAACCGAGCTTCTCTGTCTGCATAATCTGCCTCCACCGCCAGCATTTCCGGGTCATCCGATGGATAGGTAGTGCCGGAAATTACAGAACCAATACTCTGTGCCATCATAGAGCAGGAGGACATGGTATTCATCAGCATACAGGCGATGAGGAAAAAAACCCCTGCCATCAGGAAGCCCTTCTTGTGGCGCATGACGAATGCCCCTGCCTGCTGTGCCTTTTCTTTTACCGTCCTTGCGGCTTTTCCGGTTTTGGACGCAGCCTGGGCGGTATTTCCGGCAGTCTGACCGGTGCGCTTGGCGACGGCATACTGCTTTTTGATACTCTGTTTTTGCTGCCAGCGGGAGAGAGGGTTGCTGGTAAACTGAGGATTTTCCCGTAGGGACTTCTGGTACAGGGCATTTACATTTGCCTTTTCCAGCTTCTGCTCGGCCTGGGCTGCTTTGCGGTACGGCTTCAGCTTGTGGCTGCGATAGCCCTCCCGCACCAGATAAGCGCTGGTCTCCACCGCCTCCTCGGACTTGTGGGCGCTTTCCACGCCCACATTGTCCTGTTCTGTTTCCCGGATCTCTTTGTGAAACTTGCCCGCGACCAGATGGACGGGAGCTTCCTTAACCCCTTGAGAAAGTTTGGAAGGTGGTTTTTTCTTGTCCTCAAAGGTCAGCTTCGAGGTCTTTTTCCCGGTGTCCGGGTCAATGACCGTCTGTCTGACTTTTTTCTTTGGAATATTGGCCTGCGCCTTATCTGCTCTGGCCGTAGCTTTCTCCGTTTTGCGGATCGGCTTTTCCAGTGCAGGGTCAGCCCGTTCCTCATCAGTAAAGCGCAGGCGCGGCTCTTTATTCAAACCAATCACCCATTAGGATGGCATCCATCATGTGGTGCAGCTCCACATAGAGGGCCAAACCTTCCGGATCATATAGCGGATGCACGGTGAGATACGCATGGACTTGCGCCAGAATCTCAGAGAGCATTGTGATAGGTCTGCACCCTACAATGGTTGCTGCACCAGGGGCACACATCATATTCGCCCAAATCGAAAAGAGACGGGCAAGACCAATTTCGCCATCCTCATTCAAGGTTTTGAGTTCTTTGTCAGCGGTACGACACTCAACAACAGCGGAGGCCATTACCGGAAGCAACATGAATTCGTGAGCCTCCAATGCCTCACGGAAAAAAATCATGGTATCAAGTTCGCAAATATTCTGTTTCATAGTTATTCATCCTCCTTTTTCAGTTCCTGGGGTTTGGTGGTCATAATGCGGTAAAGCTCAGTATTCTTCGGGAAGTGGTCAACGAAGGGCAGGATGGTGGAGCCATAGAACAGCAGGCCCTCGCCCTCACCGGAGTGGGTCACATAGCTAAGCTGGTGCGTGGAAATGCCCAGCTGCTTGGCGAGAATCTGACGGTCTCCGCCTGCCTGGTTGAGCATATACACGAAGTCGGAGTTTTCAAAGATGTTCTCCACCTCGCGGCTGCTCAAAAGGTCTTTGACATTCTGGGTGATACCTGTCGGAATACCGCCCCATTTGCGGAATCGCTTCCAGATTTCCACCGTATAAGCGGCGGTCTGCTCCTCCTTCAAAAGCAGGTGCATCTCGTCGATGTAATAACGGGTGGACTTGTGGGCAGCGCGGTTAATGGTAACGCGGTTCCACACCTGATCCTGGACCACCAACATACCGATTTTCTTGAGTTGCTTGCCCAGCTCCTTAATGTCATAGCAGACAATGCGGTTATTGATGTCCACATTGCTCTGGTGATTGAACACATTGAGGGAGCCGGTTACATAGATTTCAAGGGCCGTGGCGATATACTGGGCTTCCTTTTCCTCCTGTGAACGGAGCAGGTTATATAGGTCCTCCAGTATGGGCATATTCTCCGGGCGCGGGTCATTGAGGTAGGTCTGATAGACCAGACGCACACAACGGTCGATGATGGTTTTCTGCACCGGCTGCAATCCGTCCTTACCGCCCACGATCAGCTCACACAAGCTGAGGATAAAGTCAGACTTGAGGGACAGCGGGCTTTCATCATCCGAATAGTCCAGGTTCAGATCCATCGGATTGATGTAGTTGGTTGAGGTAGGCGAGATCTTGATGACCTGCCCATGCAGACGATCCACCAGAGGTGCGTACTCCGCTTCCGGGTCACAGATGATGACATCATCATTGGTAAGCAAAAAGCAGTTGGCAATCTCACGCTTGGCGCTGAAAGACTTACCGGAACCCGGCGTACCCAAAATCAAGCCGTTGGGGTTTTTCAGCAGCTTTCTATCCACCATGATGAGGTTGTTGGACAGGGCATTGATGCCGTAGTACAGGGCTTCCTTGCCGTTCTGGAATAATTCCTGTGTGGTGAATGGTACAAAGATAGCCGTAGAACTGGTGGTCAGCCCTCGCTGAATCTCGATCTGATTGAGTCCCAGGGGCAGACAGCTCATCAGCCCTTCTTCCTGCTGGAAGTCCAGTCTGGTCAGCTGGCAGTTATACTTCTGGGCAATAGAGCCTGCCTGAAAGATGTTGTTTCCAAGCTGACGGGGGGTGTCCGCTGTGTTCAGCACCAAAAAGGAGACCAGGAACATTCTCTCGTTTCGGCTCTGCAAATCCTGCAACAGCTTTTTCGCTTCGCTGCCGTAGGTGGCAAGGTCAGAAGGAATGATGTCCATGTCGTATCCGGCGCGGACTGCTTTTTTCTGTTCCTCAATCTTACTGCGGTCCAGATCGGTAATCTTACGCTTTACCGTTTTGATGGCTTTCACCTGATCCACCGACTGAATGTGCATACTCACAATGAGCGAGCTTTCCATATCCAGAAAATCAGCCAGCAGACGGTCATTCAGCTCTGGGGCTAAAATCTGCAAAAAAGAAACAGCCCCGTATTTCTTGCCCATACGGAACTGCTTGCCGGTGCGGAACTCAAAGGAGCTTGGTGCAATAAAATCTTTCGTGGACAGGCCGGAAGGAGCCAGCCAGTCCCATTCAAACTGAAACGGGAGCTGTTCATCCATGTGGAATACCGCATGAAGCTGGGAAAGCCTTTCCTTACCGTCCAATGTTCTGGCGGCTACACCAAGACGCTTGAAGTTATTGAGTATATCGGTCTCAATACGCTCCAGACGGGGCTTGGCGGCTTTGATGCTGTCAGCGTTGATACCAAAGGTCAGGTATTTGGTCTTGATGAGACCGTTGTTGCCTCTGACCAGCTGATTTTGCAGCATCGTGGTATATTCCTCACGGATACTGTCAAAGGCATCCCCCTGGGGCGGAATGGAAATGGAGTTGGCAAAGGTCTCCTCCGATGCCGCAAGGTTCAAAAAAGACAGCTGGAAGTGAATCGAGCTGTCGAAATAATTGAGGAAATCACACCAGCCCTCAAAGATCGCGGTCTTATCTTCATTTTGGGAGAGCTGATAGTTGATGTCCTGAAACTGAATGGTCTTTGTGTAGTGGCTGTCCGATACGCGGCAGATCCCGTCCGGCCACATTCGTTCATAGGGGATACTGTCCTGTGCCGATTTTCCTTTTTTGTCCGTGCGGTTGGCGCGGGCAATGGCCGCTTCGATCTGCTTCTTATCGGCGCGGGACAGCTTTTTCTTTGTCTTTACCGGATGCACGGTCTTTTCTTCCGGTTTTCCCAGCAGACGGCGCAGCCAGCTTTTCATTGCGGTGAACAATGTCATACACCTCCTTATCGAGCATTTCCTGCCGCTTTAATACGGCATAAAAGTTATTGGTCTGGTAGGGACGCTGCTTGGGACGGATCACAGCTACTTTGAGGATGTTGCCCACGATCTTTTCCAGGGGCTGTCCATGCTTTTCATACATTGCCAGCAGGAAGAAGGGCATCATGACCAGCATCATACACATGGCAGCCATGCTGTTTCCCGCAGGCTCACGGAGCCACAAGAACAGCGGTACACCTACAAGCGCCCCGGCGGTAAAGCAGACCAGCTGCCTTCGTGTCAGATTGAACATGACCTTGGTTTCGACTTTGGTTAAATCTTTGGGTACGGGTACATAAGCCATATTATCCACCTCCTTTATGGGAATGAAATAGAGCTGTCCACTTCATTTCCCCACACATCCCAACCGGGTGTGGATTGACGAGCAAACAGTTCTATGCGCGGGAGATCACCCATCAATGAGACAATGCGTTCTCTGGCTTCCTGCGGTTTTTTTGAATGTTCTTCAATGTGAGAGACAATGACCTGATGAACAGCTGCGTTTATACGCTTGGGATGTCCTTTCGTTGCGAGGATACAAAGTTCCACATTGGAGCGCGTCCAATATCCCATTCCCCAGAACAAGCTATCTGCCTTTCGATTTTGCTTTACCCAAACAAAGCCGACGGTTTTATAGGTAAATCCCCATGCCTTCAGAACTGAGAGACCTTCCAGTAAACATGGAATCGTGACCCATAAAAACAAGGCACAGTCTTTATCCGCCAAGTTGCCTACTGGCAGCGCACAAATATCCTCGATACTCATGGTCGGATAGTGACTTTCTGCACTGCGTCCCAATCCTTTCTTGGAATATACTTTGTAGTTCCATGGCGGGTCTGCGTAAATGATTTGATATTTTTTCATACAGAACCCTCCTTTAGTGCGCCTGAAAGACTGATTTTGCGAGACTGCCGGTTTTGAACAGCGTAAAGCACAGCAGTACGGTGTAGCCCACGCAGCTCCAGATTGCCATGATGATGTCATCTTCCAGAGCGATGTTCTGCACCAGCACAGCATAAATTGCCACGCAGACGATAATGAGAAACGCCTGAAAGCCCAGCGCCAGCAGGGATCGGAGGTAATTCTGTCCCATACCGCCCCATTCTTTACCCATCATTGCAGCCATTGGAACGGGAGCCACCGAAGTCACAAGGTAGATTTCGATCATACGGCCATAAATAACGATAAAGATACAGATATATAACGCCCACATAGTAATGCCAATAAAGAGGGATTGGAACCACAGTCCGAACAGCGGTCCCAGATCCATTTCCATCAGCCTCGGTTCCAGATCGGTCATAACTGAGGAAATGTCAATGGACGCATCCGAATTGATAACCCCTGCCGCCTGCGCCACTACGCTCTGCGCCATATCAAAGACGCCCATCACGATATTCCATGTATTTGTGACAATGAGGATGGCAGCGGCTGATTTGAACACCCACTTGAAAATCATCCAGGTGTCCACATCATGCAGGTTGTTCTTGTCTGCGATCATCTGGATCAGGTCTACGGTCATCACGATAGCCAGGATCACGCCTGCAATCGGCACCATGATGGAGTTGGACAGATTCTCAATCATGCTGAAAATACTGCCATTCCATCCCTGTGGGGTCTGGCCTACCTGTACGGATATATCCGCGACCTGCTGGTTTACACTGTCAAACATCCCCGAAAGGTTGCTCATAATGCCGCCCACCAGCATTTCTTTCAGCCAATTTGTCAGGGCTTCAAGTAAGAAATCCATACGGTGTCAACCTCCTTTCCGCCGCCCCCGCAAAACTGCGGGAGCGGCAAGGATTTCATACGGAGACGCTTAGACAGAGAAAAGCCCGGAGAGCAGAGGTACAAGGACCATGCCTACCACGGCTACACCAGCACCGGCCATGAGCTGTTTTATACCCAATTAGGTGTAAAACTCTGCTCGATGGCGGGCGGCGGCGTACAAAAAATCTATATGGTGTTTTTAAGAGAACCGTCCCGGCGGGACAGGTCAGGCAGTGACCTGTTCCACCTCTGGGATGGGTTTGAGATTAAAATGAATTTCGATAGAAATGTGTCTTGTTTTATCTTCGTCAATGCGCTCATGCACGACGATTTCTTTGATTAAGCGGTTAAGGGTGGCTGCGTCCAGCTCTGTGATATTGGCGTATTCCTGAATGGCTTCCACCCATTGTTTTGCGTCATTGGCAAGCTGGACTTCATCGGACAGCCGCTTTCTGCCCTCGGACACTTTTGCTTTAAGCTCCGCTTGCTCGGTCTGTGTCTTTTCCAGCATGGTGTTGAAATTCTGCTCACTGATACGCCCTGCAATCATATCCTCATACAGCCGCATGACCATTTTATCCAGAACCTCAATCCGTTCCTCGTCCCTTGTAAGGGAGCGTTCCATTGCTTCCCGCTGTTCCCGCTGCTCGGCTTCACAGGTATTAGTCAGGCGGTCGGCAACCGCTTTCCCGTCCATCAGGGCAGCTCTGGCACATTCCCGGATTTTCCGCAGCACATGGCTGTAAAGGGTGTCATAGTCAATCCGGTGCTGGGTGCAGTGGTTCTTTCCAAAGGCATTGTAGGTCTTGCAGGAATAAATCTGCTGGGGATGTTTTGCGTTTGTGTAGCGTATCGTCAGCGACTTCCCACACTCGCCGCATTTTATCAGTCCGGCAAACAGGCTGATTTCATTGGTCTGCCCCGGACGCTGGCGGGATTTCAGCTTGTTCTGCACAATGTCAAAGCTCATGCGGTCAATCAGCGGTTCATGCTGTCCCTCCACCACAATCCAGTCCTCCGGCTTCTTTTCTCCAATCGTGCCGATTTTGAAACGGTAGTCTTTTTTCTGGGAAGCAATCGCCCCGGTGTAGACGGGATTCATCAAGAGGTCTTTGATAACGGAGAAGTCCCACATATACCGTCCGTTTTCTGGGTCTTTCTTTTCCCATTTGGTGCGGGTATTGCGAAGCCCCCGTTCCCGGTTCCACCATGTGGGGCAGGGGATTTTTTCTTCCTCCAGCCGTCTGCGGATATAGTTCGGACCATGACCGTTCAGGGCATATCCGAAAATCAGCCGCACAATCGGGGCGGTTTCCTCGTCAATGAGCAGATGGTTTCTGTCCTCTGGGTCTTTCCGATACCCAAAGGGGGCAAGACACCCGGTAAACTGTCCTTTCTGCGCTTTCAGAAGATAAGAGGAATGGACTTTCTTGGAAATATCCTTGCTGTACATCTCGTTCAGGATATTCTTGAACGGGGCAATATCGTTGTTATCCCGCAGGGTGTCGATACCGTCATTCATGGCGATATAGCGGACACCGTTTCTTGGGAAAAAGTCCTCAATCAAATGCCCGGTTTGCAGATAGTTACGCCCCAGTCGGCTGAGGTCTTTCGTGATGACAAGGTTGATCTGCCTGCGCTCAATGGCTCTCAACATTCTCTGTAAATCAGGACGCTCCATGTTAAGACCTGTGAAGCCATCATCCTGATAGACTGCCACAACCTCCCATCCCTGCTTTTCGCAGTATTTTTCCAGCATATCCCGCTGGTTTGCGATACTGGCACTTTCGCCTTGCAGGTCATCGTCCTTTGACAGTCTGCAATAGACCGCTGCACGATACCCTCCGGCAAGTGCCGAACCGATTGTTCTGTATTCCATTTCGTTCATCATAGCCATTTACCCACACAATCCAGACGGTATCTGGCTCTTTTGAACCTCATCTTCATTATAGCTCATATCTTTCCTTTTAGCAAGATATTCTTTCGTATTTGTCTTACCGTATTTCTGGGAAATCAGGCTGACGAACACATCGGTTGCGTCCAGTTCCCCGTCAAATACCGTTGTAACATGAATCTCTGTTTTGTTTTTTGCCATAGGCAGTTATCCTCCATACATGAAAATAGCCAGACAGAGGGTGTCGGCAACGAAGTCCGGCAACGGGCTTCAAAAGACCTTGCAAACAATCTCAATCTGGCGGTGGTTACTATTTATACTTTTCTTTTATTTTTCTGTTGTTTTGGTTGTTATAAGGGAGAAAAGCCGATAGTTTCGGGATTCTCCCCGGCAACCGGCTCGGCAACGGGATAGCAACAGGGGGTGCAACGGGCTGTCATTTTCAGAATGGAAGCTCCATCTGTTCTGTGACCTCCACAAAACCGTCCATCGTTTTTTCAGACGGGTTGCCGGAGTCCGTTGCCGGGTTTTCACGCTCCCAGCCCTTTTGTCTGCCGTATTCGGAAAACATTCTTGGATTCGGGAAGTACCGCCAGCGGTCAATACACTGGTTCATTATCTCGTTGATTTCCCGGATTTCCCATTGCTTCGGTTCGTCAAAAGCATGGTTCAAGGCTTCCTTATAGAGCTGCTTGGAGCAGACCATGCTCCCGGTGTACTTATCAAGGTATGCCTGTATCATCCCGGCTTTGGTGTCCTCCGGCATAAAATCCCGCTGGTGTTCTTTGAGATACCGCTGCATGGCGGGGCTGAAAGCCAGCTTGAACCTGCCGCTTCGGTAAATCTCCATCGCTTCCGCCCACATCTGCTCAATATAGGCTCTGGAAGCAGCTTCGTCCTCCAAAATGTGAACCTCGGCTTGCTCCGGGTACACCATGACGGGGATAAAGCGGCGGTTGCCGGAACGGTCAAGGGGCAGGAAGTCAAGGGCATTGGAAGTGCCGCCAAACACGCACTGACGGGGGCGGTCTGCCGGGTGGGTTTCATAGGGTATCTTGTAAACCTCTTTCTGCCGGCTTAAAAATGACTTGATTTCCTCAATGCTCTTGGCGTTTGCGGTTGCCATCATTTCCGACATTTCGATAATCCAGTGACCTTGCAGCTTGCGATACACATTGTCATCGTCCAGCTTCCGCAAATCATCGGAGAACCACTCGTCCCGGACTGCCAGCAGACGGAAGAAGGTGGACTTGCCAGCCCCCTGACCGCCTACCAGACAGAGCATGATTTCAAACTTACACCCCGGCTGAAAGGCTCGTGAGATTGCACCCAGCAGGAACAGCTTCAACGCTTCATAGGTGTAATCGTCTGCGTCAGCCCCCAGAAAGTGCCGCAGACAGAAACGGATTCGTTCTGTCCCGTCCCACACAAGGGCACTTAGGTAGTCCCGGATGGGATGGTACTTGTTTTCATTCGCCACAATCCCGATGGCGTTATCAATCTTTTTCTCATTGGTAAGCCCGTAGGTTTCTTCCAGATAGAGAAGCAGATACTTCATGTCCGTATCGTTCAGGGCGGTGCTTTCTCTGTGGAAGCCGATGGGCTTTATGATGTCCTTGCGGTCAGTTAGAATGTTGTATGCGATAGCCCCGGAAAGCAGAGGGTCACGCTGGAATACGGTCAGGCAGTTCCGGATGCTCTGACGGACACCGCCTTTCTCGGTGGTTTCCAGCCCCGCCTTGATTTCCTCAATGCTCTGGGGCGGCTGCATGGCGTTCATGGTGTTTTTTAGTTCCTGCTGCGTCTGCGGCTGCAAGCTCTGCCATTCGCTGTTCAAGCTGTATCACATCCTTTCCGTAGTCCGTAATCAAAGCCGCTTTTTCCTCTGTCTCCCCGAACAGCAGCACATCCAGCAGATATTCCACTTGGTCTTGCTTCTGTAAGGCTTCCACAAACCGGGGATGAAAGGCTTCCTCCGGGGAGTGCGGGGCGTAGTCCGTTCTCCATGCCATAAGCAAGTGAAGATAATCGGTAAGAATACGGAAGCAACGGTTTTTTGCTTCCTGAAACTGTTCCTCCGGGGATTTCTGCCGGGGCTTGGGCTTTTTTACCTTCCCCGGCGGTTTCCAGTCCTCATAGGAAAGCCCGAAGTCCTGTGCCAGCTGTACGGCAGCTTCTTTCTTTCCCAGCCCATACAGGGCGGCGGCAAAATCAATCACATCCCCATCCGCACCGCAGCCGAAGCAGTGGTAACGCCGATCCAGCTTCATGCTTGGGGTTTTATCGTTATGGAACGGGCAGCAAGCCATCCCGTTCCGGCCTACACGGATTCCATAATGCTCCGCAGCCTGTCTTGTTGTGACGGACTGCTTCACAGCTTCAAATACATTCAAATCTATCCCTCCTTGAAAAAAAGAAAAGCACCTGACATTCTCAATCTGAAAATGGCAAGTGCCTGTTAAAGTTCCATATCCTGTTGTTTGTGTTTTGTCTGCACCGGGGCAGTTCTTTGTGCTTTTTTCTCGTCCGCCTTATCCTGCAAGACTTCCTTGATAGGCTGCTTCTTGGGCGGCTCTTTGCTTTCCTCTGTGCCGGGTGTGGCTTTCCGTACCCAGTAGCGGATGTCCCGCAGTTTCTTCAAGTCCTCCTGTACCTCGGTCAGCGGTACTTTCAGGTCTGCGATTTCGCTGAGAAGCGTTTCCTGCTCCTGTTGCAGCTCCTTTTTCGTTTTATCCTTATCGTCCGGGTGCTTGGCAAGGTAGGCGGCGGCTTTCTCATACCGGGCAACCTCCAGGTGTTCCTGCTTGAACGCTTCCTTTGTTTTCTTGAAAAATATCTTCTGGTACTTCTCATAGACAGGCTTACATTCCTTGCAGTCTGTCCGGCTGGCAAGAATCCCGTCAATCACTTTGCTTCGGGCTTCCTTTGGCTTCATCTGATTGCGGTAATCTGCGGCTGATTTCCCGGAAGATTCCAGAAATGCTTCTAAGTCCTCCACAGTGGAAAGCCCCTTTTGCCGGAGATAGGACAGGGCTTCGCTGACTGCCTTTAAGTCCTGTGAAGTCCCCCGGTTCTGTCCAGCCCTCGTCCAGTCCTTCCGTTCTTCCTTTCGTATCTCCATGTACTTCATCAGCAGATTGGGAAGAAGTGTCGCTTCCTCCGCCGCTTTTTGTGCAAGCAGCTCTTTCCGTTTTTCTCCCAGCTCGGTAATCCAGCCTTTGAGGTTTTGGATAAGCTGCCGGATGGACTTCATCAGATTGTTGGCGGCTCTGATTTCCCGGTTCAGGTTGCCGATATTCGTCTGGATACCACGCTTTTCCATCTGGCGGACAGCAGCACCCTCATGGATAGTGGGGACTATATCAAGCCCCTGTCTGGCATAGGAACGCAAGTCCACACGCTCCGGGCGGTCATTGGTTTCCAGATAGCGGTTCTGGATAACCTCCCATTCATGCCGCCAGATTTCACAATACTTCTGGTCGTTCCAGTCAACCGTATCCTCCTTGTGGCTTTTCCACCTGCCGGACGGAAGTTTGATCCGTTCCCCGTTTTCGTCAAGGTCATAAACCTTGCGGCTCTTGGGAAGCCATTTTCCATGTTCGTCCATTGCCCTCATAGTGAGCATGACATGGGCGTGGGGATTGTGTCCCGGCGGATGGGGGTCATGGATTGCAAAATCAGCAATCATGCCTTTGGAAACAAACTGCTGCTCACAAAACTCCCGGACAAGGACAGCATATTGGTCGGGTGGTATCTCTCTTGGGATGGTAAGCACCCACCGCCTTGCAAGCTGAGAGTTCCATTGCTTCTCCACCGCTTCGGCGGCGTTCCATAAGGTATTGCGGTCTGTATATTCCTGTGGGGCATTTGCCGGGAGCAGGATTTCATTGTGGACGATACCACGCTTTTCTGGGTAGTGCTTCACTTGCTGGTCGTATTCACAGAACAGCTTTTCGCCACTCTGGTAAGCAGCGGCGGCAACAGCAGACTGGCGATTGCTGCGCTGTACAATAGAGATTTGATTGTGTGGACAGGGCATTTTGTGTTCCTCCTTTCCGATTTTTGGCAGAAAAAAAGCAGGAGACCTTTTTCAGATTTCCTGCTTGATGTGCCGCTGTGTGGGCGGCGGGTATTTAGTTGTAAAAGTTCGGGACAAGTTGTCCCGATGTAAGGGGAGAGCGTCAAACTGGAAGTTATACAATAGGGTTCAAATCACCATCGTAGTATCGTTTGCTTTTCGGTCTACCATTGACTTTAATTATATAGAAATAGCAGTTTAACTTGAAATGCCAAGCAATATCACAAACTATACCTATCATATCGGGATGATTACAAGGGGAAACACATTCTCCATAAATATATTGGGGAGGTGCTGACAATTCTTTAACATGCTTAATATCCAGTTTGTATGTAGTTTTTGGGGATATAATCACCACTTCACCATTCTCTTTTCTTTTGTATTGAATAACGGTCTGAAATAATCCATCTTGTATGGCGTTACTATCAAGACATACTCCCCACATTTTGTTCTCCTTTCGCAACTTCTAATTTGTCACTGACTTTATTATACTGCATCGCCTATCGAAAAGATAGCGTATTTTATGAAACTTGTCGGCTGGGAACAGCTTGCATCGCAAGGTGTCCCCAGATGGCAAGTCCACAAAAGGGTAGCTGGCGGCAGCCAGCGCAGGGGAAGCGTAGCGTCCCCTGTATGATTTGGAGCAGACCATGACTGCGGAAAATCACAGCCCTCCGGCGAGGAGCCTTCGGAGAACGCAATGCACCAACCTCTGGGTGGTGTATAATTGCGCCCTTAGTAAACTAAGGGGTTTCCGGCTTCTCCCGTTCCAGCAGTTTTTTCAATAGTTCCTGCGTGTCCTGCCTGTGAAAAATGAGTTTCAACAACAGCATGACATCATCATCTGTCAGGCGTTCCGGCTCTTGCAGAAAACTTTCCAGCATACCGCCACGAGTACAGATCCGGTGCGTCCGTTCCTTTCGGGTAAGCTGCTTTAACTGGTGCTGCAATGCCTTTTCATCATTGATTGCTTTCCGCAGTTTCTTTTCGCTTTTCTCCAGCTCCCGGTTTAGCTTTTCCAGCTTTGAGGTATCAGGCAAGGGCAGCGTCCCCCTTTCCCGGTATCAGTACATAAATCCGGTTTGGTTCTCCAACGCCCTGACGCACCCGCATGATAAGTCCGGCGGTTTCCAGTTCATTCAAAGAACGCTTGACCGTCATGGGGCTGCGGGACAAGACTGCGGCAATGGCTGTGACAGGGAAGCAGACAAACAGGATTCCGTTCTCGTCCTCCTGCCCTTTGGATAGCATAGCGTCCAGCATCCGGCAGTACATGACCTTTGCGGTGCTGCTGACTGGAAAGCCTGTCAACGCTATGGGAAAGGGCATACAGGGCGGCAATGGTGTGTCTATCGTCATAAATTCAAAATTCATTCGGTGTGTTCCTCCTTTTTCTTTGCTCGTTTGGATAAATAACGGGGGCAGTCAATCACAACTGCCCGGAAGCTCTGCCTGCACCCATGCTGGCATTTCCGGCATAATTCGTTGTAAGTGACACGCCCCCGGTCATTGAGGTAAAAGGAAAGCTCATGCTTCCTCTTTTTGCTCATTCTCGGCATATTGTGTTTCCTCCCGTTTTAGTGTATGGTTTCGGGGCGATTTTCGGCAAAATTACAGTCATAGAACCGCCTAAAATCTCCCGAAGTATCAGCGATAGGGTAGACTATCCCCCTATCAGATTGTCGTGTTTCGGTATCATTTCGGTGTCAGTTCGCCAGTTCTCCCCGGTGTCGTTCCTCCCCTGAATCTCACAGCGGCGTATCGCTCCCTTTGGTATGCTCGTTTCGGTCAGGGTTCCTCCATATCCCTGCCAAAAGTCATGGCACTACATCGCCGGGGAAGCATATCCCACACAGGCTGGTCATTCGATTGGAATAATCCATCGATGAACTACCTGTATCATAGAACATTTTTGTGCCCTGTGCCGTATGTCCACAAAGTAGGAATTAGGAGTAAAAATCAGAAATTTCCACGATTGCGGAAAGTGTGATATAATCCAGTTAAGCGGCAGCAATGAAACCGCCGGAAAGGAGTGTGCGCCCATGAAAGGAGCAACAAGCATACAGGAACGCCTTTGGGAACTCCGCAAGGACAAAGGCTTAAATCTGGAAGAACTATCAAAGCTGACGGGTATTTCCAAATCTGCTCTCGGAAGTTATGAAAAAGAGGATTTTAAGGAAATCAATCATGGCAACCTTATCACGCTGGCAGACTTCTATGGGGTTTCCGTTGATTATCTACTGTGCCGGACAGAGAACAGGGAGCAGATCAACACGTCATTGACGGAGCTGCATTTGAATGATGAGATGGTAGCACTGCTGAAAAGCGGTCGGATTAACAACCGTCTGCTCTGTGAGCTTGCCACACATAAAGATTTTATCAAGTTTCTTGCAGACATTGAGATTTATGTGGACGGGATTGCCACCATGCAGATTCAAAATCTCAATGCACTTGTCGATACCGTCCGGCATGAAATCATTGAACGGTATCGCCCCGGCGAAGATGACCCGCATTTGAAAGTGCTGCAAGCCGCCCATATCAGCGATGATGAGTATTTTAGTCACATGGTTCTGGATGACCTCAACCTCATTATCCGGGATATTCGGGAAGCCCACAAAAAGGACAGTGAGAGTGCACCCCAGACCACCGTTGCCGATGAACTGAAAGAAAATCTGGAAGCGGTCGAAAATTTCAAGGGCAGCCGGGATGAAAAGCTCGTTGTACTTTACTGCAAGCAGCTTGGTATCAACTATAAAAATCTGTCAGATGAAGAATTTCGCTGGCTCATTCGGATTCTCAAAAAATCAAAGAAAATGGGAACGCCTATCAGCCAGAGGAAAAAACGATAAAGAAAAACCGCTGTTGCATGGTTTGTTGGCTTCCATGTAGCAGCGGTTTGTGCTGTGGTTATTCAGTTAAAATTTAGGGCGATAAACTAAGGATACAACTAAAATACGCCCTATAATTGAATTGCCGATTTCTCTGAATCATTTATATATACTGCAATCGAATCTGTTTCTTTCATATACGGCTTATCCCATAAGAGATGGCTTTTGTGATGATAAATCTTCCCTCCGTATGTATAGCTGTAAAGAACTCTGTACGGGGACTTTTTCCCATATTGTAGAAACTTCTGCATATATACTTTTTCTACAATCCCATTAACTTTAATTCCGTTAGAAATCAACTCGTAATAGGATTTCTTCTTTGCAGAAGCAAGAGCTGTAAAAATTGCTTGTGCAATTAAAAAAGCGACACCAAGTACAGAAAAAACAATCCCAATGTTCCTTTGACTTTGGACTATTGACGTTGATGTAGGCTGTAATATTCCAATAAAACTAAGCAAACCAAAAACGATAAAAGCACAGCCTAAGCACATAGAAATAAGAGCATATAACTGTTCTGCATATTTGATTCTATTCATAGTATTCTCTCCTTTACAACTTCAACATTGTTGTTCCAATGCTTTTTTTAAGTCCAGAACAAATTGAGTTTGCTGCTTCTTCAAATAGAGTTTTACAAAAGGTTTCATAAACCACTTTTTAGGTGTCACATTTTCTGTAAAATCAATTTGTGTTTCATTTCCCTTAGCTGTAAAAATACCAATCCAATGCCCGGTCATATTGCTATTTTTCATGTCAAATTCCCAACGTTTATATGGCTCAACAGCAGTAATAGAAAATATAGTTGCATATCCGTCTTTCGTGTACTCAATAAACTGCTTATCATTTATGATTTCTGTTTTGCTTAAATCGCTTCGCCACTCACTATATTTATCAACAGCAAAAACAATATCCCAAACTTTATGAATATCATCATTGATAATCGTATTTATATTTGAGATTGCCATTTTCATGCCCCCTTCAAACTCTATTTTGTCATAATCATTCTACCATACCATTATGAATAAATCATCTCATGCAATACAATTTCTTCTGCCCGGTTGTGAATGTTATTGCAACGCTGCACCCATTCCATTTGAGAAGTACGCTTCAATTCCTCGGTTACGCCCTCGGCAGTTTTCATCTGCTCTATGATGGTGTCTAACCGTTCCTGTGCCTGTTCATTCAGGTCTGCAAGGTATGTCCATAACTCCCCGGTCAGGGTCAATGTGTTCAATCTGGCTGGGTGGACTTCTCTTAAATATTCCCGGTGCATCCGTCCGTACTTTCCGATAGGGCGGTGTTCCTCCGGCAGCTTCAAATCCGGGATATAGTAATCTCCGACAAGGATATAATCAATTCCGTTTTCCGTTATTCTTGGTTTCAATTCGTTCATGTTCCTTACCTCCTGTGGAAGCAAGCTCGTCTGGTACTAACTCAATCACATCGGTAATCTCACAATTCAGCGTTTCGCAGATACGGGCTAATGTGTCCATGCTGATGTGCTTTCCCTCTTTGCTCATGTTGGCAATCATATTCGTTGTCATACCAGCGGCAAGCCTTAAATCTTCTTTTCTCATATCACGCTCTAACAGTGTGTGCCAGAGTGGTTTATAGCTGATGTGCATATTGCTTTCCTGCCTTTCTATCCATACCGCCGGGGCGGCTGCCCCGGCAGGAACTTTTCTCTTATTATAGCACCAATCTTGTGAAATCACAATTTATTCTTGTGGACTGCCGCTGATACCGTCTGGATTGTGCTTTTCCTTTCTTTTTGTTCCCTTTAATTAGCCATGAACTGCTTCATGCCCTGGCTCTTTGCTTATGTGTGATAAAGAAGTAATAGAAGTGTAAAAAATTTTGCCGTTCCTATCCGGCACATGAGGTATGTCGGATAGGTCGGGCGGTTAGGTGTCGGGCAGTTCTACCTTGCCGACAAAAGAATAATAGATTTCGATTTCCTGTCTGCGTAACTTGCCCCGGCGTTTCCCGTCAAGGGCAACGCTTTCATGGACAACGATTTTCTCCACAAACTCCCGCAGCAGAGTAGGGGTAAGTTCTTCAATGGTAGTGTGCCTGCGTACCACATTCATAAACTTTTCAGCGTTTGCGGTGGCTTCCTGCGCTTTGGAAAGTTCTTCCCGCAGTCTGGCGGCACGTTCTTTCAGTTCTTTCTGCTCGGCTTCATAGTCTGCCGACAGCTCTGTGAAACGCTCGTCCGATATGCGCCCGGTTACGCTGTCCTCATACAGCCGCTTGAAGATAGCAGATAACTCGGCTATGCGTTTCTCGGCGGCTTCCAGCTCCTTTTTCTTGGCGGCGTTCCTGCGTCTGTCCCCGTCCTCATTCTGCTCGATTAAAAGCTTCATAAACCGGGCTTCATGCTTTGCCGCATAGCTGGTAACTTTCCGCAGATTGGAGAGTACGCCAGCGGTCAAGAGGTCAGTGCGGATAAAGTGCGCTGTGCAGTCGGCGGTGCGTTTCTTGTAGCTTCCGCAGATATAACAGTCCTGCTTGCGCTTGTCCGTCTGGTATCGCTGCTGGTACATGACGCTGCCGCAGTCGGCACAAAAGAGTATGCCGGAGAACAAGCCCACTTCGTCATAACGGTTGGGGCGTTTGCGCTGCTTGCGTAACTCCTGCACCCGTTCCCACGTTTCCCGGTCAATGATAGGCTCATGGTGGTTCTCAAAAACCGCCTGCTTTTCCGGGGGATTTTCTATGCTGTGTTTCAGCTTGTAGGACGGCTTCTCGGTCTTAAAGTTTACCAGACAGCCCGTATATTCCCGGTTTTCCAGCAGATGAACCACGGTATTGGTCGCCCACTTGCACTCATAGCCGGGGTGGTAGCGGCGGGTGCTGCCCGTCCTGCGGTATTCCAGCGTCCCCGGCGTGGGGATTTGCTGCTCGGTCAGCATACGGGCTATCTTGGTCGGACCGTTCCCGGCAAGGCAAAGGCTGTAAATCTGCCGTACCACCGGGGCGGCTTCCTCGTCAATGATAAAGTTTTCGTCCTCGTCCATGAGGTAGCCATAGACGGGCTTGCTTGTGATGGGCTTTCCGCTCATGCCCTTAGAGCGTTTTACTGCCTTGATTTTCTTGCTCGTATCTCTCACCAGCCATTCGTTAAAAATGTTCCGCAGCGGGGCAAAATCATTTTCCCCCTGTGCGCTGTCCACTCCGTCATTGATAGCGATGAAGCGGACACCTTTCTGTGGGAAAATCATTTCTGTGTACATTCCCACCTGTAAGTAGTTTCGCCCTAACCTCGACATATCCTTGACGATAACTGTCCCGACTTTCCCTGCTTCAATGTCTGCAAGCATGGCTTGAAATCCGGGTCTTTGAAAGTTCGCACCGGAATAACCGTCGTCGGTGTACCAGCGCAGATTAGAAAATCCATTCTGTTTGGCATAGGTTTCCAAAATCCTCTTTTGGTTGGAAATGGAATTGCTCTCGCCTTGCAGCTCGTCCTCATGGGACAGTCTTGGGTAAAGGGCGGTAATGAGTTGCTGGGTGGTCTGTCTTAACATAAATTCCTCCGTTTCCGACAGCCAGCCCCACTATTCCGTACCTTGATTGTACCACATGGGGCGGCTGTCTGTATAGCGGCAAAAGCGTCAAATCTGCTTCTTTACGGTCGGTAAAAATGACGGTTTTTCAATCAGGCTTATCACAGGTCAAATATCCGGCGGCGGCTTCTGCTTCCAGCACTTTCATCATCTTGTCAGCGGCGGTGTCGGTCGCCCCCTCCTTGAAAAAGCCAGACACCACAAGGATTGTGTTGCCTATCCTCGTTTCGGTCACGCAGTCCGGGCGGCGGGCAGGGCGTTTGTTTCTCTGGGTGTCGGTCATAGGCAAATCTCCTTTCCGGCAAGCAGCCGTTTCAGCTGTTCCATTTTTCCCTGTGCGGCGGCTTTCCTCAAATTCTCCCCGGTAAAGCAGAGAGGGGAACACATTTCAAGCAGGCGGTCATAAATCCGGGCGTGGGCGGTGTCCTCCGGGTGCTGCAATTCCTCCAGCGTGAGGTTGGTCGTCACAATCAGCGGCTTCCTGCTCCGGTAGCGGCTGTCAATCACATTGTAGACCTGTTCCAGACCGTATTCTGTGCCACGCTCCATTCCAAAATCGTCAATGATGAGCAGGGGGAAGCTGCAAAGGCGGGAAATATATTCGTTCCTGCCCGCAAAGCTGGCGGCAAGGTCGTTTAATATTGCTGCAAAGTTTGTCATGCACACCGGGACTTCCTGCTCCATGAGGGCGTTTGCAATACACCCGGCAAAATAGCTTTTCCCAGTGCCTACCCTGCCCCACAAGAGCAGCCCGTAGTTCCCGTCCTTTATCTGTTCCCAGCGTGCCACATATCCGGCGGCGTTCTTCATCTGCGGGCAGCTGCCGTTATCGTTGGCAAATGTCCAGTCCTGCATGGTCTTGTCTGTAAAGCCCTGCCGTTTCAGCCGTTCCACCGTTTCAAGGTGGCTGCGCCGCTTCTCGGCGGCTTCCCGTTCCTTACGGGCTGCCCGCTGGCAGTCGCACTCTGACGGGTGGCGGTCACGCCCGAAAAAGGTCTTGCCCTCCGGGAAATAGGCTTCTTTGGGTTTCCGGCATTTGCCGCAGTATAAAAGCCCGTCCTCCCCGGTGTAATCCTCCGGCTCGGCTGTGGTGTCGGTCATAGGCAGTATGGTGTTGTGGATTGTATCGGTCATAGGCTTTCTCCCTCCTTGAATGAATAGTCCGGTATGCCTTTCTTTGGCTTCTCTTTGGCAGCGTCCTCCTGCGCCCACTTGTAAATGGTGGCTGCATGGCTCTGGTACTGCTTCCCGGTGGAAGCGATGTGGCAGGAAAGGCGGTCAAGGTAATACTCCCACTTGCCGGGGAAGTCCTGTTCCAGCTCCAAAAGTTCTGTGTCAGAAAGAAATACATTTTTATATCTGCCATAAGCGGCGGGGGGCTGCCCCTCACTCGCTCCTTTTGTTTGGCTCTCTATTAGGTTGTTTATATTAGTTTGGTTAGGGGACGGTTTTCCGACCGTCATAAGGTCAGTTTTCCGGCTGTCAGTTGGTCGGTTTCCCGCCCTTATGAGGGGCGGTTTTCCGTCCGTCAGTTGGTCGGAAAACTGTACCACTGGGATAGGCGGCACTTTCACATACAGACGGTTGGCGGCAGAAAAGCCCGTCCGTCTGCGTTCCAGCAGCCCGGCAGCGTCCAGTTCGTTCAGTGCGCCCTTTATGGTGGTGCAGCCTTTATCCAGCATTTCCGCTATCTCTGCTATGGGGTAGACAATGTATGTCCGTCCCTCGCTGTCCTGCCAGCCGTTCTTCTGCGAAAGGGTGGAACGGTCTAACAGCAGCGCATATAACTCTCTTGCGGTGTGGGATAGGTCTGTTTCCAGCAGGAAACGGGGGTAAGGCAGGTAAGCGGGCAGCTCCGTTCCTGCGGTCATATAATCAGCGATAGGGTTCACCTCCTTGTGGTGTCTGTCTGTGGGTTCTGTTACGCTTTTAGGGGGCGTTTTTAAGGGAAAAGGATAAATGTATCACGCACCCTTTGACACCCTCCAAAAAAGCCTTGATTTATGCGGGTTTGAAATGCCCTAAAGCGTGACATTTCTCCCTTTGTTTCCGCTTCCGTTTGGCGGCGTTTATCCGCTTCATGCGTCCGGCGCAGTCCGGGCAGTATTTCCCCCGGTTGGATTTTGGGAAGAAGAACGCCCCGCAGACAGCGCAGCGTTTCCGGCTTCCCCGGCGCAAGAGGGCGGCTTCCAGTGCTTCATCAAGGGGCAGGACAGCGGCGGTAAACCAGCGGCAGAGCAGCGAATAGCTGATACTCTGTACACACACGCAAGGCTCGCCGTCCTCCAACAGCAGGCAGTTCCCGCTGTCATAGTTGCAGCACTCATGCACAAGGCGGCGGGCTGCCCGGTACTGGCGGTAGTCCATGCGGGGGATATTACCGTTCATGGCTCTGCTCCTTTCTGCGCTGCGGCTCGCTCCGGCGTAAAATCTGGTCGATATTGCCCTTGACAGTCTGCAAGCGGCGGTACTCCTCCCGTTTTGCCCGGTAATCGTTGTAGCCGCTGTTTTTCTCTTTGATAAGGCTTTCAATCTCTGCTTGCAGGGATTTATAGCTCGGCAGCTTGGAAATGCCGTTCTCCCTGAAATAGCGGGCGGCTGCGTCTGCTATGATAAAGTCACTTTCATGCTTCTGACGGTAGGCTGCTTTTGCTTTGGCGTTTTTCTGCTGTTTCAGCCCGTCCCGGACAGGGCGGGTCTTGGAATAGACAAGCACCTGCCGTTGCAGCTCCTTTTTCCCGTTCAGCGTCTTTTCCACCTGCTTCAACCACGCAAGGCTTTCCTGCATGGCGGCATAGGCGGCAGAACAGGCTTCGTCCAGTTCCTCCGGGGAGGAAAAGCCGTACTGCTGATAGGCGGTAACGGTAGCTGCCATTTGCTTTAGGTTGTGCTTTGCCGCCCAGCGGTCATAGCCCACGCCCTTGCCCTCGGCTCGCTTGGCTTCCCGGTCAACCATGCGCTGCAAGGTGTTGTCTGCCGGGGTGGTTTTTGCAGCTTTTTCCCCTTGTAACGGCTTTTTAACTGCGGCAGGGTATTCGGGTATGGCTTTGGTCTGTTCGGCAGCTCTGTGGGCGTTCTGCGTGAGCAGGGCAAGGACAGCAGCCTTGTCAAAATCGTCCCCCAGCTTTCGTGCTGTGATAGGCTTTGTCCTGTCCGGCGTGAGGTAGGAAAGCCGCCCCCGGCTCTTCTTGACGGTCACACCCTCCCGCAGCAAAAGGGAAGAAACCTCGTCAAAGCTGCCAGCTTGGGAAAGTGCCTGCCGTATCGTCCGGCGCAGCTTCGCCTTGTCCGTTTCAAACTTGGTGGGCTTGGTCGGCTGTCCGGCGGCTTCTCTGGCGGCGTTCTCTTTGTCAAGGGCAAGCTGCCCTTTCTTTGCCGCCCAGTATTCCCGTTCGGTTATCCGTTCCTTGCTGCCGTTCAAGAGGTCGATTTGGTAAAGCCCCTCCCGGTGGCACATTTCCATGACTTCGCTCTTGAAATATTCCATAGCGGCGTTGGTGCAGCGGTGCTTGCAGCCCTCCAGCGTGTCGGCTGGTCTGTCCATGTAGGGCAGAAGCGGGACTTCGTAAATCCGCAGGGAGTTGATGACGATATGCACATGGATATTCCCGCTGTGGTTATGCCCGTCCGGGTGGGTGCAGATTAGGGCTTGGTGTCCGGGGAAATGCTCCTTGCAGAACTGCTCGCCCAGCTCCTGCGCCCGGTCTACGGTCAAGCCGTTGTCTGTCCCGTCCCGTGGGTCAAAGCTGATGATATAGTGGTGGCTTTTCACATCTTCCCGTTTTTGGTTTTTCTCATAGCGGAGATTGGCTCGCATACAGGCAACAGCGAAATCCTCGCCCCCGCAGTTGAGGGAAGAAATGCGGTAATCCTCCCTCGGTATCAGCCGCCCGTTTTCATCAAGGGTGGCTTTCATGGTAAACTCGTCATGCTCAAATGTGAGATAGGCTTCCGCTGCGCCATAGTCGGCGTTTTTAGAGCTGATATGTTTGAATGTTGCCAACAGCGTCACCCACTTTCTGCAAGACTTCAAACTTTAGGGCAGCAAGGTCGGAAACCGCCGCCCGTACCTCCCCGGCAAGCTGCGGATAGGGACTGTGCCACTCGTTCAGCGTCCGGGCTATCTGGTTTAAGTTGCCGCCGATCCTCCCGTATTCGGCGGTCAGCTTCCCGACAGCGGCAAGCAGCTCGTCATTGATGGGGGAAACGGTTATGATGGGGCGTATGGCTGCCCCGGTTATGGCTTGCCGGATAAACTCGGCTTGGCTCATGTGGTAAGCAGAAAGCCGCTGGGCAAACTCGGCGTATTCTTCCTCGGTCATGCGTGTTTTGACTACCCGGCTGCGGTGCGGCGTGTTGTATCGTTTCATAGGTGGTTGACCTCCTTTCTGTGCGTGGTGTCCTCTCACTAATAGGAGAAAAACAGGGTGTGAAGCGGAACTGTTTTTGAAAAATCCGAAAAATATTTTGAGGGGTTTTTCAGCGGCGCAAGCCGCATAAGCAGGGTTTGGGGAAGGCACTCCCCAACAAGATTCCCGCAGGGGCAAAATGAGCGATAAGCGAATTTTGGCACCTCGGTAGAATCTTGCTCTAAGAAACTGCCGGCCTGCCGTTCACTTGCTACTGCCACTTTTTCAGAAAATCTATAACCAGCTTTTTTTATAAAAGGCTGCGGGCTGGCGTTTTTCCCTTACTCCCTACAAACCACAAAAGAGCAGAATGGACGGACTTTCCGGCAAGAACTTTTCCGGCGGCTCGGTCTTTCCCGACAATAAGGCGTTTCGGAAGCTGCGTTTTGCCCGCTGTCTGAAAAAAATGGCAGCCTTTTTTGGTTTCACTGTCTAATACGGAACTTTTGGAAATTTGCCAAAAATGGACGCAAAAAAAGCAGCAAATCTTTTTCGGATTTACTGCTTCATGTGCCGCTGCGGTGCGGCGGGATGGATATTCAGTTGAAATAAAAGAGGATGGTGGTACTTTAGTCTATCGACTCTTTACTAACTATTAGGTAATCTTGAAAGATTTTCCTTGAATTTATCTAAAGAATGTTCATTGTTTCCCGCAAAAATAAGTGGAATTGTATATTCATATGATATGCCATTTTCATAGTCCGATAATTGTATTTTTATAGTATCATCCCTCTCATCTTTAGGTGCTATATATATGAATGAATTTTTATTTATATCAGATATTTTCCCTTTTTCAGAAGAAACAGTATAACCCCAGTCTGTTAAATTTGTCTTTATTGTAACTTCTGTTTCTGTTTCTTTTCTAGTCTGCAATGCTGTTTTATCGATTTGGATATCAAAAGGAGTCGAACCTAACAATTCACTGTTTATATTTACAAGTTCTTCTCCATTTGTTTTAGAAATATTAGATTCATCTTCATAATTTTGTTGAGATTCATCTTTTGGTGTTTCTCTGTTACATCCTAATAAAAAGCATAAAATAATTAGTACTAATACAGAAAGTTGTTTTTTTTGCATTTATTTCTCCTTTCATATTATCAAAGAAAGCACTGAGAGTACTTTCAAGAAATTTTGAAATATTCTCAATGCTTTCTATTTTTTGATCATAAACTTGCCGGTAATGATACTATGTTAATTTATCTCTTTCGCGTAACCTTTGTTGCAATATACACATGCACCATTCACCCATTTGTGAGACATTTCAATCGTCTCAACTTCATAAATGCTTACTTCTCCACAAATTAAACATTGTTTGTAACTATATACATGACGTGTCGCACATTTATCCCAGTCATCATATATACCAGGCATTTCATCTTCATATCCATAGTACTGGGGAGAACCCCAACTATGAGTATGAGCGGCAAATACAGTCATTGGAGCAGCTACAATTCCAGCTACTACTGAAAGTGCTAAAATAGATTTTCTTAAATTCATAAGTTCCTCCCTTTCCTTAAAAATACATAGCTCTTTGTTACATTGTCATTT
Organism: Clostridium sp. TF06-15AC; assembly: GCF_003481165.1. Taxonomy (NCBI): domain Bacteria; kingdom Bacillati; phylum Bacillota; class Clostridia; order Eubacteriales; family Clostridiaceae; genus Clostridium; species Clostridium sp. TF06-15AC. The sequence goes on from NZ_QUKS01000002.1 coordinate 107,023, forward strand.
TAACATAATAATTGGTAAAATGCAATAATTTATTTTCTATTTACGAGAAAATACTGTGCATATTATCTTATTTAGGAATAGTTAAGGCGGCTACCTAAATCTTTTTATTACTTTACCGCACATGAGCATTGGCGCCGGGGTTGTCGTTGCCGTAACCTTCCAGCAGGTTGATAACGCCCCAGATACCGAGACCGGCACCGAGCGCGATAACGAGGGTCTGAAGAACGGTGATTGCCTGTTCAAAAAATGCCATATAGTTTGTTAGCCGGAATCTGATTAAAAAATAGGTTTGTCATGTTTCATAGGCATACAAAAGCCGGAACAATCTGCCGCCCGGTTTCCGGGGGCATGATTCCGGCTGTCCTCCTTTTTCATTATTTTTTCTCGCGATTGTCCGCTTTGTACGCCAATGGCCCATAGAGGGCAGATGCGGCGAATAGATAAGATCACTCCCTTCTAAAGCGGAACGAAATTAAGCGCCCTTTGTGTCTACTTCATATACATCGCAGACCTCATTGGGCTTGAGTTTCAGCCTTGCGGACAAGAATGCTTCAATATCAAAAGCGTTCTTGTCATCCGCGTCGGCAGTGTACTTGAAATTGGGGTGCTTGGTGATGTCGTACTTATCCGAAAGGAAAGGACGCACACCGCGCAGCTGGAGGATACACTTGCCGCCATCCATAACAGCAAGCTCATCCTGGCTCATCAGCTCTTTCCCCAATTTTTGATAGTTGAGTGAATGGGATGTTTCCCTCCCACGGCTCTCTCCGGTGTTGTAGGTGTCGATGGTTTCCTTACCCAGCACGGCGGCCAGCTCCTTGAGAGTGGTCGGCTCCTTACCGCCCAGAAAGATGGAAGTATCCATGTTTCCGATAATGGTATCTGCGTTATCCTTATAAATCGCCTTGAGCTGACTCTGCGCCTGCAACACCAGACAGGCGGAGATCTCACGGCTTCGGATGGTGGCCACCAGCTTTTCCAACTTGGGTATCTGGCCAATGTTGGCGCACTCGTCGATCAGACAGCGCACATGAACCGGCAGTCTGCCGTCGTACACATCGTCGGCCTTTTCGCAGAGCAGGTTAAACAGCTGGGTATAACACATGGATATAAGGAAATTAAAGCTGTCATCAGTGTCACTCATGATGAGGAACAGGGCAGTTTTCCTGTCTCCCAGAGTATCCAGCTCCAGCTCATCATAAGCCGTGACCTCACGCAACTCTGCAATGTCGAACACGGCAAGGCGAGCGCCGCAGGAAATCAAAATCGACTTGGCTGTTTTTCCGGCGGCCAGCTTATATTTCTTATACTGGCGCACCGCAAAGTGGTTTGGCTTCTCGGCTTCCAGTGCATCAAACATCAGGTCTACGGGGTTTTTGAACTCCTCGTCATCCTCACGGACTTCCATGGCGTTGATGAACTCAATGAGGGTGGAGAAGTTTTGTTCCTCCACCGGAGCCTCATAATGGATATAGCCAATAAGCGCGCAGTACAACAAGGTTTCTGCTTTTACCCAGAAATCGTCTCCGGCCTTGCCTTCGCCTTTGGTATTGGCGATCAGCGTTGTTACCAGCTTCAAGATGTCCTTTTCGCTATGGATATAGGCGAAAGGGTTATAGTGCATGGACTTCTTGAAGTTAATGGTATTTAGGACCTTGATTCGGTACGGCTCATAAATGACCTTGCCGTGCTTATCCTTCATAGGCTTTCCGTCTTTCCCCAGCTTGGGTGCGCCCCTTTGGAGCATTTTTCCGCACTCCACCAAAATGGTTCCCTTCGGGTCTGTGACCACATAGGAACTGTGCATCTGCATCAGATTCGGTTTGAGCCAGAAGCGGGTCTTACCGGAACCGGAGCCGCCAATCACCAGCACATTTTTGTTTCTGGCGGTCTTTGGGTCCTTGGGGCGGCTGTTCATTGTCAGGCTCTCCGTTTTCGTCAGAATCACATTGTTCTGGAATACCGGGTCGATGTAGGGTGTAATGTCCTCATGGGTTCCCCACCGGGCGGAACCGTATTCCATGCCGTGCCTGTACTTCTTGGCGTTCTTGCTTTTCAGGTACACAGCCAGCCGCAGGCCGCCGCAGCAGCACAGGCCCACCAGCAGGTCCAGCGGGTGCAGGCTGGGCCACCAGCTGGCCAGCGCCACCGGCAGCGTGGAGAAGAACGAGAGCATTTTTGCCGAAGCGTCCGCACCCACGGCCATCCGCCACGCTTCACCGAAGTTGGTGGAGAAAAGCCCCATCAGGATATACGGCAGATTCAGCAAAATGAGCTTTTTGATGTTCAGCTGCTTTTTCATCGTTCCAGCTCCTTCCGCTTGTTCCGGTCCACGACGACGTGTTTTACCAGTTCTTTGAACTGGCTCAGCTTTGCCAGCACGGACGGGCGCTCGGATTTCTCCGCCTTTCTGACCTTTTTCCCGGTGTACTCGGTAAAAGCAGCGGTCAGGGCATCCGCGTCCCGACCCTTGAAAAAGATCAGGTACTTGGGTGGGGAGCTGCTGCGGTCCTTCTTCACCGCATAGTCCACGCCGTATTTCCGGGCGATCTTCTCAAACTCCTTGATGGAGGGGTCGGTGATCTCGATGTTGGAAACCCCTTGGTTTTGACCAATCAGCTGTTTCACCGTCTGCTTGCCCTGGGGCTTCACAGGCGCGTCACGGCTTCTCTGCTTTTGCAGCTTCTTTTCCTTGCGGTGGGCAAGGTACTTGCTGATGGCGGCTTTGAGCAGCCTGCCGGTGAACTTTGTTCCGCTGACAACCAGCGTTAAAGTCCTGTTTTCCACTTCTTCCTGCATTTTCATCGCCTCCTTTCCACAAAATGTGCAGGGGTGGTGCATTTATTTCTAAGGCGGGACCACCAGCCGCCGGAGAAGGTATTTCTTCATCGAACCGCCCTCAACGAATTTGCTCAGAACGGTCATAGAGCAAATCTCCATTTCTGACCTTTGCATGACTGAGAATCTTGATCTGTCCCTTTGCCTGACTGTCCAGAGCTTTTTCATAGCCCTTATCTGACAAAAACAGGCGGGTTCGTTCACCTTTCCAGCCCACCGGGGAGTCATGCGTCAGCACATCAAAAATAATCATGTGCCGGGTGTTCTCAGCAAATCGCTGGAGATCCATGTAGTCATGGCCGTGATAGTTCTGCGCTCCAGCTTTCTGGCGCATTTCTTCCATCAGCTGACCGATTGTTTTGCCTTCTGGCATAAAACTCACTTCCTTTCCCACTCTCATACAACCATCAAAATCATGTCTCTCAGCTGAGCAAAGTAGAGTTTGCCTTGCGGGGTTATCAGCGTATAGGAGCCGATATGCCCGTGATTGCAGTAGTCTTTGACACAAAACAGTCCTTCATTGGCTGGCTTTGCATAGGGCAGTACATTACCGGATGCGGTGCGGTACACAAAACGCTTTTCCAGAAGGAAACGGACAAACCGACGCTCCGGGACAAGCAACTCTTTGGCGGTGGTGCGGAGGTTGGTACTGTGATTGAGGTCGATGAACAAATCATAAAAGGCTGCCTTACTCTCCAGCAGGGCATTTTCCTCTCGTAGCGACGCATTTTCTTCCCGCTCAGCAAGCAGCTCGGAGCAGAGCTTTATCAGAGCTTCCGGAGAAGTGGCTATCTCCCACAACTTCTCTTTTGTGAGATAGGCTCCGTGCTTGCGAATGGCAGGTAGAACTTCATCAAACACCCATTGTTCAAACCGTTCCGCTGACGGCAGTTTACTATGGGCGATCAGACGATATAGATCACCTTCGGGGATAAAGAGCATTTCGACCATTTGTACCGCGGGGCTTCCATCTGCCTTTTTCCCAGTCTGGACCCCTATGGAACATTTCGTTCCACCCCTGGTATGGTCGCGGACGGCTTTGCGTGGATTGGTATATCCCAGCGCTGTTGCCACATCTGTACCGCAAAATAATACTTTGCCATTCTGTTCCAAAGTGCGAATGCTTCCGAACTCTGGACTATTGAAAATTTCAATCTGATTCATGCTGTGCCTCCTTTGGTGTAATACAAAAGCGGCTGATTACCAGCCGCCTGCGTGCATATCGTGATTTACCAGTGAAGTGTAGTGGTTATTCATGGTGGTAGGAGCGTTGAACAGCACTGCAAGCAGGTACTGCTTGATGTTGTGTACCTGGGTGGTGTTCTTTTGCAGACAGTCCATGACAAACTCGATGTGAGAGCTGTCCAGCTTCAAAAAGCGGGAGCGTACAATTTCATGAGGAAAGTCCGCACCAGAGATCCGGGTGGTCTTTCGTTTGGCACAGACCGTTTCTACCAACAGCTCTACGATCTCATTCAGGTCATCCAGGTAGAGAGGATAACGCTGCTTCAGACAATCATACTCGATATTCTCCAAAATCAATTCCCGATAATTTTCTATCTCTGTGACAGACATCGCATCCCTTCCTTTCCGTTCCGGCGGTATTACCGCCGCTGTTTCCCGGAAGGGAATGGAATCGGTATTTGATCCATGAGTATTTTGTTTTTGGGTATTTGATTTCTTAGTATTTAATTGTGTTGGATTTTCCGGTAACGGATTTACCGCTGACGGGTTTACCGTTATCGGGTTTTCCGACAACGGCTTATCCAACATCGGTTCTCCCTCGATGGGACGCTCAAAAATGGTATACTCATTGGCTGCGAATTTACCAGAAGCATCAGTTGTCTGTCTGCGCCGAATGTATCCGGCTGTTTCAAGCTCATTGACAGCAGAGCGGATTGCATCTTTGCTTTCTCGATTGATATAGCTGAGTCCTGACAGCGTATAATCCCAGTCATCAGGCAGAGATAACATTTGCGGCAAGAGACCCTTTGCCTTCAAAGAAAGTCGTTTGTCTTTTAGATGAAAATTGCTCATAACCGTGTAATCGCCAGTGCGTTCTACACGAAAAACAGCCATTTACTTCACTCCTTTCATTTCTCAGGTATGAAAAAAGCCGCAATTCATAAAAGAATTGTGGCAGCGGTTAGGGTCTGTCTGTATCTTTTTTCTTGCGTCGGTAGGGGCGTTTTGGCATTGGTGGTTTATCAAACAGATCCCTTTCCTGAGAAAATGGTAAGGTTTGAAAAACACGGTCAATCTCGGTGGATTCCATATCACGCTGTGAGCGGCAATCTTCTTGAATAGCTTCTCGGATTTCTCTTACAGTACACATATTCATTCCTTTCCTTTCGTTGTATCGGTTATGAACGACGGTGTTTTTTAGGCTTGAAGTCGAGGATATGCCCCTCAATAACATGGGCATATCTCTTAATTTTGATTTCTCGACGCTGCTGGCTTTGCAGAGCTGACTGATACCCGTCCTCTGTGAGAAAAAGCCTCATTTCGTCACCAGGTTCTCCATAAGCAGTAGGGCGCAAGACAGTAAACTCAATCATCCAGAAAGTGCTGTCCCAAAATCGCTCCACTGCAAGAATGTTGTGGCCTTTCAGTTCCCTTGCTGCAATATCTTTCATAGGCTCTCCCTTCATCGTTCCTGATCTCGTTGGCGTTTTTTCTGCCATTGTTCCAGCAGTTTAATAATGGTTTCCTGCATTTTGGCCGGTGTATAGCTTTTGGGGAAATACTTTCGTAAGGTATCGCTGCTCAAGGTCACTTTATCCAGATCACCCTTTTTTTCCTCTGACATGATGGCAAGCATCACATCTTCTGACAATTTCCCTTCCTGGCTGAACTTTTTCATTCGCTGAGCCTGAGAGAGAGAAGGGGTAGCCTGCTCATAGTCCATTGTTTCCACCAGCATTTGCTGTTCGTCCGGTTTCAAAAAAGAGAGTTCATAGGCTGGGTTAAATGCGATTTTCTTTTCATCCACCATATCCAAAAGCTCTGGAATCAGTTCAGTCAAACGAACATATCGCATTACCTGGATACCGCTTCGTTCACCGGCTTCTTTTGCCACCTGGTCTCTGGCGCTCAACTTCTGTTCAACTTGAACAGAAGTCAGGTCTGTTCTTGCTCCTTGATGTTTAATGGCTTCCAGCTTCATTTTGTAGGCAAAAGCCCTTTCACTGGGGAGCAGATTTTCTCGCTGCAAATTGCTGTCAACCATAATAATTGTGGCAGCATCGTCATCCAAGTCGCGCACAATGACAGGCATGGTTTCTTTTCCGGCCAATTCGCTGGCTCTGCGGCGTCTGTGACCGGCTACCAGCTCATAACCGCCATCAGGCAGTGGTCTGGCAATCGCAGGAACCAACACACCATACTTTTTGATGCTGTCTGCGGTTTCTATCATTGCATCATCATCCTTGACCTTGAAGGGGTGATCCTTGAACGGATGCAGTTCAGATAGGGGAATTTCCTGAATTTTTTCCAGTTGCTCGTCTTGCCGACTTTCTTCTGTAGAAAACAGGTCATCTACTGAGGCCAGCTCTATTTTTTTCGCGCTGCTTTTCAAGTTTCAATACCTCCTTCGTCAGATTTTTGTAGCCCTCAGCCACTTTGCCATTAGGATCATGGGCATAAATGCTTTTTCCTTCAGCACTGATTTCTTTAGCCCTGACAGAATGAGGAATTTCTGATGTAAACACCTTGATCTTACTGCCATAGGTTTCGCGCAGAAGAGCGGAGATTTCTTTGGCAAAATTGGTTCGGCTGTCTACCATCGTCAGCAGAATCCCATCAATTTGCAGCTTGGGATTGATTTGTCTGCGAACCTTATTGATAGTTTGCAAAAGCTGCTCCAAACCTTTAGCTGGAAGATACTCTGCCTGGACGGGGATTATAACCCTATTAGCGGCAGCCAGTGCATTGACCGTAAGCATACCCAGGGAGGGCTGGCAATCAATAAGGATATGGGAGTATTGCCCCTTCAGCGTGTCCAGATATTGTCGCAGAATGGTTTCTCGGCTCATAGCGTTTACCAGAGATACCTCCATACCAGATAGCTGGATGTCCGCAGGCATCAGGTCTACGCCCTCAGGGTGGTGCAGGATACCCTCGCCGGGACGAATTGGTTCATCCATCAAAATACGGCCCATAGCGTCTGACAGTGTAAAGGGCAGCTTATCAGGCTGAGGATTGCCCAAGCTGATGGTCAGGCTTCCCTGTGGGTCTCCGTCAATCAGAAGGACTTTCTTCCCGGACTGCGCCAGACCAATTCCAAGATTGGCACAAGTGGTTGTTTTGCCGACACCACCTTTTTGGTTGGCTATGGCAATAATCTGTGTATTCATGATTTCACCTCATTTCTTTCTAAGTTTAGATATGAAAAAAAGTGCCTGCTTTACCTTTCCTGAGAAAGATAAAACAGGCACTTTCACTGGCTCAATACCTCTTGTAATGAACCTCTATGTATGGTAAACTATGTCCACGATACCATGAATATAATTAAGTCTCGACGGGAATTGAACTTTTGGCTAACGCCAAATTTCGCGCCTTTGCAAACAGAGTGCAAACAATAGGGGGCTAAAATCCTTTGTTTTTGCTTGATTTTGCTTGTACAAGGTTTATAGAGAACATGGAGAAAAGCCTTGATATAACTGCATTTTCTTTATCCCTGTTGATAGGGAATATATGCACTGGGTCCATCTCCTAAGCGTGGGGTCGGAGGTTCAAATCCTCTTATGGACGCCAGTGAACAACGCCGAAAGCCTTTGTTTTCAAGGGTTTTCGGCTTTTCTTATATAAAAAGCTACGAAAAAGCTCTTTCACTGTATGAGATAAAATTCTACTCCAAAATTTGATTTTTGACAACCCCTCCAGAATCGAACGGTTGTTATAAGACAAAATCGCCAGCTAATTTTTAGCAGAAAACGGGCTGTTCTTGCTAATGAAAATGCCCTTCCTGCTAATCAGCCCCAAAATCGTGCCAAAAATCCAGCTAATCAAAAAAGGCGGATGTTTTGAATACCATGCAGTTATAGCAGATAAAATTAAATATCGTTATGTACATAGAGCGTCTATTTGCCCCGCATTGGGGATGGATAGGCGCTCTTTTTTTATGCCCAAACCCATGGGCAAATACAAGAGATTGGAGGTGTTTTATTTGAGCAAGCCTGTTTATACCGCAGACAAGCCGAGCGACTGTCATTACTGCTACTTCTGGACGAATGGCAGAAAGGGCTGCCGTCTGGGTAGAAATAATTGCTACTACTTAATCTCTTTGCCGCCGAAACCCAAGTCGGAATGTGATGGCTGTCCCTATGGGCGAGATCACCCGTGCATTGGTTGGTGTACGAAGAAGGTTATGCGTGAAGTGGGGCTTCGTTGATATGGATGTGTATGAACAGGAATACCGCTTCTACTATTTTGCCCGATGTCCTTACGAAAAGACGGATACGACTTTCCGCAGCATTCCGCTGACAACAGAAAGTTTTCCGCAGAAAGAAGGTGGTGAAGCCGTGTGAGTTTTGATTATTTTTACGGTCAGCAATCCGATCTATTCACATTCTATCGAGTTCCGAAGGTGTTGTTCACGAACGAGAGGTTCTGGAATATTTCTGCCGATGCCAAGATGCTGTATGGCATTTTGCTTGACCGCATGAGCCTGTCTGCCAAGAATGGTTGGATAGATAAAAACGGTAGAGTGTATATCATTTTTACAATCGACGAAGCGAAGATGGCTCTGAACTGTGCTGAACAAAAGGCTATCAAGCTGCTCAGTGAACTTGAGAAGAAAGCAGGATTGATTGAACGTAAGCGCCAGGGTTTGGGAAAGCCCAACCTGATCTATGTGAAGAACTTTATCTCTGCTGTGGATTCACAACTCTTGAATTGTGAAAATCACAATTCTGGAACAATGGAAATCACAACTCAAGAACTTCCGAAATCACAATGTAATAATACTGATATTAAAAATACTGAATTTAGTGATACTGATTCTATCTTTCCTTCCGGAAATGGTGGAATGATGGACGAGAATGACCGGTATCAAGAATACTTTGATTATTTCTCGGATCAGCTCAGTATGGATTTGTTGAAGAAGGATTACCCTTACGATTCCGAAATGCTGGATAACATTCTGGAGTTGATCGTTGAAACAGTTTGCACGAAGCGACCGTTGATTCGCATTGGTGCAGAGGAGCGTCCGGCAGAAATTGTCCGCAGTCGGTTTATGAAACTGAATGCCGAACACATTCGATATGTTATGGACTGCTTCAAGGAGAACACCACAAAGATTAGAAATATCCGTCAGTATATGCTGACTACGATATACAATGCGCCGACGACAATAGACACCTACTACGATGCTCTTGTTCGGCACGATATGTCACACGGATATTTGGAAGGAGGATTTAAGAAATTGAAAATGAAGCGAGAGGAAGGAGAGTGACGATAAATGTCGAAAAAAGCAACCATCATTGCGGTGGTCAATCAGAAAGGAGGCACTGGAAAGACCACCACCACCGAGAATCTGGGCGTTGGCTTGGCTCTTGAAGGAAAAAAGGTGCTTCTGGTAGACACCGATCCCCAGGCTTCCCTGACGGTCAGTTTGGGCAATCCCTGCCCGGATGATCTGTCTCCGACACTTTCCGATCTGATGGGAAAGATTATGATGGAAAACCCTATTACTCCCGATGAAGGGATTCTTCATCATCCGGAGGGCGTTGATTTGGTGCCGTCCAACATCGAACTCTCAGGTATGGAGGTAGCACTGGTCAATGCCATGAGCCGGGAAACCATTCTCCGGCAATACCTGGATACAGTCAAACAGAATTATGATTACATTCTTCTTGACTGTATGCCGTCTTTGGGTATGCTGACCGTCAATGCGTTGGCAGCTGCCGACAATGTGCTGATACCGGTTCAGGCAGCATACCTTCCTGCAAAGGGTCTGGAACAGCTGCTTGGAACCATCAACAAGGTCAAGAGGCAAATCAACCCGAAACTGAGGATTGAAGGGATTCTTCTGACGATGGTGGACAGCCGCACCAACTACTCCAAAGACATCAGCAATCTGATTCGGGAGAGCTACGGCGGAAAGCTGAAGGTTTACAAGACCGACATTCCCCGCTCTGTCCGTGCAGAGGAAATCAGCGCAGAGGGAACCAGTATCTTCAAGCATGATCCCAAAGGCAAAGTTGCCGAAGCCTATAAAATTCTGACGAAGGAGGTGTTAAACAATGCAGAAAAAAGGCGCAAACATCAGCTTGAAGGGGTACGATGATATTTTCTCCACCGATCAATCCAGAGCTGAAGCCCAGCAGGAGCGTGTGCAGGAAATTCCGCTTTCTGAGCTACACCCCTTTGAGGGACACCCCTTCCGTGTGGTTGATGATGAAGAAATGATGAAAACGGCAGAGAGCGTCCGAGATTTCGGAGTTCTCACTCCTGCGATTGTCCGTCCTGACCCCGACGGTGGTTATGAAATCGTTTCTGGTCACAGGCGGCACCGGGCATCGGAGCTTGCGGGTAAGGAAACCATGCCTGCGATTGTTCGTGACCTGGACGATGATGCAGCCATTATTTTGATGGTTGATGCGAATTTGCAGAGGGAGAGTATCCTGCCGAGTGAAAGAGCATTTGCTTATAAGATGAAGCTGGATGCGATTAAACATCAAGGTTAACGCACCGATTTAACTTCATCCCAAGTTGGGATGAAGTTGCAGGCAATGGATATAGTCGGTCAGGAGGCAGGAGAAAGCAGAAATCAGGTACACCGTTATATCCGTCTGACCGAACTGATTCCGGAACTGCTGGATATGGTAGATACGGGTCAGATCAAATTCAATCCTGCGGTGGAGCTTTCCTATCTGGCAAGTGAAGAACAGAAGGATTTTCTTTCTGCAATGGATTATGCTCAAGCAGCTCCTTCCCTTTCGCAAGCACAGCGAATTAAAAAGCTCGCACAGGAGGGCGAGTGTACGCTGGATGCGATGTGCGAGATTATGAATGAAATCAAGAAGGGAGAGCTGGACAGAGTAACCTTCAAAACGGATTCGTTGCGAAAATACTTCCCGAAGTCCTATACCAACAAGCAGATGGAGGATAAAATCATTCAGCTTTTGGAGCAATGGCAGAAAAAAAGAGAAAAATCAATGGAAAGGTAAGGTAAAAAATGTTTACACCCAAAAACATTCAGGGCGCTTTGGAAGAACTCTACGACCTTTGCGATCCTGATTATATGGTAGATATGCTCGTAAACTACAGTGAGGAGTTCGATGATATTTCTCCTGCGCTTCTGGCAAAGTCGTTTCAGAAAAATGCCGAGATGATTAGCGAGTATCGAGTATTGTCCTCTGCTGGTGAGGGTATCGACTATCAGGGAAAGGTACTTCTGAACAGCAGAGCCGTGCGGCTTCTGTCCTATGTAGAAGATATGAGCGGCGATGAAAAAGTTCGCACGATTCAGAGCAAGGAGCTGTGGTTAGCAGAAGATATGACATTCTATGTGGTGTCCTGTATGTCTACGATCACGATGGACAAGGAAGAAGCCATTTGTCTTAACGAACACCGCAGCGTGGTTACTACGGTGGAATGCGAGGACGATATTTTCTTCGACATGGGTTCCCTGATTTGCGAACTGGACGATATTTGCTTGTTCGAGCTTTTAGCCGATGTGGATGCGACTATTTATGAACTGTAACAGGTTCATGGATGGTCGCTTTTCTTATTTCCAAAGAAACGGAGGTATCGAAACTTGAAAGAATACGATGTGAAGATCACCGAAACCTTGGAGAAAACGGTTACGGTGCAAGCAGAATCTCACGATGCGGCAGAGGAACAGGTTAGAGCCGCTTATTACAATTCGGAGTACATTCTGGACTCCGAAAACTTTACCGGTGTTGCGTTCGGCACGACCGAGGAACGGGAGGTTCAGAAAGAACAGGCAGATACCATGAATGTGTTGCTGGTAAAGCCGTTCATGTATCCGCAGGCTGTGCAGATCGGCTGTGAGCTGGAGGATTTGCAGAAAGCCGTAGGTGGCGATATTGAGGCAACTTATCCGTTCAATGAGCCGGTTGCACTGGTGATGCACGACGAAGGTAAACTCGTAGGCAAAGAACTGAACCGTGCGCTGCGTGATGATGACGGCGATATTTATGACATTATCGCCGGTGATTTTCTGGTTGTGGGATTGGGCGAGGATGATTTTTGTTCTCTGTCCCCGGAACTGATGAAGCAGTTTGAGGAACACTTTCATCAGCCTGAGACTTTTGTACGCATGGGGCGCAGCATTATGGCGCTTCCCCTGCCGGATGACATGGTGAAGAAAGAAGATGCACCTGTCAAAGCTGATTCGGTTCCCCACAAAAGTAACCCTGACCGAGATGTTCTGTAAGGAGGTTCTTATGCAAAGAAATTCGACGATTGGAGAGCTGATGGAGCGAAAGCGGATTCAGGATGGTGCCAAGGAGTACCAGGGACATACCTATATGGACTTGGCACGATTTGATGACGCCACCAAGCACATGATTATTTTCGATGTGCTGACCGATGAATCGCCTGTCGGTTGGAAAGGCGAAAGAAATCGCCTGTATTTGAGCGATGTGGGTTATCAGAAGGCTCTGGATAACCAGAAAGCTGGCAATATCAAGATTATCAGCCATGCCGCAGTTGCCAAGGGCAATCTGTATTACGACCACAGAGATATGGCACGATAATCTGTTCACTCTACTGCTTGCAGGAGGTGATGAATCATGCAGGAAGAAGTTGAAAACAGAACAGTAAACCTGGCGATCAGCACAACCAAGCTGACGGGGCGCACTATCATTGCCGGTATCCGCAAGTATTTGCAGCACCGGGAAAAAGTGAAGATGAAAAAGGCACGAGACCCTGCCGTTCATGGAAAGCAATCCGTGAAACAGCTTTTGGGACAGAATCAGGGTGCTACGAATGTTGAGATCGACAAAGAGAGTATCCGTGATTTTGAAAAGCTCGCCAAGAAGTATGGCGTGGACTTTGCCGTAAGAAAAGATAAGTCCGTTGATCCTCCCCGGTTTCTTGTTTTTGTCCGTTCTAAAGATGCAGATGCTTTGGATGCAATCTGCAAGGAACATCAGGCAAGGGCATTAACCAAGAATGAAAAGCCGAGCGTTCTGGCGCAGCTGAAGAAGTTCAAGGAAATTGTCGCAGCGATTCCGAAGAAGGTTCGAGAGAAGAAACAGGAGCGTGATCTGTGATGGATAAGAGAAAAATGAAAAAGCTCCTGATTCTGAATTTACCGTATTTTCTGGTAGGGTTGTTCGCTACGAATTTAGGAGAAGCATGGAGATTGGCTGAGGGGGCAGATTCATCTGCGAAAATCCTCAGCTTTTTTCATGCCCTTCCGATAGCCCTGAACAATCCGTTTCCCAGCTTTCACCCGTTGGATTTGCTGATTGGTATTCTCTGCGGCGCAGGACTTCGGCTGGCTGTCTATCTAAAAGGCAAAAACGCAAAGAAGTACCGACACAATGTTGAGTACGGTTCTGCTCGTTGGGGAACGGCAAAAGATATTGAGCCGTTTATTGCACCAAAGTTCGAGGACAATGTGATCCTGACGAAAACGGAGCGGCTGATGATGAGCAATCGCCCGAAGAATCCTGCCAATGCCCGAAATAAGAATGTTCTGATTATCGGCGGTTCGGGTTCCGGTAAAACTCGCTTTTGGTTGAAGCCAAACCTTCTCCAGATGCACAGTTCCTATGTGGTCACTGACCCGAAAGGCAGCATCGTGATTGAGTGCGGCAACGCCCTTTTGAAGCATGGCTACACCATCAAGATTTTCAACACCATCAACTTTCAGAAGTCGATGCACTATAACCCATTTGCCTATATCCATTCAGAAAAAGACATTCTGAAACTGGTGACAACGCTGATTGCCAACACAAAGGGTGATGGAAAAGCCGGTGATGAGTTCTGGACGAAGGCGGAAACGCTGCTCTACTGTGCCTTGATCGGATATATCCACTATGAAGCTCCGGTTGAGGAACAGAATTTCTCCACCCTGATTGAGTTCCTGAACGCAATGGAGGTGCGGGAAGATGATGAGGAGTTCCAGAACCCGGTGGATCTGATGTTTGAAGCCCTGGAAAAGAAAAAGCCGAATCACTTTGCAGTCCGTCAGTATAAAAAATACAAGCTGGCTGCCGGTGATATATGCTCTAAGTGACTTCTTAATCATGATTTTGTCATGGTTAGTGAAGCAATCACTTAGAGCATTTTTGTTTCAGGAGGTACAGCCATGAGAAATGAAAAAATTACCCCACTGTACGAGCGCCTGAGCCGGGACGATGAGTTACAGGGTGAGAGCAATTCCATATCCAACCAAAAGCAGATGTTAGAGGATTTTGCCCGCCGGAATGGGCTGCCCAACCCTACGCACTTTACCGATGATGGTATCTCAGGCACCCGGTTTGACCGCCCCGGATTTTTGGCGATGATGGAGGAAGTGGAGGCAGGGCGTGTAGAGGCAATCGTCATCAAGGACATGAGCCGGTTAGGGCGTGACTATCTAAAAGTCGGCCAGGTCATGGAGATTTTGCGGCAGCGTGGTGTTCGGCTGATCGCCATCAATGACGGTGTAGACAGTCTGAAAGGCGATGACGATTTTACACCGTTCCGCAACATCATGAATGAATTTTACGCCCGTGATACCAGCCGGAAAATCCGCTCTGTGTTTAAGTCAAAAGGCATGAGTGGCAAGCACCTGACCGGCACTGTGATTTACGGCTACTTATGGGACGAAAAACGGGAGCATTGGCTGGTAGATGAGGAAGCTGCCGAAGTGGTACGCCGTATATTCTCCCTCACGCTGGAGGGATATGGGCCTTACCAGATCGCCTGCAAATTATCCACAGACCGGATTGAAATTCCTGTCGTACACCTTGCCCGCTTCAACGAGGGTGTGAACCGTTCAAAGCCGGTCAAAGACCCCTATGGATGGGGATCATCTACCATCGTGAACATTTTGAAAAAGCGAGAGTATTTAGGGCACACCATCAATTTCAAGACCCGCAAGCACTTTAAGGACAAGAAAAGCCACTATGTTTCTGAGGACGAATGGACGATCTTTGAGAATACCCATGAAGCCATTATCGACCAGCAGACCTTTGATTTGGTGCAGAAAATCCGCAGCAATGTACGGCGTTATCCAAACGGCTGGGGCGAAGCGGCTCCCCTCACAGGCTTGCTCTATTGTGCAGATTGTGGCGGCAAGATGTATGTCCACCGCACCAACAATGGCAGGCGGATTTCTCAATATACCTGTTCCAATTATACCAAAATTCCGTGTGGGACACTATGCCCCACTCAACACCGTATCAATGAGAGCGCTGTTCTGACATTGGTTTCCGACACGCTCCGGGCTATCGCTGAATATTCCAGAAATGACCGGACGGAATTTATTCACACTGTTCAGGAGGCGCAGGTTGCTCAACAGAGTGCCGATATATCGAAAAAGCGCAGGTGTTTGGCTGCTGCCCAAAAGAGAGCCGGAGAACTGGAAAAACTGATTTGCAAAATCTATGAGGATAACGCCCTCGGCAAGCTGCCGGATACACGATATAAGGCGCTTGATGCACAGTATGCCAAAGAGCAGGACACACTTGAGATTGAAATTGCGGAGTTGGAAAAGGCTGTTACCGGCTATGAGCAGAGCCAGAAATCAGCGGAGAAATTTATAGCCCTGATTGATAAGTACGAGAATTTTGACACGCTGACAAACACCATGCTCAACGAGTTTGTAGAGAAAATCCTTGTCCATGAACGCGCCCGAAAAGGCAGTCAGGACACCACGCAGGAAATTGAAATCTACTTCAATTTTTTAGGACGCTATATCCCACCATCCTTACAGCCGGTTCCTTTAACCCCGGAGGAACAGGAAGAACTGCGGAAAAAAGAAGAACGCAAGGACAGGCTTCATCAGAATTATTTGAAGCGGAAAGCCAGCGGCGCACAGAAACGGTATGAGAACAAAATCAAGGCGAAGAAAAAAGCGGAAATGGACGCTAAGAAAGCCCTGATCCGGGCTGAGGATATGAAAAAAGGTGTTTTTTCTACTATCGGTCAGCTACCAAAAGAAGAACCGCGCAAAGGCAGCATAGCAGCCAGCGCAGCAGTCTAATCATCACGAAGCAAAGGAGAATGAATATGAGTAAGTTGACTTACATTCGTTGTGGAGATTATGATATACCCAACCTAAAACTTTCTGAACAGCCGGAAACTTCTATCGGCAAGTACGGCAGAATGCGAAAATCCTACCTAAAGGAACATCGCCCCATTCTCTACAACCATCTGCTGATGAGCGAGAAGCTGTATCCACACCTGTTAGAGATTGAGCGGACAGCACAGGGGCGTGTGGAAACCATGTTGCCTCACATGATGGAAGTTGCGGGTGTCACGGAGGAACTGAAAGCCTGCGACCCTATGCGCTGGGTGGGGCTGATGAACACATTAACGGCACAGATTGAGGAAATTTTAATCAGGGAACTGATTTGCAGCTGAATGGGAGGTGCGGAAAATGCTGACCTTTGAAAAGATTTTGAAAGTGTTTCAAGCATATCTGGATGATGATCCACTGTATGAGGTGGTTCAGACCAGCCACGGTTATACATTGATGGCATGGGAACCCCACCGGAATGACTGGTACAGCGCTGAAATACAGAAAACCCCGGAGGATTTACGGAACGCTTTGTTGGGTACATACGCCAACTTTCTGGAAGATAAGATTACTGGAAATGACCGTGACCTGACTGTGACAGAAACCGGAGAAATCCAGCAGAGGTGTCGGGAACTTGTGGAAAAGTGCCGGGAACCTTGATATAGAAATGCCAGAAGGAGGCCGCGATTATGCGTCCTCCTTCTGCTTCGCAGTCTGTTCCATTTTGAGCGCCCCGTCTATGGCACCTTCGATAATCGGCAGGTATTCTTCAGGGCAAAGCTTCAGCTTATGGCTGACCCGCTGCCGCTGTGCGCTTTCTTCCCGCATGATCTCCGGGTTAAAATATCGCTCTACGGGAAGTCCGCAGACCTTAATCAACTGGATCATCACAGGCAGGCTCGGAATCGCACCTTGATTCTCAATGTTGGCAAGATACCGCCATTCAATCCCAACCATTTCTGCCAATGTTTTTCGTGCCAGACGCTTTGCCTCTCGTGCGGCTTTGACATCCGCACCGAAGGTTTCAAAACCGGGACAATCTTCAACTTTCGCCATATAACATCACCCGGTTACATTGTATAATTCATACTTTGCCCGTGGAATGTTTCTATATGAAGGTTGGTTGAAGTTTATAATTCATATTTCGTTTCTTGTATTATTCGAGGTAGAGAACTATAATATATCCTGTGGAGGTGCGAAATGGACTATATGACATTGAAAGAGGCCGCCGAAAAGTGGGGCGTGACACCTCGTAGGGTAAATTATTATTGTGCCGGAGGGCGTATCCCCGGCGCTGTGAAAATGGCGAGTGTTTGGCTGCTCCCTAAAACTGCGGAGAAGCCGCTTGATGGCCGGACAAAACAAGGAAAGGAACTAAAAAATGCAAAGGATACTTTATGTAGAAGATGATTTAAGCCTAATTGACGGTCTACAATATACTTTGGAAGCAAGTGGATATATGGTGGACAATGCCAAAACTGTAAAGGAGGCTTTGGCCCTATTCCGAAAGAACACCTATGATTTACTTTTGCTGGATGTTACGCTCCCAGATGGCACAGGCTTCGATGTTTGCAAAGCGGTACGGAACAGCTCAACCGTTCCCATTATATTTTTGACAGCTTCGGATCAGGAAATCAGCATTGTCCGAGGACTTGATATGGGTGCCGACGATTATATTACAAAGCCATTCAAACTGAATGAATTGTTATCCCGAATTAAGGCAATCCTGCGCCGCTCCTTGCAATTTTCTAAAGCGGACACTATTCTGGAAGCCAATGGTATTCGTGTAGATACGGCGGAACGGCTCGTTTGGAAAAATGATGAACCGCTTGACCTCCCGCTGGTGGAATACAAATTACTATGTTTGTTCATGCAAAATCCTAATCACCTTATGCCGCGAGAAATGATCCTGGATAGGATGTGGGATGGCAACGGAAACTTTGTGGATGACAATACCTTGTCTGTGTATATCCGGCGGCTGAGAAACAAAATTGAGGACACACCCAATCAGCCTAAATACTTGCTGACGGAACGAGGTATCGGCTATAAATGGGTCGTTGAGTGAGGACAAGGTATGGGCAAATTAGGGAAAGAAACAAAGAATCTACTGTTGGCAATCACCGTCATCTGCCTTATTTCATTTCTACTTGCCGCAGGACTTTCGTTTTTACTTGCAAAGGACTTCCAACATGAGATGTTGCTCCATGACTATGGTGTTTCCGGCTACCAGTTGAACCATGAGGATAAATTGCAGATTTCAGCTTTTACTGCTCACCCCAACGAAAGCGATATAGAACGAGGCAAAGAAGCGCTGGCCTCTATTGGATACAGTGAAGCAACATCTATGCAGCTATTGCCCACTGTTCGGGAATATCGCAATCAGACGATGCTGTATCTATTCTTGCTGCTGTTGTTTCTGTTCGGTATGGTATATCTGGTTCTGCTGTTTTATCTGCGACGCCAGCATAGAGCTATTGATGATGCAGGAAGTAAGATTCGAGAATTTTTGGATGGCAATTCCATGTCCAGAATTGAATGTTCTCAAACCGGTGATTGGTATAGCCTTTTCCATGATGTCAATGAAATGGCGACTATTCTCTCCGCCCATGCAGAGAGCCAGAAGCAGACAAAGGAGTTCTTACAGGACATCATTTCGGATGTATCACATCAGATTAAAACGCCGCTATCTGCTTTGAAAATGTACCATGAAATCATAAGCAGTCATAAAGGAGAAGCCGAAACGGTGGCGAACTTTTCGGAAAAATCTCAACGAGAGATTAAGCGAATGGAGAACGTCATTTATACACTGCTCAAACTGGCGCGCCTGGATGCGGGAATTATACAGATGGAAAAAGCAGAAGAAAATGTTTCCGCTCTCATGCAAGATGTTTTGGAACGATTTGAAACATGGGCAGAACAGGATCACGAAGAGTTCACCCTTTCGGGTAAGGATGATATTTTTCTTAATTGCGATGCACTATGGATGTCGGAGGCGATTGGAAATATCGTCAAAAATGCTTTGGAACACACACAACCGGGCGGTCACATTTCGGTGCAATGGACACAATCACCCCTGTTGACTCAGATCGTCATTACAGACGATGGCAAAGGTATCCACCAAGAGGACTTATACAACATTTTCAAACGCTTTTACCGCAGCCGCTTTTCGTCAGATGTGCATGGGATAGGATTGGGCTTACCGCTGGCTAAATCTATTGTGGAGGCACATGGGGGAACTATTTCTGTAACTAGCACACTCGATGTTGGAACTACCTTCACATTGAACTTTTTCAGCCTTACAAATGAGTAAGATGCAGGTCACTTGGAAGTAAGCCGAAGGGGGTATGATGTGACCATAAGGAGGTACTGCGTATGAATATTCTTGAAGTACAGGACTTGTGCAAAACCTATGGAAGAGGTGAAGCAGCGGTTCAAGCGTTGCTTCATGCAACATTTTCGGTTCGCAAAGGTGAATTTATTGCCATTATTGGTGAATCCGGCTCCGGCAAAAGTACGTTGCTGAATGTTGTGGGTGCTCTGGACAAAGCCACTTCCGGCAAGGTGTGGATCGACGGTCAGGATATTTTCTCAATGCCGGAGAAAAAACTGACCGTGTTCCGGCGGCAACACATCGGTTTTATCTTTCAGTCATTTAATCTGATCCCGGAACTGAATGTAGAACAGAACATCACTTTTCCGTTGCTGCTTGACTACAAGCGGCCAGACCAGAGGTTTGTCAACGAGCTGCTGAATGTTTTGGGACTGACCGAACGCCGTCATCATCTTCCCAGTCAGCTCTCCGGTGGCCAGCAACAGCGTGTCGCTATCGGCAGGGCTTTGGTTACACGACCTGCACTGGTTTTGGCGGACGAGCCGACCGGAAATCTGGACAGTAAAAATAGTCAGGAAGTCTTGGCTCTCCTGCAAACCATGTCGGCCAAGTACCAGCAAACCATTTTGATGATTACCCACAACAAAAATCATGCAAGTGCGGCAGACCGAATTTTCAATATGTCTGATGGTGTGCTGAAGGAGTTGGGGGCGAGCCGGAAATGAAACACTACCTCGACTTGGTTTCTATCTCCAACAAGGTTCACCGCAGGCAAAGCCGCATGACACGCATTTGCATTGTGCTGGCGGTTTTCCTGGTTGCAGTCATGTTTGGACTGGCCGATATGTATTTGAAAAGCATGACGGATGAAACCCGGCATCAAACTGGAGATTGGCATTGTAAAATCACAGCTATTGACGAAAAAACATCCGAATATATTGCTGCCCGCCCTGAAATAGACTTGTCTGGCTGGCAAGGCAACATTCCCACAGAAATCGGCTGCACAGTGTCAGATCAGCCCGTTTCTGTTGCAGGGATGGACGAGACAATATTTTCTGAAATTTATTTAGGTTCTGTCCTTTCAGGTGAGTTCCCTGAGATAGCTGGACAGGTAGCTGTTTCATCTACATTAGCACAAACAGCAGGAATTTCGTTGGGAGATACTCTTACTTTGAACTCTCCTGATGGGAGTACAATGCAACTGGCGATTACGGGAATTATGGAGGATGATGCCGCCAATATGATCTCGGGAAGTGCCAGTGCAATCCTTTTGACACCTGAAGGGCTGTCAAGCATTCAAACTGCGGATCTAAGCGGCAACTGGCAGTATGTCGTTCGGTTCTCGCTGCTCACTAATGTTGGTTCCAGTATTGCTGATATTCAGCAGCAAAACGGCATATCTGATGCACAAATCACCCAAAATGAAGAACTGCTCAGTATGCTCGGGCAGCTGCCGGGTTCCAATATGTCGCAGATATACACAATGGCATTTCTGCTTTCTTTGGTGGTAATGGGAACTTGTGTTATGATGATTTCCAGTAGTTTGAATAGTAATGTCAGCCAGCGCATGGAGTTTTTCGGTTTACTGCGCTGTTTGGGAGCCACTCGTCGCCAAGTATTGCGCTTTGTGCGCCGTGAGGCTTTACAGTGGTGCATTACCGCCATACCCATTGGTATCGGGTTAAGTATCGTGGTGGTTTGGGGACTGTGTGCAGTCATGCGGCAGCTCAGCACTGTATGGTTTGGTTATATGCCTATCTTTGGCATTAGCTGGCTAAGCATTGGTGTGAGCATTGTATTGGGACTTATTACCGTTCTATTGGCGGCTCGGACCCCCGCAAAAATGGCAGCAAAGTTTTCTCCATTGGAGGCTGTCACAGGCAATACACAGCAGGAATCCTCGTTCCGCCATGCGGCAAACACTCGGCGGTGGCATGTAGAGGTAGCACTTGGTATTCATCATGCCAAGGCCAAACGGCGCAGCTATATTCTGATGACAGGTGCATTTGCAATCTGCATCACCTTGTTTTTAGGGTTCTGTACGCTGGTTCCCTTTATGGAAAACGCATTTATGCCGAAAGAATGGTCGCCCGAGCTTTCCATTGTCAGTGACACAAATACTTGTTCCATTCCGGCGGATCGAAGGGATGCCGTAGTGCAAAATTCCGCTGTCAGTCGAGTGTTTGGCAGAATGTTTGCTTATGATGTTCCTGCCCAAATTAGCGGCGCAATCCATAACAGCAATCTAATCTCTTATGAAGAAAATCAGTTCCGCTGGGCGCAAGATCAACTAATTGCAGGTTCTATAGATACTGTAACGAACACGCCGGGACAGGTCTTGTTTGTGGCAAACACAGGAACAGAAGTGCAGGTGGGAGATACCATTACACTGACAATAAACGGGAAGGATCAAACAGTTACGGTAGGGGGTGTTTTGTCTGACAGCCTATTGGCTCGTGCAGAGGGAACGGAAACACTGATCTGCTCCGAGGAAACTTTTTCGCAGCTGACGGGTGAGACTGGATATACTATCCTGGATGTCCAGTTCCGCTTTGGTTCTGATGAAGAAGATGTTGCCGAGGTTGAAGCATTGTTCGGTGATGGAGTCACTTTCACTGATGTCTTAATCCAAGCACAGCAACAACGTGGCCTTTATTATGCTTTTGCAACATTGGTATATGGTTTTCTGTCAATCATTGTAGCCATTACGATTTTCCATATTATGAATACCATCAGCATGGGAGTTTCCGCCCGAACTCGTCAATATGGAGTAATGCGTGCCATTGGCATGAGTAATCAACAGCTTACACGCATGATTTCTGCGGAAGCTGCCTCGTATGCCATAAGTGGTGTCATATTGGGATGTATTTTCGGATTGTTGTTTCATTGGTTCCTGTACTCCAGCCTTATCACTCGCACATTCGGAAATCCCTGGA
This sequence comes from Clostridium sp. TF06-15AC, assembly GCF_003481165.1. Lineage (NCBI taxonomy): Bacteria > Bacillati > Bacillota > Clostridia > Eubacteriales > Clostridiaceae > Clostridium > Clostridium sp. TF06-15AC. Next base: position 129,332 of record NZ_QUKS01000002.1, read on the forward strand.
GTGTTCCGTGGCTGGAATTGTGCTTGATCGTAGGCGTGATTCTCGCAACCACGGCGCTGGCTGTACGAGGCCCAGCAAGAAGATTACACGCTATGTCGATTGTGGAAAATATCAGTTCACAGTAAAACAAACGGAAAACTTAACACCATCATAAATCTGAAAGGCTGTCCCGCCAAAACTGGTAGGACAGCCTTTTTGATTTGCCTTACACATGAGTAAGCTGGAAGTCATTTAGAAGTAAGGTTGATTTTCTAAACTGAGAACAAATAAAAGTGTTTCTGCCGGACGACGGCAAAAGAAAAAAAGCCGTCGTACAGCAGACACATTTCCACGCGCCTATGAAACGGCGGCTTTGATTTTCAGAGCCGCCGTTTCTTTGCGTCTACACAAACCAATGACGACTTGCAGGGACACGGTAGCCGATTGGAGGTTATTTTGCCGTGTCCTTTTCTCTTTTTCGCAGTATCCATGATCTGCACCAGCTAAAAAAAGCCTGTTCCCAGCAGCGGAGCAATGCGGTCAGAAGTATGTACTATACCATGTAACTAAACAGCAAAATATATTCCGCGACGCTCGTATGGCTTTATGCCGTCCGGGCGCTTTTTTGTCCCTATGGAGCCGGAACATCGGGTCAGCATGGCCCGAACTTTATCCCCGGTGCCACTCCCCGCCGCCTCATTCAGATTTACCAAAAAATCTGAATGGAGGAAAGGCAGATGGAAGTTACCATCAATTATAACGGACAAGCTGTGACCGTGGAGGTCACGCTGGAAGTCTATGAATTTCTTGACCGGGCCGATCACAAAACGGAGAACCTGTTCCATGAGCAGCGGCGGCATTGGGATGGCCGGGAGTTTGACGAGTACATCATTACCACCGAAGGCGTAGGAGCCTACGGAGAAACGCCGGAAGAATATCTTTGCCACATGGAAACGCTGCATGAGCTGATGGCTGTTCTGGACACCTGTACTGAGGCCCAGCGCCGCCGGTTCCTGCTCTATGCGCTTGACGGGCTGAGCCTTGCAGAGATCGGTGTGCTGTGCGGCTGCTCCAAAGTGGCTGTTTATCAAAGTGTGGAGGCGGTCAGAAAAAAATTTATAAATTTCTTTGAGAACAGGCTTAACGAATGACCTGTTTTCTGGCTACCAAGTGAAAGGGATTATTTCCCTTATCTCAGCGAGGGGCGGACAGCGGACGAGCTGTCCGCCTCTCCGATTTTCAGGAGGTAAGCCTATGAAAACAATCAATCTGCGGTGGATGTATCCCCACTACCGGCATGACGAGTTTGTGGATGTTACGGACGAGGTATGGGCAGCGATGTATCAGGCCAAGCGGGAGATGGAGAACTATGAGCGTCGGAAAGTCTACCACCGCGCCTACTACTCTCTGGACGCATACAGCTGGCTGGAAAATTACGCACTGGAACACAGCAGATCGCCGGAAGATATTTTGCTGGAACGAGAAGAAATGACCACCCGCCTATACCTGATTGCAGCTCTGCCGGTGGCTCTGGCTCATGCCACTCCGACACAGGCCCGCCGTGTTCACGCCTACTACATTGCTGGTATCAAGCAGCCGGAAATCTCTCGGATAGAGGGCGTCCACAGCAGCAAGGTCAGCGTTGCCATCCACCGGGGGCTGCGGAATATGCGCCGCTGCTATGATGACCTTTTTCAAACAGAGTGAGGGCGTGCCTATGCAGACCATCAATCTCAAACAATATTATCCATTTTGCAAAGAGGACATTTTTGTGGAGGTGTCCGATGAGATCGTCGAAACGTTTCTTCTGGACAAGAGAGCCGAGGCCACCAGAGATCGCAGGATGTTCCGGTATAAGGCGTTTTATTCCCTCGATTGTAACGATGGAATCGAAAATGCCGCCATCGGCTGGGCGCAGCCATCGCCGGAGGACTACCTGATAGAAAAAGAAGAATTAGCCGAATACGAAGAACTGATACGGCGATTGTATGAAGCCATTTCTTCCCTACCGCCTATGCAGGCTCGCCGTGTCCACGCCCGCTATATGCTGGGTATGAAAGTGAAAGATATTGCCGCAATGGAGGGTATCACGCCATCACAGGCGGGAAAATCCATCCATGCCGCACTGCGGAGGCTGCGCCGGTACTTTGCTCGACAGAAATGGACGGTCAATCTATGAGTATTTTCAAAGAAAAGAGGTGCCTGACATGAACGAAAAAATTACAGCCCACCCCCAAAAAGAAGAACGGGAGAAAGTCCTGAAGGAGATTCGGCAGCTTGAAAACCGAAAGAAGATTTTGGAGAACAAGCAGCGGAACGAAGAACGCAGGGTTCGCACCCGCCGCCTGATTGAGCGTGGGGCCGTTTTGGAGGGCATTTTCCCTCTGGCCCCCGACCTTCCCGGCGTAGAGGTCAAAGCGTTCCTGATTGCCCTGTCCCATCTTCCGGGGGCGGAAGAACTGGCCGCAAAACTGCCGAAATCCGGGGACAAGCCGTAAGTCCCTTGTTTACAAGGGCGCACTTATACACCGTTGCCGGTGTCGTGCGCCCTGCCGGGGGCTGTTGCGCTCTCCGAGCGCGATGGGGCGCTACACTCCCCAAACCCCTTGTGCGCCCCGCGCAGCCAGACACCCGCTTCGCGTCTGTCCGGCTCCACGGAGCCTGAATACCCCTTACCGAAAGGAGGTGCCACCCATAGATTTCTGTCATATCCCCGTCAGTATTATCAAGCGCAGCGCAGGCCGTTCCGCTGTTGCCGCAGCCGCCTACCGCAGCGGAACAAAGCTGACGAATGAATGGGACGGCCTTACCCACGATTACACCCGCAAGGGCGGCGTTGTCCATGCGGAGATCATGCTGCCCGCCCACGCCCCGCCGGAATTTGCAGACCGCTCCACCATTTGGAACAGTGTGGAGCAGATCGAGAAAGCCAGGGACAGCCAGCTTGCCCGCGAGATCGAAGCAGCCCTGCCCCGTGAACTGTCCGGTGAACAGCAGCTTGCCCTTGTGCGCGCCTATGTGAAGGACAACTTTGTAGACAAAGGAATGTGCGCCGACTTTGCTATCCATGACAAGGGAACCGGCAACCCTCATGTCCATATCATGCTGACGCTCCGGCCTCTGAAAGAAAATGGGCAGTGGGGCGCAAAGTGCCGCAAGGCATACGATCTGGACGAGAATGGACAGCGTATCCCGGATGGGAAAGGCGGCTGGAAAAATCATCGTGAGGATACAACCGATTGGAACGATAAAGGAAATGTGGAGATTTGGCGGGCAGCGTGGGCGGCCTACACCAATCGGGCGCTGGAATCTGCCGACAGACCGGAACGCATTGACCATCGCAGCTACAAGCGGCAGGGCATTGATAAGATTCCCTCTGTCCATCTGGGGCCAGCCGCCAGCCAAATGGAAAAGCGCGGCATCCGCACCGACAAGAGCGAAGTAAACCGGCAGATCGCCGCCGACAACAAGCTGCTCAAGGAAATCAAGGCCCGCATTACCCGCCTTTACAACTGGTCTAAGGCCGAAGCCGAAAAGCCGGAGGGCCAGCAGCCCAGCATGATTGACTTGTGGGAGGCCCAACAGCAGCTCAAGCAGCCTGACACCCGCACCGGCAAAATCCGAGCTTTGCAGGAGAGCGCCGCCCTGTTCAGCTTTTTGCAGGCAAACGGCATCCAGTCCATGCAGCAGCTCCATGAAAAAATAGCAGATATGAACACCCGCTACTATGACCTGCGGGGAAAAATCGTCAAGGCCGAGCGCCGGATCGCCACCCTTACCGAGCGCGGGGAGATGTGGGAACAGTACAACCAGTACAAGTCCATCCACAAGCAGCTTGCCAAAGTAAAGCCGGAAAAACGGGAACAGTTTGAACAGCGCCACAGTCGGGAACTGATTCTGTATGACGCAGCGGCCCGGTATCTGAAAGAACTGAAAGACAGCGGCGAGGCAATCACCCCGAAGGCATGGCAGCGGGAAATTGACCAGCTGGCCGCTGGAAAGCAGACGGACACGCTTGCCATGAAATCCATGCGGGAGGATTTGAAAGCAGTGGAACGGCTCCGCAAAACCGCCGAGCATCTGTCCCGACAGGAAAGGGACAAGTCTCACGACCGTGGGCCGGAGCGGTAAAGGCTATCGCGTTTTGGCGTACCCTTGTCAAGTGCGTCGCGTTTCACGACATACCTTTGCATACAGAAAAACCGCCGTACAGGTTTCCCCATACGGCGGCAGACTGTTTATTTGCCGAACAAGTCGCTGTGTGTGCCGGTGCGGGCCAGCGTCAGCACCAGAACATCATCTTCTATGCGGTAGACAAGTAGCCAGTCCGGGAGAATGTGACATTCCCGATGGCCTGCCCAATCGCCGGACAGGTCATGGTCACGGTTCTTATCCGGCAGCGGCTCGCCCATCGCCAGCAACGCTACGACCTGCTCCAGCACCTCGATTTTCAAGCCACGCTTGATGGCTCGTTTGTAGTCCTTTTTGAAACTGGTCGTGTACTTGACGGTATATTTGGTTTCTTTCATCTTTTCAGGTCAGCAAACAACTCGTCAAGGTCATTGTAGCCCTTTACAGACGGGTCTTTTGCAATCCTTTCCGCTTCCAGCATGGCAGCAACCGTTTCTTTGTTCGGCTGTTCCAGCCTTACTTCAAAGGGAATGCCGCCTTCACGAAGCGACTGGCGCACAAAGATGTTAAACGCCGTAGTCAGGTTCATGCCAAGTTCAGTAAACAGTGCGTCCGCTTGCGCTTTCAAATCTGCGTCCATGCGGATACTGATGTTTGTGGTATTTCCAGCCATACGATCAACCCCTTTCTGCTGGCAATTATAGTATATGCCATTTGCACGAAGAAAACAATACTTTGCACGAATATTTAATAATAAATTCATTCAAGGAGGATACCTGCTTTATGAAAGAAATCATTTATGAAGAACAACAAGACTGAACCTATCCCCGTCATGGATTACCGCCAGTACCGCAGAGTGCGGAGGCTGGTGCATGAGTGCTGTAACTACATCGGCGGCAACTGTATCGCCCTGGACGATGGGGAGGAATGTGTCTGTGTCCAGTCTATTTCCTACTCCCTGTTGTGCAGGTGGTTTCGGGCGGCGGTATTGCCGCAGGATAAGGAACTGGAAACGGCGCTGTTCCACCGGCTGAATGCTAAGAAATGCGCCGTATGTGGGGCGCTGTTTACCCCCGGTTCTAACCGGGCCAAATACTGCCCGGAATGTGCCGCACGCATGAAGCGAATCAACGCCGCAAAGCGCAAGCGAAAACAACGGGAGAAATGTCACGCTTTAGGGGCTGAAAAACCCTTGTAAATCAAGGCTTTTTTCGCGGGTGTCAAAGGCAGGCTGATAGATTTATCCTCAGACCCATAAAACGGCCTTAAAATGCGTACAGAATCCCAAGAGAAACCCCAAGGAGGAACCCTATGTCAGACAATCGAAAATATTATTACCTGAAACTCAAAGAAAACTATTTTGACGATGATTCCATCGTGCTGCTGGAAAGTATGCAGGATGGTGTGCTGTATTCCAACATTCTGCTCAAGCTGTATCTGAAATCGCTGAAACATGGCGGGCGGCTCCAGCTTGACGAGGACATTCCTTACACGGCGCAGATGATCGCCACCATTACCCGCCAGCAGATCGGCACTGTGGAGAGAGCCTTGCAGATCTTTTTGAAGCTGGGTCTTGTGGAAGTGCTGGAGAGCGGCACATTCTACATGAGCAACATCGAACTTTTAATAGGCCAGTCCTCTACCGAGGCCGAGCGAAAGCGGGCTGCAAGGCTTCAAAATAAGGCTCTTTCTGCGCCCCGGACAAACGGCGGACATTTGTCCGACATTCGTCCACCAGAGATAGAGTTAGAGAAAGAGATAGAGATAAAGAGAGAGATAGAGAAGGGACGCTCCGCCCGCGCCTATGGCCGTTACCAGAATGTTTTCCTGACGGACGAGGAAATGGCAGACTTGCAGGCCAGCCTTCCCACTGTATGGGGCCAGTACATCGAAAAACTGTCCGAGTACATGGCTTCTACCGGCAAGCGTTATCAGAGCCATGCAGCGACCATCCGGCGCTGGGCCGGTGAGGACGCGAAGAAAGCAGCCCCGCCCTCTCGCAACCGGGATTACAGCGTAAAGGAGGATGAAACCGTATGATTGAGATTACCGCAGAAATCCGGGCGCTGATCGACAAGGCAGCCGCCGGTGTGGAACTGGCCGGGGACGAGTACATAGACCCGGCAGACGGTCTCATCCACTGTAAGAAATGCGGCGGCCAGAGGCAGACTGTTGTGCCATGCTTCGGGAAATCCGGCTACTTTATGCCGCGCTGCATCTGCCAGTGCCAGCGGGAGGCTGAGGAGCAGCGCAAGGCTGCTGAAGAACGGCAGCGCCGCATGGAGCGTATCAAACGCCGAAAGGCACAGGGTTTGCAAGACCGTTATCTGTACGACTACACCTTTGCCAACGACAACGGCCAAAATCCTCTGATGGACAAGGCCCGCGCCTACGTGGAGAACTGGAAGGAGGCATACAGGAACAACACCGGCCTGCTTCTGTTTGGGGATGTGGGAACCGGCAAGTCCTTTTTCGCCGGTTGTATCGCCAACGCCCTGCTTGACCGGGATGTGCCGGTGCTGATGACGAACTTTCCCACCATCCTGAACCGTCTGACGGGCATGTTTTCCGAGGACAGGGCCGACTTTATCGCCAGCTTTGACGAATATGACCTGCTTATCATTGACGATCTGGGTGTAGAGCGCAGTACAGAATATGCTATGGAGCAGATGTTTTTCGTCATCGACAGCCGCTATCGCAGCCGCAGACCCATGATTATCACAACAAACTTGAAACTGTCCGAGTTGAAAAACCCGCCTGATCTGGCTCACGCCCGTATCTATGACCGTATTCTGGAACGGTGTGCGCCGATTCTCTTTGACGGGAAGAATTTCCGGGAAGAAAATGCCGGTGCTACCCGACAGGCAGCAAAAGACATTGTAAACAGTAAGCACGATTGATTTTTTACCGGGCGGCACAGACCCGTTCGGAGAAAGGAGCGCCATGAACAAAGAACCCTGTACTATGCAGGTGTCAGACGCCGCTACTGCGTCCAGAGCGCCGGAAAACACGCCGGCGATGGTAAAGAAAATCGGAAAGACAACCTACAAGGTTCATGTCCATTTCAGCAATACCAGCACAGAAACCATGAGCGATAAAATCAAGCGTATGCTCAAAAATGAAATTCAGCAAATGTGACAGACTGATAAACGAAGCCGCCTTGTGCTAAACTGATGATGGTACGCACCAAAATTTTTGTCAAGGAGGACACGAAAATGCTTTACACAGAAAAAGAGAAGCATGAAATTGAACGAGTAAAGGAGGTCTTTGCGGAACATCTGCGGCAAAGCCCTGATTTTGAACTGCTCTGGTCGGACAAGGTAGGCTATGTCTGGCTGACGATTGGCGTCAATCCAGTCTATGTGGATACCGGTATCAGAATCGAATCAGCCGCCGATCTTTGCAGCAGGTGTTTGGATGATGTTGCTACGGATGTTTTGTATATGACGGGCAACGATCATGCACTGGAAGCAGCCGATCCGCTGGAATTGGCCGAAATCAAGCGGCGCTGGGAGCCATATATCAACCAGCTGCCAGACTATGCGTATCTCTGCAAAGACCTGCTGAACAGAAAAATGTAATCTATCAAACGAGGTGTCAGGAGCCATACGGTGCTTCTGGCACCTTTTTTGTGAATTTGATTAAAAAGTCCTTGACAATTTGTCTCTGGCAAGACCGCTAAGTCGATTTTGATTTCCTGCGGCGCTCGTCTGGCTCCTTTTGATATTCAGGAGGTCAGAGATGTGACTGCCTATGACGAGTTGCAGTTGGATACTCTCGGAGATAAGAAAACGGCGCTCTTTCTGATTATGTCAGATACGGATGCGACGTTTAATTTTTTGATCTCCATGATTTACACACAGCTGTTCAACTTGTTGTGCGAGAAAGCAGATGATGTGTACGGCGGCAGACTGCCGGTTCATGTGCGCTGCTTGATTGATGAGATGGCAAACATCGGTCAGATTCCCAATCTGGAAAAACTGGTAGCGACAATCCGAAGCCGTGAAATATCGGCTTGCCTTGTTCTCCAGGCACAATCACAGCTGAAAGCCATTTATAAAGACAATGCCGATACCATCATCGGCAACATGGATTCCCGAATTTTCCTGGGTGGTTCTGAGCCAACCACGCTCAAAGAACTGAATCAGGCATTGGGAAAAGAAACTATCGACACCTACAACACCTCCAACACCAGAGGTAACAGCCCGTCTTACGGCTTGAATTATCAGAAGTTAGGCAAAGACCTTGCGAGCGTAGATGAGCTTGCGGTTCTGGATGGCAGCAAGTGTATTTTGCAGTTGCGTGGTGTCAGACCGTTTCTTTCTGACAAGTACGATCTGACGCAGCACCCCAATTATAAGTACACATCAGACTTTGATAAGAGAAATGAGTTCAACATTGAGCAGTTTCTGAGTCGAAGGTTGAAGCTCAAGGCAGGTGATGAGTTTGTGGTAGTCGATGCGGATTAAGGAGGTTTCTGTTTGGAAAATCTGAAAACGGTATCTGCCCTGGTTAAGAACATCTTGGAACACGACCACAAGGCAAGAAATACCGACAATCATTTGTACCTGATGGTACTGGAACACTATTCCGGTCTGCGTGGCATCGACATTCATGCCATGACGGTTCCTGTGTTTTTGAAGGAACTGGATAGACGCAGCTTTCCGGGGTTTGAAACTGTCCGCAGAAGCAGACAGAAAGTGCAGGCAACCTACCCTGACCTTGCTCCCAGTGAAGCCGTAGGCAAGCGCAGAGCAAAAAATGAGGTTGTATATCGAGAATTTGCAGAAAGCGAGGTGTAAAAAAAATGACTTGGTGGATCACGGATACCTCTATTGGGCAGCGATTGAAGTTCGTTAGACGATTTCGCCGCCTTACCCAGAAAGAGCTTGGACTCCTGATGGGGTATTCCGAGAAAACAGCGGATGTCCGTATTGCTCAGTATGAGAAAAACGCTCGAACCCCTAATGCAGAAACCACAGCGAAACTCGCAGAGGTTCTGAAGGTTTCACCTGTCGTTTTTTCACCGACAATCTGTGCTTCTCGTGAAGATTTGTTGCAGTCAATGTATTGGCTGTTTCTTATGAAAGGTGGTGGTGATATATATGATTGTGAAACTGAATATGCAAGAAGCAGAATGGAACAGAAACTTGGCGTGATAACCGTCGAGGAGTTCCTTGAAAAGATTCTCGTAAACTAAGCCTTCCGTCCGGTTTTGATGCCGGTAGTACGGAGGGCTTTTTCTATTCTCAAAACAATTTCAAATTTTAGGAGGAAAATATTATGGCATTTTTCAATAGCGCAGTAACCGTTCTTCAGACTCTCGTTATCGCTCTGGGCGCAGGTCTTGGCATCTGGGGTGCAATCAATCTGCTTGAGGGCTACGGCAACGATAACCCCGGCGCAAATGCTCATGTACGGTAGAGAAGCACAAAGCAAAACAAGGATAGCCAGCCCTGCCACTATTCCGAAGTCAGGGGAACGCAATAGAAAAATTTATAGCTGTATGCTATACTTAATTAGCATTTGAACATATCAAGCTGACACAGCAATCTCTTTACTTGCCGTTAATGCGCGTCTACCAATAGTCCGCACAAAGCAAGAGTAGCGTAAAGGTATAAAAATTTCAAACTTCTTTGTAACGAAATTCCGATTTCTCCGTCTAACCTATGAAGCTGAAGGAGGTGATGACAAGTATGGACTATGAAAAGCTCTATAAAGCCTACTATTTACAGGTATACTCGTATACTATTTCTCTTGCCAAAAATCGTGAGATAGCAGAGGAAATCACGCAGAACACATTCTATAAGGCTGTTTCTACAACATCACAATTCAAAGGTAAGTCAGATGAATTGACATGGCTCTGCTCCATAGCAAAAAACCTTTACCATGATGAAATGCGAAGCCGTCAGCGAGTAGCTGATGTGAGTGAAATCAATGACTTGCCATCAAATGAAAATGTTGAGAACTCAGTTGCAGATTCTGACATGGCGTTCCGCATACACCTCGTTCTTCACCGTTTCGAAGAACCATACAAAGAAGTCTTTCAGCTTCGCGTATTCGGGGAACTATCTTTTTCACAAATCGCTGCAATTTTTGGAAAAACAGAATCATGGGCGAGAGTTACTTATCATCGTGCAAAGCTAAAAATTCAAGAAAGGATGGATGAAAAGCATGAGTAAACAATGCGATATTGTTCGAGATATTCTTCCGCTGTATGTTGACGGTGCTTGCAGCGAAGCAAGCGCAGAGATGGTAAAAGAGCATTTGAACGCCTGTGCTGACTGTAACGCAATTTATCAGAAATTGCTTTCTCACACGAGCGAAGATGTTCTTCACGAAGAAAGCGAAAGCGTTATTATGCGCCATGAGGCAAAAGAAAAGCAGAGAGGCAGAAAAAAGATAACGATTGCTGTTCTCGTTTCCATCGCTCTTTGTATCATTGCAATTTTTACAGCTCTCTTTCTGTTACCTATAAACATTGCTTATGAGCCTGTCAAAATCGACTTCCCATTTGAGGTTGAAGATGTCGAAAACGTTGAAATGTACCACTATGACGGAGTGCCTGCATCAGCAGAAAAGAAAGTAGTTGTTGCTGAAAATGATATAAAGACCCTGTATGATAAGTTCAAGGGCTTATCCCTAAAAGACAAAACGACTGAGGAAACTGCCGGAGCAGATGTGACCAGCTTTAGATTTAACCTCTCAGATGGAACAAGCTACGATTTGATTTACGCCTGCTATGGGGTTAAAAACGGCGAATTGAAGTCAGCAGCAGGCGGTTTTAAGTATTTCACAAGTGCGGATATCGGCTCTTATTGGAACAATTTGAATACGGAACTTGAGGCAATTCCTATCAATGAGAGTGAATTGCCGTGAGCAGATAGCAAACCCAGCCGAGCCTGTCAACGGTCAAGATGAACGGCGCAAATGCGCCGCCGTTGACAGCCCCGCCCGTCTTTGCTGTTCGGTAATCAAGAGGGCGACAGCACAAGATGCTGCCGCCCTCTGCCATTATTCAGAAAGGGGGATTTTCCATGACCGAACACGAAAAGTATCAAGAACATATCCGGCATACACACGATGCCTTTTGCAAGACTGTTATTCGCCACGCTGCCATAGACGCAGCCCGGAGCATACGGAGCCGCCGCAAGCGGGAAATCTCGCTTGAATATCTGATAGAAGAAAAACACTATCCATTCAGTACCACAGATAAATACTTTGCGGAGCAATCCGGCATGACCAGCTATCCGCTTTTCGTCTGTGGTCAGATGGTGCTTTTGGAAAGTCCAGAGCTTGCCGCAGCCCTGTCCGCACTATCACAGATGGAACAGGAAATCATTTTCTTGTACTACTTCCAACGATTGACGCATAGGGAGATTGGACGGAGATATGGACGGGCTGGCAACACAACCGGGCGGCGTATTCAGATGATTTTACGGCGGCTACGGGCAGAGTTGGAGGGTTTGTCCTATGAGCCAGATACTTCCCTATGAGACAATCGTTAAGGCAAGCGAGGGCGACCCGGAAGCTGTTGCCGCCGTCCTATCCCATTATGCGGGATATGTCCGCTCTTGTGCGAAAATGGACGGACAGATTAACACGGATGTGCAGGAGCATATCGTCAGGCAACTGATAGAAAGCCTGTTGAAGTTCCGCTTTGACCGCTAAACAGAAAAGTTGTATAATTAGAGCCTGACAAATTAAACTTCAATGAGGGTAGAGCAAATGGAACAGATTATCAATTATAGAGACATACCCACAGATAAAAGGATTGACATATTAAATGCTCTTGAGCGAATAGGTTTTTTTCCGGCATACGGCGGCGTGAGAACAATGCAGCAAATTATGGAAAAGTCAGTTCCAGGTTCAGGCCCACAATTCTATTTCGTTTTCCGTGAAAATGAGTTGATAGGGTACAATTTTCTCATTGGGGACACTAAGAAATATAAAGCGTTCCCATGGCTTGCTATTAGCAATATGGATGAGCAGAAGTTGACTGTTTGTGAAGAACTGATGAAAATACAAATTGCCTTTTTTGAAGATCTCGGAATGCAAAAGATAGCAGATCATTGCGTTAGGATTATGGAAGATTACAGAAAAGGAATTGGAAAGCGGAAAGAAAGCGATTGCAGATAAATTCCATTTGAAAAACGGCTGACAATTTAATACCGCCGCCCATCACAGCGGCAGATAAGCAGTAAATCTTGAAAAGGTTTACTGCTTTTTTTGCGCCCATTTTCAAAAATCTTTGGCAAACCACACCACCGGATTGTTGTAGGGAGCAGATAGGGAAAACAAAAAAATTTCCGTGCGTTTGCCAAAACGCCCCCTTTTCACCGTTGTAGTGGTGAACAGCGGGCAGAACACGCCGCCGCAATCGCTATATTGGTGGAGCAAGCCAGTATATCCGCAAACCAGAGCCGCCGAGGAAAGCGGTAGTTTTTTAGAGCAAGATTCTACCGCAGTACCAAAATTCGCTTTTCGCTCATTTTGCCCCTGCGGGAATCTTGTTGGGGAGTGCCTTCCCCAAACCCTGCTTATGCGGCTTGCGCCGCTTAAAAATCCATCAAAATATTTTTTCGGATTTTTCAAAAACAGTTCCGCTTCACACCCCGTTTTTCTCCTATTAGTGAGAGGACACCACGCACAGAAAGGAGGTTTTACCATGCGAAAACGATACAACACGCCGCACCGCAACCGGGTAGTCAAGACACGCATGACCGAGGAAGAATACGCCGAGTTTGCGGAAAGGCTTTCTGCCTGCAACATGAGCCAAGCCGAGTTTATCCGGCAAGCCATAACCGGGGCAGCCATACGCCCTATCATAACCGTTTCCCCCGTCAACGACGAGCTGCTTGCCGCTGTCGGGAAGCTGACCGCCGAATACGGCAGGATCGGCGGCAACTTAAACCAGATAGCCCGGACGCTGAACGAGTGGCACAGCCCCTACCCGCAGCTTGCCGGGGAGGTACGGGCGGCGGTTTCCGACCTTGCTGCCCTAAAGTTTGAAGTCTTGCAGAAAGTGGGTGACGCTGTTGGCAACATTCAAACATATCAGCTCTAAAAATGCCGACTATGGCGCAGCAGAAGCCTACCTCACATTTGAGCATGACGAGTTTACCATGAAGCCCACCCTTGATGAAAACGGGCGGCTGATACCGAGGGAGGATTACCGCATTTCTTCCCTCAACTGCGGGGGCGAGGATTTCGCTGTTGCCTGTATGCGAGCCAATCTCCGCTATGAGAAAAACCAAAAACGGGAAGATGTGAAAAGCCACCACTATATCATCAGCTTTGACCCACGGGACGGGACAGACAACGGCTTGACCGTAGACCGGGCGCAGGAGCTGGGCGAGCAGTTCTGCAAAGAGCATTTCCCCGGACACCAAGCCTTAGTCTGCACCCACCCGGACGGGCATAACCACAGCGGCAATATCCATGTGCATATCGTCATCAACTCCCTGCGGATTTATGAAGTCCCGCTTCTGCCCTACATGGACAGACCAGCCGACACACGGGAGGGCTGCAAGCACCGTTGCACCAACGCCGCTATGGAATATTTCAAGAGTGAAGTCATGGAGATGTGCCACCGGGAGGGACTTTACCAAATTGACCTCTTGAACGGCAGCAAGGAACGGATAACCGAACGGGAATACTGGGCGGCAAAGAAAGGGCAGCTTGCCCTTGATAAAGAGAACGCTGTCAGAGAAGCCGCAGGACAGCCGACTAAGCCCACCAAGTTTGAAACGGACAAGGCGAAGCTGCGCCGGACGATACGGCAGGCACTTTCCCAAGCTGGCAGCTTTGACGAGTTTTCTTCCCTTTTGCTGCGGGAGGGTGTGACCGTCAAGGAGAGCCGGGGGCGGCTTTCCTACCTCACGCCGGACAGGACAAAGCCTATCACAGCCCGAAAGCTGGGGGACGATTTTGACAAGGCTGCTGTCCTTGCCCTGCTCACGCAGAACGCCCACAAAGCCGCCGAGCAGACCAAAGCCATACCCGAATACCCCCACACCCAAAAGGGACGCTTGCGGGAGGAAAAAGCCGCAAAAACCACCCCGGCAGACAACACCTTGCAGCGCATGGTTGACCGGGAAGCCAAGCGAGCCGAGGGCAAGGGCGTGGGCTATGACCGCTGGGCGGCAAAGCACAACCTAAAGCAAATGGCGGCTACCGTTACCGCCTATCAGCAGTACGGCTTTTCTTCCCCGGAGGAACTGGACGAAGCCTGTTCTGCCGCCTATACCTCCATGCAGGAAAGCCTCACGGAGCTGAAGCAGGTGGAAAAGACGCTGAACGGGAAAAAGGAGCTGCAACGGCAGGTGCTTGTCTATTCCAAGACCCGCCCTGTCCGGGACGGGCTGAAACAGCAGAAAAACGCCAAAGCAAAAGCAGCCTACCGACAGAAGCATGAAAGCGACTTTATCATAGCAGACGCAGCCGCCCATTATTTCAAAGAGAACGGTATTTCCAAGCTGCCAAGCTATAAAGCCCTGCAAGCAGAGATTGAAGCCCTTATCAAAGAGAAAAACAGCGGCTACAACGATTACCGGGCAAAACGGGAGGAATACCGCCGCTTACAGACTGTCAAGGGCAATATCGACCAGATTTTACGCCGGGAGCGCAAGCCTGTGAAAAGGCAGGAACAGGAGCGATAAAAACCACCCCAAAATGTACCCGAACCCATACAGAACAAGGGGGCTACCCCGTACCCTATCCGCAATACCAAAGGATTTTTTAACGGGCTTACAGGGCAGAAAAACCCCGAAAATGATACCGAGATGATACAGAATTACCGCCGATACCGCCACACCAGCGGAAACGGCAGAAAGGAGCGCACCCATGCCAAGAATGAGCAAGAAACGGCGGCTGGAATGGTCTTTTTTCCTGCGGCAAGTGAAAGTCGGGAATACCACCTGCAACCGTATCACATACAACGACCTCTGCCGGGGCTGTACACATAGCTGCAAGCAGAGCTTCCGGGCGGTTATCATACTCTGCCCCCGCTACTACTCCAAACGCCGGAAAAAGGAGGACAGGGACAATGGCAGATAACCGCAAGTATTACTACCTCAAGCTGAAAGAGAACTTTTTTGACAGCGACTCCATTGTGCTGCTGGAAGATATGAAAGACGGGATTTTATATTCCAATATCCTCTTGAAGCTGTACTTAAAATCGCTGAAAAACGGCGGGAAGTTGCAGCTTGACGAGCATATCCCCTACACAGCACAGATGATAGCGACACTGACCCGCCACCAGATAGGGACGGTTGAGAGGGCTTTAGAGATTTTCCGGCAGTTGGGGCTTGTGGAGCAGCTTGACAGCGGGGCTTTCTATATGACCGACATTGAGCTGATGATAGGACAGTCCTCTACCGAAGCCGAGAGGAAACGGGCTGCAAGGCTGGAAAACAAGGCACTTTTACCGCCCCGGACAAAAGGCGGACATTTGTCCGACATTCGTCCACCAGAGATAGAGATAGAGTTAGAGAAAGAGATAGAAAAAGAGAGAGAGGGAGAAACGGGACACCCCGCCCCCGCTGCTTATGGCAGATACAACAATGTGACACTGACCGATACAGAGCTTTCCGGGCTGAAAACAGAGCTGCCCGACAAGTGGGAGTATTATATTGACAGGCTTTCCTGCCATATCGCTTCTACCGGGAAGCAGTACCACAGCCATGCAGCCACCATTTACAAGTGGGCGCAGGAGGACGCTGCCAAAGGCAAGGCTGCCCCGAAACAGGGCATACCCGATTATTCATGCAAGGAGGGCGAGAGCTTATGAAAAACGAGATTGAAGCTATGATTACGGACATTACAACCACTACCGCCGAAGCGGAGGACTACACAGGCGAGGACGGGCTTTTATACTGCGGCAAGTGCCATACGCCCAAAGAAGCCTACTTTGCAGAGGGAAAGATTTGTTTCGGGCGTGACCGCCACCCAACAGACTGCGACTGCCAGCGGGCAGCCCGTGAAAAGCAGCAAGCCGCCGAAAGCCGACAGCAGCACCTTGAAACAGTGGAGGACTTGAAACGCCGGGGCTTTACCGACCCCGCTATGCGGAACTGGACATTTGAGCATGACAACGGCAGAAACCCACAGACCGAAACCGCCCGCTTTTATGTGGATAGCTGGGAAACCATGCAGGCTGAAAATATCGGCTACCTGTTCTGGGGCGGTGTGGGGACAGGAAAAAGCTACCTTGCCGCCTGTATCGCCAACGCCCTTATGGAAAAAGAGGTTGCCGTTCGCATGACAAACTTTGCAACGATACTCAATGACCTTGCCGCCAGCTTTGAGGGCAGGAACGAATATATTTCCCGCCTTTGCAGCTACCCCCTGCTGATACTTGATGATTTCGGTATGGAGCGAGGGACAGAATACGGGCTGGAACAGGTTTACAGCGTGATTGACAGCCGTTACCGAAGCGGCAAGCCGCTGATCGCCACGACCAACCTCACGCTGGAGGAATTGCAGCACCCGCAGGACACGCCCCACGCCCGCATCTATGACAGGCTGACTTCCATGTGTGCCCCTGTCCGCTTCACGGGCAGCAACTTCCGAAAGGAAACCGCACAGGAAAAGCTGGAACGATTAAAGCAACTGATGAAGCAGCGAAAGGAGAGCCTATGACAGAAACCAAACAGACAAGCACTATCAAAACAGACCGCCGCCCGGACTGTGTGACGGAAATCCGCATGGGCAACTCCGTCCTTACCGTTTCCGGCTTCTTCAAGCAGGGCGCAACCGACACCGCAGCCGACAAGATGATGAAAGTGCTGGAAGCGGAAGCTGCTGCCGGACATACGCCACCATTCAGCGCATAAGTGATGACATGGAAAAGCGGTCACGCCGGGAAGCATGACCGCTTTTCCAAAAGTAGTGATTACTCTACTTCCTTTAAAAGTTCTTCAACAGAAATCCCGTATAATTTTGCGAGTGCAAATAGATTAGATGTGCTGGGGTCAGAATCTCCTTTCTCCCACTTTGACACAGCTTGACGACTAACACCAATCGTTTCAGCGACAAACTCTTGCGTCATTTTGCACCGGGTACGATGAAATTTTAGAGCTTCACCTAATGACCTTTTAATAACCTTTTTCTCATCTCGGACTTCTTTTGATTTTAAGTATTTCAAAAGTGCCCGGATAATAAGAACAATCAGCGTTACAAAGGCTACGAGAATGAGAAGTGAAAAAAATATTGCGATAGTGCTTGTAATTGCTGAAATCTTCATATACACCATCTCCTTTCTTATGGCTATATTTTAGCAAAAAGAATAGGTTGCTTCTACCAACTATTGCGCAAAAATAAGTTGCAAACAGGTTGCACGACAAGCCACACACAGAAAATCGTCTTTTTACCGACCATAAAGAAGCAGATTTGACGCTTTTGCCGCTATACAGACAGCCGCCCCATGTGGTACAATCAAGGTACGGAATAGTGGGGCTGGCTGTCGGAAACGGAGGATTTTATGTTAAGACAGACCAACCAACAACCAATTACCGCCCTTTACCCAAGACTTTCCCATGAGGACGAGCTGCAAGGCGAGAGCAATTCCATTTCCAATCAGAAGCGTATCCTTGAAACCTATGCAAAGCAGAACGGCTTTTCCAATCTGCGCTGGTACACGGACGACGGTTATTCTGGTGCGAACTTTCAAAGACCCGGTTTTCAAGCCATGCTTGCGGACATTGAAGCCGGGAAAGTCGGGACAGTTATCGTAAAGGATATGTCGAGGTTAGGGCGAAACTACCTGCAAGTGGGAATGTACACGGAAATGATTTTCCCACAGAAAGGCGTCCGCTTCATCGCTATCAACGACGGAGTGGACAGTGCACAGGGCGACAATGATTTTGCCCCTCTGCGGAATATTTTTAACGAATGGCTGGTGAGAGATACGAGTAAGAAAATACGGGCGGTAAAACGCTCAAAAGGCATGAGCGGCAAGCCGATCACGAGCAAGCCCGTGTATGGCTACCTCATGGACGAGGACGAAAATTTCATCATTGACGAGGAAGCCGCACCCGTAGTCAGGCAGATATACAATCTCTGCCTTGCCGGGAACGGTCCGACCAAGATAGCCCGTATGCTCACGGAGCAGCAAATCCCCACGCCGGGGACGCTGGAATACCGCAGGACGGGACACACCCACCGTTACCACCCCGGCTATGAGTGCAAGTGGGCGACCAATACCGTTGTGCATATCCTTGAAAACCGGGAATACACGGGCTGTCTGGTAAACTTCAAGACTACCACGCAATCCTACAAGTGCAGCAAAATCATTTACAATGACGAGGATAAGCAGGCGGTCTTTGAGAACCACCATGAGCCTATCATAGACACCCAGACATGGGAACGGGTGCAGGAATTACGCAAACAGCGTAAACGCCCAAACCGCTATGATGAAGTGGGCTTGTTCTCTGGCATGCTGTTCTGTGCCGACTGCGGCAGCGTGATGTATCAGCAGCGATACCAGACGGACAAGCGCAAGCAGGACTGTTATATCTGCGGCAGCTACAAGAAGCGTACCCATGACTGTACGGCGCACTTTATCCGTACAGACCTTTTGACTGCCGGGGTACTCTCCAATCTGCGGAAAGTGACCAGCTATGCGGCAAAGCATGAAGCCCGGTTTATGAAGCTCTTGATTGAGCAGAACGAGGACGGGGGCAAGCGCAGGAACGCCGCCAAGAAAAAGGAGCTGGAAGCCGCCGAGAAACGCATAGCCGAGTTATCCGCTATCTTCAAGCGGCTGTATGAGGACAGCGTGACCGGGCGCATATCGGACGAGCGTTTCACAGAACTGTCGGCAGACTATGAAGCCGAGCAGAAAGAACTGAAAGAAAGAGTTGCCGCTCTCCAAGCGGAGCTTTCCAAAGCGCAGGAAGCCACCGTGAACGCTGAAAAGTTTATGAATGTTGTCCGGCGGCATACCAGCTTTGAAGAACTTACCCCTACTCTGCTGCGGGAGTTTGTAGAGAAAATCGTTGTGCATGAGTGCAGCTATGACGAAAACAAGACCCGCAGACAGGACATTGAGATTTATTATTCTTTTGTTGGCAAGGTGGACTTGCCCGAATAACCGCCCGACCTATCCGACACAATGCGCAAGTGCCGGATAGGAACGGCAAAATTTTTTACACTTCTATTACTTCTTTATCACACATCTGCAAAGTCCCAGGGCATGAAGCAGCTCATGGCTGGCGGCGGTGTTGCCCTCATCGGCACCACCCTTGTACCTCTGCTCTCCGGACTGTTCGGTTAATCACAAAACAAGGAGGTAATCGCCTTTGGACAGCATACTCCAACAGATCACAGACTGGCTGAAAGAAATGCTCGTTTCAGCTATTATGGGAAATCTGTCGGGGATGTTTGAGTCCGTCAACAACCAGGTTGGCGAGATAGCAACCTCCGTTGGCATGACCCCGGCGAATTTTTCGCCGGGTGTCTTTGCCATGGTACGAAACATCTCCGAGTCAGTGATTATCCCAATCGCAGGCTTGATTCTGACCTTCATTGCCTGTTATGAGCTAATTCAGATGATTATTGACCACAACAATCTGGCAAATTTTGAAACCTGGATCTTCTTCAAATGGGTGTTCAAGACTTTTGTTGCGGTCATGTTAATCACAAACACATTCAATATCACGATGGCTGTGTTTGATGTGACACAGCACGTTATAAACGCAAGCGCCGGTATCATATCCGGAAATACTGCCATAGATGCTTCGGCATTGGAAACAATGGAAGAAACGCTGATGGCAATGGATTTGGGTCCTTTGCTCGGCTTGTTCCTGCAATCCTTTATCGTGCAGGTCACGATGTCCGCTTTGGCAATCATCATCTTTGTGATCGTCTACGGTCGAATGATTGAAATTTATCTGATGGTCAGCCTTGCCCCGATTCCGCTTTCCACTTTTGGAAACAGAGAACAGAGCAATATCGGACAGAATTATCTGCGTTCGCTGTTTGCAATCGGATTCCAGGGATTCCTGATTATGATCTGCGTGGGCATTTATGCGGTGCTGATTCAGTCTATCGCATTCAGTGATGACATCATCGGTTCTATCTGGGGTGTTATGGGCTACACCGTCCTTTTGTGCTTCACCCTGTTTAAGACTGGTTCGCTTGCGAAGGGTGTATTCAGCGCTCACTAAGGGAAGGAGGAAATTGTTTGGCAGCGTATATTCCCGTACCTCGTGACCTGACGAGGGTAAAAACAAAAGTGTTCTTCAATCTGACGAAACGGCAGTTACTTTGCTTTGGTGCGGCGGCGCTCATCGGAGTGCCGATTTTCTTTCTGGTCAAAGCAACCGGAAATGTGAGCCTTGCAGCACTGTCCATGATGATCGTCATGTTACCGTTGTTCTTTCTGGCAATGTATGAAAAGGATAGTCAGCCGTTGGAAGTGGTTGTAGAACACTTCATTCAGACCAAATTCGTTCGTCCCAAGGTTCGCCCTTATCAGACGGACAACTATTATGACGCTTTGATGCGTCAGTACAAACTGGAAAAGGAGGTTGAACGAATTGTTTTTCAAAAAGAAGCCACAGGCAAGAAACATCAAAATGCCTGCAAATCTGAATCGGAAGCAGCAGCGAGAAATTAAAGCTGTTGTGGAACGGGCAAAGAAGGACAACGGTATTCCGCAGACTGCACAGCAGTCCATTCCCTTTCAGAGAATGTTCCCGGATGGCATCTGCCGTGTCACTGACAGTTATTACACCAAGACCATTCAGTTTCAGGACATCAACTATCAGCTGGCACAGCAGGAAGATAAGACTGCCATCTTCGATGAGTGGTGCAGTTTCCTGAATTTCTTTGACAGCTCCATTCACTTTGAGCTTTCCTTTATGAACCTGAGTACCGATGCTGAAAGCTTTGAAAAGAGTATCCGTATCCCGTTCAAGAAGGACAGCTTCAATCCCGTCCGTGCCGAGTATAGCCAGATGCTGAAAAAGCAGTTGGCGCAGGGCAACAACGGCTTGACCAAAACCAAGTACCTGACATTCGGCATTGAAGCCGAATCCATGCGGCAGGCAAAGCCGAGACTCAACCATATCGAAAACGATCTGCTCAATAACTTTCGGCGTTTGGGTGTCATTGCCACTACCATGAACGGCAAAGAGCGGCTGCATCTGATGCACTCTATGTTCCACATGGGTGATAATGATAAGTTCTTCTTCGATTGGAAGTATCTTGTGGAATCCGGGCTGTCCGTAAAGGACTTCATTGCTCCGACGGCGTTTGCCTTTAAGACCAACCGCACCTTCCAGATGGGCAGTATCTTCGGTTCGATGTCTTATCTGGCAATTACGGCATCAGACCTGTCTGATCGTATGCTGGCGGATTTTCTGGATATGGAATCCACGCAGATCGTGACCATGCACATCCAGTCGGTTGACCAGACTGCGGCGATTAAGACCATCAAGAGAATCATCACCGAGCTTGACCGTTCCAAAATCGAGGAACAGAAAAAGGCTGTGCGTTCTGGCTATGACATGGACATTATCCCATCTGACCTTGCTACCTATGGTAAAGATGCGAAGTCACTTCTGAAAGAATTGCAGAGCCAGAATGAGCGAATGTTCATGGTGACATTTCTGGTGCTGAACACCGGGCGCACCGAGCAGGAACTGGAGAACAATGTGTTCCAGGCACAGAGCATCGCCCAGAAGCATAACTGCAATCTGCGTCGTTTGGATTTTCAGCAGGAATCCGGACTGATGAGCAGCCTGCCTTTGGCACAAAACCTGATTGAGATTCGTCGTGGCCTGACTACCAGTTCCACGGCTATTTTTGTGCCTTTCACCACGCAGGAGCTGTTCCAGAATGGTGGAGAAACGCTCTATTACGGGCTGAATGCTCTGTCGAACAACCTTATCATGGTGGACAGAAAGAAGCTCAAGAACCCCAACGGACTGATTCTGGGTACTCCCGGTTCCGGTAAATCCTTTTCCGCAAAGCGTGAAATCACCAATGCGTTCCTGGTTACGGATGACGATATTATCATCTGCGACCCCGAAGCGGAATATGCGGCTCTGGTTCACAAGTTCAATGGTCAGGTGGTAAAAATCAGCTCCTCCAGTACCAACTATATCAACCCTATGGACATCAACCTGAACTACTCTGAGGATGACAACCCGGTAGCACTGAAAGCTGATTTTATCCTGTCCCTCTGTGAGTTGATTATGGGCAGTAAGGATGGCTTGCAGCCTATCGAAAAGACGGTTATCGACCGTTGTGTGCATCAGATTTACCAGAGATATTTCGACAATCCTGCCCCTGAGAATATGCCGATCCTTGAGGATTTGTATGATGCCCTTCTGAAACAGGACGAAAAGGAAGCCCACCATGTAGCGACCGCCTTGGAAATCTATGTTAAGGGTTCTCTGAAACTGTTTAACAACAGAACCAATGTGGATATTCAGAATCGTCTGGTGTGCTTCGACATTAAGGAGCTGGGCAATCAGCTGAAAAAAATCGGTATGCTGATCGTTCAGGATCAGGTCTGGGGGCGTGTAACTGCCAACCGTTCTGCCGGTAAATCGACCAGATATTATATTGACGAGTTCCATCTGCTTCTGAAGGAAGAACAGACGGCAACCTATTCCGTAGAAATCTGGAAGCGATTCCGTAAATGGGGCGGCTTGCCGACCGGTATTACTCAGAATGTCAAAGACCTGCTTCGTTCCCCGGAGATTGCCAACATCCTCGAAAACTCTGATTTCATCTATATGCTGAATCAGGCAAGCGATGACCGAAGTATTCTGGCACAGCGGTTGAACATTTCGCCGCATCAGCTGTCCTATGTAACCAACTCCGGTGAGGGCGAAGGACTTCTGTTCTATGGCAATGTGATTCTGCCGTTCATTGACCGATTCCCGACAGATCTGGAACTGTATCGCATTATGACCACGAAGTTAAACGAGGTGGCACAGGAAAAGGAGGCGTAATGTATGGCGAAAAGACCTACACGACTCCGTTTTACCGAAGATGACCTTGCAGATTCTCATGTGAAGAAAGCTGCCGACCGTGCAGATAAGGCGGTTGATAGGGCTGAAAAAGCGGCAGACAAATTGGCTTCTAAAAAGGCAAAGCCGAAGCTAAAGCTGGAAACAGATGCAGCCGGTTCCCGTAAAGCAAAGCTCCGTTTTGAAAAAGCGGAGTTTACGGAAATCGAGCGCCCATCTGTGGCAAAGCACATGGCAAGCCGTGGTGCCGCAGTCACGCTCACATCCAAAGCACATCGGGCGGTGTCAGAATATGAGGATGATAATATCGGCGTTCAGGCTGTGCAGGAAACGACCAAGGCTGTTGAATCCACTGTCTATACCGTCGATCATGCCGTTTACAGTCACAAGCTGAAAGCCTACGACAAGGCGGAAAAGCTGGTTGAGAAGTCAGATAAAGCAAATGTAAATGCCCTGTATGAGAAGTTCAAAAAGGACAACCCCGATGCCGGTTCCAATCCCTTTTCCCGTTGGCAACAGAAAAGGGCAATCAAGAAAGAATATGCTGCCGCCAAAGCCGGTAAGAATACCGCTTCGACAACGGCTTCTGCATCTAAGGGTGCAGGCAAGGCAACGGGCAAAGCAGCTCAGGGAGCCAAGAACATCACAGAAAGAGTAACGGAGTTCTGCACCACACACTCTAAAACGATTCTGTTTGTTTTGATTGCCGGACTGCTTTTTATGATACTCTCAGGGATGTTCTCGTCTTGTTCGGCTATGTTCCAAGGCGGCACACAGATCATTCTGGGAACTTCTTTTACTGCAAAAGAGGAAGATATTATTGGTGCGGACAATGATTACAAGGCTTTGGAAGCTGCGCTCCGCAATAAAATCAATAATATCGAGCGTACTCATAGCGGATATGACGAGTACCGGTATGACCTTGATGAAATCAACCACAATCCTTATGAGCTGGCGGCGTATTTGACGGTGAAGTTTGAGGATTACACCAGAGATGAGGTGCAGGCTACCCTGCAATGGCTATTTGAGCAACAATATGAGCTGACCCTGACGGAAGTAGTAGAGATTCGTACACGAACAACATCTTCTACTGATCCCGAAACGGGAGAGACAACAACAGAGGAAGAAGATTACGAATATTATATTCTGAATGTGAAGCTCAGAAATAAGGGCTTGAACAGTGTGATTTCAAATTCCGGCTTGTCGGAAGATGATATGGAGCGATATAGAATTTTGCTTCAGACAAGGGGCAACAGACCGGATATTTTCGGAAATGACATTTACGCCACCCCTGGCGGCGAGTACACCGATTATGATATTCCGGGCGAAGCGCTGACAGACACAAGATTTGCCAATATGATTCGGGAAGCTGAAAAATATCTG
This sequence comes from Clostridium sp. TF06-15AC, assembly GCF_003481165.1. Classification (NCBI taxonomy): domain Bacteria; kingdom Bacillati; phylum Bacillota; class Clostridia; order Eubacteriales; family Clostridiaceae; genus Clostridium; species Clostridium sp. TF06-15AC. Next base: position 153,811 of record NZ_QUKS01000002.1, read on the forward strand.
GGATACCCGTATGTGTGGGGCGGCAGCAGCCCGTCTACCTCCTTTGACTGCTCCGGATTTGTTTCCTATGTAATCAATCACTGCGGAAACGGTTGGAGTGTTGGTCGTTTGACCGCAAACGGTTTGATGGGCGTATGCGACATTATCCCGAAAAGCTCTGCCAAACCGGGAGATTTGATTTTCTTCCAAGGCACTTATGATACCTCCGGTGCATCACACGTTGGTATCTATGTTGGCAATGGTATGATGATCCACTGCGGAAACCCCATTTCCTACGCTTCTATCGAATCGAATTACTGGCAACAGCATTTTTACTGCTTCGGCAGAATCAGAAACTAAAGGAGGGATGGCGATTGAGTGCCAAGTTAGACAGAATAGGTGCAGACCTTGAAAAAGCCCGTAAGAAACGGGCAGAATGGGATGCTAAGGTGAAAGACCTGGAACGCAGATACCGTGAGGAGGAAAATTCCGAAATCCATGAGATGGTTCATGCTGCGAACCTGAATCCCGAACAGCTTTCCGAGCTGCTCCGTATGTTTGCTGCGGATATGGCTCCGAAGCCTGATACGATCAATACTATGAATGAGGAGGAAACGCAGAATGAGATTTAAGAAAATTGGAGCCGCATTGCTGGCGTGTGCAATGTGTTTTGGCGTGTTTTCTACAACGGCATTTGCCTATGTAGATGAAAGCGTAGCGACTGAAGAACCTGCGGTCGAAGAAAAAGTTCCCGAAACAGAGCCGGAGGAGCCGATGCTACCGCTTACTCCCGACGGCAATCTGACTTTGGTTGATGACGCTGGCTCGCCTACGAAAAGCGGAAAGCAGTTCATTACCGCTGTAACCAAAAACGGAAACTACTTCTATATCATCATTGACCGTGATGATAAGGGCGAGGAAACCGTGCATTTTCTGAATCAGGTGGATGAAGCCGACCTGCTCAAGCTGATGGACGAGGAAGAAGTTGCAGAGTTCACCAAGCCGGTTGAGGAAACAAAGCCGGAAGTAGTTGAAACAGTTCCTGAAATTACAGAACCGACACCGGAGGAAAAGCCGAAATCCACAAATATGCTCCCGGCGATTCTTACTCTGATTGTGCTTGCCTGTGGTGGTGGATTCTTCGTATTTAAGAAAGTCCAGGAAAAGAAGAAGGCACAGGAAGCGGCAAAGCCTGACCCAGATGCTGATTATGTGGACGATGACGAGGACTATGGGTACGATCCGGAGTTTGAGGACGACGATGAAGATAGCTCCGTCGATGAAGATGATAATGAACCTGTGTAAACAGGATAGGCTTGATGCCTGGGGCAGCCTTCGGGTTGCCTTTACATAGTTTCCGCTTTCAAAAAATAAAAAAATTTGCGTTTTTGAAAGTGACATCTTGCATATACTATTAGCAGACAGTATAATAAGTACAGCGAAGCGGTTTCGAGAAATGAAAAAATTTCAATTTTTGAAAGCGGGTGACTATATGAAAACAATCACGAGAGCAAAATATCTCGATAGAATCATTGAACTGAATGGTACTCCTGACATCAAGATCATCACGGGCATTCGTCGATCTGGTAAGTCCAAATTGATGCAGGCGTATATTGCGTATCTGAAAAGCAATTTTGAAAACATCAATATTATCTTCATCGACTTCATGGATTTGGCGTATGAAGAAATCAAGGAATACCATGCCTTACACGCCTATGTGGAAGAACATTATCAGGAAGGAAAAACGAACTACCTGTTTGTAGACGAGGTTCAGATGTGTCCCAAGTTTGAGTTGGCAATCAATAGCCTGTACTCTAAGGGAAAATACGACATCTATGTAACAGGCTCTAATGCTTTCCTGTTGAGTGCAGATCTGGCAACTCTGTTTACCGGACGCTATATTGAAATTCATGTGTTTCCTTTCAGCTTCCAGGAATATTGCCAGTATTATGATGATATTAGTGACAAAGATAAGCTCTTTGATGAGTACGCTATCAAGGGCGGTTTAGCAGGTTCCTATGCTTATAGAACCGAAAAAGACAGAACAAACTATATCAAAGAGGTCTACGAAACGATTGTTACAAGGGATTTGGTACAGAAATATACTCTCCCGGACACTTTGGTTTTACAACGTCTGAGCGAGTTCCTTATGGATAATATCAGCAACCTGACTTCTCCGAATAAGGTCAGTCAGCTACTGACAGCAAATGAGACTCCAACCAATCATGTAACCGTCGGCAAGTACATTAAGTATTTGTGCAATGCTTTTGTATTTTATGATATTAAGAGATATGACATCCGAGGTAAGAAATACCTTGAAAGCTCTGAAAAGTTCTATTTGTGTGACAGCGGTATTCGATATGCAATACTGGGAAGCAGAAATATAGACTATGGCAGAGTATATGAAAACGTTGTTTGTATCGAGCTTCTTCGCCGTGGATATGATGTCTATGTCGGCAAGCTCTATCAAAAGGAAATCGACTTTGTTGCTCAGAGAGGTAGCGAAAAGATTTATATTCAGGTCAGCGACAACATTTCCGGGCAGGAAACATTTGAGAGAGAATGCTCTCCTCTGCTTCAGATTCGAGACGCTTATCCGAAAATGATTATTGCCAGAACCAAACATCCCCAATATAGCTATGAAGGAATCGAAATTCACGATATAGCCGATTGGTTGCTACAAGAATAAGCAAGGTGAAATATCTCCGTCATTCTCTTTTGAAATGATGGAGATATTTTTATTATGACGGAGATTGTAGAACAGAAAATTGTATCAGGTTGCAAAAATCCTTTCCGAACTTTTTACATAGCAGTCATGCACTACGGTGTGTGGCTGCTTATTTTTTTGTGAAAGGAGCAGATGCAAATGAAATTAGTTTTGGCTGAAAAGCCTTCGGTTGCACAGAGTATTGCCAAAGTGTTAGGTGCTGCCAAGCGTGAGGATGGCTACTTAGAGGGAAACGGATATGTGGTCAGCTGGTGTGTAGGGCATTTGGTGGAGCTGGCACAGCCGGAAGTCTATGATGCGAAGTACAGCAAATGGGCTTATGCAGACCTTCCTATCTTCCCGATGGACTGGCAGTATGAGGTTTCTGCCGGTACGAAAAAACAGTTTGGGATTCTGAAAAAGCTCATGGCCAGAGAAGATGTTGCGAGTCTTGTGTGTGCAACAGATGCCGGTCGTGAGGGCGAGCTGATCTTTCGGTTGGTGTACCACAAAGCCGGGTGCAGAAAGCCGTTTGAGCGGCTTTGGATTTCCTCGATGGAAGATGTAGCAATCAAGGAGGGCTTTGAAAATCTCAGGTCTGGAACGGAATATGATGCTTTGTATGAAGCAGCACTGTGTCGAGAACGAGCCGACTGGATTGTTGGTATTAACGCTACTCGACTTTTTTCGACCCTTTACGGGCAGACCCTGAATGTTGGTCGTGTTATGACCCCTACCCTTGCTATGGCTGTTATGCGAGAAGCTGCCATTTCCGCATTCAAGCCTGAACTGTTCTACACAGTTCAGATTGGATTGGATGGTTTTACGGCTGCAAGCGAACGCTTCAAAACCAAGGCAGCAGCCGAAGCTGTCAAACAAAGCTGTTCGGTGGCAATCGTTCAGAAAGCTGAATGTAAGGAGAAAACAGAAAAGCCGCCTGCGCTCTATGACCTGACCAGTTTACAGAGAGAAGCCAACCGTGTGCTTGGCTACACGGCACAGCAGACCTTGGACTACACGCAGAACCTCTATGAAAAGAAACTGGTCACTTATCCCCGTACCGACAGCAGGTTTCTGACGGAAGATATGGCACATAGCCTGACCGACCTCGTAAAGCTGGCTTTCCACACATTCCCCGTGGAGGATGTGGATAACATACCAGTTCATGCAGAGCAGGTTGTGAATAACAAAAAGGTCACAGATCACCATGCCATCATTCCGACCAGAGAATTGCAGAAATGCAATCTGAGCGAACTTCCCAAGGGTGAACTTGCAATTTTGCAACTGATCTCGAATCGGTTGTGCGTAGCTGTTGGCGATCCGCACCGATACGCAGAGACAGTTATTGAGCTGGACTGTGGCGGTACCGTGTTTTCCACCAAAGGCAAAACTGTTGTGCAGGATGGATGGAAAGCTCTGGTTCAGAAAAATGATTCGACAAAATCCGACGAAAACGTGCAGACACTCCCTTCTGTTTCCGTTGGTGACGAAATGACCGTCAGCGGCACGGAAATCAAGGAAGGGAAAACATCTCCCCCTAAACACTTTACCGAGGATACTCTGCTTTCTGCTATGGAAACTGCCGGTGCGGACGAAATGCCTGATGAGGTGGAGCGCAAAGGTTTGGGAACGCCTGCGACCCGTGCCGGTATCATTGAGAAGCTGGTTCGCATCGGTTTTCTGGAGCGTAAGGGTGATAAGAAAACCAAACACCTGATTCCGACCCACAAGGGTACGGCTCTGGTAACAGTCATGCCGGAACAGATTCAGTCCCCATCCATGACGGCGGATTGGGAAGAAAAATTGTTGCTCATTGAGAAAGGCGAATATGCCAGCGAGGACTTTATGGACGAGATCAAAGATGTGATTGCCGGTCTGATTCAGAACTATGAAGTAATCCGTGATTCCGAGGTTATGATGTCGAAAGAAGCCAATTCTATCGGCAAATGCCCGCTCTGCGGCAGTGCTGTAGAGGACAAAGCCAAGGCATTTTTCTGTTCCAACAGAGCTTGCAAATTTGCCCTCTGGAAAAACAATCGCTACTTTGCGAGCATCGGCAAGAGCATGACTTCTGCCACGGCGCAGAAATTGCTTGGTTCCGGCAAGGTAAAGCTCAAGAATTGCAAGTCCGAAAGAACGGGCAACACCTTTGATGCCACCGTCTTTATGGAGGTATCAGATGATGGCAAAACGAAGTTCAGTATGGAATTTGAAAATGGAGGAAAGCGCAAATGACAAATGAGTACAACCCGGATGGTAAGGAAATCCGATTTATCGACAGCCATTATAAGGATTTGTTTCATATCCCCGATGGCAGCTGTGTGCAGATTCACTACCCGGATGAAATGGTTGTGAAGCCCTGCACCTTCATTGACGAGTATCATACGCAGATCGGATACAATGTGTTTCATATCTGCCAGTTTGCAGAAATTATGGAGCGCAACGGCGCAAGCTATATGCCGGAGCCTGAGATTATGGGCGATGAAGCCGCATGGAAGGTCGGAAAGGATAGAATCCTTGCGGTGCAGACCTGCGAAGATGGTTACGACTACACCCTGTTGGATGAAAACTACAACGAGATTGATGGCGGTCAGGTTGATAACCCTGAACTGTCCATGCTCGAAGTCCGCCGGGATATTCTGGAATCCTTCGGGCTGGAGCGCCGGGAACTGCGGGCAATGTTCTATGAGGATGTCATGGAGCAGGCTTTTGAAGTCGGCAGACAGGCGGTGGTGGTCAATGACCCTATCGCTGAGCTTGCTTTTAAGCTCGACCGTTTTGCAGAGAACTTCGACCCCTATGAATATATGGATCAGGTCGATGATGTGCAGGCGCATATCCAAGAAATCAAGGCAGATCTTGCCGCTGGTAATACGGCTCCGTATCGTGAGTTCCTGAATACAGCCATTGAAGAAGCCCGTGAGGAAACTGCGGTTGAGGTTGCCAAAGTGCTGAAAAGTCAGCTGGATAAGCTCGACTCTCCGAAGCGTGAGTCGGTCATGGAAAAACTGGCACAGGCCGCAGAAAAAGCTGCGCCTGCCAGTCCCTCTCCCAAACGCAAAGAGCCTGAACGATAAGGAGGACACGGATATGAAAAACGAAAAATGGGATGATGTTCACGGAAATACCACCCCGGATGACAGAATGGTTGCTTTTCTGGAAAGCCCCACGGATTCCTATGCGATTCTTCAGCTGCGGGAAGATGTAGACGATAATATCCCGCTCATGTTTGCAAATTACAGCTACCTTCAGAAGAAAGAAATGGAGCCTGAGATTGACCGTTACGAGGTGGTCTATCATGGCTCCATTTCTATGTCCGAGGATGTGAATCGGCAGCTGGAAGATTTGTATGTAAAGTTCAATATTGACCACCCGGATGATTTCCGTGGTCACAGTATGTCGGTCAGCGACATCGTAGCCTTAAAGGTAGTCGGTGAGGTATCCTTTCACTATGTAGATTCTGTTGGGTTTCAGAAGCTGGAAAACTTTATGAAGTCCGAAAACTACCTGAAAAACGCAGAGATGGCAATGGAAGATGATTATGGGATGATTGACGGTATCATCAATAACGGAAAAGCGTCCGGATTAGAGGAACGTCCTTCGGTGTTGGAGCAGTTAAAGGAAAAGCCCGTGCCGGATGTTTCCCATAAGCCGCCCAAGAGCCACCCGGAAAGGGAGATTGAATGATGGATTTCACACAGGATGAGCGGAACATGATGATGCTTTACAGCCCTGGCACAAGGTCAGGGCTGTGTGAAGCACTGACACTGATGAAGGAACAGCTTTCGGAGGACGAGTCAGAGCTTTTTGCTTTGGCAGACTCGGTTCTCCGTAAAGTTTCAGCCATGGACGATGCCGCCTTTGAGAAGCTGAACCTTTATCCGGATTGATAGGATTGGAGGGATACAATGAACGCAAAAGAGCGATTTTATTCCGGATTAGCAAAAGAAACGATTGGGAAAATCACCTCGAACACAGATAACTGGACTTCGTTTTTGAGAACGATGTCCCGCAACTATGAGTTCACCTATCCGGAACAGGTGATGATTTATGCTCAGCGCCCCAATGCGACCTTTTGCAAGCCCTATGAGGACTGGAACGCTGAAAATTACCGCAGATATGTAAAGCGTGGCTCTACCGGCATTGCTCTGTTTGTGATGAACAGGGATAAACCGTATCTGCGCTATGTGTTTGATGTGGCGGATACCGGCGTTCGCCGTTCTTCCCCGGAACTGAAACCGTGGGAGGTGACGCCTGAAAACCGCTCCTATGTCATGGAAGCGATGGAGCGTACCTTCGGTGTTGCCGCTGACGGGGTACTGGAAGCACAGCTTGAAGATATTGCATCCGCACTGGCGGCTGAGTATTGGGACGATTACAAAAAGCAGTTCCTCGACATCGTTGCCAACAGCTTCCTTGAGGAGTATGATGAACTCAACATCGAAGTAGCTTTCAAAAATGCGGTGGCAAACAGCGTATCCTATACGATGTATTGCCGGTTCGTGGAAAGTCCCGACAACTACTTCGAGCATGAGGATTTCCAGAAGGTGTTTGATTTTAACACCAGACAGACGGTAAATGCCCTTGGTACTGCGGTGAATGCCATCAGCACAAGGATGTTTCAGGAAATCGAAAAAGCGATTGGAGAACATGAGCAGATTAAAGCTACCGAAAGGAGTACAGATTATGAGCGAGATGACTTACAGACAGGCCGGAGATTATCAGATTCCGAACCTTCAGTTGGAGAACGAGGGAGAGAAACCTCTGGGCAAGTACGGCAGGATGCGTCGAGCATTTTTGGAACAGAACAATCCGATGCTCCTGAACGACATGATTCTGACGGAGAGCCTGTTCCCGCACCTGTGGGAGATCGAGGAAACAGCGAAAGCCAGAGTGGAGTTTCTGATGGAGCAGTACCTGAAGGACAGCCCCGCACCGGACAAGGAAACGCAGCAGATGGCGTGGGTGCAGCACATGAACAGCCTGAAAGCACAGGCGGAGGAAGTCGTGATGACGGAGCTTATCAACAGCTGAGTCTGAACCTTTTCCTCTCCGAAAATGAACAAATCAGTTTTATCGACCGAGCAGAGAGCTTTACGCCCTCTGCTTTTTCTTTTGCCCAGGAAGAAATCGACCACTTCCTTCTGCTTGGTAGCAATACCGATGAAGCCCGAAAAGTCGTAGCGCTGGAATATATGAAGCAGAAGCCGTTGGAAGAAATCGTTCAGACCTTAAAGCAGGTCTATCACGGCGGCTATGGTCTGAAAGAAGATAGCGGGAATATCTGTGCGTGGTATGCCGAGGACGGTATCCACCTTGCCAAAGGTTCCTCTGCCATTGACAGCCCCAGAGCGCAGATCGTTTCTTGGGAAACGGTTGCCGAGCGCATTGGAGAACTGCTTGAAAATGGTCGGTTCGCAACTAATGTGGAACTGGTAGAAGCATCCGGATATGAGCGTCAGAAGTTGGCAGAATCCCTGTGGCATCTTTATCACGATTTGAGTGAAGAAGCCCGTTCCAGCAACTATCTGGCAATTCTTCATCAGGAACCGTTTCGTGGTTTCCCTGACGAAACCGCAGACTTGGCTGAAAAGTTGGATGACCCTCGTTTCCACGCAACCTTGGTACAGCAGTATTCGGAATTTAGAAAAACCCTTGCGGAAAATCCCGATCTGCTTCGTTTTCACTATCACAAGCTGAATCTCATTCAGAAACAGCTGTATGAGTTGAATATGCCTTTGCGTGAGTATCAGACCGATATGATGCAGATGCCCCTTGTCCGCCAGTTCATTACGGATGATGAAGTCAATGCAGACTTGACCCGTGGAAGCGGCTTTTCCGGTGGTAAAGCCCGTATTTATAACTACTGGCAGGAGAATCATTCTGCCAAGGAAAAGATGGACTTCCTGAAGCATGAATACGGAACCGGTGGTCATTCCCATGCCTGCTCTGGTGCAACGCACAGCGGTCAGGATCACGATGCCAAGGGTGTTGCTTACACCAAGAGCGGTTGCGATAAATTGCAGATGTCCTGGGCGCAGGTGGTGCAGAGAATCGACGGTCTGATACGAAAGGGACGCTACCTCAGCCCGGAGGAAGAAGCGGAACGACAGGCTATCGAAGAAGCTAAAACTGATCCGTTGGAAGATGTTTATGACCGTTTCGCAGTGATTGATACCGAGGATGGCGAGTATGCGATCTGGGATAATCAGACCGATGACTACTATGTAGACCCGGAAGGCGTTACGGAATACTTCACGGACGAATGGCTTGCCAATGACTATTTGGAGGAAGTTCGTCAGTCCGTAGCTGCGATGGAGTCGGTTCAGCCAGAAGCGCCTGTGGCAGAGCCTGCCGAAGTTGTGGAAGCATCTGCTTCCGAGGAACCGAAATGGAATTATCAGGTCGGTGACACGGTATATCTGGACGATACAGCTTTCCGTGTGGAGCAGATCACGGACAGAGAAGTTCAGCTGCGTGACCCTACGCTTGCTTATCCCATCTTCCGTGCCGAGAATCGTGAGAATTTCGAGCGTATGCTCTCTCAGGACGAAAGAAACCATGCGGTAAGGGTTGATGCCCAAACCGAAGAAAAGCCCGTTACAGAGGATTTTCTGGGCAAAACCGAACCGAGGGACTACACCCCTGAGTATCAGCTGTTAGACCGTCTGCGTATGGACTGCGAATACTTCCTTGGTGCAGGACAGCACAGCGAAAAGCATCTGTGGGCAGGCAACCGCCATGCACAGATTGCCAAGATGCGTGAGCTGTATGAAATGATTCCCGACAAACCAGAATGGCTGACACCTGAGATGATTAACAGCTACGAGGAGCGCATGGCTCCCCGCTATCTGGTTGCCGCCTACCATCACTTTGAAAACGGCTTCGATGATAAACTGGACTACTACACTCTGGAAGAAGCGGAAAAAGCTGCCCAGGGCTATGTGGACGGAACCATGGAGGATGACGGATTCAAGTACGATGGTGCTGCCGTTTACGATCAGCAGGAGCATAAGTGCATCCGTATCTATGGGGACTACCCTGACGAAAAGGCACACGCACAGGTCAGAGCCAGTGCGGAACCCGAACAGCAGGAACCGGAACACTTCATCGATCATTTTTATGTTGCCGAGGACATTCAGAAGCGGGGTGCGCTGGACATCAAGGAATACAGTTCCTTTGATGATGCCCTGCGAGCCTACTATGCACTTCCTGACACGCAGAGAAAAGCCCTGGGTGCAATGAATACCAGAGATCTGCCGGGTAGTCTGGACTTCGTACAGTGCGTAGATGGAAAGGACACCATCATTCAGGATTATGCCCAGGTGGACGGATGGCAGAATGCCGAAGTCATGGACATTATCGCTCAGCTTGAGCAGTCCATCACCACCAGAGAAATCCCACCTGTTCCTGCGGTGAACTTCCACATCACGGATGACAACATCGGTGAAGGTGGACCGAAGCAGAAATTCGCAAGAAACATCGCAGCCATTGAAACTCTGTTCAAACTGGAAAGCGAGAACAGGAACGCCACTACCGAAGAACAGGAGATTTTGTCGAATTATGTCGGTTGGGGCGGTCTGGCAGATGCCTTTGACCCGGACAAGGGAAATTGGGCGAAGGAGTATCAGACACTGAAAAACCTGCTTTCCGAAGATGAATATGCTGCGGCAAGAGCTTCCACCCTGAACGCACATTACACCAGCCCTACGGTCATTCGCTCCATCTACGATGCGGTCGGACAGATGGGCTTTGAAACAGGAAATATTCTGGAGCCTGCTATGGGTATCGGCAACTTCTTTGGTATGCTCCCTCCTGAAATGCAGAGCAGCCGTTTGTATGGTGTGGAACTGGATTCCATCACCGGCAGAATTGCTCAGAAGCTCTATCCCAACGCAGAAATCAAAGTAGCCGGTTTTGAAACGACAGACCGCCGAGACTTTTACGATCTGGCTGTGGGTAATGTCCCTTTCGGCAACTACAAAGTGTCCGACAAGCCGTATGACAAGCTGGGATTCTCCATTCACAACTATTTCTTTGCCAAGGCTTTGGATCAGGTTCGTCCCGGTGGTGTGGTCGCTTTTGTGACAAGCCGTTACACCATGGATTCCAAGAACTCTGACGCAAGGCGATATATGGCGCAGAGGGCGGAACTGCTTGGTGCAATCCGTCTGCCAAACGATGCCTTTAAGAAAAACGCAGGCACGGAAGTCGTGTCCGACATCCTGTTCCTGCAAAAGCGTGACCATCCGATTGACATTGTACCGGAATGGGTAAACCTTGACCGCACCGAAGAAGGACACACCATGAACAGCTACTTTGTCGCTCATCCTGAAATGGTTCTGGGCGATACGGTGGAAGAAAGTACCGCCTACGGCATGGACATTACAGTGCGTCCCATTGAGGGCATGGAACTGTCCGAACTTCTGAAAGAAGCAGTTTCCCACATCCAAGGAACCTATCAGGCTGTGGAGCTTCCCGAAGCTGACAAGGGTAAGGAAATCGAAACCATTCCTGCAACCCCGGATGTAAAGAATTTCTCTTATACCGTGGTGGATGGCAATGTGTACTTCCGTGAAAACTCCCTGATGCGCCGTGTAGACCTGAATGAGAAAGCAAAAGACCGTGTGATGGGCATGGTGGAACTTCGTGGTATCGTCAACGAGCTGATCGAATATCAGCTTGAGGATTACCCGGATGAAATGATTACTCAGAAACAGGCAGAACTGAATGATGCCTACGATGCGTTTGCCGCAAAGAACGGGCTTATCAATAATCGAGCCAATGGTCAGGCATTTGCTGACGATTCCTCCTACTATCTCCTGTGTTCTCTGGAAAATGTGGATGAGGACGGCAATCTGAAAAGCAAGGCGGATATGTTCACCAAGCGAACCATCAAGCCGGAACGCAGAGTGACGAGCGTGGATACGCCGTCCGAAGCTCTGGCAATCTCTATCGGTGAGCGTGGCAAGGTGGATTTGCCGTTTATGGCACAGCTGCTTGGAACACCTGGAGAATACGATGCGATTCAGGCAGAGCTTCGAGGGGTGATCTTCAAAGACCCGATGGCTCCCGATGCTGTGGAAGTTGGATGGCAGACTGCCGATGATTACCTTTCCGGTGATGTAAGAAGCAAGCTGCGTGTCGCACAGATGGCGGCAGACAGGGATTCTTCCTTCCACATCAATGTGGAAGCCTTGCAGAAAGCACAGCCGAAGGACTTGGATGCGTCCGAGATTGATGTGCGTTTGGGTGCAACATGGATTGATGCCGATTATATTCAGCAGTTCATGGAGGAAACCTTTGAAACGCCGTATTACTTGCGCCGTTCCATTGAGGTCAAGTTCTCCGAGCTGACCGCAGAGTGGCGCATCAACGGTAAGAGTTCTCCCAACTACAACGATGTGGCGGCGTATGTCACCTACGGTACAGAGCGAGCCAACGCATATCGGATTCTGGAGGAAACGCTGAATCTGAAGGATATTCGTATCTATGATACGATTGAAGATGCAGATGGTAAGCAGAAGCGTGTCCTCAATAAAAAAGAAACTACCCTGGCACAGCAGAAACAGCAGGCAATCAAGGATGCGTTCCGAGATTGGATTTGGAGAGATCCGCACAGACGAGAAACCCTTTCCACCAAGTACAACGAACTTTTTAACTCCACCAGACCTCGTGAGTATGATGGCTCTCATATCCGTTTCGGCGGCATGAACCCGGATATTACCCTCCGTGAACACCAGAGAAATGCTATCGCTCATGTGCTATATGGTGGAAATACGCTGCTTGCACACGAAGTTGGTGCGGGCAAGACCTTCGAGATGGCTGCATCGGCTATGGAGAGTAAACGGCTTGGATTGAGCCAGAAATCCCTGTTCGTTGTGCCGAATCACTTGACCTTACAGTGGGCAAACGAGTTCCTGCACCTCTATCCGAGTGCCAAGCTCCTTGTTGCCACCAAGAAGGATTTTGAAACAGCAAACCGTAAGAAGTTCTGCGCTCGTATCGCAACGGGTGACTATGATGCAGTCATCATCGGTCACAGCCAGTTTGAAAAAATCCCGCTTTCTGCCGAACGACAGGAACGGCAGCTGCGGGAGCAGATTGATGAGATCGAGGGTGCGATTGCGGAGCTGAAATGGCAGCGTGGCGAAAACTTCACGATCAAGCAGATGGAGAAAACACGAAAATCATTGGAAGCCAGACTGGACAAGCTCCTTGCCGCTGACAAGAAAGATGATGTCATTACCTTTGAGCAGTTGGGTGTAGACCGGCTGTTTGTGGACGAAAGCCATGCGTTCAAGAATTTGTTCCTCTACACAAAAATGCGAAATGTGGCAGGTCTGTCCACCTCCGAAGCCCAGAAATCTTCGGATATGTTTATGAAGTGCCGCTATATGGATGAGCTGACCGGCGGGCGTGGTGTGATCTTTGCAACCGGTACTCCAGTAAGTAACTCGATGACCGAGCTTTATACGGTCATGCGCTATCTCCAGTACAGTACGCTCCAGCAAAAGAACCTGACCCATTTTGATTCCTGGGCATCGACCTTCGGAGAAACAACAACTGCGATTGAGCTTGCACCGGAGGGAACCGGCTATCGTGCCAGAACCCGATTTGCGAAGTTCTTCAACCTGCCTGAACTGATGAATATGTTCAAGGAGGTTGCCGACATCAAGACCTCTGACCAGTTGCATCTCCCTGTTCCCGAAGCAAAGTTTGAAACGGTTGTGGTTCAGCCCTCTGAGTACCAGAAGGATATGGTGGCTTCCCTTTCAGAGAGAGCAGCAGATGTTCATGCCGGTATTGTAGACCCGTCCGTCGATAATATGCTCAAGATTACCAGCGACGGACGAAAATTGGGACTGGATCAGCGGCTAATGAACACCCTGTTACCCGATGACCCTGACAGCAAGCTCAATGCCTGCGTGGGAAATATCCTGCGTATCTGGCAGGACGGTCAGGCTGACAAATTGACCCAGTTGGTGTTCTGCGACCTTAGCACACCGAAAAATGATGGAACCTTCAATGTCTATGATGATGTCAAAACCAAGCTGATTGCAAACGGTGTGCCTGCGGAAGAAGTTGCCTTTATCCATGATGCAGATACCGAGGCAAAGAAAAAAGACCTCTTTGCCAAGGTTCGTACCGGGCAGGTGCGAGTGCTTCTTGGCAGTACGCAAAAGATGGGTGCAGGAACCAACGTCCAGGACAAATTGGTGGCAGTTCACCACTTGGATGTGGGTTGGCGTCCGTCTGATATGACCCAGAGAAACGGTCGTATCATCCGTCAGGGCAACCGGAACAAAGAGGTTCAGGTGTATCAGTATGTGACCGAGGGAACCTTCGATGCCTACCTGTATCAGACCTTGGAAAACAAGCAGAAGTTTATTTCTCAGATTATGACCTCCAAATCACCGGTTCGCTCCTGTGACGATGTGGATGAGCAGGCGCTGTCCTATGCGGAGATCAAGGCGCTGTGTGCCGGCAATCCGCTTATCAAGGAAAAGATGGACTTGGACATTGATGTGGCAAGGCTGAAGGTGCTGAAAGCTGACCACCAGAGCCAGCAGTACCGTATGGAAGATAAGCTTCTGAAATACTTCCCGGCTGAGATTGAAAAGCAGACAGGCTATATTCATGGCTTTGAAGCTGATATTAAAACCGTGGAAGCACACCCGCAGATTGCCGATGGCTTTTGCGGCATGGAAATCATGGGCAAAGCCTACACCGAAAAGGCAGATGCCGGTGAAATCCTCCTTGCGGCTTGTAAGGACACGAAAAGTGCCGATCCGGTTCCTCTTGGCAGTTACCGTGGCTTTCAGATGGAGCTTTCGTTTGACAGTTTCCGGAACGAGTTCGATGTGACCCTGAAGGGCGCTGTGAGCCACAGAGTAGCCCTTGGAACGGACGCACGAGGAAATATCACCCGACTGGACAATGCCCTTGCAGGCATCCTTGAGCGCTTAGAACGAGCCAATGAGCAGTTGAATAATCTCTACAATCAGCAGGAAGCAGCCAAGGCGGAGGTTGGAAAACCGTTCCCGCAGGAAGCAGAGCTGACAGCCAAAAGTCAGCGACTGGCAGAACTGGATGCAGCCCTGAATATGGAGGACTCTGTGGAAAATCGTGACGAAAGAAGCGAGTCAGAGCGTCCTTCTGTGTTGGATGATCTGAAATCCAAAGCGGAGCATATCCCGCCTGCAAAATACTCTGAAACCCGTGAGGAGGTGTTGTAATGGCAAAGCGAGATCAGGATGTTCATTTCCTTGCATCCAAGGAGGAGGTCGAGCGAATCCATGAGAAGATGGACGAGCTTGGCATCCGCAGCATGGGAGCCTATCTGCGGAAAATGGCTCTGGATGGTTACTGTATCAGACTGGATTTGCAGGATGTGAAAGCCCTGGTTTCGCTCCTGCGAATCTGCTCCAACAACCTGAACCAGTACGCAAAGCGAGCGAACGAAACAGGCAGCATCTATCGTGCTGACATTGAGGATTTGCAAAAACGGCTGGAGGAGATCTGGACGGACATGAGAGAAGTTCTTGTTCGCCTGTCCTCAATCCAGTAATCCGACAACTTGTTGGGAAGTCGCAGTTTCGGCTGCGGCTTTTACATAAGGGTTGACATCATTGCGTTATGGCAGATACCCTTGTACAATATAATTAAAAGAAAGGGGTTGAGCCTATGAAGCTGGTATTGAAGATATTGGCACTGCCGGTGCTGTTCGTTGTAAAAGTGATTTGCATTCTTGGAAATCTGCTTACAAATGTTGTGTCCTATGTAATTGGTTTATTGCTCTTGGTCATTGGCGGATCTGCGATTTACTGCATTGTAAAGGCTTTGTGGCAGTCCCTGCTTATTCTTGTGGTTCTTGGAATTGCGACAATAGCAGCGGTGTTCTTGCTCGTCTGGGCTGTTATGAAAGTCGAGAATATTGGAGAAAGTCTGGGAGCATTTATCAGGTCATAAGATAATATCAGAGAAAAGTCACCGACCGGTGGCTTTTTCTTTTTGGGAAGGAAGTGATGGGAATGGCAGCGACAAGATTGATTGCACTCCATGTGAATAAGGGAAAGACGGTCGCTCAATGTTTGGCAGACAGAACCGACTACTCACAAAATGCCGCAAAAACCAATGATGGCGAATTTATCAGTTCCTATGAGTGTGATCCAAAGACAGCAGATGAGGAATTTCTGCTTTCCAAACGGCAGTATCAGCATATTACCGGCAGACAGCAGAAGAACAATATCATCGCATACCAGATACGCCAGTCCTTTAAGCCGGGAGAAATCACCCCGGAAGAAGCGAACCAAGTCGGCTATGAAACAGCGATGCGATGGACAAAGGGAAAACACGCTTTCATCGTTGCGACCCACATCGACAAATCCCACATTCACAATCATATCATTTATAATTCGACCTCGCTGGATGCCACACGGAAATTCAAAAACTTCTTTCTTTCCGGTCTGGCGGTGCAAAGACTCAGTGATATGGTTTGCCTGGAACACGGGCTGTCCATTATTACACCGAAGCCGTATCGGGAGCGCCAGAAAAGAACTGTTTATCCCAAGAAGCGTACCCAGCGTGACGAATTATGTGATGCGATTGATGCGGTGCTGAAGCAGAAACCAAAGAGCTTTGATGGCTTTGTTCAGGCTCTGGCTGACATGGGATTTGAGTTCAAGGATGGAAAGCAGCCTGCGTTCAAGGGCGAGAATCAGAAGCGTTTCATTCGGCTGCGTTCCCTGGGCGAAGGATATAGCAAAGAGGAAATTCAAGCGGTTATCTCCGGCAAGAACCTGCACAAATCAAAAGGCGGCTCTGCCAAGGCTCCTGCCCCGAAGCAGTTCCAGATGCTGATTGATATTCAGGCAAAGATGGCCGAGGGCAAGACGGTCGGTTATGAAAAGTGGGCGAAGAAGTTCAACCGAAAAGAAGCTGCCCGAACGGTAATCCTACTGAAAGAAAAAGGCTTGGGCAACTACGACGATCTGACTGCTCATATTGAAAATCTGTCTGCCCGGTTCGATGCGCTTTCTGATTCTATCAAGGTCGCAGAGAAACGTATGGTTGAGGTTCAGGCGTTGCAGCAGCACATCAAAAATTATCGCAACACAAGGCAAATTTATATCGAGTACCGCAAGTCTGGATATAGCAAAAAATTCTTTGAAGAACACCGTCAGGAAATCACAATTCATAAAGCGGCGAAGCAAGCCTTTGATGAATTGCAGATTACAAAGCTCCCGTCCATGCAATCATTGTATGAGGAGTTTCATCAGCTGGCAGTCCAGAAAAAGCAGGACTACGCTGAGTACCGTCAGATCAGAAAAGAGAAAGAAGAACTGCTGATTGCCAAACGGACGGTTGAAACGATTTTGAATATCGACAGGCAGAAAGAGCAGGAAAAAGAGAAAGAGAAAGAGGAAAAGAAGAACTTCCGTTAAAGCAAAAAGCCACGGTCTGCACTCCCCAAAGGGTGCGGATCGTGGCTGCTTTTTTGCTTTTCGATTTCGGTGCTTTCAACCATGGGCAAATTTTTATTCTACTGTTCTTTGAGAAACGATTGAAAATCGTGTAGCCATCATCGGCAGATGATGTTCAAAGGGGATTGGGGATGCTTCCCCAACAAGCAAATTTGCGAAGATTGCACCGAAGGGAAAATCGAGAAAATGAGTGAACCTGTACAGGTTTACACTGCTTGCCAATTTGTGAGATTATGAATTTAGTATCGAGAATAGGGTACACCTAAATTTTGCAATGCTGCAACCCTATCATCGTTGCATGGATGAGTTGAGTATATTGCACTGAGAAAACCATCATGCGGAACATCTGAGATATGTTGGTCTAATACCGTCGCTAATTCAAGACCAAAACCAATTTTATAAGCAAATTCATCAGCCAGATACTCATTTTGTCTCATAGACCACATCAGAAAAAGCATACAGAACTTTACCCATAACCAAGAAAGTGCTGTTGATATTCCTGCGAAAACTGCGGTAATTATACCCATTACACCACTACGAGAGCATATTGCGAACAGCCCCATGATTGCAGAAAAAATCCAGTAGGATATTTTGATTAACAGGAGGCACCCGGATATAAATATATTGCCCCCGCCAATCAATAATTGGATAACAGTATGTCCGTATGAGAGATGTCCGATCTCATGGGCGAGAATTCCAAGTATCATATCATCGGAGAGTAAAAGCAATCCGTCAGTTATGCATAGTGTTTGCCTACCTAGAGCAAATGCATTTGGAGCAGGATCATGGATAATCTTCACTTTCACTTTTTTAGGACAGTATGATGTGTTCTCTTTTGCTTTATCTAAAACATATTGAACCAGCGGGACAACTCGAAGTTTTATATCTACTCTTTTTATATCGCTTGCTCCTGCGAAGGCAGCCAGGCACATTTCGCCTAATGGGGATAAGCTGATAGCTACTGTGAAAAAGTAAATACAAATCAGTTCAACAATGCTTCCTGACGAACCGAACACAGCAACAATCAGCAGAATATTAAGAGTAAAGAACAGAAGAGTTCCTAAGTTTGAGAAGCGAACAATTCTGCCTACACGATGCCAAATATCCATAATGCACCCCCCTTTTATCGTGTTGTTGGTTTGAGCTTGCATTGTTTAATTACTCAAATGTAAAGAAATCTTTGTTTCGCTCTTTGAACAGAGCAAAGACAGTCTCTAACACAAATTCGTTTTCAACACCAACATATTCTTCTGTTTCATCGTCAATTTCTTTCAGCTGCAAAATAACAACTTGCCCATCCGAATCTCCAATAGGAAGCAGGACAACATATTCGTTCTGGCGATACGGTATTAAGTCAAGAAATTCAAATTCAACTTCGTTCCCATTCTCATCATTCAAAGTTATAATGTTGTCTTCATCCATGTCGTCGTTCCTTTTCTTAATATAAATAATTATCGTTGATAATGATGCCTAATAGTTCAAAGAGATTATCCTTTTTGGAAAGAATGCATTTTTTCATGGCTTGTTTAATTTGTTCCGTTGAAATGCTATCAGGCAACATTTCCCTTGGGACACCATGACCGAATTGCCGAAAATACTGTTCTTCGATTTCATAATACTCATTATCAATTTTCGGTTCAGGTGTATTAAGGAAGCTATTCATAAAATCTGCAACGCTCTTGTTTTTGTCCATTGTATGCACCTACCTTTCTCTGCTCAAGACCCTAACATGATTATCTGGTCTAATAGAATCAATCATTGAAGAAAAAATACCAAACGCTGTAGGAAAGAAATTTGCTAATAGCTCTAATTTGCCTTGGTCTCCCATAGACGCTTCAAAAAAGTGGGCAAAGGCTTCTGCTTGTAGATTGCCCGGTCTCGTCCAATAGTTCCTTGAGTGACCATAATTTCCGTGCAATTGACCATTTGTTGTCGCATCAATTAAGTCCGAGAAGGAGTGAGCTGAATCCTGCCTAATACGGGTCAGAAAAGCAGTTTGCTTTTCCACTGGAAGATTGTTATATAAGCTCAGGATTCTTTGTCCGTCCTCAACCAGTGCCTCAGCAAATTCTGGAGTATTGGATAGATTGCTCCGATAGTTGCACGAAGCATGGTCGATCATGTGAGCAAGCTCGTGGAAATAAGTTGTTCCTGCACCTCTTGGATTTGTCATATCAGAAGCTGCATTGTAGTAGACTCCTCGTGAATGCCCTATATAATTTCCCGGTGAGTAATGTGCTGTCTGATCCGGTGGATATTCAGAATCTTGTATCATCAGTTTACCAGCGAAATGGTCAAACACTTCTCTGACATTCTGCTCTGCATTTTCATGGCGTTGTGATATAACAGCGATATATCCGTCTGGTGTGCTACCTTGGGTTAGCACGCCAAGGCAATACTGATAAGACGAATTACCAACATTAGGTGTTTGCAGACCCTGGAGGAAAGAATTTCGTGCAGAAGGAGTGTCCAAATTAACATTATCATATTCTTGTACACTTTTGGCAAGTGAAGCAACGTATTTTTCGGCCTGAAGCATAATCTGTAAAATATCATTCAGGGCTTTGTTGCAATCTTTTACGATAGTTCCCAGCTCATCGTACTTCTTGTCATTCCATCCAATTCCCAATTGCTGATATTTCATCTTCACAGAACTTCTTGTAGTTTCGATAGAAGAAATGGAGGTCCGCATATTTTTCAGTATTGTCAGTAATTGAGTTGCATCAGCATTTACGTTGCTCAAACACTCACCTCCTCATTTGTTAATCATTTCGAGTGTAGCTACCTGTTACTAAAACCGGGATATATGTATCAAGCGATTGAGCTGCAAGTGTTCGATGTCGCCCATCACTCTGAAATACATAATAAGAACCTACCTGCGCAACCTGGACAGGATTATTGTAATAGCTACGAATGGTATCATCTAACACTGGGTTTTGTGAAAGCTCATCCAAAGACATTCCTGACTCAGTATTTTGACGAACATCTTGGATGTGCGAAGCTCGCCTTAGAATGTTTTCTCTCGACCATCCCTCTCGACCATTCCGTGTCCAAAATCCTTCCGGGTTCCCAAGTTCTCGGTCACTGAGATAAACTCCTTCAATATCCCTTGCTCTAACGTATACGAGTTCTGGATTTTCATTTCGAGAAAAGGTATAGTTCCCGTTCTCCCAATAATCTCGATATTCTTCATAGTGATTTCCACGGGAAAAATATCGTTCAGCTGATAGTCTGTCTTGAACAAATGCAAGATTAGAACCAAAGGTATTTGACTCAAAGGTGGTTGTATCTGCACTTGATGGTGTAACAGCAAAACTACTGGTCTGAGGTGTGCTTGCAGATATTCCATTTGTAGATCCTAGTTGAACACTTTCGTATTCACTAAGGCTCTTGGCGAGTAAAGCCACATATTTTTCTGCTTGAAGCATAATTACCAATATGTCATTGAGAGCCTTGTTGCAGTCTCTTACAACCACGCCCAACTCGTTGTATTTTTTATCTTGCCATCCAGCACCTAACTGTTCATATTTCATCTTTACAGATTTTTTGGTAGTTTCGATGGAGGAAATGGAATCCTGCATTTTTTTCAGCATTGCGAATAGCTGAACGGAGTCAGCATTTACCATACTCATTTCATCACCTCCTGGCAGCGGATTTTGTGAAGTGCAAAGCGGCGATGTGTCAGGAAAGTCTGACACATCACTGCTTCGGCAAGATTTAATTTAGAGAGGAAAGAAATTGTTCCAACTCAGCAGCGGTCGGTGCAATGTACGGTTTCATCTGGTAAGTATCCTTAACACCGTCTGTGAAGTATACGCTCCTTTCTTTTTTCGTTTTGTTGGTTCATTTTCGCCAGTGTGTTCGTGTCGTTTGCTGTGACGAGAACGCAACATAGACACAAAGAAAACACAAGGGCGAGCTTGCTCGTTTATATACCCTTGTGTTTTCGACTGGATATGTTAAGGTAACAAACAGTAAATGACACGTTACAGACTGCAAAATGTACCAACTGAAAAAAGAAAGAATACCGTTGTGTGCTTTATTTCTCGATCAGCTTTTCAAACATGAGGAAAGGTTTTTATAAAAAAAGAGTAGTTACCGTTTTTTGGTAACTACTCTTTTCCTTTTTTAAGGTTTAAAGTCCTGGAAGTTTAGGTGTTTTGGGTATTGGTGGTGTAGGTAGCTGCAAGCTTTCCAATTTTTGTTGAATTGCTTTAAATTCAGGGGTTTCTTGGTGTTGATTTTGAACCATTTTTTGCTCTATTCTCTCCAAAGTCGGTTGAATTTCTTTCCCTGATACTTTACGATTTAATTCTCTTTCTAAGGTCTCTTTCGGACTAATGGAAGGCGTTTCTAAACTTGAATAGAAGTTTCACTCCTTCTCTATTATAAAGCCTTATATCGCTAAATAAGCCCGTTTTATGAAGGGTTTCTAAGCTGAAATGAACGGGTTTACACCCGGCCTTGACCTCCGCCCGCTGTCCCGCTGAATGGGTGGACAAGGCGGCCAATCCCTCAAAGTGCTTGGACGCTCTCTTTCTGATTTTGGAGCGTTTCTTTTCTAAAAATTGAAATGGGCGGGAAGCCATTTTAGGGCTTTCCCGCCTTGATTACTTTTTAGCAAAGACGGGCGTGACTGTCAACGGCGGCGCATGAAATGCGCCGTTCATCTTGACCGTTGACTGGCTCGGCTGGCTTTGCTATCTTCCTGACAAATGGGAATGTCTAAGATAGTAAAGACGTCCCACATGCAACTCTTTCTTTTATTGCGGAAACCGTATCTTTAATTGTGAATGTAGTTGTGTCTATGACATTTGATTCATATATCCCCAAACCGGAAAATTGCTCCCACATTGTTTCCACTAATTCAATATTTGTTTTTCTATCTAATTTTGAGCGTTCCACAGCTCGCTTCATAGTTTCTTTTTTACTCGCTCTTAATACAATATAGTGTACCTCGTAATCTTCTTGGGCAAGAGCTTTCCATGGCTCCAAAAACCATGGCCCGACAATCCCATCTACAATTACATCATATCCGCCACGAGCATATCGCTTTGCAGCTTCTAAAAAGGCTTCAATGACAACCAGATTTTGCTTGTTGGATTCTGGCAAATGTGGTGGTATTGCGCCTTTGCTTAAGTAATGAAAAAAGTCATCGGTGTGCATATGCACTGATTTATCCATATCTGATTCCTTTGCGACAATTGACGCAGTTGTTGTTTTTCCTGTCCCCGGTGAGCCTGTAATCACAATAATTCTTCCTTGATTCATCTGTATTTTCCCTCACAATTTGAATTTATCACTTTGTTCCTGCCTGCTCAATCATCTTCTTCGCAAACTGGTTTTCCCTGACCCTGATTGCCCACCAAGTAAAAAAGCGGTTGGCGATTCAACCGCTTTTTTACTTGAACCAATTCTTCTAAATTATCATTTAAGCGATTCTCAAACTGTTTGTCAGTAAAATTGACTATATTTGCCATATTAAGCCACTTTCTCTTTATTCAAAACTTGTTTTGAGTAACGATTCATTGACCGCCAATACTCATGAACGGCTTGTAATTCTTCTAAAGAATAATCAAAAAGATTTACACGTTTTGCAAGCTTTAATTGGTTTAATAAATTGACTTCCAATAATTGAGAGTCATTTTTATTTAATTCATGGTTCAAAACATAGTTTAATTATTTCCTCCCGTTAAATAATAGATAACTATTAAAAATAGACAATACTTGCTCATAAGTAACGGTACTTAAATTGTTTACTTTGGCGTGTTTCATTGCTTGATGAAACTGATTTTTAGTAAACAGTTGACGATATTCTCGATTGACCCATTTTGAAACAAAGTACGTATATAGCTTCCAATATTTATCTGGAACATCTGTGGTATGGCGGGTAAGTTTTATTAAGACACTGTTTACTTTTGGTTTAGGATGAAAGCATTCCGCTGGCAGCTTAAGCAATTGCTGAATCGAGACTTGAGTGTGCAAGAGCAACCCTAGTGTTCGGTGAATATCCAAGGTACGCTTGTAGAATCCTTCTTCAACAATCAGATAGATGTCAGACGCATGGCTTTCAAAAACCACTTTTTTAATAATTTGTGTGCTTAAATGGTAAGGAATACTCCCAACAATTTTATACCTCTGTTTGTTAGGGAATTGAAACTGTAGAATATCTTGGTGAATTAAAGTGACACGAGTATTCAGTTTTAATTTTTCTGACGATAAGTTGAATAGATGACTGTCTAATTCAATAGACGTTACCTGTTTACTTATTTTAGCCAGTTTCGTCGTTAAATGCCCTTTACCTGTTCCAATTTCGTAAACGGTATCGGTTTCTTTTAAATTCAATTGTTTTATTATTTGGTTGAGTACTTTTTCACTCGTTAAAAAGTTTTGAGAATATTTTATATTTTTGTTCATGTAATATCCCTTTTTATTTGCTGTGAATATTCGCTCATTTTTCTTCCTCAATAAAAACTCTACCAGCTAACCAACATTCGTCTAATTCATTTGGGAATAATTCAAGCTGGCGAATCATATAATGTGTACTTGGAATGTAATCAAAATAAAACAATAGTGCTAGATATAAACTCCATGGAATTGGGCGTGTCCGATTTTCGTAGGCACTATAAGTTTGTCGTGAAATACCAACAGCCGAAGCAATTTCTTCTTGTGATGCACCAACTTTTCCTCTGAGTGCGGGTAACTCAATCGCCAATTGAGTGGCCAAGTTCTCTTTCTCATCTTTACTAAAATTCCAAAACTGCTTATAAGCATCTCGCCCTACAAATTGAATCAATAAATCTCCTTCTGGGTATACTCTTTCGTAGAGTACATTACTCCACGAAAAAACACCGCCAAACACTGAAAACTCAGCATTATTTGACGGTGTTGACAATTTATTTGACGGCTAATAAATCAGAAAGCCGTTGCATATTTTCTTTTTTTAAATCCATGGATGGGTGTACATAGCGATTCATTGTAATATTCACGCTGGCATGACCCAATATCTCGCTGAGACTTTTTACATCGAATCCAAGCTCTATGCACCTTGTAGCAAATGTATGACGTAACGAGTGATAATTTGCGGAGTTGATTCCGCTGTTTTTCAATACCTTCTTGAAATGATTTTGCATGGTTCTTGGTTCTAATGGATTCTGATCGCTATTGGTTAGAATGTAGCCAGTAGAAGAAGCTTTGTGTGCTGTAAGAATAGTCATTAAGCCATGGGGTACTGGAATAGTACGGATGGAGCAAGCACTTTTGGGTGTGGTAACAACAATCCTTGTCTTGCATTCACTGTTGGTTCTATCTTGGATTCTCTGGAGCGTTTGATGCACATGGATTGTGTAATCTGAGAATGAAACATCTTCCCATCGCAACGCACAAATTTCACCTACTCTGAGACCAGTGAATAAACATACTAATATACCAATATTGCAGGAATCAAGATTAGAATACAAGTATTGGCATAATTTTTCCTGTTCAGCACGACTCAAAACTCTCATTTCCTTCGTTTGACGTTTTATCTGTATAGATCGTGCGTCACAAGAAATGGCTTTCCCGTTTCGGGTGGCAAATTGTAAGATATTTCGAATTAGAGATAAAATATCTGAAACAGTTTTAGAGGAAAGTCCATTCTCCTTTAATCCACCAGAAACAAGGAAAAAATTACACTGCGTTTCAATAAACTCGTGTGTTATATCACGCAATTGTTTGCTTCCGAACACAGGAAGTATATACGAGTTGAGAAGATTCCTATATTTGTTGCTTGTAGATTCTTTCACTTTAGGACATATAGCTTGAAACCATTCCATAGCAACCTGTTCAAATTGATCTGAGCTAATTTCTGGATCGACAGTGACAGAATTACTCGTGCACGAACTTTGACTGATAAGTTTTGCTTTGACTTCTCGATATGATTTTGCATAAACATAACCGTAATTGGCTTTGCCTGTAGAAGATCGGGACTTAATGTATCTTCCTTCCCATCTGCCGTCTTTCCTTTTGTAAATATTTTCTCCTTTTCGTGCCATAAGGTACACCTCCTTCAATATGACTATAATTCTGACGGCAAATTGTGACTTTGGAACTTCCTAAGACGGATTTTTGCGCAAAACCTCGTGTTTTATGTCCCTAACATATTGACAAACAGTGCGACAACTTGTAAAATAGAGATGTAAATTAAAAAAAACAGAGAAGAATGCGATTCGTGGAGTAATGTACTCTACGAATTTTTTATTTTAAAGAACCTCAAGATAGCTCATATTGTCGTCTTGGGGTTCTTTTCATTCTATCATTTAATGCAATCTGCCTATAAAATTTTATCATATTGCATTTATAAATGCAACTTGCACCCAATGTTGGTTGTTGAGATTTTTGGTACATTTTATAATGTATAGCAGAATCATACACAGCATGGAGGTGATTGAAATGCAACCGGAAGTTGACTATATAAAAATCGGTCAGCGCATTAAAGCTGCTCGCCAGGAGAAGGGATACAGCCAAGCAGACTTGGGTGCGTTGGTTGGTTGCTCGAACAATCATATGAGCCATGTTGAAGTTGGACAGACGAAAGTTTCTTTGGCAATGCTTCTAAAACTGGCATTCGTCTTGGAAAAGAACTTTGACTATTTTTTGCTGGATACCCCATATGCAAAATGCGACAGCATCATCGATGATGAGATTGCTGCAAAACTGAAAAAGTGTAATGTAACAACATTGATAACCGTAGGAAAGATGATTGATGTCTTGATTGACCAGCAAGAGATGATAAAAAAAGCGGAGCTTGATTGATATAATGAAAAAGAAGCCCATTGACGGTTCTGAGTGAACTGCTGTGGGTTTCTTTTGTTGCAATACAATATACTGATCCTTTAAGAAACAAAAAGTCCACCAGTCATGATGCACTGCGCATCGTACTGGTGGACTTTTTCTGTAAAGATATAAAAATAGATATTCATATATCGCCATAACTAATGTCGTTATCGTAGGCATGAAGATCTTCTTTCAGGAAATCTGCTTTACGAATATACATCGAATTTACCAGCTCTCCTTTTTCGTGGAGCAGGCTGAATTTGTAGTCTAATAATGCTGCCGGTACATAGAGCATTTTAGCCGTTTCAAAAAATGTGTGTTCCGAAAGGCATTCCAGAACTTCCCCATCTTCTAACAGAAGCTCCGCCGCAAAAAAGTTTGCTTCATTTTCTTCGATTGATCTATCATCAAAAACTTCCATTTCTTGAAAGCCGTGCATCATGGCGATTTTTGTATGCAGGACAGCGTGTCCTAATTCATGTGCGACTAAGATACGTTCCAGGATGCCGTTCACATTGTGATCTATCACGATATTCTTCTGTCTGGACTGGTAATAGAAGAAGCCCTTCAATTTCTTCTGTAAATCGTAATAGTGGATTTTGATACCTAACAGCTGACATAGTTCGTAAGGGTCTCTGGTGTGATATTTTCGCACAAGCTTATCGACAGTTTCAATGATATGCTCTGCCGTTTTCATTTGCTTCACCTCCGAATCGCACACAGAAAACATATTCTGTGCTTGAGGATTTTACTCTTTATCTTTATGCTTTCTGTAT
Organism: Clostridium sp. TF06-15AC; assembly: GCF_003481165.1. Lineage (NCBI taxonomy): Bacteria > Bacillati > Bacillota > Clostridia > Eubacteriales > Clostridiaceae > Clostridium > Clostridium sp. TF06-15AC. Next base: position 180,573 of record NZ_QUKS01000002.1, read on the forward strand.
TTCTTCGGAGTGTACTTTTCCCGTGCTGTTTTCTTAGAGTCCATATAAACTGACATAATCGCCTGGAAGAATACATCTTTTGCGTCCTCGTCCAATTCTCCACCGGCAAACAGAGAATTTACACGACCCAGCACTTCCTGAGCTTCTTTTGCTCCCTTTGAACCGAAGTTTTCCTTTGCCTCTAAAATAAACATATCCTGATCTATATGGCTCTGGCTGTCCGTTTCAGATTCATCCAAAAGATAGGACACAGAGATATGCAGCGCTTCAGCAAGTTTTCTGATGTTGCTTTTTCTGGGGAGTGTTCCGAGCTGCTCATAGGTGTAAAGGGATCTTTCGGAAATGCCGGTCATCTGGGCAAGCTCCGTTTGAGATAGGTTCATAGCCAAACGAGCTTCTTTAATTTTTTCTCCAAATGTCATGGTACTGTCCTTCCTTTCAAAAAATATTTATTCGTAACTTCCGATTATTTGTTGACAAACTTCTGGAAAATGCTATAATGAGAATCAGAACAGAAGTATTAGTTCCACTTAATTATATATCGGAACTTTTATAAAGTCAAGAACTTCCGATTTTGCTTCTGTTATTTTAATCAAATATCGGAAGTTATAGTCATTCTTGTCCCATGGTATTTGTTTCCCTTTAGCCAAGTGACAGGAGTTAGAAAGGAATTCTTATTTTATGGATTAGGCTGAAAGGAGATTCTGAATGAGCAGATATAATACACAGGTATTAAGCAATATTCGAATGCTTTGCCGGATGCAGAACATTGACGAAAAGGTTCTGTATGAAAGAGCAAAGCTGATTTTATCCATATATCGAGAGGTGTGCTGGTCTACTATTGATCGTGCGAATGATGTATGTGATACCCTTATTTGTACTTACGGTGACAGCTTAGATGGAGCATTGATTTATCTGGAGAACTTTGCTCCGGATGAAGCGAGAGAACGATTTGAAGAACGTATTCGAAGCTTATTCGAGACAAAGTGGATCATTGAACTGGTAGATATGGCGATGCTGAAAATCAGAGAATATCCGGATAAAGGCGCTCTGTACTGTGAGATTATCTCAAAGGCATATCTCAATCGCTTCAAGTACAAAGAATCAGAAATGCTGGAGGTTCTGAATATGGAACGCAGCAGCTATTATGACCGAAAGAAAGAAGCGATACTGTTATTTGGTCTGTCACTTTGGGGAACAGCCATTCCTAAATTGAAAGATTTCCTGGAAAGTGCCAGGGAGGAAGAAGCATTGTGTTATTGTGAGTGCTAAGACAGGATTTTAGTCCGACTAAAATCCGATGAAAATACGACGGTTTCCATACTGAAAGTCCGACTTGTCCAGTGTTAGAATGGCTATGCTGGGAGATAGCGGCATAAAATTGAATAGAGAGAGTTACGCCTCGTGCCTGTAATGGGTACGGGGCTTTTTTTATACCAGCCTATCTTCCTTCATTTTAACACAAAGGCATGAACGAGAGCTTGGAGTAATGTACTCCGGCTCTTTTTTTATGCCTGCAAGGAGGACAGGCAGATGGCAAAGGGCATTGAGAACCAGTCACGATCTCCTCCCTCCGTTTTTGATTTTGCAACTTCACAAATTCAAAAACACGGAGGAACGAAAATGTATTACGACTTGGTTGAAAGCGGAAAAAGAATTAAAGCATTGAGAAAGAAACATGGGCTTACACAGGAACAGCTTGCGGAGCAGTTGGGCGTTGCCGCAAACACCATTGCACGAATTGAAACCGGCAACAGAGGCATCTCTATTGATTTGGCAATCGAATTGGTCGTGCGCTTTGATACAACCCTTGATTACATATTTTTAGGTCGTGAATAACCTCAAAACTATACCTACGAGGCAATAAAAACTTGCATGAGGAACAGGTACAATTTAGATACAGCCAAAGAAAATCGGCTGCTTGATCCTTGAAAACTGAATACACAGTCATCGAATACGTTCCTGTTGCCGGTGCGAGAGCATCAGCCACATCAGCGGTACGCCGTGACGTATCGGACAGAGAAACAGAACGACTTTCTTCTATAAATTAAGCAGTTGTCTCTCTCCCGATGCCAGCGATCAATACTGGCTTGTAAATATTGGGTTGCTCCCAATACGGCCATGAAAGCAACAGGATTAAAGATACTTCTCTACGGAGCTGGCGGAGAACCCGGCAGAGGTTAGATTCCTATGGAACTGATTCGCAATCAGTCGTTCGGTGATTCCCTGAGGGCGTAAGCCCTCTTTCTCAGGGGTGCGTGGCAAATATGGGACACATAGACTTTTGGACTGACTGCCTGATTCATTTCAGGCAGTCAGTTATTACATACCCAACGAAAGGAGGTCATGGCAAATGATGAAAGAAAATTGGGTATATTGCCGTGGTGATATTTATTGCGCCAATCTGGACCCGGTAGTTGGGTCGGAACAAGGCGGCATCCGTCCGGTTATCGTCATTCAGAACGATACCGGTAATAAACACGCTCCCACATTGATTGTGGCAACGGTCACCACCAGAATCCATAAGAAAGCGAATATGCCGACGCACTTTGTTATTTACGACAATCCTGCATTCAAAGAAGCGTCCGTTGTTCAGCTGGAACAGATTCGCACCATTGATAAGAGCAGGATTGATAATTACTTAGGTAAGGTAACGCCCCGTGAAATGGTAGCGATTGAGAAAGCCTTATCCGTCAGCCTGGCAATGGAGCAGCTGAAAAAGCGTTCCACAAAACATAAAGCAAAGAAAACGAAGGAGTGAACATAAATGTTTGAAGAAAGAATCGCTGCCATGAATCAGCGCACCGAAGAAGCGATAGCTGCTAACACAGTTCAGTTTGATAAGAGAACCTATACGGTTGATGAGATTCAGGATATTCTGGGCATCAGCAGAACCAGTGCATACAACCTTGTGAAAAAGAAGGTTTTTCATAGTGTCCGCATTGGCGGCAGCATCAGAATCTCCAAAAAGAGTTTTGATGAGTGGTTGGATCATCAAATGTAAGATTTGTCAAGGGTGTCGTACAACCCGGCGACAAACTTCAAAACATATTGAGAGTTCGATAAAATGTAGCCATGACAAGAAACACATGGCTACATTTTTTACATAGGAGGTTGTACGATGGCGGAAATGAGAAAACGCACGAGTATGTCTGTTCCGGAAATGGGCAGGATGCTTGGTCTTGGAAAAACGGAGTCATACTGGCTCATTAAGAAGAATTACTTCAAAACCATTCTTGTCGGCAACACCATGAGGGTGATGATCGACAGCTTTGAAGAATGGTATGCCAATCAGTTCAAATACCAGAAGGTCGATGGAACCCCTCCCGGTGAGGAACTGAAGAAAACTACATATTCAATGGAGGAGCTTGGACAGCGCCTTGGGCTGAAAGAAGCGACTGCTTACGAACTGGTTGCCAAAGGGCATTTTGATGTGGTCGATGTCCTGGGCAAGCGCAGAGTGACCAAGGAGAGCTTTGAAAGATGGTATGCTTCTCAAACCGATTACCGCACGGTAGAGGATCAGGAACTTGATGCAGATATTATGGCATCCACCTACGGTCTGCCAGAGATTGCAAGAATGCTTGACACCAATCGCCAGAATATCTACAGCATTGCCGCCAAGGGAAGCTTCGAGCTGATTCGAGTGGGCAGGCATAACCGAGCTACAAAAGAGAGCTTTATGAAGTGGTATCAGAATCAGACCCGCTACCAGTTAGCGGAAGATAGACAGGAAAGGAGATGATTACATGGCATCTATCGTTAAGAGAAAAAAGAAGTATTCTGTGGTTTATACATACACCGATGAGAACGGCAACAAGCGTCAGAAGTGGGAAACCTTTGAAACGAATGCTGAAGCAAAGAAAAGGAAGTTGCAGGTTGAATATGAGCAGGAGTCCGGAACCTTTATTCCCCCTTCTGCTAAAACCGTCAACGATCTTTTGGATGAGTATATGTCAATCTATGGTGTGAACACCTGGGCGATGTCTACCTATGAAAGCAGAAAGAGCCTGATTGCAAACTATATTCGTCCCCTCATCGGTGATATGAAGCTGGAGGATGTCACGCCGAGAATCATGGACAAGTATTACCGAGATTTGCTTTCTGTCAAAGCGGTTTCTTCTAAGTATGTAAAAGCCCGTACAGAATATCTGACTCCGCATACTGTCCGAGAGGTTCACAAGACATTGCGAAATGCTTTCAATCAGGCGGTCAAGTGGGAATTGATGACCAGAAACCCTGTGGAGCACGCTACACTGCCGAAGGAAGAACACAAGACCAGGGACATCTGGACAGCAGAAGTGCTCCAGAAGGCTCTGGAAGCCTGTGACGATGATATTCTTCGTCTGGCCATTAACCTTGCCTTCTCCTGTTCCTTGCGAATGGGCGAGCTTCTGGGGCTTACTTGGGACTGTATTGACATTTCCCCCACCAGTATTGAACTTGGTCAGGCAAGCATCTTCGTTGAAAAGGAGTTGCAGAGAGTAAATCGTGAAGCGATGGCAGATCTGGACGGTAAGGACATCATGTTCAAGTTCCCGCCGACCTTCGCCAGTACGCATACCGCATTGGTTCTCAAAACTCCTAAGACCAAAACAAGTGTCCGCAAGGTGTTCTTACCGAAAACCGTAGCGGAAATGTTGGTACAGCGAAAGGCTGACATCGAAGAACTGAAAGACCTTTTCGGTGACGAGTTCGTAGACTTCAATCTGGTTTTCTGTTCTTCCAATGGCAAGCCGATTGAGGGGCAGGTTATCAACCGTGCTTTCAATAAGCTGATTGAGGAGAAGGGACTGCCGAAAGTGGTTTTCCATAGTCTCCGACATTCCAGTATCACTTACAAGCTGAAGCTGAACGGCGGCGATATGAAATCCGTTCAAGGCGATTCCGGTCATGCACAGGTCAAGATGGTAGCGGATGTTTACTCTCATATCATCGACGATGACCGCAGACTGAACGCTGAAAGAATGGAAGCTGCGTTCTACTCAGGCAGACAGGCAACGCCTGAGCCGGTTCAACCAGCCGCAACGGAAAGCTCCGCTGATGATAAAGAACTTCTTCTGAAGCTTCTGCAAAATCCGGAAATGGCAGCACTCCTGAAGTCGCTGGCAAAAACATTATAGTAACTGCAAGGGCAGATCCTTTTACATAGCTACAATAGCTGTAAAAGGGTCTGCCCTTATTTTTTTGTTATGGAGGTCAACGAGTATGGATAGAATCTTTATGGACGAGTATTACGAGCATCTGAGAGCTGACAATATCGAGGCATTTTCCAAGGAAAGGAACGACGAATATGTTGGCAGAGCTGAGGAATACAAAGCAGCAAAGTCGGCATTGCTTGAAGGATTGGGACTTGAGCATTTGTTTGACCATAGCCATGAACTGACTCCGAAAGAGAAAGAAATATGGATGCTGTTCGATAGGGTTGATGTAGCAGAGCTTCTGGCAAGGGATGCTTTTGCCAAGGGTGCTTATATGCTCGGCGCTGAGGATAGAGAGATTATGCTGAAATAAAAAAAGACCTGCTTCGGCGGGTCTAAATTACATAGAATCATTGAGTCTGAAAAAACCTTTGAAATTCTTAATAATGCTGGTTGAAAAATCTATTTTGAAATGATATATTAAACAGACTAAGATGGTGTCTAAAGACATCAGCGCCTCCGCACGAGAATGAATAGGATTTCCTATCATTTCGTATCACGAGAAGTTACATAGAGGAATTTGCTTGCACTTGCAACGTCCACCGAAAATCGAAAGCCTTGCTAATTTCGAGCCAATTGGACGGTGTAAAATCCCTATGAAAATGCTTATGAAGCGTAATACCAGATAGGATTTGAAACTGTGAAAAGCCTTGTATTTCCAAGGATTTTCTTGCACTGTGTTGCACTTGGTTTCATCGTATCGGGTCTACTCCTAAGCACTAGTTGAGGGTTCGATTCCCCCTGGGAACGTGCTTTTTTTGCAGCAATGATCGTAAAAGTTCATTGCTGCTTTTTCTTTTTTCCGGTGCTCGTGAGCACCGAGAGAACGCTTAAACGCAGATATTGAGCACCGAAATTTCTTAACGGGCACCAATGCAATAATTCAATCCTGGCACCGAACGGAGATAACTACAGCGTAGGATAAGGATTGGGGTATCAATGAATGTAAATATGGTTTTCTTGCCTGAACAAAACAGGCCTGACGGATCTATCCGCTCAGATTAGATTAAGAATCTATTCTGGGCGGATTTTTTCGTTACAGATATTTTAGAGGAGGATAGCTTATGGATAAAAAAAAGGATGTAAGAGATCCGGATGAAAAAGTTGTTGAGATTGAAATGGAACGGTTAAGAGCATTTCCAAATCATCCATTTAAAGTGATCGGAGACAGTCAGATGATTGAGCTGCAGGACAGCATAAAAAAGTATGGTGTACTGAATCCATTGATTGTTCGTCCAAAGATTGAAGGCTACTACGAAATTATTTCTGGCCACAGAAGAAAATATGCGGCTGAGAAGCTGGGATATAAGAAAATTCCGGTAATCATTCGTATGTTGCAGGATGATGAAGCAGTAGTGATCATGGTCGATTCCAATTTGCAGAGAGAGCAAATTACACCAAGTGAAAAGGCCTATGCCTATAAGATGAAATATGATGCCATCAAAAAAAAGGCAGGCAGAAAGAATTGTAGTCAAGTTGACCACAATACAGGAAAGAGGAGTATTGACGTAATCGGAGAACTTTGTGGTGACAGTGCGAAGCAGGTGCAGCGTTATATCAAAATAACAGAATTGATACCGGCATTGTTGGATAAAGTGGATGATGGAACAATGGGATTTACCCCAGCAGTACAGTTGTCCTACTTAAAAAAGAAAGAACAGCAGGAAATAATGAATGCAATTGATTCTACCCAATGCACACCATCACTTTCACAAGCCATCCGGATGAAAAAACTGAGTGAATCCGGATGGCTGACAGAAGCAGAAATAGAAGGGATTCTTGGAGAGGTTAAGCAGAAAGAAACTGATAGGGTGATATTTAAAAATGAGCAGTTATACCGTTTCTTCCCATCAACTTATACATCAGAACAGATGCGAAGAGAGATATTAGAAATATTGAAATCATGGAGAAACAGTAACTGGATTTAAGGAAAGGAGGAACAGAATATGTGTAAGGTCATAGCAGTATCAAATCAAAAAGGTGGAGTTGGAAAGACGGTATCGTGCGTGAATTTAGGAATCGGACTGGCACAGGAAGGGAAAAAGGTTCTTCTGATAGATGCAGATCCGCAGGGCAGTCTCACAATTAGTTTAGGGTATGAGGAACCGGATGAAATGGAGTATTCTCTTGCAACGCTGATGCTAAATATTGTGAATGATGAAAAACTGAACATGAAAAAAACAATCCTTCATCATAAGGAAGGTGTGGATCTGATACCGGCCAATATAGAATTATCAGCGATTGAGGTATCTTTGGTAAACGCAATGAGCAGGGAACTGATTATGAGGTCACTTATTGAGAGATTAAGGGAATTTTATGATTTTATCATTATAGATTGTATTCAGAAGTAGTAGATACGAATGGAAGCGGACATGGTGCATTGGCAGGAGTTCTTAATGCATTAAATGCCGATGTTTTGATCTGCGGCGGAATCGGAGGAGGTGCCCAGACTGCGTTAGCGGCAGCAGGCATTAAACTTTTTGGCGGAGTTTCAGGAGATGCAGATAAAGCAGTAGAAGCTTTTATCAATGATACACTTGATTATAATCCAGATGTTAAGTGTTCTCACCATGAGCACAGCCACGGAGAGGGACATACATGTGGTGAACATGGATGTGGAAACCATAGCTGTCATTAAGAAGAATAGCAAAAAATACAATACGAAAGGATGCGTCAAGGTAATGGGAGAATTATCGTGATACATCCTTTTGTATTATTTGATAAGATGGCAGATTACATTTTCAATAAGGCGGTTAAAAACTGTGAATGCTACATCGATCTCTACATGGATTGAGTATTTTTCTTTTCTTACTTGTAGAAAGTGATGAATGGAAGGTATAATATTGTTAATGATCCAGAGATATTTATTTTGGAAACAGCTTAATCAATTTGGAGGTATAAAATGAAAGCACATAAATATTGGTCAATCGGAGCAATAGTTACAATGGTTGGAACTTTTTATACAGGATATAAAGGATTAAAAGCAGCACACAAATACTTTGCATTTGGCTCTCTGATATGCATGATTATGGCAGTCTATTCTGGTCATAAAATGATTTCAGGTAATAAAAGAACAAGAAAACAGGTGGAAAATACAAAAGCGGAGGAATAGTAAATGTTAGAGATAGGAACAAAAGCACCGGATTTTGAATTGCCGGATCAGAACGGAGAAGTGCATAAATTAAGTGATTATTTAGGTAAAAAAATAATTTTATATTTTTATCCAAAGGATAATACACCAGGATGTACGAAGCAGGCATGTGGCTTTTCTGAGCGTTATCCACAATTCACCGAGAAAGGTGCGGTGATCCTTGGAGTCAGTAAGGATTCTGTAGCCTCTCACAAGAAATTTGAGGAAAAATATGGATTGGCATTTACACTTTTGGCAGATCCGGAGCGTAAGGTGATCGAAGCATATGATGTCTGGAAAGAAAAGAAAAACTATGGCAAGGTTTCTATGGGTGTGGTAAGAACCACATATCTTATTGACGAGCAGGGAATCATTAGAAAGGCAAATGATAAAGTCAAGGCGGCAGATGATCCTGAAAATATGCTTAAGGAATTAAATTGATGAAGATTATATTGTCACCTGCAAAAAAGATGATTGTAGATACAGATAACATAGCACCGGTTGAACTGCCTGCCTTTATTGATAAGACAGCAGAGATATTGAGCTGGATGAAAAGCAAATCAAAAGAGGAACTGAAAGCTATCTGGAAATGTAATGACAAGATTGCAGAGCAGAACGTTAACAGATTGGAAAATATGGATCTTTATAACAGACTTACTCCGGCTGTTTTAGCATATGAAGGGATTGCATTTCAATATATGGCACCATCTGTGTTTGAAATCCAGCAGTTTGAGTATCTGCAAAATCATTTAAGAATCCTGTCTGCGTTTTATGGCATTTTAAAACCACTGGATGGTGTGACTCCTTATCGCCTTGAAATGCAGGCAAAAGCTGAGATTGAAGAAACAACAAATCTATATGATTACTGGGGGGACCGGTTATATCATTCAGTAATTGATGACAGCAGGATTATCATTAATCTTGCATCAAAAGAATACTCGAAATGTATAGAAAAGTATCTGACACCACAGGACAGATATATTACGATTGTATTTTGTGAGTTATCCGGAGATAAATTGGTAACAAAAGGTACCTATGCCAAGATGGCTCGTGGTGAAATGGTCAGATTCATAGCGGAAAATAATATTGAAAATCCGGTGGAGATTCAGAAATTTGACAGACTCGGATATTCGTTTAGGTCTGATTTATCTTCAGATTCAGAATATGTATTTGAACGCAAAATAAAATAGTTATTCAGGTAAAAGATGCTCAGTTTGGCACCTTTTACAATAATGAGAATTATTACTATTTTTATTGACAACAGGATGATAGTGGTATATAATCCTTATTAAGAATTAATCCTAATAAGGAGAACGAATGACAAGTAGGAGAAATACCATTCAAAAAGATCTCGTAAGAAATACCGTATACGAAATGAGAAGACACGTTACGGCAAATGAAGTGTATGAATTTATAAAAGAAGCATATCCAGCAATTGGAAAGGGAACTGTATATAGAAATCTTGATATATTGGTAGAGGAAGGTGCATTAAGAAAGGTTGAAGTTCCGAATGGACCGAACCGATTTGATTTTACATTGAAAAATCATTACCATGTAAGATGTATAAAGTGCGGTGAAATTTTTGATGTGGATATGGATCAAATACCGGATTTGCTGGAAAGAATTCATAACACTCATGGAATTGAATTTGTGGATTACGATATTTCATTTAAAGGCATTTGCCCGAAATGCAGGGAGAAGGTAAAGGAGGAACAGCATGGATAGGAAAGCAATGTATAAGTTGAGTTATGGACTGTTTATATTGACCGCTAAAGAAGCAGAAAAAGATAACGGATGCATCATTAATACAGCCATTCAGGCAGCTTCGGAACCAAACCAGTTAAGTATCTGTGTAAATAAGGCAAATTATACGCATGATATGATTCAAAGAACCGGAAAATTTACTGTATCAGTCTTAAGTCAGAAGGCACAATTTGAATTGTTCAAACATTTTGGCTTTCAATCAGGAAGAGATACCAATAAGTTTGAAGCATTTGAGCAGTGTGCCAGGGGCACGAATGGTATTTATTATATTACAGAAGGTACAAATGCATACATTTCTGTGACAGTTACTAAAACAGAGGACTTAGGTTCACATACGATGTTTATCGGTGAGATAACCGATATGGAAGTTTTAAGCAATGTTCCTTCAGTAACATATGATTATTATCAGAATAACATTAAGCCTAAGCCACAGGAGGTTGGAAAAACAGAGGACAGTCAGACAATATGGCGTTGCAGAATTTGCGGATATGAATATGTAGGCGAGGAATTACCGGATGACTTTATATGTCCTTTGTGCAAGCACCCGGCATCAGATTTTGAAAAAGTAGTAAAGAAAACGGAGGTAAAAGAGATGGCAGAAAACAAATATGTAGGAACACAGACAGAGAAGAATTTACAGGAGGCATTTGCGGGGGAATCACAGGCAAGAAATAAGTATACCTATTTTGCTTCTGTAGCGAAAAAGGAAGGTTACGAGCAGATGTCAGCATTGTTTTTAAAGACTGCAGATAATGAGAAAGAACATGCAAAGATGTGGTTCAAGGAATTAGCAGGAATTGGTGATACAAAGGAAAACCTGGCGGCAGCGGCAGAAGGCGAAAATTATGAGTGGACAGATATGTATGACGGCTTTGCTAAAACAGCTGAGGAAGAAGGATTCCCTGAGCTTGCAGCAAAATTCAGGGCAGTAGGTGAGATTGAGAAGCACCATGAGGAAAGATATCGTGCACTTCTTAAGAATATTGAAACTGCACAGGTATTTGAAAAGAGTGAAGTTAAGGTATGGGAATGCCGTAACTGCGGACATATTGTGGTAGGAACAAAGGCTCCTGAGGTATGTCCGGTATGTAACCATCCACAAAGCTATTTTGAAGTACATGAAGAGAATTATTAAGGAGATAAGATTATTAGCAGTCAAGAACAGTGCTTATGAAATAATAAATAAAAAGCACGCTACATATTATGGAATGGCAATGTCTGTAAAAAGAATCTGTGAAGTAATTATGAGAAATGAAAAATCAATACTTCCGGTATCGCACATAATTCATGGCGTATATGATATTGACGGAGTATCGTTAAGTATGCCAGTTATTGTAGGTGTTGATGGTATTGAGTCTAATATACCTATTAATTTAAGTGGTGAGGAAGCATTAAAGCTTAAGAAATCTGCAGATTCTTTGAAAAAGATTATAGAGACAATTGAACTATAAATTATACACATGGAAGGAGATAAAAGCATGGAAGTAAAGTATTATATATGTAAGCATTGTGGAAACATTGTTGAAAAGGTAAAGGATAAAGGTGTTCCTGTAATTTGTTGCGGAGAACCTATGCAGGAATTAAAAGCCGGAGTGACAGATGCGGCTGTTGAGAAGCACGTGCCTGTATATACAGTGGAAGGCAATTATGTTCATGTCGTGGTCGGAGAGACAAAACATCCAATGCTTGAAGAACATTTCATTGAGTGGATTACATTAAATACCAATCAGGGAATATACAGAAAACAGTTAAATCCAGGGCAGGAGCCGATAGCAGATTTTTGTCTTTGCGATGGTGAACAGGTAGAAGAAGTATATGCATATTGTAACCTGCATGGATTATGGAAATGCTAAAAGCATTTATACATATTAAGATTTAAGAACAACACAAATATAACCGTAATATAGGCTGTGTATTAATGTATTTACAAGGAGGAACAACAAATGAAATATGTATGTGATGTTTGCGGATGGGAATACGATGAGGAGAAGGGATATCCAGAAGGTGGTATTGCACCTGGTACAAAGTGGGAGGATATTCCGGAAGATTTTGAATGTCCGTTATGTTTTGTAGGCAAAGACCAGTTTTCAAAGGCTGAATAAAAATGAAAGCAGGACTAATGGATGTATGAAATGAAACCAGAATATTATAATGGAATAAATATGATAGAATTGACATAATATTGGAAAATCTTCGTGATTATACAGTAAAACACTTTACTGATGAAGAGCAGTATATGGAATCTATTAATTATAAGAAGTTATTTACACAGAAAGTTCAACATCTGAAATTTATACACAAACTTGATGAATTTATAGAACATCATAATGATGAGATAGAAGATCAAGATGAACAGATTATGGTTATATGTGTAGAGTCTGCGGATAGAGGATAGGGGAATGTGCAGCATGTTTCCGTATTACTCCCATGTTGTTACCAATTGCTATCCTTTTGCTACCATTCTACCTCTTTTTTTCAGAATTGACCTGTGCTAATATTATCATAGACAAATGAGACATGAGCTACAAACTTACATTTCATTTGTTTCTCTTTTGCAAAAGAATACGGACAAAATATAAAGCGTCTGCTCATTGCCGGAATGGTGATGAGTATGGCGCTTTTTTTGATGCCGAAAACCGGGTGATGACCTGAAAAATGAAACAGGAGGAAATAGCATGGCATATGAATATGGCCACGATTGCCCATTTGAAGCTTACATCACGAATCTCGGAAAATATAACGAAGGGGAGTTGGTAGGCGAATGGGTAAAGTTTCCTACCACATCAGAAGATCTGAAAAAAGTATTTGAACGAATTGGAATCGGTTCAAAAGATGACTTTGGTAATCCTTATGAAGAATGGTTCATAAGTGATTATGACTGTTATGTCGATGGGCTGTATGAAATGCTGGGAGAATACGAAAGTCTGGATGAACTCAATTATCTGGCTTTCTTTAAAAAGAAGCCGGTCATATTTTTTTATGAAAAATAAATTTTGTTGAGGTTAAATTGAGATTGACTTTGTATTGTATAAGTATGAAATAAAAAGGAATCAGGTGCTGTACAATGAAAAAGCATAAGATATGTAAAATCCTTCTTGTTATACTGGCAATTTTTTTATGTGTGGCTTTTTATGAATTGCTCGGAATCTGCGTTGCATATAAAAAGCAGCCGGAAGTGTCTAATACCATCAAAAAAGAAACACAAAATGATTCGTGGAACGAACGCAGCGAGAATATGGAACGAGCAGTGATCATAGAAAAAAATCCAGAAGCACTTTTACAAAGAGTGCGTTTGATCCGAAATGCAAAAGAAGACATTATTCTTTCTACTTTTGCATTTCAATCCGATGAAAGTGGAAAATTGATTTTAGGAGCACTGCATGATGCGGCAGACAGAGGTGTGCATGTTCGTCTGTTAGTAGATGGAATGGAGAGCTGGGTTGATATGGAAGGCAATCCGTATTTCTATGGATTATCTTCCCATGAGAATGTTGAAATTAAACTGTATAATAAGGCCAATCCGTTGAAACCATGGAAGATGATGGGTAGAATGCATGATAAATATTTGATTGCAGATGGTAAGACATATATTCTTGGTGGAAGAAATACATACAATTATTTCCTGGGTGATTTTCTGGGAAATAAGAACTATGACAGAGATGTGTTAGTGGTTTGCGATGAACCTGAGAAAGAAAATTCAGTTAACCAGTTGTTAGAGTATTTTGAAACGATATGGGAACAAGAAGACAGTGGTTATTTTCATGACAATAAAAAACTGGCAAATAGAAAATCTGTAAAGAACGCAGTTTTAGAGCTGCAGAACGGCTATCAGAAATATTTTGAAGAGAATAAGGAAAGAATCTGCGATACCGATTACACGGACGAAATTTTTGAGACAGAAAAGATTGCATTAGTGTCAAATCCTATCCACACAGGTCCCAAGGAACCAGTAGTCTGGTATCAACTGGGAGAACTAATGAAAAATGCAAAAGAGCGCGTGAAAATTCATACACCATATATTATCTGCAATGATATGATGTATAATACATGGAAAGAGATTGCGGAGAGAGTTCCGGATTTTTCTATCATGACCAATTCGGTTGCCAACAATGGAAATCCGTTTGGTTCTGCTGATTATGCGAGAAACAGAAACAGAATTTTAAATACAGGAATTGATATCTGGGAGTATGAAGGCGGCTATTCTTACCACGGAAAAAGTATCCTGATCGATGATGATCTATCCGTAATCGGTTCCTTTAACATGGATATGAGAAGCACGTATCTGGATACGGAACTGATGCTTGTAATACGTAGCAAAGAGATTAATAAACAGTTGGAAGAGGGCATGATGGAATATGAAAGAGTGTCCCGACAAGTATTGGAAGATGGAACCTATCGTGATCCGTATCATGTAGAGCCAATTGAATTGACAAAGAAGCGTCAGAGAAACGTACTTTTGGTACAGCATCTGCTTGGATGGGCAAGATATCTGTTCTGATAAAGGAGGAAGAAGATCGTGTTTCAAATATTAATTGTAGAAGATGATAAAGAATTAAGCCAGCTATTCCAAAAAGTGCTTGAGAAGAATGGATATCAGGTCAAAAGTGCATCGGATGGAGCACTGGCATTAGAAATATTGGATAAAGAGTATATTGATCTGATCATTTCCGATATTATGATGCCGGTTATGGATGGTTATGAACTGGTGTCGAAACTCCGTTCAGCAGGATATCAGATACCGGTACTTATGATCACTGCGAAAGGTTCCTTTGATGATATGCGCCAGGGATTTCTTTCGGGAAGTGACGATTATATGGTAAAACCGGTAAATGTGAATGAAATGGTTTTAAGAGTCGGGGCACTGCTTCGCCGTGCACAGATACTGAATGAACACAAAATTGTGATCGGTTCAACAGAGTTTGATTATGATGCAATGACGGTTACAACTGATAAGGAAAGTCTTGTTTTGCCTAAAAAAGAATTCCTGCTTTTATATAAGCTTGCAGCTTCGCCAGGCAGAACATTTACAAAACAACAGTTGATGGATGAAGTATGGGGATACGAGACGGAGGCAGACCCACATACGATAGAGGTACATATAGGAAGAATCAGGGAGCGTTTGAAAGATAACCCTGATTTTGAAATCGTAACAATGCGTGGAATTGGATACAAGGTGGTGAAAAAATAATGGAACAAAAGAAAGAAAAAGGATTGCGGATCCGATCTTGTCTGACTGGTGCAATCTGGCTGGCACTTGTATTTTCAACAGTCATATCTGCGTTATTATTTGCTTTTTTGAATCATTTTTTTAATCTGCCTGGTAGCATACCTGTGCTTGGCTGGCTTTTGATTTTCAATACATTGATTGCAGGGCTGATCACTTCCTTTATCAATGCCAAGTTACTGGAACCAATTACCAGACTTAGTAAAGCAATGAAGGAAGTTTCGCAGGGAGATTTTGAACAGCACTTGGAAACGAACAGCCGTATCGCAGAAGTTGGAGAATCTTACCAGAGTTTTAATGTGATGACAAAAGAGCTTCGTGCAACAGAAGTACTGCAGATGGATTTTGTCTCCAATGTTTCTCATGAGTTTAAGACCCCGATCAATGCCATTGAAGGGTATACAATGCTTCTTCAGGGAGAAGAATTGTCTCAGGAGCAAGAGGAATATGTAGAAAAAATCCTGTTTAATACCCAAAGGCTTTCCGAATTGGTTGGAAATATTTTGCTGTTATCCAAGTTAGAGAATCAGAACATACCAATGAAAAAAACAGAATATCGTTTGGATGAACAGATCCGTCAGGCATTTCTTTCCCTGGAGACAAAATGGACAGAAAAAGAAATTGGTTTCCAGGTAGAGCTGGAGGAAGTTAAATATACTGGGAATGAAGGACTTTTTATGCATATATGGATGAATCTTTTAGATAATGCGATTAAGTTCAGTCCTGCAAAGGGGACAATTATGATGTTTCTGAAGCAGGAAAAGGATTCTGTAATGTTTATTCTGGAAGATGAAGGACCGGGAATAGAGGATGATGTGAAAACCAGAATATTTGATAAATTTTATCAGGCAGACGGTTCTCACAAAGCAGAAGGAAATGGTCTCGGCCTTGCACTTGTGAAACGGATCGTAGATAGTGCTGGCGGGACAATCAAGGCAGAAACCCGGGAATATGGTGGATGCAGATTTGTTGTAGAGCTTCCAATACAGAAAGATGAGGCCATATAAGTTTAAGAAAAACAGATAGAGGAGGAATTACATGACATTTTATCAGGAATTGCAGTTAAATCAGGCAGGTTCTAAAAATCTGTTGAAAAAGAGTGAAACAGTGAAAGAAAAATTATATCATATGTGGGTATATCTGGTGAAGATAGCTGTTACAATGGCATTTTGTTTTTTATTTGTTACTATTTTCAGTATCTTATTTGGAAATGAGAATAGTATTGTGGGTGTAGTAGTTTTATTATGCCTTATGGTATTTCGGAATGCGGATCTGGGGATCCACATCGGACAATCTACGATGCTTTTGGCTTTGTTCTTTGTAATTATGACTGTATGTCCGCATTTAGCAAACCAGCTTTCACCGGTACTTGGAATGCTGTTAAACATTGCTGCACTGGCAGTGCTGATTCTGTTCGGATGTCATAACCCATTCATGTTTAACCAATCCACATTAGTTCTTGGTTATCTGTTATTGTATGGATATGATGTAACAGGAAAAAGTTATCAGATGCGATTAACCGGAATGGCATTAGGTGCAGCACTTACCTGTTTCGTATTTTATCGAAATCATAAAAACAGAACGTATAAAAGAAATTTGAATGATTTGGTACAGGAATTTGATATATCTTCTTCCAGAACAAAGTGGCAGTTATGTCAGATCATATGCGTACCGGCAGTACTCTGCATTGCGGAACTCTGCAATATGCCACGGGCAATGTGGGCTGGAATTGCGGCAATGTCAGCAATCTTACCATTTATGGAGGACATGCAATACAGAGTCCGCAAAAGGATTGTCGGAAATATTGCAGGTGTAATATGCTTTACAGTACTATATTTTCTGCTTCCGTCATCCATCTATACATACATAGGAATCCTTGGCGGAATTGGTGTAGGACTTTCTGCAAAATATGGCTGGCAGGCAGTATTTAACACATTTGGTGCTTTGACCATTGCTACAGAGAGTTATGGACTAAAAGGAGCAGTTGGTCTTAGAGTGATTCAGAATGTTTTTGGCGTTGTATTTGCATTAATATTTTGTTCTATGTTTTATTGGCTTATGTCGAAAAAAGGAAACAGTGGTAACCGTGGCTGCAAAATAACGTGGGTTAGAAAGAAAAAAGGTTAATCCGGAGATGGCAGCTTTGGATGATGTATTTGCATAAAGATGATAACTGTAAAACAGAACTACATTGAACCGGTCAGAAGTATATTACGATAAGAGATAATTCACCCACAGACAATGGAATGTAATTGAGTATGGTATTGGAGATGTGTGCGGCCATTTTTATAATTTGCTTGGATGAGCGATAAACCGAAACAAAAAATAAGTCTCTGAAATAGAGGCAAGGAAAAAGCCAAGGTGGATTTTTAAATTTTTCCACCCAAACTGTAATTCCTCAGATGAAAACAGGTTTTCTTATCTTTTCTGAAATTGACAGAAAAAGCAGTAAAATCAAGGCTTTGAATGACTTTGATTGACATAGAATGCAAGCTGTTTTCTGTACCAGGATGAACTCCTAAGCACTAGTTGAGGGTTCGATTCCCCCTGGGAACGTGCATTTTTTGCAGCAATGATCGTAAAAGCTCATTGCTGCTTTTTCTTTTTTCAGGTGCTCATGAGCACCTGAAGAATACTTAAACGCAGATATCGAGCACCGAAATTTCTTAACGGGTACCAATGCAATAATTCAATCCTGGCACCGAACGGAGAAGGGTGCAGATGTTGATCAGACAGCAAACACGGTGGCTGTTCCGGAAGGGGGGATGCGGAACTTTTGATGAAGGTTCTGAGAAATCCGGAGATGGCGGCTTTGCTGACGAGTCTGGCGAAGAGCTTGAATTAAAGACAGGTCAGAGATTCGATTCTGCATTAGTGGCGGGATCATGATGCTGTATAAATTAGCTATCAACTGGGTAAGATATTATTACAGTTGCTAACATTCAAGTAAAATTGAATTCTACTTGACATATCGGGAAGTTGACATATAATGAGATTGAGGAGGTGTCGTATGAATAGCTATGCAAAATATATTGAAACTGTGATCGAACAGGAGCCTGAGAACAAGCTTTTGGAAGCAAGCATTTTATATCAAAAATCGTTCGGCACTGTTCCTGAAATGACCTACTATAAAACATTGGAAAGAATGAGCAAACAAGGTTCCCTTGTACATCTTACCAAGGGTCTGTATTACAGACCAAAGAAATCTCGCTTTGGAACAATTCCAATCAGTGAAAAAGAGATTATTGGTCACTATACGAACAATGGCCGGGGAATTGTAATTGGCTACAGACTTTACAATCAAAAGGGCTTAACAACACAAATAAGCAAACGGGTTGAGGTTCTTTCTTCTGCTGTTACAGAACAAAAGAAAAATATCCAAAATGTTTGTGTGACAAACAGTGGGATTGATTTGACGCAGGAGACGATTCCGGTAATTGAAACTATGGAGATTCTTCAGAACTATAAGTCCATTGAAGATATCAGAAAATCTGCATTAGCAGCATATATGAGAGAATTTGCGACGGAATACTCTGATACTGCGGCGGTGTTTGTCCTGAAAAATCGGAAGTATAAGAAATCTACGATTGCATTTCTGGAACGCTTTCTGAATTATCTTGGTGTTGAAAACACATTGCACCAGTTTTTATCAGCCCTCTCATCGTATGCAATTCCAGAAATGGAGGAATTCTATGAACCTGCACGAGCATAAAGAAGAATTTGAAGAACTGGTTGCCATTGTAGCAGATTATATAGGAGTTCCTGCTGATGCGGTTCGCAGGGATTACTATATTGTTCAAATGATGCAAAACCTTCAAAACAGTGAATACACCGAAGTCTGTGTGTTTAAGGGAGGAACTTCTCTCAGCAAATGTTATCCGGGATCTATCAATCGTTTTTCTGAAGATATTGATCTGACATTCATACCTGTAGAAGATATGACTAATAAGAAATACAGCAAGACCTTGAAACGAGTTGAAGATACTATCTCAGCCGGTTTTTTGATGGAGAAAATTGAAGCTGAGCGTAATGACCGAAACAAAAGTGCATTTGTTTGGCCTGAAAATGAAAGCAAGGAAACCTGCCGGGTAAAACTGGAGATTGGTTCCAGTGTAAGACCGGATCCTTTTTCAAAGAGAAGCATGAAAACTTATATTCAGGAATATCTCGAAGAGAAAGGCATGCAGGATGTTGTGACCGAATTTGATCTGCAGGAAGTCAAGGTAAATACACTTGATATCACACGAACGTTCCTGGATAAGGTAATGTCAGTCAAGAGGCATGCAATTTGCGGAACTCTTCCAAGAAAAGTGCGTCACATATATGATGTTACGGTACTTTTGGATCGCAGTGACATTCAGGATTTCTTGAATGATACCGAACGGCTGAAGCAGCTTCTAAAGCTCACAAAAGAAACGGACAGCTTCTATCTTCAGAAACGTAATATTTCTGAAGATTATGATCCGTTGGGGGCATATGCCTTTGAAAACTGGAAACAGTATTTCAACGATGAAATTCGTGGAAGATATGAAACTCTTCATGAAGATCTGCTCTACACATCCAATCCGCAGTGCTTTGAAAAAGCAATTCAGACATTTGAATTTATCAATCATCTGTTTGCTTCCATAGGTGAATAGGTTATTAAAAATCTACAATAAAAAGCCAGATACTGAAATTTTTAAATTTCCACCTCAGCTTTTTGAGATTATCATAGATCAATGTCAAATGAGATTGTCATAGTTTCGGTTTGATCGTTGCATATACCATTGATCTGAAAATTGATTGTTAGCTGCTGACCGGAATAAAGATTTGATATATCAACTGCTTCAAAATTTTCACCGTCGATCATTTTCCCGGCAGAACTTGAAAGTGCATAAAAATCACCGATAAATGCTTCTGTTTCTTCTTTAGAATTCAGGTGATACTCAGTACAATGGTTTTGGGAATGAGATGCTTGTTTTGTCATCTTTGCCTTTTGACCGTTCAGAACGAAATTATTTCCGGATTGAGATGAAAATTCAAATGTAGCATCTGTGTCATTTTGATTCAGTAAGGAATATTCTACTTCCAAGCTATATCCTTCTGGCTTATATTCTCTGTGAAGTATTATATTATTCACGGTCAGCTGTATGCCATTGACTATAAATGAAGCATCATCAAAATAATAAGTTTCATCCTCTATTATATTACTTAATACTTACGGTTTCCGAAACGCTTGCCAGTAATGGCTTTTTGACAGCCAAAAACCACCTTTATACAGCTTAAAGACCACCTTTGTACACTTTTTTAAAATGTGGATAACTTCTTAAAAACCACCTTTGTACAGTTTCTTAGATAAAAGATAAAGGAATCCAGAAAAACCACCTTTGTACAGTTAAAAACCACCTTTATACACTAAAAAATTACCATCTTGCAAAATGTCAGTTTACCGTGCAAGGAGATCGGGAATAAAAAAGTTACATATGAAAAGTAAAGAGTTACAAATAGATGGACAGCTTTGTTCCAACGTGAATATTAATGTGGGTCGTTACGTGATTTTAGCAGGTTTTAATACTTACGGCTGCAAAAACACTTGCCAATAATGGCTTTTTGACAGCAAAAAAACCACCTTTATACAGTTAAAAACCACCATGGAAGGCAGCTTCGTTATCTATCTCTATCAAGAATATAAATCACGAGAAATGCAGATTATATAAGACATGATAGATGCGATAGGAGGAGTGAACAATGGACCAGAAAATGTTTTGTTATCAATGTCAGGAAACGGCCGGATGCAAGGGCTGTACGGTGGTCGGTGTCTGCGGTAAGCAGCCGGATGTGGCGGCAATGCAGGATTTGCTTGTGTGGGTGACGAAGGGTATCAGCGCGGTGACGACACGGCTTCGCGAGGAGGGACGTGCGGTGGCAGATGAGGTCAACCATCTGGTTACCGAAAATCTGTTTACGACGATCACGAATGCCAATTTTGATAAGGCGGCGATTGAAAAAAGAATTGAAAAGACGCTGGAAATGAAGACGGCACTGTGGGAGCAGCTGGAACGTCGGGACAATCTGCCGGAGGCGGCTGGCTGGACAGGTGAGCCGTCTGAATTTATAAAAAAAGCGTCGGAAGCGGGCGTTCTGATCGGGCAGAACGAGGATATTATTTCCCTTCGCAGCTTGATTACGTATGGCTTGAAAGGTTTGTCTGCCTATACCCGGCATGCGAACGTCCTGCTGCAGGAGGACCGGGAGGCGGATGCATTTTTACAGCGGGCGCTTGCGGCGACGCTGGATGACGGTCTGAGTGTGGATGATTTGATTCACCTGACGCTGGAAACTGGCAAATATGGTGTCCGGGGAATGGCGCTTTTGGATCGGGCAAACACCGAGACTTATGGAAATCCGGAGATTACTACGGTTGATATCGGTGTCGGAAGTAATCCGGGCATTCTTGTTTCGGGACATGATCTGCGCGATATGGAAATGCTTCTGGAGCAGACGCAGGGAACCGGCGTCGATGTATATACGCACTCAGAGATGCTTCCGGCGCAGTATTATCCGGCATTTAAGAAATATCCGAATTTTAAGGGTAATTACGGCAATGCATGGTGGCGTCAGAAAGAGGAATTTGAGATGTTCAATGGACCGATCCTGATGACGACGAACTGCATCGTGCCGCCGAAGGATAGCTA
The DNA here is from genome assembly GCF_003481165.1 of Clostridium sp. TF06-15AC. Lineage (NCBI taxonomy): Bacteria > Bacillati > Bacillota > Clostridia > Eubacteriales > Clostridiaceae > Clostridium > Clostridium sp. TF06-15AC. The sequence continues at coordinate 202,566 of NZ_QUKS01000002.1, forward strand.
CAAGGATCGTCTCTACACAACCGGTGCGGCGGGATATCCGGGCTGCACGTATATCAACGGTGGAATCGGAGGAAAGAAGGATTTTTCAGTGATCATCCAGCATGCGAAGCGCTGTGAGCCGCCGACCGGGATTGAGCAGGGGCAGATTGTCGGAGGCTTCGCCCATGCACAGGTGCTGGCACTGGCAGATAAGGTAGTGGATGCGGTCAAATCGGGAAAAATCCGAAAGTTTGTCGTCATGGCGGGGTGTGATGGGCGTGCTAAGAGCCGCATTTACTACACCGATTTTGCAAAGGCGCTGCCGGAGGACACGGTAATTCTGACGGCTGGCTGTGCGAAATACCGCTACAATAAGCTGAATCTGGGCGATATTGAAGGAATTCCGCGTGTCCTGGATGCGGGGCAGTGCAATGATTCATATTCCCTGGCGGTCATTGCGATGAAGCTGCAGGAGATTTTTGGGCTGGATGACATCAACGACCTGCCGATTATTTACAACATTGCCTGGTATGAGCAGAAGGCGGTCATTGTTCTTCTGGCGCTTCTCTCACTCGGTATCAAGAATATCCATCTTGGACCGACGCTTCCGGCATTTTTAAGTCCGAACGTGGTAAATGTATTGGTGGAAAAGTTTGGAATCGCGGGAATTGACAGCGTGGAGAGCGATGTGGAATTATTTTTCGGGGAGAAGTGATAAATACAGGACGGAACTGGATAAGAGGGAATCGAACAAAGTCGGAATTTGGATCTGAAATCTGGAGATAGATTTGCAAAAAATCTGTGTTGGTTTTACAAAAAGCGGTCGGAACGATCTTGAAAATAGGAATTAATGAAATAGGGGGCGGTTCTCTGGCAAATGCAGGGAACCGTCTTTTTTCGTCTATAGAAATATTGATATGGAAAATGAAAGTGTGATATGATGGGAAAGATGAATGAGTTTTGAAATATAAAAGAAATTGATACGGCAGATCAATCGATAGAGGATGCGGGAGGAAAACAGCCATGTCACTGGAAAAAGCAGAAAGTTACTTAAAGGAAGCCGGATTTTTGGATCATGTTATTGAGTTAAAAGAGTCCACAGCGACGGTTGCGCTGGCAGCGGAGGCATTAGGCGTGGAGCCGGGGATGATTGCGAAAACGATGTCCTTTTTACAGGGAGAACAGCCGGTATTGATTTTGACAGAAGGTACTGCGAAAGTGGATAACCGGAAATATAAAGATACGTTTCACGTGAAAGCAAAGATGATCCCGTTTGAGCAGGTGGAGGAGGTTACCGGTCATGCGCCGGGTGGGGTCTGCCCGTTTGGTATCAAGGGTGGAATTGAAGTGTATCTGGATGAGAGCCTGAAGCGTTTTGAGACGGTTTATCCGGCAGCGGGAGACGACCACAGTGCGGTACGTCTCACGATCCCAGAGTTGGAAGAAGTGTCCGGAGCGAAAGGCTGGGTGGATGTCTGCAGGGAGCCGGAGGATCAGCAGCACGAGTAGGTGTGGGAGATTTTAGGAGAATTCATATGAGAGATGTGAAAGCAACGGGGAGAAGCAGGGGAGAAAATGAAAACGGCGGAATCAGGGTGGGTTCCAGATTGGGAAAGAAAGGTCGCCTGTGCCGGAAAACGTTCGTCCGCCTGCTTTGCCTGACAGCAGCCATGATGGTTCTTGGATCTTTTACCGCCTTTGCCAGAGCGGGAGGTGCTTCCGGCGGCGGAGGCGGCGGAGGTGGCGGAGGTGGTTCTTCCCATCATCATACAAGCAGCAGCCGGGGACAAGGCGGACGGGCGGGTGCGTTTCAGGCGCTTTTGCTTACGGGAACCTTTGTGATTCTGGGAAGTGCCGGAACTATTACATACCTGCACCGGGCAAAAAAGAAACAGGCGGCAGCCCGTGAAAAATTGAAAGAATTTTCCATTGGAGAAGATCATTGGGATCGGAGTGAGATACAGGAGCGGGTGCGGGAATCATATTACCGGATTCAGGAATGCTGGCGGGATCGAGATCTGGAAAAAGGGCATCCTTACCTGAGCCAGAAGATGCAGCAGGAGTTTCAGACGAAATTTGAGTGGAGCAGGATGCGCCATGAGGTGTTTGTCATGGAAGGGATCCAGCTTCTGGATGCGATTTTGGTGGAAGCGGAGAATGAGGACGGCGACGACCGCGACTATATCTGGTATTTGATCCATGGAAAGATGATCGACTATGTGTATCACGAAGAAACCGGAGAACTTTTGAAGGGATCCCGGAAAATGGAAGATTTCTTTGAATATTGGAGGTTTGTTCTGGAAGATGGAAACTGGGTGCTGGATGAGATCTGCCAGAAGGAAGAAGTGGATAATGGGCGGAAGTTGTGCTGAGAGGTGCTTTGAGTGCTCGAAACACGGCAGCTGCGGATGCTGTCCGGTAGAGATGTTTGAAGAGGAAAAGTATAGAACCTAAAAGTGAATGGAGCAAGGAAAGCGGAGCAGCAGGAAGAGTGAGGAGACTTTAACTGCGGCGCAGAAATGCCAGAATTGCGCGCAGATAAGGTGCCGGTGTACGGAATATGGAAGTATGCCGTCCCCCGGTCATTAAAAGAAGCCGACTGGTTGGAATCTGCCTTGCTAACCAGCGGGAGTGTGAGGGCTTAATGAGATCCCGGGTTCCGGCGATCAGCAGCACAGGAACGGAGATGGTTTGCAATTTCCGGGCACTTAAACGGGGCGAGTGAAGTAAAAGAGAAGTCAGATTTCGGCGGCGGAGGACGCGGTGCGTCAGCCGGGTAAGAAAGTCAGGCTTCTTTTTTTGTTCTGCCGGAATCCGGGGGAAAATTGACCCGAAATGGCATTGCCTTTCTTTGTCGGCACAAACTGCGGATGTGGCGGAAACAGAGAAATTCTTCTGAAATGGCAGGGAAACTTTCGGGGTGGACAGTGCAGAGACCACAGAGGACCCGGAGGATGCAGAGGCAGAAGAGAAGCTGCATTTTAAAACAGGCAGCAGGAGATTCCCCAGGAGATTTAAAATGCTGTGCAGCATTTGGGCGGCAAGGTGCAGCGGCGTGAGCAGCCCGTCCGGTGAGGCGTTGGCGCTGATACAGATGAGCTTTTTCAGCCGCTCCGGGTATTTGCATGCGATCTCCAGCCCGATATTGGCACCATCGCTGAATCCCAGCAGGTGGACGGAGGAAAAATGTAAGTGGTTAAGCAGGGCGATAACGTCGTCTGCCATATCCTCTGTAGAGAACCCGTGGAGCGCTGTGTGGACAGACAGCCGGGAACGCCCATGTCCCCGGCTGTCCATCAGAATCACCTGAAAATCGGGCAGAAACGTGCGCAGAAATGGGTAAAAGACGGCAAGGGACTGGCTGTTTCCATGCAGGATAAGGAGCGGTGTGCCGCTGCCGTACTGTTCATAGTAGATTTCTGCGCCGGAGGTGGTGAGATAGCCGGAATGTTTCATCGTAAGAGCGCCTCTTTTCTGGTAAAAAAATGAAATTTATCAGGCTGCATCCAGCATGATAAAAGCTGAGTTTAGTCTGCCTTTTTATCTGCATCTGTCTGCTTTCTTGTGTCGGGCTGCTTCGTGCTGGAAGAAGCAGCCCAACTTACCTGGCGAGATGGTTTACTCTGATGTGTCGGGGAAGTCCTCTTGTTTCTCAGCCGCTGCGCCCATCCTTTTACCAGATCCTCCGCTGCCTCGCGGATCTGATGCGGATTCTGAATCGTCACAAGGGCATAAAACATGTCTGGTGTTGGAATCTTCGGCAGGTAAATATAATAAGAAGGAACCCATTCGGTCGGGCTGTATTTTTCCTTGGCACGGTAGAGGTCGCGGAATCCATAACAGTCGTTCAGGTGGTTGTAAGCGAAGCAGAGCAGCTTTTCGACCGGATTAGAGCTGTCATTTTCCAAGCCAGCGAGCGGGGCAACACCGAGGCTGCCATACTCAATGCCCTCGTCTTTGAAAACCTGAAATGCGTCGTAAAGAATCGTCTCCATCACGCCGCTCGGTGCGCCGGTTCCGTGGCGGGTGACGTCCGCCATGTAGCCTCTTTTGCCGAGAAATGGGACAAACACGATGAATGCCACGATTTTTCCGTCGGCGTCGGTGGCGTAGAAATATCGCTTGTCCATCGGATTTTCCAGCCCGACAGTTCCCATAACGAAAGTCAGCATCGAACTCTTTTTCTGTTGCAGCCATTCGTTCGTGATGCGGTTCAGATCTGTCTCAATCTGTGCATCCCGCTGCTTCAGCGGGCAGTATTCATGGACGACGACCCCGGCTTTCCGGGCGTGGTTGATGTTCATCCGCATCTTGGCGCCTTTTTTGCCAGAGATTTCATAGTCCGCAAGGTGGAAACGGGCTTCCTCCCCGTTTTTGACCCATCCAAAGCCCTGCTTCTTATATTCTTCCAGAAAATGGTCAGTGACGCTGATAAAAAACAGGTTGTGAGCGCTGCGCTGGCAAAATTCTTTAAATTCTGCCAGGAGAACCGGAAAATCGCTGTCCGCGCAGATGGGATCGCCGTTGATAACGATGGTGCTGCCAACGACTCCGTAGGGGATGACGCCGTCCACCTTCTGACCGAAATATAGGAGCTTGTCATCCTCCAGCGTCAGGTAGGCGCTGGGATTCTGGCTGTACAGGTTGACGAGGGTGCGGGCATGCATCAAATCCGAAGCATGGCTGACTGGACGCAGCAGCCATGGGCGGACCGCATACAGAATGGAGGCGAGGATGCAGCCCCAGCTGAACCAGAATGTAACCAGCTCGACTACATGTGTTTCACGTGAAACATTGATTGGATTTCCCATGCCGAAAATCATGGCAGTTCCCTGAATGAGACTATCCATCAGCGAGTCAAGTGAGGTTTCTCCCAGAGGTTTTACCGAAAAATGGTAGCTGATACCGGCATTGACGATGATACCTGCCAGTGCCAGCAGCAGAAACAGGAGAGAATGTCCAAGGCTGCGCCGGTCAGACGGGCAGCAGAAGTCCTTTCGAAAACACAGGAGAAGCAGAAATAGTACGGCTTCTGCCAGGTGGAACGGAAGATACAAGGGCGAAGAAAGTGCCGTCAGCCCGCGTAAAAAGCTTAAAAACAGCAGGATAACAGCAATGTTCCAGGCGGCGCGCTTGCGTTTCCAAAGCTGGAAGGCAAGGATGAAGAGCACGACAGAAAAGGCACGCTGTACCATGTGCCCCATTTCCAGAAGGATACCGACGCGGTTTGCCAGTCCCAGCCCCGGCAGGAAGCTGAGAATAAAAAGTACAAGGGAAAGAAGGCCAAGTGCGCCTATCAAGGCGTTTTCCAGTTGGATTCGTGAGTTCTGTTTCATATTATAATGTCCTCCGTGTCAGTCTTGTACAGATATAATCTGTAAGGTGCTATGAAACGGGCATAAGCGCACAGGCGGCTTATGCTTGCCCTTGTTATAGTACGGAAAAACAGGGATGTCAAGATAAGATTTTGCATGGAAATAGGAGTGGAGAAATTCCGTTACTGTTTACGGGTAGGCACTTTTGGAACCGAAAGTGCCGTAAGAAAACATGGTGGAAGCAGGAATTCTTTATGATAGAGGCAAAGGCACAGGGGGATTATGCAGACAGAAAAGGAACGGTTCAAAATGGAGAAAAGAAGCAGTTTGTTGGATGATTGACAAGCGAATAGGGTGGGGTTGTGGAAATTAAAGTAATAAAATGTAAAATTTTCGAAAAATACACAAATATATCAAAAATGAATAGCCAAAACGGTTGAAATCCACCAGAACGCGTGCTATAATCTAAGTACAGGGTGGTTAAAAAATTAACAGGAGGTAGTATCAATATGGCTAGATTTACATTACCGAGGGATCTCTATCATGGAGAAGGATCTTTAGCGGAACTGAAAAATCTGAAAGGCAAAAAGGCAGTCGTTGTCGTTGGCGGTGGTTCCATGAAACGCTTCGGTTTCCTTCAGAAAGTAGAAGATTATCTGAAAGAAGCTGGCATGGAAGTGGCTCTGTTTGAGGGAGTAGAGCCAGATCCGAGCGTTGAGACCGTTATGAAGGGCGCAAAGCTTATGCAGGAATTTGGTCCGGACTGGATCGTAGCGATCGGCGGTGGTTCTCCAATTGATGCAGCGAAAGCGATGTGGGCATTCTACGAGTATCCAGATACCAAGTTTGAGGATCTGATCACTCCGTTCAATTTCCCGACACTGCGTACAAAAGCAAAATTCTGCGCGATTCCGTCTACTTCTGGTACAGCTACTGAGGTTACGGCATTCAGCGTTATTACCGATTATCATAAGGGTATCAAATATCCGTTAGCAGATTTCAATATCACACCAGATGTAGCGATCGTGGATCCGGAGCTGGCTGAGACCATGCCGCAGAAGCTGACCGCAAACACCGGTATGGATGCGATGACCCATGCGATCGAGGCGTATGTATCCACACTTCATTGTGATTACACCGACCCGCTGGCACTTCACGCAATCAAGATGATTCATACCTATCTGGTTAAATCTTACAATGGCGACAAAGAAGCGAGAGCACGTATGCACAACGCACAATGCCTGGCAGGTATGGCATTCTCCAATGCACTGCTTGGTATCGTCCATTCCATGGCACACAAGACAGGTGCAGCTTACTCCGGCGGACATATCGTTCACGGTGCAGCGAATGCGATGTATCTTCCGAAGGTTATTAAATTTAACTCCAAGGAACCAGAGGCAGCTTCCCGTTATGCAGATATCGCGAAGTTCATCGGTTTACAGGGAGACAGCGACGAGGCTCTGGTTGACGCTCTGATCGCCGAGATCAAAGAGATGAACAAGCAGTTAAATATCGCTCCGAGCATTAAGCTCTATGAGGGCGGAATCATTGACGAGAAAGAATTCAATGATAAACTGGCAACCGTAGCAGAGCTGGCAGTTGGCGATGCATGTACCGGTTCCAACCCGCGTTCGATCAATCCGGAGCAGATGGCGAAACTTCTGACCTGCTGCTTCTATGATACAGAGGTTGATTTCTAATTTAAGAAGCTTCTGAATTTGGAATGCAAAATTAGAATGTAAAACATCGTGTTTCGATGTTGGAAGCGGTTCTGAAAAGAATCAAATATGTAAAATAAAAAGCCATCCGGCTAAAAACTGGATGGCTTTTATCGTTGTGTTTTTTTGTTATCTGGTGTTTTGCATTTTTGGTGATTGGCGCGTTTGTGTCCTATGCGTTTTCTGCGTGGCTGTTTTTCTCAAAGTTTTCTCCGTCTGCCATTGCGTCATGCTGTCCGGTCAGCTGTGCCAGAAGTGCTTTCGCTTCCTCCGTACAGCGGAGAATCTGTGCCTGGTCCGGCAGCTCGATGTCGTGGATCAGGACATTCCGCAGCTTGCGGAGCTGGACAATCTGGTTGATCATTTCTTTGTCAAAGAGATCCATCCGCTTGAGTGTATTGATATTGAAGGCACCGCGGGAACGCGTCGAGGTGCGCCGCGCAGTCTTGTTGAGCAGGCGCTCTAATGGTACCCACTCCTCGAGGAACTGGTTGACTGCCTGCAGGGTTTCCGGTGAGGCGGTCTCCGGTTCCGTCCGCAGCTCCTGGTAGCACTGGTAGCGCTTTTCATTGCCGGAGATAATCTGATCGATGATCTGCTGGGAAATGGTGCGCCGATCCTTTTCAAATTTGACAGACCGCAGAATCGGGGTAATATCTTTGAGACCGGTGAGCTGTAAACGCTGCAAAAGCCGGTAGAGCAGGGCAATATTTCCCATTCGAAGTTCGATGTCCTCGGTTTTGAGATGGCTGCTCAGGAAATTATAGAGATAGGACGCCAGCTCGTACTGGCTTCCAAACGCGGCATTGCGGCTGCGAAGCCGCTCATTTCCGGCTGCCTGTAGGCGTTCCAGCGCGATCTCACCGGCAAGGACCAGACCATTTAACTCATCTAAGATCGACAGCTCTTCCTCGGATAAAGTTCCCTGCATTGGCTTGTAAATCAGATCGTGTTCAACCTCGGACCAGGCGTGCATGATCAGGGACGCCACCTGGATCTCGATGCGCGCCGATCCGTATTTTTTCTGTGATTCATTCAAAATTTCATCGCGCATCCGCGCGCGGTAATGGTTCGCCCAATAGCCGGAAAACCGTTTGTGGTAAGTCGGGGGTTTCGACTGTTCCGGGAACTGTTTAAATTCCAGAATGTTGAAAAGCTCCGAGATGATCGCATCTACCTTGCCACGGTCACCGGGGAAATACAGGGAGACGCGCACACCGGACAGATCGGCAATGTCGTCGTATATTTCCTCGAGTGTCTGGTATGGTTCTTCACGTCTGGAATTGCGCCGCTGCACTTTTGTGCGGAGTCTGGCGGGATTCTTGGCGCGAGAGGTCACGATCGCCCGGATACCGGCATTTTGCAGGGCGAGCTGGAGTTTCTCTGCCGCGAGCCGCCCGGCTGCGTCGTAGAATGTCCATTTCATCTTGTATGTATCGATAAATTGTTGTATTAAATCCATAAGCAGCCCCTCCCAAGGTGCATAATAAAGCTTAGAAGAAAGCATTCTGATAAAAGAAATGCTTCTTCTTTCTATCATGAAGTATAGCAAAGATGGAAGCACTCTGCCAGTGGTTCTATGTAAAAAATATGTTACTGTACACGCATACGTGTCCAGTAACGGAATTTGCCGTGGCTTCGCATTTAAATACGGCAAATTCCTGCTACCACCACGTTTTCTTACGGCACTTTCGGTTCCCAAAGTGCCTACCCGTGTATAGTAACAAAAATATTACTGTCCCCACATGTGTGCCCGGTAACCTAATATGGACTTATACACAGATTTGTGGTAAAGTTATGGACAGTGACAACGTGAAGAAAGAAAAGTAAGAGGTAACGCGGAGAAAACGGAACCGTTACAAAGAGACGAGAATTATGGGACAGTTTATAGTATTGGATCTGGAATGGAACCAGAGTCCGGCGGGCAAGGAAGGCTCGATGAACCGGCTTCCATTTGAGATTATTGAGATAGGCGCGGTAAAATTAAATAAAAATCTTCAAATTATTTCGGAATTTCGCCGTCTGATCCGCCCGCGGGTGTACCGGCAGATGCATTATAAGATATCAGAAGTGACGCATATGTCGATCGAGCAGCTTGACACAGAAGGCGAGGATTTTGTACGTGCGATGACCGAATTTTTAGAATGGTGCGGGGATGATTATCGGTTCTGTACGTGGGGCTCGATGGATCTGACCGAATTGCAGCGGAATATGGTGTATCACGGGATGGATCTGCAGTTTCCGTCGCCGCTTCTCTACTATGATTTGCAGAAAATCTATGCCCTGATCCACGGCACCAAGCAAAAGGAGTCGTTAGATACCGTGGTAGAGGAATTGCACCTCACGGAAGACCGCCCGTTCCACCGGGCGCTGGATGATGCGTACTACACGGGGCGTGTCATGAGTGAGATGGACTTTTACAGCATGATGGAGTATGTTTCAGTGGATTATTACCAGCCGCCGCTGACGGAGGAGGAAGAGATCTACCTGGAATTTCCAGAATATGCGAAATTTGTGTCGCGTGAGCATGAGACGAAGGAAGAGATTTTGGAGGAACGGCGTGTGGCGGAGATGGTTTGTTACAAATGCCGCCGGACCTTGCGGAAAAAGATCCGCTGGTTTTCCTCAAACCAGAAATTTTACTTCTGTCTGGCGGTCTGCCCGGAGCACGGTTATATGAAGGGAAAGATCCGGATGAAGAAGTCGGAGGACGGATCGTTTTTTGCTGTTAAGACGACGAAGCTGGTTGGTGAAGAGGGAGCGGCCTACGTGGAGCAGAAGAAGGAGGAAACGAAGAAGAAGCGCGCGGAACGCAACAAGGCGAAGAAGTCTGGAAAGGCGGCAGAAGCAGCCGAGTAGGGTAAAGGCAGCCGGGCGGATGGAGCGTATGAAATAGGAATTAGAGAAAAGAAAAAATTCATAGAAAAGAGTTACTGGATATGGAAATGTTTCTCCTGCCTGTTTAGAGTAAGGTAAAAGAAGAGAATTTCCACATCTGGTAACTCTTTTTGTGTCAGTTATGGGATTTTATGCGAACGTTTCTTCCTTTTTTTCGCCAGCGCCGTTCGGCGGTCCTGCATCATCAGGTCGAAATCTGCTTCGGACATTCCGCTGTCGCGCAGACGTTCTGCGCGCCGTCTGCGGCGTTCTGCGAGGGCGTCCTCCTCCTGGCGGCGCTGCATCTGGAGAAAACGGATGCCGGCGGTGACCGCGCCGATCACGACAAGAATGGCGGTCAGTGCAGCGATGAATGCCGGTGGAACGCGGACGGAAATATGAAACAGCTGTCCAAAGGATTTACCGGTGGAACTATTTTCCTGATTAGCAGCCGATTCGGGCGGATTGGAGAGCGGCAAGACCTCCGAGGAGCCGTTTGAGAGGGCAGTGTCGGAGCTGTCCTGCGCGGCAGCTGTTGCCGCCTGGGATACAAGCTTTTCGGGAATATCTGCCGCTGTCTGGCTGCTGTCGGTGAGGGTCAGATATGCCTGGCCAACCTTGTGATCGCCGAGCGAATAAGTGACACAGGCGATCGTGCCGTCCGGTGCGCCAGCCGGGATCTCATAGTCGAAGGAGGTCGTTGTCTCCGAGAAATCCGCTGTTTTTGGAAGTACCACGCGGCTATCTGGGTCGATGGACAGGGATTCGCCCCCGGCGGTAGATACATCTGCAATTTTCAAATCTTTTCCGATATTTGAAAAAGTTTGATCATAATCTGCAATTTTGACTGACTGGAAATTGTTAAATCCAAAGTCGAGCAGCCGGCTGGTATCCTCATACTGCGTGTTGTTGCTGTGCAGGATGACGGTAATCAGTGTCGTATCGCCCTGTCTGGCACCATTGACCAGTGTGTTGAGGGCGATGGAGGTATAACCGGTTTTGCCGCCGAGGACGTCCGGACGGTAGTACTGCGGCCAGTTCTTTTTGACCAGCTTATTGCCCGGGGAGATGCCCTGTCCCTCGGGATTTTTCTGGTTCGGCGGCAGTTTATAGTAGGTTGTCTCGACGATCTTGGCAAACGTAGGATTTTCAAATGCCGCCCGCGTGATGAGCGCCATGTCGTAGGCGCTGACATAGTGTTCCTCGTTATTCAGACCGCTCGGATTTGCAAAATGCGAATCCTGGCACCCAAGCTCGGCGGCTTTTTCATTCATCAAAACAGCAAATGCATCAGCGGAGCCAGCTACGTGCTCGGCGAGTGCGTTGGCAGCCTCATTGGCTGATTTTAAAAGCAGGGCGTAGAGGCAGTCCTTGACGCTGGCAGTATCGCCTGTATCGTATCCGGCGCTGCTGCTGTTGGATTCCACGTTGTAGACCGCGCTCTCGGAAAAGGTAACTGTCTCATCGAGGGAACAGTGCTCCAGAACGATGAGGGAGGTCAGAACCTTCGTGATACTGGCGGGAGAGTAGGTTTCATGGATGTTTTTTCCATATAAAACGACTCCGGTGTTGGCGTCCATGACGATCCCGGCATCGGAGTCAATCGAAATGTCCGACGGCCATTCAGTGGAGGCAAGCGCCTGCATCGGGGCGGCGAGCAGGGACAGCAAAAGTGTACCAATTAAAAACAAGGACAACTTGCTGCCTGTGCTGCCAGCTATTTTCGTCTTCAAATCCGGAGCAGCCGGGTGGCTGGAACTACCTGGAGAGCTGCCGCTTCCGGAATTTCCGGAATTTTCTGCCCCTGATTTGCCCCTGCGGTGTTCCCGCAGGATACATGCAAGGCAGAGAAGAAACAGGGCGCCGGTCATCAGGCAGAAGGTGATGCCGATCCGGGCGGCGGTGTCCATGAAAAATGGTTCCGGCACGATGTTGATCAGAAGATCGGTCCGCGGATCGAGCTGCCAGAGATCATTGGTAAAGAAGATTTTGTGGAAAATAATAAAATATTTCGTAAAATCAGTGGAAATGATCCCGGCAAGCAGGGCGGTCACGCCCAAAAATAAAACCGTCCCGGCGCAGAGCATCCGTGGCAGCAGGTGTTTTAACGGAACCTTGAAAAGTGCCAGCAGTGCAACCGATGCCGCTGCCAGAAACAGGCAGAGGCGGCGCAGCGCCAGTCCTCCGAGAAAGAGGTTGCGGACATCCGCCATGTGCGCCTTCTCCCTGGCGTTGAAAAATTCGCGCGGCGTCCCGTCTACGACGGTGTCAATGTTCAGATCGTCGCGGCTGCCGCGCAGATACGCCATCATCTCGTCCGTCACGTAAAGCAGGTCGTTCATCTCCATATGGACATCATCGGCAACCTGGTAGCGGGTATATTCATTTTCATAATAATGCGGCGTCCAGTAGGCGACGGCTTCCACCGAGGTGATCAGAAACACGATCATCAGACTGAAAGCACAGATAAGCCCCAGAAGCCAGCTTAAATATGTTTTTTTCTGTGTCATATAAAACCTTTCGCGGCTGTCAGGTTGTGGTACAGCTGCAGCCTTTCATTTTATGTGATAAATTTGTAAAGAGGTCGTTTGTTCTATTTTCCTTGAAACGGCTCTGTATGTTAAAGTTTCCGTTTCGTTATCCAGTATAACAGTTTCGGGGAAGCATGAAAAGGCGCGAAATGGAAAAATATGTGAAATTTTTGTTACTGTTTACGGGTAGGCACTTTTGGAACCGAAAGTGCCGTAAGAAAACATGGTGGCAGCAGGAATTTGCCGTATTTAAATGCGAAGCCACGGCAAATTCCGTTACTGGGCACGATGCGTGAACAGTAATAAATTTTTCGAAAGAATGGCGGGAGGGTGGAATAGGGGCTTGCCAGCTGGCGGAGGATTCCTGTATACTGGGGGGAGATGTTATAATCTGGATCAGAAAGAGAGAGGATACGAATATGATAAAGGCAGTCATCTTTGATATGGATGGGGTCATCATTGACAGTGAAGGAATTTATCTGAATTATCTGTATGAATATGCAAAAACGAAAAATCCGGAGGTGACTCTGGAGAGTCTGCACGGGACGGTGGGGACGACGAAGCAGGATTGCTGGATGGTTGTGGAGAAGGCGATCCACAATGGTCAGACCTGGCAGGAGCTGCATGACGAGTATCTGGGGCGCTGGACGGACATTTTTAATTCGATTGATTATCTCTCGATCTTCCGCCCGGAGATTCTGGATGTGATGGATCGCCTGAAAGCAGAGGGCTTCCGGCTGGCGGTCGCATCCGCGACGAATATTGAGCAGGTGGAGCGCATTTTAAAGGAAAATGGCGTGGCGTCCCGTCTGGAGCGGATGATCAGTGCGAGTACGTTCAAGCGCAGCAAGCCGGATCCGGCGGTTTACCTCTATACGGCGGAGCAGATGGGCCTGCAGCCGGAGGAGTGCCTTGTGATTGAGGATTCGACGGTCGGCATCACGGCGGGGCACTGCGCGGGAATGACAGTGGCGGCGCTCATCGATAACCGTTTTTCCTTTGACCGGAGTCTGGCGGACTATGAGTTAAATTCGCTGGAGGAGATTGTGCCGCTGGCGGAGAAAATTCGGGATTTGAAGTAAAATTTGAGTTGAGTAAATTCAGGGATTCATTGCGGAAAGTATAATTGCGAAAGTGATGAACCATTGTACAAAGAAAATGAAAAGGAACCATGTATGTCAGGGAGAAGAATCACTGCATGTATGGTTCCTTTTTTGGCTGATTACTGCGAAACCTGCCGGATAAAGTCTCTGGAAACGTAGGCTTCCTGTCCGTTGTAGCTGATTACCGCCCATTTTTCGTCGTAATCACGGAGATATTCCACATCGGTATCTGGTGCTAGAACACCAATCCTGTCGGTGTCGGTGGATGGTTCCGGACGGACATTGACTGTGTCGGTGGTCCGGTAAACGGTCGATTCTGCGGCAACGGTCTCTGCCTCGGTTTCTGGAGCCAGCGATTCGGTGCTGACGGCTGCAGTAGAATCCGGTTTGGCATCCGTCGCAGGGCGTATCATCTTGATGATCAAAAGCAGCAGGATGATAATAATAATCAGAAGCACTGGTTTAATAATGCTTCGAAATTCAAAAGACGGACCGCCTGCATAGGCGCGCGGACGGCGTCCCTCGGAGCTGCCGGAACGTGTGCCGGCAGGTTTTCCGTTTCCAGAGCTGGCAGAGGAATGTCGGCTGTTCCCGCGAAGGCGGGAAGAAGCGGGGGTTGGAGCTGCACTTCGGGAAGCCCGGGTGGATTTTTTTGTGTCATTGTAGTCATTTGCGAAGGTGTAGACCTCCTGCGACAGAAGGTGATGCGCCTGATTGGCGTTGTAGGCGCTGTTGTCTCCCTCATGGATCGCCTTGTTGCCGATCGTGCGGATCTTGTGGTAATGTTCGCAGGTGGTCTTGCTGATTTTTCCGGCGCTGTAGAGGGCGTCGATCATCTCCAGAAGACCGGTTTCCAGAATGCCATACCGCTCGCAGAGGCATTTGACCATGTATTCAAGGGTCTGGCGGGCTTTCACCATCGCCAGGTTATAATTCTTCTGTCCGATCAGGCGTTCGGTCTCGCGAACCCCGCCGTGGATCTGTTCCCAGGTGCTCTGACCTGTGTTAGCTGTTGTTCCCATAGGCATATCCTCCTGTGTATATGATGCAGGTCCGAAACCGGCGCGCCGGCGGCTGTTCCCGGACGTATACTGACTTTTGAATGTCCGGCAAACGGGTGAAAAGACGGCAGCCATTTCGTGACCGTATGTTTGGTTTTGCTCTAAAATTATTATAATATAATCGGTTGAATTATTCATCTATAAAATGATGAAAATTGGAAAAGTTATGAAATTTGTAAGAAAAGGACACAAAGTCGGACGGATTAGAAGGGACGGCATGGAGGAGAGTGGAGGCTGTTTATGGGCAGGCATTTTTGGAACCGAAAGTGCCACAAGAAAACGTGGTGGCAGCAGGAATTTGCCGTATTTAAATGCGAAGCCACGGCAAATTCCGTTACTGGGCACGTATGCGTGAACAGTAACACGGGGATCGTAAAATGGTGTGAAAATAGAGCACCTTTGCTTGCGAAATGGGGACTTCAATGGTAAGATAAGGATAGATCCGGCGGGTAAGCCGGGGCGTCTCAACGGAATGATACGGTACGGAAGAAAGTCCATCCGGGACGGCGCAGATTGTAGACAGCAGGAGGAACGAAGATGAGATTACGCCATATACCGGGCGCAGAGCAGATGATAGAAGAAAACCCGCATGTGGTTCATGGGGCGAAAGAGAAGAAGGGAACCTGGCAGCAGATTTTTGGAAATGACCATCCGATCCGTATCGAGGTGGGTATGGGTAAAGGTCAGTTTATTTTGGAGCAGGCGTCCCGCAACCCGGATGTGAATTTTGTGGGTATTGAGAAATATTCGACGGTTCTTTTAAAGGCGATCCGCAAGAGAGAACAGATGGAACTGTCCAATATCTATTTCTTATGTGAGGATGCCAGAGAACTGGCAGAGATTTTTGGACCGGGGGAAGTAGAGCGGATTTATTTGAATTTTTCGGATCCGTGGCCGAAAGACCGCCATGCGAGACGGAGACTGACCTCGCCGCCATTTATGGCAGTGTACGATCGGATTCTCCAGAAGGATGGAAGAGTCGAGTTCAAGACGGACAACCAGGATTTATTTTCCTATTCCCTGGAAGCCATCCCGGAGGCGGGCTGGCGCATCACAGAATATACCCGTGACCTGCACCACAGCGAGATGGCAGAGGGCAACGTCATGACCGAGTACGAGGCAAAGTTCTCGGCGCAGGGCAAGCCGATCTGCAAGCTGGTGGCAGTGCGGTAGGAAAATCGTTACTGGGCACGTATGCGTGAACAGTAACAAATCGGGCAGGATTTGACGGTTATCTGAGCTGGCAGAGCCGGAATAAAGAAAATAAAAGCTGCATATATTTACTATAATATAAAGAAGGATGGCTGGATGCGCGGCGGTGTTTTTTGTGAGAAACCTGGACTCACATGAATGGTAACGAGGCGCGCAGAGCGTTTGCCAGAAGTCAGGAATGGATATTAAAAAGCAGCTTACACGAAAACTTATTCAGGCGACCAGCGATAAGGTGGAACTGAATAAACAGGCGTTAAAATGGAAAAAATCGATGGAAGAGGCAGCAAAGGCACTGGGAGGCGGTAAAAAGAAGCCGTCGTAAAGAGAAACAGGGCACTTCTGTTGACTGCCTGTATGGATAGAACGAAAGGAGGAAATGAGTGATGGAAATGAAGTTTACGACCGCGAATTTTGAGGAGGAGGTACTGAAATCGGAGATTCCGGTACTGGTTGATTTTTATGCAGACTGGTGCGGTCCGTGCCAGATGATGGCGCCGGTGATCGGGCAGCTGGCGGGCGAGTATGAGGGAAGAGTGAAGATCGGAAAGCTGAATGTCGATGAGAACCCGGATATTGCAGTCCGGTATAAGGTTATGTCGATCCCGACGATGATTATTTTCCGGAATGGGGAAGTGTTCAGCAAGGAAGTCGGCGCTAGTTCAAAGAAGGAAGTGGAGAAGGCGATTGGGCGGGCGCTGTAAAAGCTGCGTCTTTGGAGTCCGGCGTGGGGCAGTTTGAAAAGAGTCGTATCTTTGAAATCCGGCGTGCGGCAGCTCGAAAAAGCTGGCGCTTTTCCTCGCTGTAGGGCATTCGCCCTATAAAACAAAAAAGGTATAACTTCTGATGCTTATGTGCGAGCACAACGCCTCAGAAGCCATACCTTTTTTATTTTGCACGCCTCATTGCATAAACACAAAGTGCCTGCCCCACAGCTCTCGGTCTGCGAAACAAGCACTTGATAGTGCGCCTTCAGGGACTCGAACCCTGGACAAATAGATTAAGAGTCTACTGCTCTACCAACTGAGCTAAAGGCGCTTATTTTGTTTTCTTGCGGATGCCTCATCCGTAAGACATGAATTATTCTACTCCATCCAGAATAAAATGTCAACAGTTTTTTAAATATTTTTAAAAATATTTTAAAAAGCATTATTTTCGGTATTTTTAAAACAGATAAGGGCATGGGCGAAGGAGACTCAGAGGGTATATGGGATGCAGCCATGGGAGAAATGACGAGGTGAGTTTTGCACATGGGACGGTGGATAAGTCTGGAAAGAACGTCGTGGAAAGGGGATCACAGATTTGGGTGTTTGTAAAGGGAGAAAATGATTTTTGTGCAAAATTCTGATTCGAAAAAATATAGGGGAATCCTCTTCCATTTTTAATCTAATTGGTGTATGCTTAAATACGTCACAACGAACACACTATATATTGTGTTATGAAAGAAAATGAGTTCAATATTTTGTGTGTAATTCTAAAAATTACCTAAATACAAATCAAAAATAAAGCCAATCGTAAGACAAGTCGGAACGGAAAAGAATCCTGTCAGTGAAGGCATCCGGACATGAAAAATAGCCTGTCAGAAGAAGGCGCTTCTCTCATGAATGAGGAAATGAGGGTAAGCTGGGGGACGGGAAATGGATACAGATGGATGTTCGATATATGCCATAAAAGTAGAAAGAGAAATCACAGAAACAGGAACCGGCGAGTCAATTTATAGATTATAGAAGACAAGTCATAAAACGGGCTTAAGGGTAAGGAGAGGGAACAGGGATGGAAGACACAGTAACAACCAATGTAATCAAACGAAATGGAGAAGAAGTACATTTTGACCGGGCGAAGATCGTAAATGCGATCACGAAAGCGAACGGCAATGTGGAGCGTATTCACCAGATGAACCCGTACCAGATTGAAGCGATTGCAGATACGATCGCCGAGCAGGTACAGGAGACGCCGCACGCGGTGAATGTGGAAGACATCCAGGATATGGTAGAGACCAGCATTATGGAGATGCGTGGTTATGAGGTTGCACAGAAATATGTGCGCTACCGCTACCGCAGGGAGTTAAAACGCAAGTCCAACACGACCGATAACGGCATCCTGGCACTTTTGGACCATATTAATGAAGAAGTGAATCAGGAAAACTCCAACAAGAACCCGGTCATCAACTCGACCCAGCGTGACTACATGGCGGGCGAGGTCAGCAAGGACTTATCCAAGCGTGTGCTGCTGCCGGAGGAGATTGTCCGTGCGCATGAGGAAGGCATCATCCATTTCCATGATACCGACTATTTTGCACAGAAGGAGCACAACTGCGACCTGATCAATCTGGAGGATATGCTGCAGAATGGCACTGTGATCAGTGAGACGATGATCGAGAAGCCGCACAGTTTCTTTACGGCCTGCAACGTGACCACCCAGATCGTGGCGCAGGTAGCCAGCAACCAGTATGGCGGACAGTCCTTTACTCTGGCGCATCTGGCACCGTTTGTGGACATCAGCCGTCAGAAGCTGCGCAAGAACGTGATTGCAGAGCGCACCGAGTGCGGCGAGGCACTGGATGAGGATATCATCAACCGCGTGACCGAACGACGTCTGCGCGAGGAGGTTAAGAGCGGCATCCAGACGATCCAGTACCAGCTTATCACCCTGATGACCTGTAACGGACAGGCTCCGTTTGTCACGGTATTTATGTATCTGGACGAAGTTCCGGAGGGACGGACCAGAGATGACCTTGCGATGATCATCGAGGAAGTGATGCTGCAGAGAATGCAGGGCGTCAAGAATGAAAAGGGTGTCTGGATCACACCGGCGTTCCCGAAGCTTATCTATGTGCTGGATGAGGACAATATTACGGAAGGTTCGAAATATTGGCACCTGACTGAGCTGGCAGCGAAATGTACCGCGAAACGGATGGTTCCGGACTACATTTCCGCTAAGATTATGAAAGAATTAAAGAAGGGCGAGGTTTACCCGTGCATGGGCTGCCGTTCTTTCCTGACGGTAGAGGATTCCCAGATGCTGCCGAACGGCAGGCATAAATTCTATGGACGTTTCAACCAGGGTGTTGTCACGATTAACCTGGTCGATGTGGCTTGTTCTTCGGAGGGAGATATGGACCGTTTCTGGCAGATTCTTGATGAGAGACTGGAACTGTGCCATCGTGCGCTCCGCTGCCGTCATGAGAGGCTGCTCGGCACGATCTCCGATGTGGCGCCGATTCTGTGGCAGAATGGTGCGCTTGCCCGCCTGAAAAAGGGTGAGACGATCGACAAACTCCTGTACAACGGCTATTCTACGATTTCTCTGGGATATGCAGGTCTGTATGAGATGTGTATGCGGATGTTAGGAAAATCCCACACCGATCCGGAGGCGAAGCCATTTGCACTGAAAGTTATGCAGCGTCTGAATGATAAATGCAAAGAGTGGAGAGAGGCGGAGAACATCAGCTATTCTGTATACGGCACGCCGATGGAGTCTACGACTTATAAATTTGCAAAATGCCTGCAGAAGCGCTTCGGTATCATTCCGGGCGTTACGGATAAGAACTATATCACGAACAGCTACCATGTACACGTATCCGAGAAGATTGATGCGTTCAGTAAGCTGAAATTTGAGGCAGAGTTCCAGAAGCTCTCCCCGGGCGGTGCGATCAGCTACATCGAGGTGCCGAATATGCAGACTAATATTCCGGCAGTTCTCTCTGTAATGCAGTTTATCTACAATAACATTATGTACGCGGAGCTGAACACCAAGAGTGATTTCTGTGAGAAGTGTGGCTATGACGGCGAGATCAAGATTGTTGAGGATGAGGCTGGCAAGCTGGTGTGGGAGTGCCCGAACTGCGGCAACCGCGACCAGAACAAGCTCTTTGTCGCACGTCGTACCTGCGGCTACATCGGAACCCAGTTCTGGAACCAGGGACGTACCCAGGAGATCCGGGATCGGGTGCTGCATCTGTAGGATGTGGTGAAAGCCTCCGAGAGTACATTGGTCTAGGGGAGGAAGATATGTATTACGGAACCATCAAAAAGTATGATATTGCCAACGGTCCTGGCGTGCGCGTCAGCTTGTTTGTGTCGGGCTGCCGCCATCACTGCAAGGGCTGTTTCAATGCGGAGACGTGGGATTTCCGATATGGACGGTTATATACAGAAGAGACGGAGAAAGAGATTTTAGCGGCATTGGAGCCGGGATATATACAGGGCTTTACGCTGCTCGGCGGAGAACCGTTTGAGCCAGAAAACCAGATGGAACTGGTACATTTACTCCGGAAGGTGCGCGAGACGTATCCGGAGAAGGATATCTGGTGCTACAGCGGCTATCTGTGGGATCGGGATCTGGCAGCCGGCGGCGTGGTCCATACAGAGGTGACAGACGAGATGCTGTCCTATGTGGATGTGCTGGTGGACGGAGAGTTCGTGGAAGCGGAGAAGGATCTGACCCTGCAGTTTCGCGGAAGCCGGAACCAGAGGATTCTGGAGCTTAAGAGAATAGGAAGAAAATAATAAGAATGAGATAAAAAGCTGCTGCAGATCGGAAAAAAACTTTCTGATCTGCGGCAGCTTTTTGCATTACAAGGGAGATACAGCAAGCATATACGTGCCTTTGTAATCCGGGGCAGGCTATCATAAGTGGATATTTTCTTCAAGGGGCATAAATAACCCACCTAAGCATCCGCATTTGTGGTAAGATGGACTTAATAGGGGGTATAGCTATGGAGTCTGGAATTCTGATGATTGTGATAGTGGTTATTGGTGTCTTTTATCCGGTATATACAGCCTGGATTTCTCTGGTGGCGGCACCGGTGTATCTAAAGATAGGTTTCCTGTTTGCGATGGCAGGAGCACTTCTCGTCATGAGAATCCTGCGGAAAGAAAAGCAGATAAAATGGATAGTTCTGATCGGCATTCTGGGGGCATATGCCTGGAGTCTGTATAGTTGGTATGACGAAGAGTGCCATTACCAGTATGCGAGAAGCGTGCATGGAGATTCGGGCAATGCTTTGATGCTGTTTGTTGGCACCTTTACATGTCTGATACCGTTGTTTTTGCTGGATGCCGAACTGACCTGGTGGATGGAGTCCCGGAAGAAAAAGAAAGAAGAGAGTCCTGAATCTGAGAAGGAAACAGAGAAAAAAGAAAACCGTCTGGCAGCAGGAATGAAAAACTGGTTTGGAAAGCATCGCCAGACTCTCTGTACGCTGCTTATCTGTGCGATGGGCTGTGGACTTCTCGTGGTTCTGCTATATCCGTATAAGTGCTGGGAAGAAGGATGTTACAATCTGGCCTTTGATGGCATATACTGTGAACAGCACAGGGCAGAGAAGATAGAAGAAAGTAAACGGGAAGAAGAGGAACGTAAAAAAAGAGAACGGGCTGAGCTGATAGAATTACAGAAGAAAAAAGAAGAAGAGGAATCAAGAAGCTACGAGGAATATCTTAAGCGGATAGAAGAGGATCCCTTGTGGGAACTGAAACAACGGAGCCGTAAAAACACACCTGTGCAGAGGGGAATACCACCGGTGCAAAAGAATCTCCAGAATCCCTATGCGGCTTATGATGCAGGATATGATGATGTTATGGAAGGTGATGATTATGACTGGGATCGCTACCGCCGGGATTCAGAATATGCCGATGGTGTAGATGATGCCCTGGATGAGCGGGAAGAGTATGGACGGGATGACTGGTAAGGTATCTTGCTGGTGGACACCTTATATATAATATTCGGATAGGTTAAGCGGTACTGTCTTTTCAGAGGCGGTACCGCTTCTGTTTTTAAAAATAGGATCACCAAAAAGAGCTGTCACAAAAGCCGGTGCAAACCGTCGGTTGACAGCTCTTTTTTTTGCGTGCGATCCGCACATGAAATCACTTGTTTCCGAATGTTTAATACATTCCATCGTAAGGATCTTCTTCCTCATGAACTTCAAATAGATCGCCGGGCGTACAGTCCAGTGCGGAGCAGATGCGGGCGATGGTGCTGAAGCGGATGGATTCAGTTTCATTGTCCAGAATTCGGCTG
Source organism: Clostridium sp. TF06-15AC (assembly GCF_003481165.1). Classification (NCBI taxonomy): domain Bacteria; kingdom Bacillati; phylum Bacillota; class Clostridia; order Eubacteriales; family Clostridiaceae; genus Clostridium; species Clostridium sp. TF06-15AC. The sequence goes on from NZ_QUKS01000002.1 coordinate 224,383, forward strand.
GCATTTTTGTAGCCAAGCCCGGTCATGGCGATAAAACGGTATTTCGTCAGACGCTTTTCAGCCAAAAGTTTATGAATGCGAAGTTTAATCGTGACAGTTTTCAATTCGGAATTTCCTCCTTTGTATACACACAGTGTCACATTAAATATAAAGGATTTTCAATGTGCGGATAACTGGCTTAAACAATAGCTGATGTAAAGAAACTGATAGATACATTAAAAAACTGTTCACTGGTTTGTGTATAAAAAAGAACTGCCACGCTCATGGCAGTTCTTACGAAAACAAATAGATAGTAAAAAACATCAGCTGTGAATCGCCTCTAAGGCGCCTCACTCCCCCCATTCTCTTCTGCGTAAAACATCCGGTACTGCGCCGGGGTGATGCCGATCTCCTGCTTAAATACGCGGATAAAATAGGATGGGATCCGCAGTCCTACCATCTCACCGACCGACTGGATCGTGGCGTCGGAGTGTAGGAGAAGCTGGGAGGCGTGTTCGATGCGTAGTTTTTTCAGGTACTGCATCGGGCTGGCGCCGTATGCCTGGTGGAAACTGCGGATTAAGTGGGACGGGCTGTAGGAATACTGGCGCGCCAGATCGTTTAAGGAGATCTCCTCCGTGTAGTGGGCATCCAGATAGTCGCGCAGCGTCCGGGCGATGCTTTCCTTCTCGCGGCTGTAGCAGTACGGCGCATAGAGAACCTGGAGAAATTCAATGAAATCATTCTGGAGCTCAAACGGCGTCCGCACGGAGGACGGAAAGCTCTTTTTCTGTGTGTATTTGCTGAAAGAAACCAGGTTCATCCGCTGCAGATACTTTTCCAGCTTCTCCCGGTTGGCTTCCGGCACGGTGCCGGTGCGCGGCAGAGAGAGAATGAAATTCTGCGGCGAATAGTAAAATTTCGGCGCGGCGCGCCGGGTTACGTTGTCCGGGTAAAATTCATCGGACAGGCTGTATTTGCCGTTGGTATAGAAATGCACCCAGCTCGTCGTGGTCTTTTCCTGGCAGACGCGGCTGCCGCGGTGCGGGGTATCGGGGGTAATGATAAAAAACTGCCCGGCATTCAGTTCAATGCGGAACGGATCCTGTTCGAGATACAAAGTTCCGCTGTGAACATAGATAAGATCAAAGACATTTCGGATCGTCCGGCGCTCATGGATATCGCCGGGGCGGTAAACACATCCGCCTCCAACGATAAAATAAGGAAGGGGCGGACAGTTTAAATTAATAAAATTCATGATGTATGTACTCCCGTTTAAATAAAAACAGCCACGTAACAGGAATCCTGTCTGAACTGCAGAGAGGCAAACGAAAAACAGGACAACTTTGTCAGGTTGTTAAACAAATTTAAAATATCAATTTTATTATATCAAATAGAAAGAAAAACAGCAAGAATCTGTTTGGAAAATCCCTTATATTTGCAGAAAAAAACACTATACTTGGGAAAATAAGAGGGGATGAATGAAAAATAAAGAAAAATCAGAGAAAAAGAAGGAATGAAATCAGGCTGATTTTGTTCTATAAAAATACGCGTATTCTTTTCTATAATATGCAAAATGTGTTAGATCGCTTTTCCACTATTTGAATGGTATACTTATAAGAAAACATACAAAAAAAGAAGTCTTTTTCAGATTATTAATAGGCGCTTACGGATAAGTGAATAATAAATCAGGAGGTTTTCTGTGAATGATAAAAAAGGAGACAAGTTTCATTGATTTGAAACAGGTAAAGATAGACGACCCGTTCTTTTCGCGGGTACAGAATGTGGTAATTCACACGATGCTTCCGTATCAGGAACGGGTGCTTCACGATGAGGTGTCCGGAATCCGAAAGAGCCATGTGATTAAAAACTTCCGCATTGCAGCGGGAGATGAGAAAGGAACGTATTACGGGCGTGTATTTCAGGACAGCGACCTGGCGAAATGGCTGGAGGCGGTGGCGTACTCACTGACCGTCGAGGCAAATCCAGAGCTGGAGGCGCGTGCCGATGCGATCATCGACCTGATCGGGCGGGCGCAGCAGCCGGACGGCTACCTGGATACCTATTTCATTGCGGCGGAGCCGGAACATAAGTGGCAGAACCTGACGGACTGCCATGAGATGTACTGTGCCGGACATATGACGGAGGCAGGCGTCGCGTACTATCAGGCGACGGGAAAGACGAAGCTTTTAGATATCTGCTGCAAGCTGTGCGATCATATCGATCGGCGGTTCGGACGGGAAGCAGGCAAAGTAACCGGCATTCCGGGACATGAGGAGATCGAGCTGGCGCTGATGCGGCTTTATCAGGCAACCGGGGAAGAGAGATACCGGAAGCTGGCGGCATATTTTATCGATGAGCGCGGACGGGATCCGGAGTTCTTCCATAAAGAAGCGGCGGCTAGAAGCTGGAGCCGCACCGATTACATGGACAAGCAGCCGCCGTCCTACATGCAGAACCACAAGCCGGTGCGTGAGCAGGATACGGTGGAAGGACACGCGGTCCGTTGTATGTATCTTCTGACGGCGGCGGCAAACCTGGCAGCGCAGAATCATGATGAGGCGCTGATGGCAGCCTGCCGGAAGATGTGGGACAACATGGTAGACCGGCGGATGTACATAACGGGTGGAATCGGTTCCACCTATTACGGCGAGGCATTTACCGTGGATTATGATTTGCCGAATGATACCGCTTACGCGGAAACGTGTGCGGCGGTGGGGGTCTGCTTCTTCGCGAAACAGATGCTGGAGGCGGATCCGGACGCGCGGTATGCAGATATTCTGGAGCGGGAGATTTACAACGGAACCATCAGCGGCATGCAGTTAGACGGAACGAAATTCTTTTATATCAATCAGCTTGAAGCCAATCCGGGCATGCCGACCAACGCATACGGCGAGGAAGAGTACACGCCGGAGCGGATCGGCTGGTATGACTGTGCATGCTGTCCTCCGAACCTGGCGCGTCTGATGACCTCACTTGGTTCCTATGTATGGTCTTCAAGTGAAAATACGATCTATTCCCACCTGTTTGTCGGGGGAACGGCTACCTTTGAAACAGCGGGCGGCGTGAAGATAGCGCTTACATCGAAATATCCGTGGAACGGCTCCGTTACCTACACGGTAGAACCGGAGCAGGCGGGAGCAGAATTTACTTTGGCAGTCCGTTATCCGGGCTGGTGCCATCAGATGCAGGTGAAGGTCAATGGCATACCGGTTTCCGGGGCAGTCAAGACAGACAAGGGCTACTGGATGATCCAGAGAAGCTGGCAGCCTGGTGATACTGTTTCCTGCGAGATGGAGATGGAGCCGGAGCGGGTCTATGCACACCCGATGGTGCGGGCGGATGCCGGATGCGTGGCACTCAGACGCGGACCAATCATCTACACCTTTGAGGGCGTGGACAACGGAGAGGATCTTCAGACACTGCGGATTCCGCGGGAGGCGAAGATTGAAGTGCTTCCGTATCAGGCGGATCTGCTGGAAGGTATCGTGGCGCTGCGCGTGACGGGCTGCCGGAAGAAAACGGCGGTTAATCCGGCGCTTTATGCAGAAGATGCGGCACCGGAAGAGGTGGTAACCCTGCAGGCAATTCCGTACTATGCATGGTGCAACCGCGGCATGACGCATATGCGCGTGTGGATGCAGGAATAGAGAGATAAAACCGTTTGTCTTATTTTATACTTCGGAGTTGAAAAAATATCCGGGCTATAAGAGAAGGAGAGAGACGTATTATATTAAGAAAGAAGGGAGTACGGACATGAAGAAATATATCGGAAAACGTATCATGATTTCTCTTGTCACGCTTCTGATCATCATCCTGGTACTTTTTATGCTGCTGCAGCTGATGCCGGGATCTCCGTTCAACGATGAAAAGCTGACCGCGGATCAGATTGCGATGATGTCGAAGAAATATGGACTGGACAAACCGTTGATCGTACAGTTTTTCACGTATGTGAAGAACCTGCTGCAGGGCGATTTTGGTGTATCGTATGTTATTTCCAAGGATACCTCCATTTCGGTTCTGTTAAAGAACCGTGTGCCGGTCAGCTTTGGAATCGGACTGGAGGCAGTTTCCTTCGGTGCGGTAGTCGGACTGATTTTAGGTATTCTGGCAGCGCTCAAGAAAAATAGCTGGCTTGATACCATCTGTACTGTGATTTCAGTTCTGGGCGTCAGCCTTCCGTCCTATGTTTTTGCATTGGTTATGGCATATTTCATCGGCTACAAGGCACAGTGGCTGCCGCTTCTGTTTGACGGCAAGAGGTTCTTCGCATCGTCGATCATGCCGATGCTGGCGCTGTCGATGTTTACGGTAGCGACGGTGGCTCGATTTACGAGAACCTCCCTTCTGGAGGTGCTGGACAGCGACTACATGCTGCTTGCGGAGAGCAAGGGAATCACGGGACGCCCGCTTCTGGTGCGCCATGCACTTCGAAACGCGCTGATCCCGATCATTACGGTACTGGCGCCGCTGGTTGTCGATCTGATGATTGGTTCCCTGGTTATCGAGAAGATCTTCTCGATTCCGGGCATCGGAAGCTTAATGATTGCAGCGATTCAGTCCAACGATTACAACGTGACGATTTCGCTGGCATTTATCTACAGTGTCATGTACATTGTCCTGATGCTGGTGGTTGACGTCCTGTACGGAATTATCGACCCGAGAATCCGTCTGGCGAAGAAATCGGATTGAGAGGTGATGGCATGAAAAAACGGAGTGACGAAAAGACAGATGAGAAAATGACAGGCGGGGATGTGGCTTCCGTTCGGGAGCATGTGTTATCACCCGAAGAATATTTAAGCCAGATCGAATTTCTGGACGATGATTTTGAATTCCAGCACAAAGACGGCTTTGAACATGTCGATACAAACTTTGCAAGCCAGAGCTACTGGAAAGAGGCAATTGCACGGTTTAAGAAAAATAAGGGCGCAATGTTCAGCTTTGTCTGTATTCTGTTTCTGATTGTGATGGCGCTTGTCGGACCTCACATGAACCAGTTTACCTACGATCAGCAGATTATTACCAACCAGAACATGGCGCCGAGAGTGCCGGGACTGGAAAATATGGGTATCTTAGATGGTTCTGAGACGATCCGTACATCCACCGGAAGTAAAGAAATCAACTATTATGAGAGCAACGATCTGACCGATACCTACTACTGGTTTGGTTCCGATTCGCTGGGACGCGACCTCTGGACCAGAACCTGGAGCGGAACGCGGATCAGCCTGTATGTAGCGGTGCTGGCGGTATTCATCGACCTTGCGTTTGGTCTGACGTATGGACTTGTATCCGGATATTTTGGTGGAAAAGTCGATATGATCATGCAGCGTATCGTCGAGATACTAAACAGTATTCCGTACCTGATCACGGTTACCCTGCTTTTGTTAGTCATGAAACCGGGGCTTATGTCCATCACGTTCGCCCTGATGTTTTCCGGGTGGCTGGGCATGAGCCGAATCGCCCGCGCGGAGGTCTTAAAGCTGAAAGAGCAGGAATATGTGCTTGCTTCCCGGACGCTGGGAGCAAAGAGTTTCCGCATTATTTTCAAAGAGATTTTACCAAATATTTTTGGTCCTCTGATTACACAGACGATGTTCTCGATCCCGCATGCGATCTTTACCGAGGCATTCTTAGCCTTTATTGGCCTGGGTGTGCCGGAGCCGATGGCTTCGCTGGGTTCCCTGATTTCGAGTGGATATCAGAACTTTACAAGCCATCCGTACATGATCGTGTTCCCGTTAATTGTCATGGGACTTCTGATGCTGTGCTTTAACATGCTGGCGGATGGTCTGCGTGATGCATTGGATCCGAAGATGAAGGATATGTAGGAGGAAATGGCATGGAGAAAAAAGAAGAAATTTTACGAGTGCGGAATCTGGACATTTCCTTCGAGACGACAGCCGGAGTGGTCAATGCCGTCCGGGGCGTCAACCTGACGGTAAACCGGGGCGAGACGGTTGCAATCGTTGGGGAATCCGGTTCCGGTAAATCGGTTTCTGCGAAGGCGATCATGGGAATCCTGGCAAAGAACGGAACAATCGACCGCGGACAGATCACATTTTCATATTACCGTAACCCGGAGGAACGGGTCACCAGAGAAATTCTGCAGATGAAAAAAGAGGAAATCCGCCGCCATATCAACGGAAAACGGATCGCGATGGTCTTCCAGGATCCGATGACCTCCTTAAACCCGCTGATGCCGGTTGGGAAACAGATCATGGAAGGCATGATCTGGCATTACCATACACCGAAGGAAGAGGCATATAAGAAGGCGCTGGAGCTGATGAAGCTGGTCGGCATCACCGACGCGGAGAAGCGAATCAAAAACTATCCGCACCAGCTCTCCGGTGGTATGCGCCAGAGAATTGTCATTGCGATCGCACTGGCGTGCGATCCGGAGCTTTTAATCTGCGACGAGCCGACGACGGCGCTGGACGTTACGATTCAGTCGAAGATTCTGGAACTGATTCAGGAGATTCAGAAAAAACGGCAGCTGTCGGTTATCTATATCACGCACGATCTGGGCGTCGTTGCGAAGGTTGCCGATTATGTCAACGTCATGTATGCAGGCAAGATCGTCGAGAGCGGCACGGTCGAGGATGTATTCTACGATCCGCGCCACCCGTACACATGGGGACTTCTCTCCGCGATGCCAGATCTGGGAACGGACGACGAACGTCTTTACACAATCCCGGGCAGCCCGCCAAACCTGCTTCACAAGGTAACGGGCGATGCGTTTGCACCGCGGAATAAATATGCGTTAAACATTGACAGTCGTCTGGAGCCGCCGATGTTCAAGATATCGGAGACACACAGCGCCGCGACATGGCTGCTGCATCCGAAGGCGCCGAAGGTCGATATGCCGCCGGAGCTTCGGGATCGAATTGAGAGAATGAAGAAAGAGGGGGGAATCGCATGAGTACAGTGACAGAGACAAACAAAAAGCCCCTTCTGGAAGTAAAAGGACTCAAGCAATACTTTCCGGTCAGCCGGAAATTTACCGTAAAAGCGGTTGAGGATGTCAGTTTTTATATCAATCCGGGCGAGACCTATGGTCTTGTGGGGGAATCTGGATCGGGAAAGACGACGATCGGGCGGGCGCTGATCCGCCTCTACGATCCGACCGCAGGACAAATTACCTTTGACGGGATGGATATTTCCGGAAAAATGAGCCGCCAGACAGAGGCGAGACTCAGAAGTGATATGCAGATGATTTTCCAGGATCCGATGGCATGTTTAAATCCGCGCCAGAAAGTAGCGGATATCATTGCACAGGGGCTGGATATCCATCACCGGTACCATTCCCAGAAAGAGCGGACCGAGATGGTGGCAGACATCCTCCACAAGGTAGGTCTGGCGCCGGAACATGCAAACCGGTACCCGCATCAGTTTTCCGGTGGTCAGCGGCAGCGTGTCGGCATCGCCCGGGCGCTTGTCATGAACCCGAAGCTGATCATTGCCGATGAGTGTATCTCGGCGCTCGATATGTCCATTCAGGCGCAGGTTGTCAACTTGATGAAGGACATCCAGGACGAGACGGGGCTTGCATACCTCTTCATCGCCCACGACCTCTCGATGGTTAAATATATTTCCGACCGCATCGGCGTTCTTCATCTGGGCTACCTTCTGGAGACGGGCACGACGGAGGAGATCTTCTCCCATCCGGTACATCCGTACACCCGAAGCCTGATTTCGGCGATCCCGAACCCGAACCCGGTGGTAGAGCGCAGCCGGATTGCACTGCACTATGATTATAAGACGAGCGGCCTGGATTACGGCGCAGGTACGATGCATCAGATTGAGGGCACACATTTTGTGCGCGGAACCGATGCAGATTTGGAAAAATGGGTGTAGATTTAAAAGAAAGCCGATGCATTCCGGCACAAAATCAACCATAATAAATGTGATAAAATGACCTGTTTAGCGGGTGATTTTATAGATGAGCCGAACCAGCAGACAACTGAGGATAGACAGCCGGGACCAGGAAATGCAGCATGAAACGGGAATGGTTTGGTTTTATTAAAAAAACAAAAAAGGAGGAAGTATTATGAAGCTAAAAAAAGTAATGGCGTGGACGCTGGCTTCTGCTATGTTTGCTGGACTTTTAGCAGGCTGCGGCGGATCGACCCAGACAACAGAGACAGCAGCGGCTGAATCTGGAAGCGCAGAGGGCGGCAGCTCGGCTGAGGGCGGCAAGGTGCTTCGCTATCAGGCAAGCACTCTGGTAGACTCCCTGGATCCGGCACTTTCCAACGACTACACATCCAGTGGTGTTATCTCCCAGTTTATGATGGGTCTGATGACCAAGGATGAGTCAGGTGCTCCGGTTTATGGCGTGGCGGAGAGTGAGGAGAAGTCCGAGGATGGTTTGACCCTGACCTTCAAGATCCGTGACGACGCAAAATGGTCCAACGGCGATCCGGTAACGGCAAACGATTTCGTTTACGCATGGAGACGAGTAGCCGATCCGGCAACTGCAAGTGATTACCAGTTCTTTATCACAACTGCCTGCATCGCAAATGCAGAAGAGGTAACAACAGGTGAAAAACCGGTTGAGGAACTGGGTGTAGAGGCAGCGGACGATAAGACATTAGTCGTAACTTTAAGCTCCCCGTGTGCTATCTTTGATTACCTGATGGCATCCGGCGCATGCTTCCTGCCTTTAAATCAGAAATTTGTAGAGAGCTGCGGCGGCAACTTTGCAACTTCCGCAGATACCCTGTTAGCAGATGGTCCGTTCAAGGTATCTTCCTATGAGCCGTCTGCCATGAAGGTAGAATTAGTAAAGAATGATCAGTTCTTCGGTGCATCCGATGTCAAACTAGACGGTGTTGAGTTCTCGATCATTACCGACAGCCAGACAGCAGCCCTTTCTTTTGAGAATGGCGATCTGGACGTTGTAACCTTAAGCGGTAACCTGGTAGAGCAGTATGAGGATGATCCGAGATTCTCAACCAGAAGTGACGGTTACAACTGGTATCTGACCCCGAACATGAAGAAAGAGGGGCTTGACAATGTAAATATCCGTAAGGCACTGGCAAAATCGTATGACAAAGAAGCGATCACAACCCGTGTTCTGAAAGATGGTTCCACACCGATGGATTACTTCGTACCGCAGGGCCTTGCAACCAATGAAAAGGGCGAAGATTTCCGTGAGGCAGCAGGCAGCGCATACGACAGCTGGACCTACGATGTAGAGGCAGCAAAAGAGCTGTGGAAGACAGGTCTTGGCGAGCTTGGCAAAGATTCCTTATCCTTCACTTTAATGTGCGAAGATACTGATTCTGCACAGGCTGTTGCACAGTTCTTACAGAGCGAGTGGCAGAACAACCTGCCGGGTCTGACCATCGAACTTCAGGTACTTCCGAAGAAAGCCCGTCTGGAATACATGCAGAAAGGTGAATATGATATCGGTCTTACCCGCTGGGGTCCGGACTACGCAGATCCGATGACTGATCTGGATATGTGGATAACCGGCAGCTCCACCAACTACTCCCAGTTCTCCGATGCAGACTACGATGCAACCATCCAGTCCGCAAAGAAGGGCGATCTGGCACTCGACCAGGATGCTCGTTGGGAAGCTTTAGTTGGCTGTGAGAAGACGCTGGCAGATCAGTGTGTTCTGTTCCCGATTTACGGACAGTCTGTAGCCGTTATGACCAATCCGGATGTAAGCGGTATCCAGTACTACTCCGTAGGACTTCCTTATCTGTTCATCAATGTAGATAAAAAGTAATAAATAAAAACAGATGGATCAAAATCTGAAATGATTTTAGATTCGAAGCGGACCGCAGAGTGAGAAAATGTACCCTGCGGTTCGCTTTTTTTGTTATTTTATGGCATTTTCGCTGTCAAACTGCAGCCTGCTTGTAACGGTTCACAGGTAGAAATTTTCTGAACTGAAAATTCCGTACGATACAGTAAGGGATGATTTACACGAATCGGAAATGATGATACAATCATAGAAATAGTACAGAGTATTGAGGTGGAAAAATGGCAGGGAAAAAACGAAACAGCAGCTTTGAAATACTGACAGCCATGCAGGACTTAAACACCCCGGCGGGAGCACTCCAGCTGGCGCAGATCCTGCATCTTCCGTCCGCCAGCATCGGGCGGGAGCTTCTGGAGCTGGAGAAAGCAGGGCTGCTTGTCAAGGTGCAGAACAAGGGGCGGATCCTGACACCGCAGGGCGAACGCTTTCTGGAAGAAGAACGGTCACGCCGGGAGAAGATGAAGGCGGCGAATGAGCTTATCGAGGCGGCGTCGATGGAGACAAAAAGCGGGCTGGAGGATATTCTTTTAGTGCGGAAACTCCTGGAGGGATATGCGGCGGAGGTGTGTGCAGAGCGGATTGATCCGAAGGAATTGCAGAAATTAAAAGATCTGCAGGCAGACTATCTCTATGCAATCCGCCATGGAAGGGCGGGGAGCGAGGAAGATCTGGCGTTCCATCTGAAGATCGCGCATCTCTCAGGCAGTCCGTCCATCCTGCGGATGTTAAAACTCATCCTGACCGACCAGGACGCTTATGCGCGCTTCAACCAGGCAGCAGTCCGCTCTGACGAAGTCCGGGAAAATGAACACGAAAGCCTTCTGGCAGCGATTGAAGCCGGAGACGGGGCACTGGCGCGCCGGGAGATGGAGCGGCATCTGGAGCATGTAGGGGAGAACCTGCAGGCGTATTTTGCGGGGAGAAAGTAGCAGGGAGGCAGGTATGAGATCATGAATCTCTATTTTAAACCGTACACTTGCTGCCGGTGGGCACTCCAGTCGATCACTGCCTGCATTGATTAAAGAACGAGGACCAGTTTGAGGTCTCAGATGTTGAGTGGGTTAAGGTACATACCGGGGAGCTGCTATTGTAATAAACACAGCAAAATCATATAATGCAGGGTGGAATTTGTATGTGTATAAATTTCACCCTTAAATTGTGAACTTCCTGAAAAATTAACTCTCGATGACTTCCAGGTTTAATCCTGAGAGTTATCGGTACTGAGTTTTCTGCGTGCCATTGCTATGCCTCCTTCGTATTGCAGGACTTAAGATCTTCATTGATGCCGGCAGCCTGTTTACGGACGTTTGTCTCGGCTAAGTCGAATGCTTTCAGAATCGACTTCTGCGTTGCCGTCACTGCGTAATCCATCGAGTATTCGTGATCGATGTGTCGCACGATCTCGATCTTCTCGAGTTCGCGGATCGCGGCAGGCACGGTCATGTAGTTCTCTTTATGATGTGTCTTCAGCATCTGTTCCTTGAGCAGGAAGTGCATCCTGTTTCGGATGATCAGTGCTATAAACTTGATGAAAATCTTTGCATGCAGCGCCTCATTGGTCTGGCAGCGCATGGTTCTGTTACCGAGGAAGGTTTTATCTTCCCTGAACAACTTCTCGGATGCATCCAGGCACTTTTGGAACCGAAAGTGCCGTAAACCATGAAAATTGAACGGCAAAATTCAATATCGTGAAAAATTTGACGATGAGTTTTGACTGCAGTATCATAAAATTAAAAATAATTGAGAAATTTTGAAAAAAACAGTAAAATTTGACAAGAACTAGATTTTCCATGTCTATGGAAAACAGGATCCGGACAACCTGGTATTTGCAAAGAAGGTGGTAGAACATGACTGTGAGGCAGTCATCGGCGGACCGGGACCATTTGGACACAGCCATGATTTCAGCTGCGAGTGTGGGGAAGAAGAGGAGCACGAGCACTAGGAAAGGACAGAATGCGGACGATTTATTTGATCAGGCATGGAAAGCCGGAATTTCCAGATGAACAGAAATACTGCATCGGACGGACAGATTTGCCGCTTTCAGAAGAAGGGCGGACACAGATTCAGGCGCTGGGGGAGACATTTGCGAGACGCAGAATTGAAAAAATTTATACCAGCCCGTTAAAGCGTTGCCGGGAGTCAGCCGCGATCCTGCAGGAAGTGATTGACAGAAGTATTCCGATCGAGGTCATGGATGGACTGGCGGAGATCGACATGGGGGAATGGGATGGTCACTCCTTCGATGAAATCCGGGAACAGTTTCCGGCGGAGTATGCGGCACGTGGGGCAGATATGTACGATTTCCGACCGCCGCAGGGAGAGAGCTTTGCGGACTGTGCAAGGCGCGCAAAGACAACCTGGAATGAACTCCGGATGAAGAGCCGGGGTGATATTCTGGTGATCGGGCACGCGGGCTGGTTCCGGACATTGATCTGCGGCTGGGAGAAGCGAAAAAAGGCAGAACTTCTGCAGATTCCCTTTGGCTACGGACAGGTGTATGAAAGAAAGGATTTTGTATTTGATGCTCTGATCTCGGCGGCGGGGCGATCCTCGCGGATGGGGGATTTCAAACCGCTCATGAAGCTTGGCGCTCAGACGGTCCTGGAACGTGAGATACAAACGCTGCGGGCGTGCGGTGTACATGAAATCACGATCATTACCGGACACCGGGCGGAAGATATACGCGCGGCGGCTGCGGGAACGGGAATCCATTTCATCCACAATCCGGCGTATGCGGAGACGAAAATGTTTGATTCCGTCTGTCTGGGGCTTTCCTATTATGAGGAAAAGCGGAAAACGGCAGGAAAAGAGACGCTGGATGGCATTTTCTTTTTCCCGGTGGATGTGCCGCTGTTTATACCATTTACGCTTGAATATGAAAAATACCGGTTCGCGGAGGGCGATGGGGATGTCTATCTCCCGGAATATGAGAAAACACCGGGACATCCGATTCTGATCCATGCAGATGTGATCTCAAAACTGCTGCAGCATGACGGGACGATGGGACTTAAAGGCGCCTGTGAACAGCCGGAAATCCGCCGGATTCCCCTGGATGTGCCGGATCCGGGCTGCGCGTTTGATGCGGATACACAGGAAGAGTTTCAGAAATTGCGTGATTGGGAGAGAAAACGTCCTGTCCCGGACAAAGAGGAGTGTGAACGTTTGCTTGCATGGTTTCACACGCCGGAGGCGACGGTGCGCCATAGCCGGGCGGTTGCGGAGCTGGCCGTGGAATTGGCAGATAGAGTTCTAAAGCATAGGGCGGAAACGTGTGTGGAGATGACATACAAAAGCCCTCCAATCGATAAACACAAAATCTACGCGGCGGCGCTTCTTCATGACATCGCCAAAGCGTACCCCGAACATCCAGAGACAGGGGCGGGATGGCTGCGGCTTCTGGGACATACCGGGATCGCGGATATCGTTGCGGATCATATGGATCTGCCGGAGGAAAAGCTGGGATATCTGAATGAAAGCCTGATCGTGTATCTGGCGGACAAGCAGGTACAGGGAGAACGGCGTGTAACGATCGAAGAACGGTTTGCGGCAAAATGGGAGAAATTTAAGGATAACCCGGAGGCGCTGGCGGGCGTGGAACGGCGGTATCAGCTGGCGAAGCGTGCGGAAGTATTACTACAAAAAGGAAAAGAGGGAAAATCCTATGAAATTAATGAAAACAACTGAGGCAGTCGGACAGATACTCTGCCATGACATGACGCAGATTATTCCGGATGTGACGAAGGATGCCGTATTCCGTAAGGGACATATCGTGCGCGAGGAGGACATCCCGGTGCTGCTTTCGATCGGAAAAGATCATATTTACGTCTGGGAAAAGGACGATACAAAATATCATGAGGACGAGGCAGCGGACATTCTGCGCGGCATCTGCCAGAATGAGTATATGTGTGCAACCGATCCGAAGGAAGGCAAGATTGAGCTGATTGCGGAGGTGGACGGTCTGTTTCAGGTCGATGAAGAACGCCTCTTAAAGATCAACAGCCTGCCAGAGATGATGATCGCGACCCGTCGGACGAATTTCCCGGTAAAAAAAGGTGATAAGTTAGCCGGAACCCGTGTGATCCCGCTGGTAATTGAAAAAGAAAAAATGGAAGAGGCGAAGAAGGTAGCGGGTTCAGAGCCGCTGTTAAAACTGCTTCCGTATAAAAATAAGAAAGCGGGCATTGTGACGACCGGAAATGAAGTGTTCTATGGACGGATTGAGGATAAATTTGGCCCGGTCATCTGGGAAAAGCTTCAGGAATTTGGTGTGGAAGTTCTGGGACAGAAGATTATAGGGGACAATCCGGATAAAATCACGGAGGCAATCCAGGAATGGCTGGATCAGGGCGCCGATTTTGTTGTCTGTACCGGCGGCATGAGCGTCGATCCGGATGATACGACACCGAGCGCGATCAAGCAGACCGGGGCGGAGGTTGTCTCCTACGGCGCGCCGGTACTTCCGGGAGCGATGTTCTTGCTGGCATATACGAAGGACGGAAAGCCGATCATGGGACTTCCGGGCTGCGTGATGTATGCGAAGAGGACCATCTTTGATCTGGTGCTGCCGCGTGTGATGGCAGATGTGCCAGTGACAAAAGCGGATCTGGCGAAAATGGGCGCAGGTGGTCTGTGCTTAAATTGTCCAACCTGTATTTTCCCGAACTGCGGTTTTGGTAAATAACCGAGCCAGAGAGAGGCGATGAGGCAGCAACCGCGATGGCACAGCTGCGAAATGAGAAATGGATGGCTCATGCAGTATAAAAGAGAGGAAGTGCGTGATATGAATCTGTATGGGGAGATTCTGAAAAAACTGGAAGGGACGCCGTGTCTGGCGCTCGAGAGAAGCTTTGTGGGAGAAGAGGGAAATCTCGCAGATATGCGCTGTGAGCTGAAGGAAGGCGCAAGGGCGTCGGAGATTGGAAAAGAAGCCCTGACGCAGGGGCAGCCGGTCTGTGGGCGCGCCGGAATCAGTTGGAATGTGGCGGAACCATTTTTTCCGAAAGAGCGCCTGATCATTCTCGGCGGCGGTCATGTGGCGCTTCCGGTGGCAGAATTTGGCGCGCGCGTCGGATTCCTGGTAACTGTGGTGGACGACCGCCTTTCCTTCGCGAATCCGGGACGTTTCCCGATGGCAGAGAAGGTGATCTGTGATGACTTTGGGCATGCGATCAAAGAACTCAAGATTCAGGAGAGCGACTATATCTGTATCGTTACGCGCGGACACCGCCACGATGCGGACTGCCTGCGGATGATTGGAAAAGGAAAAGAACCGGCGTATCTTGGCATGATTGGTTCGAGACGCCGTGTCGGTATCGTGAAACAGGAGCTTCTGGAAGAAGGTTACGATCCAGATCGGATGAGCCGTTTAAAGAGCCCGATCGGTTTAAAGATCGGCGGTGTGACACCGGAGGAGATCGCGATCTCGATTCTGGCGGAGATCATACAGGTAAAGCGCATGGATCGGGAAGACAAACGTGTGAAAAACCGTTCCGATCTGGATTTTGATGTGCTGAAACGCCTGGCAGAGGAGCCGGATGAGCCGAAAGCAGTGGTCACGGTGATTGAATCAAAGGGTTCCTCCCCGCGCGGGGCAGGCGCGAAGATGATTGTCTACCGGGACGGACGGATTCTCGGCAGCATCGGCGGCGGCTGCAGCGAGGCGGCAGTGCTGGGGGAGGCGCGTTCCCTGATCGGAAGCGGCAGGTACAAAGTAGTTCATGTGGATCTGACCGGCGAGGCGGCGGAAGATGAAGGAATGGTCTGCGGCGGCATTATGGATGTGCTGGTGGAAGACTTTGCCACGGATCGGGAACCGTGTGACCGGTAAGGAAACCGAAACGGCGGCGTATTTGAATAAAAGTGATTTCAAGCACATGAAAAAGGAAAATAAAAAAACAAAACACATGAAAAATTATTGTAATAATTTCATGAAAACAGGCAAAAAGGTTTGAAAAGAAAAACTAAAAAAATCATAGGAATAAAGGGCAGATGCAGAAAAATGATGCGTTATTTTTGAAGATGCATAACGTATATGAACGTTGAATAAGAATCATAGTAAAGATTGACAAAAAAAGTGCTACGTGCTACTATTTGGTTGGTAAATATCATTATAATTTTCCGAAAATAACGAAAGAATAAAAAACAGATTGTTACGGTGTGAGAAATCGGAACGAGGAGGACGCTGGAAGCGTGTGCGTGAAATGAGTGAGGAACCAAGATATGAGAAAAACGTGGGCACTTGTAATGGCAGCAGCGATGGCGGCAGCATCCCTGACCGCATGTTCATCCAGCAAACCGGCTGAGACAGCAGCACCGGAAACGGAGGCAGAGACAGCAGAGACAGAAGAGACCGAAGCAGAGGCAACCGGCGACCAGCAGGAGATTCTGGTAGCGGCAGCAGCCAGCCTTCAGTACGTTATGGAAGACAAGATTCAGCCGGCATTTGAGAAAGAGAATCCGGACATCAAGCTGAGCTTTACCTTTGACAGTTCAGGAAAGCTGCAGACCCAGATCGAAGAGGGCGCAGATGCAGACGTATTCTTCTCTGCAGCGATGAAGCAGATGAACGCGCTGGAGGACGAGGGACTGGTTGATGCAGATTCTGTCGTAGAGCTTCTGGAAAATAAGATCGCCCTGATCGTTCCGAAGGATTCCACACTGGGAATTACCGGTTTTGAGGATATTACAAAGGCAGAGAAGATTGCACTTGGCGATCCAGAGAGTGTTCCGGTTGGACAGTACTCCAAGGAAGCCTTTGAGAACCTGGGTATGTGGGATGATGTAGAGGCTAAGACAAGCTTTGGTACCAACGTAACCGAGGTTTTAAGCTGGGTAGCAGCCGGAAGCGCAGATGCAGGTATCGTATACCTGACCGATGCAACCACCAGCGATCAGTTTGACCAGGTAAAGGTGATCGGATATGCACCGGAAGGAAGCGTATCGAAGGTTATCTATCCGGTTGGCGTTGTAAGCGCAAGCACAAAGAAAGATGCAGCACAGAAGTTTGTAGATTATCTGGGAACCGATGATGCGCTCTCCTTCTTTGCGGAGTATGGCTTCACAGCAAATAAATAAGCCGGGAGCGACGGCTGTCTGGGATATGCAGCCGACTGTGTGAACAGAAAACAGGACGGCGAAGGACAGACAGTGAACAACGTATGGAATAAAATCCGCCGCAGAATGCAGGGTCCGCTGAAAACCAGGTGTTCTGCGGCAGTTTTTATTTCAATCGAGAAGACTCCGAGACTACATTTCATAGGAAAGGGGAAAGAAAGATGGACTGGTCTCCGATATGGATATCGATGAAAACAGCAACGCTGTCGATCATTATTACGTTTTTTCTGGGAGTCTGGATGGCGCGGCTGGTGGTATCGGCGCGCTCTGAGAAAGTGAAAATGGTGCTGGACGGCATCCTGACGCTTCCGATGGTCCTGCCGCCGACGGTAGCAGGCTTCTTCCTGCTGATGATTTTCGGTGTAAAACGACCGCTCGGACAGCTGTTTCTGGAATTGTTTGGCGTCAAGATTGTATTTTCATGGGCGGCAACGGTGATCGCGGCGGTGGCGATCTCATTTCCGCTTATGTACCGGGCAGCGCGCGGCGCGTTTGAACAGGTCGATGTGACGCTTATCTATGCGGCTCGGACGCTGGGATTTTCCGAAAGCCGCATTTTCTGGAAGGTGATTCTGCCGTCGGCGATGCCGGGTGTCCTCAGCGGCGCGATCCTTGCCTTTGCGAGAGGACTGGGAGAGTTCGGTGCGACCGCGATGCTGGCGGGCAATATCGCCGGAAAGACGCAGACACTGCCACTTGCCATCTATTCACAGGTGGCGGCTGGAAAAATGTCGATGGCATACCAGTATGTGTGGATCATCGTGGTGATTTCCTTCCTGGTCGTCGTGCTGATGAATGTGCTGTCGCGGCGGGATATGCGCGGACGCAGCAATCATAAAAAGAAAGATAACAGTGTGGAAGCGGGCGGTCAGGATGCAAAGGTTTCGGTGGAACTGTTTGCGGACAGGGAAGCGGATGCACAGAAGGGAGGCGCGGGATGAGCCTGCAGGCGGCAATCAAAAAGAGATTTTCCGGCTTTTCGCTGGACGTATCGCTTAACACCGATGGCGGCGTCATGGGCATTCTCGGTGCCTCCGGAAGCGGCAAGAGCATGACGCTCAAGTGTATCGCCGGAATTGAGACGCCGGACGAAGGGCGGATCGTGTTAAACGGCAGGGTGCTCTTTGATTCGGAAAAGCACATCAACCTGCCGCCGCAGAAGCGGAAAGTCGGTTATTTATTCCAAAATTATGCATTGTTTCCGAATATGACCGTAGAAACCAACATTGCAGCGGGGCTTTCGGGCAGCAAGGAGGAAAAACAGGAGGCAGTTGCCCGCATGATCCGTCTCTTTAAATTAGAAGGGCTTGAAAAAAGGTATCCGTCCCAGCTTTCCGGCGGACAGCAGCAGCGTGTGGCGCTGGCGCGCATTCTCGTCTATGAGCCGGATGTGATCATGCTGGATGAACCATTTTCGGCGCTTGATTATTATCTGAAAGAACAACTGCAGTTCCAGGTGCGCGAGGTACTCCGCGGGTACACGGGCGATGTGCTGATGGTCAGCCACAGCCGGGACGAGGTCTATCGCTTCTGCGAGAAGAGCATCATCTTAAACCGCGGACAGGTGGCGATGAAGGGAGAGACGCGGGCGATTTTCCAGAAACCGGAAAATGTCACTGCGGCGCGCCTGACAGGCTGTAAAAACTTCAGCCGGATCCGGCGGATCGGCGAATATGAGGTGGAGGCGCTCGACTGGGGACTCACGTTTCAGACCGAAGAAGCGGTTGCCGCGGAGCATGCCTATATCGGCATCCGGGCGCACCAGTTTTACCCGGCGCGCGGCAGTGTGAATGAATTTACGTGCGAGTGGGGGGACACACTCTGCCAGCCATTTGAGTGGGATGTTTTGCTGCGTCCGGTGGAAAACGCAGGGGCAGCGGGTGACAAAGAAAATGCACTGGAACGCGAGGTGATCTGGTGGAAGGTAGACTATAAGCAGAGTGATTCACTAAACCGGTATCAGCGCGGCGACCGCGTCCGGCTGGGAATCGCACCGGGAGATATCATGCTTTTAAAAGAAGGCTAGCAGCTACAGATACATAGCAAATGGATTGTGGAAGCTGGATTTATATGGATATCTGCCAGAAAATGCGGCAGCCTGGAACAGGTGCGAACGTTAGAATGATAGAAAAGGGGATATGTATGGCAGATGGGAAAACAGGCGCGATCATCCTGGCGGCAGGGCGGTCGGCGCACATGGAAGAATTAAAGCCGATGCTCCGGATGGGGCAGACCACGATGATACAGAGGGAGATCGACACGATCCGGCAGGCGGGGATCTCGCCGATCGTTGTCGTGACCGGGTATCAGGCAGATGTGCTGGAACGTCATATTTCACACCGTGGTGCGGTCTGTATCCGAAACAAGCGGTATGAGACATCGCAGATGTACGGCTCAATCTGCATGGGACTGCGCCATATCCAGAAAAAAGCCGATCGGGTGCTGTTGTTCCCTGCCGACGTGCCGATGATCACGGCGGACACAATCGAGAAGATGGCGCAGGCGCCCGGAAGCATGGCAGTACCGGTCTGTCAGGGGAAAAAAGGACACCCGGTCATGCTGTCGAAGGAAGTGTTTGGACATATCTTAACGTACCGGGGTGGAAAAGGACTCCGCGGCGCAATGGATGCGTGGGGCGAAGGTGTCCGGGAGATTGAGGTTGAAGATCCGGGTGTTTTACTGGACGCCAACACGAAAATGGACTACGAATCGCTGCTTGCCTACGAAAAAGACAGGCAGAAGCGCGGGGAGCTGGCATTTCGGGCGTCGATTTCGCTGAGCCGCGAGGAAGAATGCTTCAGCGCGCTGACGGCGGATTTTCTGGAGGCAGTTGCTGAGAGCGGTTCAATGCTCGGTGCCTGTCAGATCCGGGATATTTCCTACAGCAAGGGCTGGAAAATGCTCAAGATCGCGGAGGCGCAGCTGGGAATCCAGTTTTTAGAGCGCCAGACGGGCGGAAACAAGGGCGGATTTTCTGTGCTGACGCCGGAGGGAAAGGCGTTTTTAGAAAAATTCCGCCGGATGGAAGCAGCAGTGCAGGCGGCAGCAGAAGCAGCGTTTGAGAAAATCTTTCTGGAGCCGGAAGAAGAGGAAAAGGAGGATACAGATGGAAGAGAAATTAACGCATTTTGATGAAAAGGGAAATGCGATCATGGTAGATGTAACGGAAAAGAAGATTACCAGCCGGACGGCGACGGCATCCGGCAAGATTCACGTCAATGAAGCTGTCATGAAGGCGGTTCTGGAGGGAACGGTTGCCAAGGGCGATGTGTTGGGGGTGGCGCGTGTGGCGGGAATCATGGCGGTGAAGCAGACCGCACACCTGATCCCGATGTGCCACACACTTCTCATCACGAAATGCAGCGTGGATTTTGAGGTGGATGAAAAAGAGCTGACGATCAAAGCACTTTGTACTGCTAAGCTAGAAGGAAAGACCGGCGTCGAGATGGAGGCGCTGACCGGTGTCAGCGTGGCGCTTCTGACCATTTATGATATGTGCAAGGCGATCGACAAGCGGATGGAGATCGGAGAGATACATCTCGATGCAAAATCGGGAGGAAAGAGCGGGGAATTTGTGCGATGATAGACGGATACGGCAGAACGATCGACTACGTCCGGATCTCCGTGACCGACCGATGCAACCTGCGCTGTGTGTACTGTATGCCGGAGGAAGGCGTCTGCAGCATTTCCCATGAAGAGATCCTGCGGTTTGGTGAGATCGAGAGGGTCTGCCAGATTCTGGCAGAGAACGGCATTCAGAAAATCAAGCTGACCGGAGGCGAACCGCTGGTGCGCCGGAGACTGCCAGAGTTAGCAGCAGCGTTAAAACAGATTCCGGGAATCAAGAGCCTGACGATCACGACGAACGGTGTTTTATTAGAAGAAATGTACGATGCGCTGGCGGACGCGGGGGTTGATTCAGTCACGATCAGCCTGGATACGCTGGATGCGTCGGTGTACCGGCAGCTCACACGCCGGGATGAGCTCGAAGCGGTCAGACGCGGTCTTCGGACGGCGATCCAGAAAGGCAGGATGCAGATCAAGATAAATTGTGTGCCGGTGCTTGGGATCGAGGAGCAAAAGCTTTTAGAGGTGGCGGAACTGGCGAAAAACCATAACGTGCACGTGCGTTTCATCGAAATGATGCCGATCGGCATGGGGACGCAGTTTGCCTTTGTGAAAGAAGATGCGTTGAAGCATGCGCTGGAAGAGGCATTTGGAACCTTTACCCCGTGCGGGGACGTGGCAGGAAATGGCCCGTGCCATTATTTCGCAGTCCCTGGCTTTCAGGGACGGATCGGTTTTATCAGCGCGGTCAGCCATAAATTCTGTTCCGAATGCAATCGGATCCGGCTGACATCGGAAGGATTCTTAAAGACCTGTCTCCAGTATGACAATGGGGTGGAATTAAAGACCATTCTGCGCGGCGGCGGTACCGATGAAGACCTGCGCCGGGCGATCGGACAGGCGCTTGCGGAAAAGCCGAAGGGACATAATTTTGAGAAAAAGACGGAATTTACGGATCGGGAACACCGGGGAATGTCCCAGATAGGCGGATAAGCAGGGTGTTTGTGAGGATTATGATTATGGTTTCTGCGGTGAAAGTGTGAGCCGGCGGAATGTTACAAGTGAAATATCGTATATGAAATCGGAAAATTTATGGATAAAGAAAAGGGGAAACAATCATGGGAAAAGTAATCGCAACGTGTACCAGTGAAATCAAAGGTGTTCAGAAGAAAAATGTCCATCAGGTCTGTCTTATCGAGGACTATGGAATCGAGGGTGACGCCCATGCGGGCAAATGGCACCGTCAGGTCAGCCTTCTTTCATATGACCGGATTCAGGAATTCCGCGCGCGCGGTGCAAAGGTCGAGGACGGCGCATTCGGCGAAAATCTGGTCGTGGAAGGAATCGATTTCAAGACGCTCCCGATCGGGACAAAATTTAAGTGCAACGACGTCGTGCTGGAATTGACACAGATCGGAAAAGAATGCCACCATGGATGCGCGATCTTCCAGGCAATGGGCGATTGCATCATGCCGCGCGAGGGCGTATTTACGAAGGTGCTGCACGGCGGCGTGATCAAAGAGGGAGATAATCTGGAGATTCTGGAAGAAGCGTAGGAAAGAGATCAAAGAGAGGTGGGAAACCAATGAGAGCAGCAATTATTACATCCAGTGACTCTGGGTACGCGGGAAAACGGGAGGATGTGAGTGGTCCGGTAATCGCAGAAATGGTGAGAGAGGCTGGTTATGAGGTGGTCTGGCAGAAAGTGCTGCCGGACGACCAGGCGATGTTGGAAGAGGCGATGAAGGAGATCTGCGATGAGGGAAAGGCCGATCTGCTCTTAACAACGGGCGGAACGGGATTTTCTTTGCGCGACGTGATGCCGGAGGCGACGCTGGCGGTCGCGGAACGGATGGTTCCGGGTATCCCGGAGGCGATGCGGGCATACAGCTTACAATTTACAAAGCGGACGATGTTAAGCCGAGCGGCAAGTGGGATCCGTAAACGCACGCTGATCGTCAACCTGCCGGGCAGTCCGAAGGCGGTGCGGGAGTGTCTGGAGTACATTCTGCCGCAGCTGGATCATGGATTAAAAATCCTTTTGGGGCTTGATGGGGAGTGTGCTAGAAAGTAGGGAAAGCAGCAAAAACGAAGATGGAAAAACAGATATAATATATAAGACGATGTATGCTAATAGCGAGGACTTTCAAGTCCTCGCTATTTCAACGATGGTCAGCTTATTTGGGGCAGAATGGAATGACCACAAGAAATCTACTCCATTCAGTCATGAATGTTCAGTTCAGGAATTACTTACTCGATGCGGAGCATCCGATAGCCGATTCCGATGTGTGTTTGTATGTATTGCTGCCCGTCTTTTCCGCGTTCCAGCTTTTTGCGCAGGGTCGCCATGAACACCCGCAGAGAAGCGATATCGTTTTCCCAACTGCTGCCCCAAATCTGCTGCGTGATATAGGTGTGTGTCAGAACCTTACCAACATTTTTGGAGAGCAGGCACAGCAGCTTGTATTCGATGGGTGTCAGGTGCAGCTCTGTGCCGTCAAGATATGCGCAGCCTGCCGCATAGTCGATTTTCAGCGCACCATTCGTAAAAATCGGAGAATCCTGCACGGAGTCTGTTTTCATCATCGACAGTCTCCGCTGCGTTACCCGCAGTCGTGCCAACAGTTCGTCCACGGAAAAAGGCTTCGTTAGATAATCATCCGCCCCAGCATCCAGTGCCCCGATTTTATCGGAATCCTCTGTTCTGGCGCTGATCACAATGATCGGCATATTCGACCACGACCGGATTTTTTGGATGACTTCCACGCCGTCCATATCCGGCAGCCCCAGATCAAGCAGTACAATGTCCGGGTTGTGAGACAGCGCTTCCATCACGGCACTTGCGCCGTTTTGCGCCGAAAGATACCTATATTCGTGAGTTTTTAGTGTCATCGTTATTAAATTTCGCACCGGGGTATCATCTTCTACAACGAGGATGAGCGGCTTATTCATTTAAGTTCACCTCACTAAGTGGTATTGTAAAGGAAAAGATGCAGCCATGCGGCGAATTGTCTTTCAATGTCATTTCACCATGATGTGCATGAACAATAGTTTGACAGAGTGTAAGTCCTAGTCCAAGACTTCGGCGGCTGTCGCCAATTGGATTGCCCCCAGTAAAGAACATTTCAAAAACATGTTCCTTCAGTTCATTCGGAATACCGGGACCGTTATCGCTGACACATATTTCAGCCATATTTTCTCGCGGGATTGCCGTGATCCGGATGTTCGAGCCAACTGGAGTATATTTGACTGCGTTATTCACCAGATTGATGAGCACCTGCATGATGAGTCCTGCGTCCATCCGTGCCAGCAACAGTACGTCTCCGCAATCTACTGCGATGTGATGTTCTGCCGCTCTTCGGTCAATATGCCTGAGTGCTTCCGATATGATGTCATCCACGACCTGATCAGAAAGGTGCAGCTTTACGCTGCCGTCTACAATTTTCGTAATGGAAAGCAAGTTCTCAACCAGTCCCGTCAGCCATTGTGCATCGTCATAAATGTCCGTAAAAATCTGTTTCCGTGTCTCCTCATCCAACACGTCATAGCTGTGCAGCAGCGTATCTGCGTTGCCGGAAATCGAGGTCAGTGGTGTCCTGAGATCATGAGAAATCGAACGCAAAAGATTGGCGCGAAGCTGTTCGTTCTTTGCAAGAACGGCAGCTTCTTCCTTTTCTCTGGCATTTCGCAGGTTATCCAGCGCCAGAGAGCACTCGCCGAGGATGGAGAACAGAACGCTGGATGTAAATGCGTCAGGCTGCGTTTGCTTTTCCATCGGAATCCCGACAACACCGTAAATCTGCTGCCCGGTACGGATGGCAAGATACAGCCGTTTTGCCTTTGGAAAGTTTTGCGTCGTTGCTCCGGCGCGCTTGCGGTTTTGCCAGACCCATTGAACCACGTTCTGTTCCCGGTCGGTATCTGGGATGCTGTATGGACTACTTCCGTCAGCCGGATAAATGTTCCCATCCAGCAGAGCGTTGCCCTGTGCCGGGTAAATCAGAACGTCTCGCTGCATGAGCTTTTGTATCTGCGTCGCGGTCATCCGATAGACCTCCTCCGGCGTTTCCGCTTTTTGGAGCTGTCTGTTCATATCAAAAAGGAGCTTCGTGCGATAAGCGTCCCGTGCGGATAGCTGTGCGTGGGCTTTGAGCTTGGCCGCAAGTGTACTTGTCAAAAGTGCAGCCGCGAACATGACGGCAAAGGTTATCGGGTATTTGCTGCCATAGGCTGCCAAAGACAGCCGGGGCTCCGTCAGAAAATAATTGAACAGGAGGACACTCAAAAAAGCGGACAGCACACCGCAGGTATATCCGCTGGTAAAAGTGGAAGTCAGAAGCACACCCAGCAGGTAAACCATGATGATATTGTCATTTGCAAAGCTGAGCCGCAGAAAGATCCATCCGATGACCGTCGTAACTGCCAGAATTCCGATGGTCAGAAGTAGTTCCCGGGCGGTCGGAAACGCCGGGCGGATAGTAAGCGGTTGATTTCTGCGGCAGTTCTTATAGGCTTCCACATCCGGAATAATATAAATATCTACCTCCGGTGCAAGCGTAATGAGCTGTTCTGTCAGCGTCGATTCGCTCCAGAAATGCCGCCGCTGTACGCCGCTTCGCCCAATCACAATTTTGGTCACATCAGAGAGCCGCACATATTCCGCGATCTGTGTCGCCACATCTTCACCATGCGTTGTGACAATTTCTGCGCCAAGCTGCTGCCCCAGACGCATATTCGCCTGCAAACGGACGGTATCTTCCGCGTTCATATCAGCGTCTCCGGGGGTCTGCACGTAAAGTGCGGTAAGACTGGCGCAAAATGCCTGTGCCATTTTCCCTGCCATTCGTACAATGCGTTCATTGGATGGAGACGAGGACAGGCACACAAGAATATGCTCTTTTGGCATTTCGTTTCCTTTATTCTGCACATTTTCACCCCCTCTTAAACAATATTATAGCACCAAAATGTGGAGGTTTCTACTGCGCCCAATCGGATTCGTTGTCCGGAAAAGAAATTTGCTCTGAATCATAGATCACGATTTCTACATGGGCATGACTATTGCGAAATCGGGAAAACGTTTCCTCAAGTTCGTCAGGAGAAATATTTCCGACCAGATGCACGCACGGTTCAGCCTGCTGTTGTTCGGATGATTCTTTGATGTGCTTCTGATTTTCGTCCAGAAAGCGATCCAGCCGTTTCATCAAAAACCAGCCGAACAGGAACATTAGCGCTGTCCCAGCGATCAAAACGCTATCTTCCATATACACTCACCGTCCGTTCAGATTCGGAAGCACTTTTGAAGCGCTTTGTATTCGCCCAACGCTAAAATCGTTATTTCCCCGGATAGCACCGTATCCGGCGTAATGGAAACGTCGGTTTTTCCAGAGTGTTTGATGCCGAGAATGTTAATGCCATATTTTCTGCGAATATTTAGTTCGCCAACGCTTTTGCCGATCCACCCTGCCGGAACTTCTACTTCAAAAATGGCGTGCTGCTCGTCGATCTCTATGTAGTCGAAAATATGGTCGGCAGTGTATCGGATCGCTGCCCATTTTGCCACCTGTTTTTCCGGGTAGACTACCTGGTCGGCACCGTTGCGAAGCAGAAACTTTGCCTGCACATCACGCTCGGCACGCGACACCACGCACTTCGCCCCCAGCTCTTTCAGCAGCGAGGTGGTTTCCAGCGAGTTCTGAAAGTTACCGCTGATGGTTACGATGCAGACATCAAAATTTCCGATGCCAAGAGAGCGAAGAAACTCCGCGTTTGTACTGTCGCCAATTTGTGCGTTGGTGACATATGGCAGCACATCATTGATTCGTTCCTCGTTTGTATCGACCGCCATGACCTGATGCCCCAGCTGAGAAAGCTGTATTGCAATATGTCGTCCGAAGCGGCCTGTGCCAATCAATAGAATGTTTTTCATGTGAAAAGACTCCTTATCCAATCGTGATTTTTTCCTGCGGCAGCTTTGCATTCCCCACCTTTTTGCTGGAAAATGTCGCATAAATAAGGGTAAGACCGCCGACTCTGCCCAGATACATGAGCGTGATCAACACCATTTGCGATGGAATGTGCAGCTGCGGTGTAATACCAAGTGTCAATCCCACCGTCCCGACCGCTGATGCCGTTTCATACAGGCAGACAGACAGCGGAAGATTCTCATATGCGCTGATAAAGACAGCACCGCCAAAGAACAGCATCAAGTACATCGTCAGAATGGTCGCGGCGGTCTTGACGGCGCTGCAATCGACTCTGCGTCCGAAAAATCGGGCACTATCGCGCTGGCGGAAGGTTGCAGTGGCATTGGCAAGCAGAACCGCCAGTGTCGTTGTTTTCATACCGCCTGCTGTAGAACCTGGAGAACCGCCGATCAGCATCAAAAGGATTATTACGCCCTGTGATGCACCGGACATCGTGGAAAGATTTACCGTGTTGAAGCCCGCTGTCCTCGGCGTGACAGACTGAAAAAAGGATGCCAGCAGCCGGTTTCCGGCGGGAAGCGCGGAAAAGTCTGAAAAGAAGAAAAACATAGCAGGCAGAAAAATTAAAAAACCTGTCGTGACCAGAATCACCTTGCTCTGCATTCGGTAGCGATGAAACCGCCACTTGTTTTCAAAGATGTCATCCCACGTCAGAAATCCAATACCGCCGATCACGATCAGCAGCATAATCGTGATATTGATTACCGGGCTGTCCGCGTAGCCGGTAAGAGATGGATAGTGGTTGCTTTCTGTCCCAAGAATGTCAAACCCGGCGTTGCAAAAGGCGGATATGGAATGAAATATCGCCATCCAGATGCCGCGCCATCCATAGTCCCGGCAGAATACCGGCAGCACGGCAAGCGCTCCCAGCAGCTCAATCAGAAACGTCCCTCGCAGGATGAAGCGTGTCAGACGGACGATTCCGCCGACCTTTGGTGCTGAAATTGCATCCTGCATGGTGCTGCGCTGCATCAGAGAAATTTTTCGCCCGGACAACAGCGCAAACGATGCTGCTACGGTTACGACACCAAGACCACCAATTTGGATCAGTGCCAGAATAACCGCCTGCCCAAAGGTTGACCAGTAGCAGCCTGTATCCTGTACTACAAGCCCTGTCACGCAGACGGCAGAGGTCGCAGTAAACAGCGTTTCATTGAATGGAGTTACATTCTCTCCAGTCGTGGAGATCGGCAGCATCAGCAGTAGCGCTCCGAGTAGAATGACCCCGGCAAAACCCAATGTGATAATTTGAAAAGACGAAAGACGGCGCTTTCGTCGAATAAGCTCTTCCGGCATAAAGGCAGCTCCTTATTTTTGTGATGGTCATATTATACAGCTGGAGATTTTAAGAGCGGATAAGGGAGATTTAACGATGTATTAAGATTGAATAAAGATGAGGAGATGGCTTATTTCAATCGCTTTATTTGCGGAAGTGGACAATTTTAAAAAAATGGCAAGGAGGATATGAACGATAAAATAAGGCGCCGGATCAAAGTGGGCTGCGAAGGTTGAGGGAGGAATTACGATGAAAACCCGGAAAAGTGCGCCGAGATATGAGTAGGATGCTGGAAAATATGTGTTTCTGGTTGTATACTGTGTATATGAATAAAATCGGGGAGTAACTATCAGGTAAGTTCGCTCGGAATCGTCTGGAAAAATTTCGGGTAAACGGAGAGGAGAAAGAGAGGATAGAAGTTTATGAAACTGGGATTTATTGGAACGGGAATCATTACGACGTCCGTCGTGACTGGATTCTGCGAGAGCGGAATGGAGAATCTGCAGATCGTTGTATCGCCGAGAAATAAAGAACGGGCGCAGATGCTGCATGAGAAATACCCGGAGATCGTGTCGGTCGCGGCGGATAACCAGGAAGTTGTGGACCGGTCGGACTGGGTCTTTGCGGCGCTCCTTCCGAAGGCGGCGGAAGATATCTTAAAACCGCTTCATATCGGACCGGAGAAGAAGTTTATCAATCTGGTTGCAACGCTGAGCTTAAAGCGCATTGAGGAAATGTTTGGATCGAGAGAGATTCTGGCGGATGTTGTGCCTCTGACCTTCGCGGCGAACCGCTTCGGACCGGTGGTGATTTACCCGGATATCCCGGAGGTAGTCGATCTGATGAGTCACGTCGGCAAGCCGGTTCCGGTCGATACGCCGAAGCAGATCGCGATCCTTAGGAGCACGACGGGCCTGATGAGCGCTTACTATATGCTTCTGACCGTCATTATCCAGTGGTGTGAGAGAAACGGGCTGGATGAGCCATCCGCACGGGCATACATCACCGAATTTACTGGGGCGCTGTCCCGCAAGGCAGCGACGTGGGACGGGGATCTGGAAGACCTTGCCAGAGAAATGACACCGGGAGGACTGAACTGGATGGCGCTGACGCATCTGGAGGAAAAGGATGCGTATACGCCTTGGACGGAGATTCTGGGGCCGATTTTGGAGAAGGTTATAAAAGAATAGAGTCGAGGTGGAAAAACTCGGGGCGCACATTTCTCATGCCCCGAGTTTTTCTTTTAATTAAAGTGTGAGTATTCTAAAAAAGTAGTTGCTTTTTTTAAGAAGGAATGATAGTATATAGAAAACACTTTAGTACGCTACCATGATAGCAAGATAAACAAAAGTGATGGGAGCTATAACGGCAGGATATAGACGAGCGGGTGATTGTCCGGCGGATTTTGTTGAGCCGGGGCGGTTGCGGCGGCAGTTGAGAGGAGATAGAGCATGAATTTAGAGGTTCAGAGCCTTCGGAGGGCGGAGGCGGCGACGCTTCGGCTGAGAGGTCTTTATGAGAGCTATGGATACCGCAAGTACCGGATGGGGCGGTTTGAGGAATATAGTTTGTATGCAGCGAATAAGAGCTTCCTGTTAGGCGAAAATGTACCGACGTTTACGGATCTGGACGGACGCCTGATGGCTCTCAAGCCGGACGTGACGCTGAGCATCGCGAAGAACACCAAGGCAGATAAAAATACGTGCGAGAAGGTCTATTATCTGGAGAGTGTGTATCGTGAGAGCAAGGAAAGCCACACTTACAAAGAGATCAGCCAGATGGGACTGGAGTGCATGGGCGGCGTGGATGACTGCGTGATCGCGGAGGTGCTGGCGCTGGCGCTCAAGAGTCTGGCGGATTTTGAGACGGACTATGTGCTCAAGATTTCTAACATGGATTTCGTGGTGGGACTGATGGAAGAGCTTCCGGTCAATGCCGAACAGAAAGATATCATTTTAGGGCTGATCCGGACGAAAAACCGCAGCGGATTGGAAAAATTGTGCGCGGATCTGGCACTGCCGGAGGGCGATACAGAGAAATTGATGAAGGTTTCCGGGCTGTACGGAGAGTTTGGGCGGGTGCTGGCAGAGGCAGGTGCGATCGCGGATACGCCGAAAATGAAGGAGGCGGTTGCCCTGTTATCCCGCCTGTATGAGGTTCTGGAGGCGATGGGACTGGGCGGACAGCTTGACAAGGTGCGGCTGGATTTCTCGATGATCAATGACATTGAATATTATAACGGTATTATTTTCCAGGGATTCTTAGATGGTCTGGCACGCCAGGTTCTTTCCGGCGGCCAGTACGACGGTATGATGGCAAAATTAGGAAAGAAAGCCGATGCGATCGGATTTGCCATCTATTTAAAAGAGCTGGAGCGCCTGCCGGAAAAGAGCATCCGTTACGATGTCGATGCGCTGGTACTCTATGAGCCGGATGTCGATGTAGTGCGCCTGTGCCAGGCGGTTGAAAGCCTGCGCCGTCAGGGACTGCGCGTGCGGGTGGAGAAAGCTGTGCCGGAGGATCTGCGTTACTGCTATCTGTACCGGTATGACGGACGTCTTTCCCTGGAAGAGGACCGGGAAAATGCCTTTCAGGAGAATGGAAAGGAGGGCGCGAGATGTTAAACATAGCACTGCCAAAGGGAAGACTGGGCGATCAGGTGTATGAGCTTCTGGCGTCGGTCGGATATGACTGCAAGAGTATTTACGACGAAAATAGAAAACTGGTGTTTGAGAACCCACAGACGGGTGTCCGCTACCTGCTCGTAAAGCCGAGTGATGTGGCAATCTACGTCGAGCACCATGCGGCAGACGTCGGAATCATCGGAAAAGACATTCTGATGGAGAGCAACCCGGATGTATACGAGCTTCTCGATCTGGGACTTGGAAAATGCCGGATGTGCGTGGCTGGAAAAGAGGATTACGTCGAGGACAAAGACCGACCGGTGCGCGTGGCAACGAAATTTACGAATATTGCGAAAGAGCATTACGCGAAGCTGGGACGCGATATTGACATTATTAAATTAAACGGAAGCATTGAGCTGGCGCCGATTCTGGGACTTTCGGACGTCATCGTGGATATTGTCGAGTCGGGCAGCACGATCCGTGAAAATCACCTGAAAGTGCTGGAAGAGTTCCTGCCGATCAGCGCCCGTTTCATCGCCAACAAGAGCAGCTTTGAGTTTAAAAACAAGCAGATCACCGAGATGGCGGAGAAGCTGAAGGGCGCGGTGGAAGCACACCAGAAGAAAAAGGAACAGGAAAAGAAAGAAAAAGAAGCAAAAGAGAAAGCGGAGAAAGAAACCGCAGCAGAAGATAAAAAGGAGGCGTAGGCAGATATGAGCCGTTTTTTGAGCAAAGCAAGCGAATCACTTCTTCCGTACACACCGGGTGAGCAGCCGCAGGGACGGAAATTTATCAAGCTGAACACAAACGAATGCCCGTATCCGCCGAGCCCGAAGGTTGCGGAAGCGATTCTGGCGGGGTATGAGGAAAAATCTTCTAAAATTATGCCGCTGGAACTTGCAAATTTACGCCTTTATTCGGATCCGGAAGAGCGCGTCCTCATCGAGGCGATCGCCGACCACTACGGCGTGGGAACAAACCAGGTCATCGCGGGCAATGGTTCCGACGAGATTTTAGGTTTTGCATTCCGGGCATTCTGCGACCAGAATGCGCCGCTGCAGTTCGCAGATCTGACGTATGGCTTTTATCCGGCACTCTGCGGGCTCTATGGAATCCCATTCAAGGTAGTTCCGCTGGAGGAAGATTTTACCTTAAATATCGAACCGTATAAAAATTGCGGAAATAATGTGATCATCGCCAATCCAAATGCCCCGACAGGCATGAACCTGCCGCTTTCTGCGATTGAGGAAGTAGCGGCGTCCAACCCGGACCGCGTTGTGATGGTGGATGAGGCGTATGTGGATTTCGGCGGCGAATCGTGTGTATCACTGCTTCCGAAATACGAAAATCTGGTGATTATCCAGACCTTTTCCAAATCCCGCAGCTTAGCCGGCGCGCGCGTCGGATTTGCGATCGCAAACCCGGAACTTATCGCGGATATGAACCGGATCAAATACAGTTTTAACCCGTACAACGTCAACCGCCTGTCGATTCTGGCTGGCGCGGCGGCGATGCGCGACTGGGACTACACGAAAGAATGTACCGGGCGCATCTGCAAAACGCGTGAAAAAACGACCGAGGCGCTCCGGGCACTTGGATTTACTGTGCTGGATTCGAAGACCAACTTCATTTTTGCCAAGAGCGGCGATATGCCGGGAAAAGTCTATTTTGACGGACTGCGCGAGGCAGGAATCCTGGTAAGACGCTGGGACAGCGAGCGGATCAAAGATTACGTCCGCATTTCCATCGGATCCGAGGAAGAGATGGAAACGTTTGTTGAGGAGACGAAGAAGCTGGTGGAAGCGGCGAGAAGTGCAGTTGTAAGATAGGCTGGAATTCAATAGGTTCACGCATTTACTGTGGGAACCGTATGAAAATGCTGGCAGCATGGTTTTTGTAGATGGGGCAGCTGTGAATAAGAAAGGAAGGCTGGCAGAAATGTCAAGAGAACGCAAGATTTCATTAGAACGAAACACGGCAGAGACGAAAATCAGCCTGTCGATTGATTTAGATGGAACGGGAAAATATCAGGTCGATACGGGCTGCGGATTTTTAAACCATATGCTGGAGCTCTTTGCCAGACATGGACGGTTTGACCTCACATTGAAATGTGACGGAGATACGCAGGTCGATTACCATCATACGACAGAGGACATCGGAATCGCCATGGGACAGGCAATTTTAGAGGCACTGGGTGATAAAAAGGGCATCCGCCGTTATGGCAGTTTCCTGCTTCCGATGGATGAAACACTGGTAATGACGGCGCTCGATTTAAGCGGACGTTCCTATCTGGTCATGGATGTGGAGATTCCGACCGAAAAAGTGGGCGATTTTGATACCGAGCTTGTAAAGGAATTTATGATTGCACTGTCCTCCAACAGCCGGATGACGCTGCATTTTAAAATGTTCCACGGCGAAAACAGCCACCATATCATCGAGGCGATGTTCAAGGGACTGGGACGCGCGCTCGGCGAGGCGGTGTCGATTGACGAGAAGTACCGAGATGAGATTCCATCGACAAAAGGGGTATTATGATCTAAGATAAAAGTAAGCATAACAAATCTATTTAATAGGTTTATAATGATTCAGCGGGTTCCTGCGTTGACTGCGGGAACATACATGAATTGATATAGGAGGCTGCAAATGATAACAATTATTGACTACGGCGTGGGAAACCTGTTTTCCCTCAGTTCCTCCCTCAGTTACCTGGGACTGGAAAATAAAGTCAGCCGCGATCTGGAAGATTTAAGAAAAGCGGATCACATCATTTTACCGGGTGTCGGCGCGTATGGTGATGCGATTGCGAAACTGCGCGGATCCGGAATGGCAGAGCCGCTGCTGGATGAAGCAAAAGCAGGCAAACCGATCATGGGAATCTGCCTCGGAATGCAGCTTCTCTTTGATAAAAGCTATGAATACGGCGAGCATCAGGGTCTGGGACTGATTCCGGGCGTGATGGCAGACTTAAAAGAAGACATTCCGGCAAACCTAAAAGTGCCGCACATGGGTTGGAACAGCCTGCATCTGACGGAAAAAGGAAAGAAGCATCCACTGTTTAAATACAGCAAAGAGGGCGATTACGTCTACTTTGTCCACAGCTTCTATGGAAAAGATTGTGATGAGAGTTTGCTGGCAACCTCGGAGTACGGCATTCCGGTCACGGCGTCCGCGGCAAATGAAAATGTCATGGGCTGCCAGTTCCATCCGGAGAAGAGCGGGGAAGTAGGACTGCGGATTCTGAAGGCGTTTTCGGAGATATAATTAATAGAAAAACAAGAAAGGTAACTGTTTTTTCAGGCTTGTAGATTGGATTTAAACAGTTATGGAGAGGAAACGGACATGGAGCTATTTCCGGCGATTGATTTGCGGGACGGCAAGGCGGTGCGCCTGGTGCAGGGCGATTATAACCAGATGACAGTATTCAGCGACCGGCCGGAAGAGGTGGCGCTGGGATTCAAGGAGCAGGGCGCGAAAAACCTGCATGTGGTCGATCTGGACGGCGCGAAAGACGCGGCGCTGGCAAATTTTGACACGATAGAGAAGCTGATTAAGACAACGGGATTATTTGTAGAAGTCGGCGGCGGCATCCGCAACGAGGCATCCATCGACAAATACCTGTCGCTCGGAGCCGGACGCGTGATTCTCGGCACGGTGGCGGTCACAAATTATCCATTTGTCGAAGAAATGGTCCGCAAATACGGCGATAAAATTGCAGTCGGTGTGGACGCGAAGGACGGTTTTGTGGCGACTCACGGGTGGCTTGAGACGAGCGAGGTAAGAGGCGTTGACTTCTGCCGCCGCCTGCGCGATACGGGAGTGAAAACGGTCATTTACACCGATATTTCCCGCGATGGAAAGATGCAGGGAACGAACCTGAAGCTTTATAAAGAATTATCGCAGATTGAAGGGCTGGATATCGTGGCGTCCGGTGGAATCAGCAGCCTCAAGGAGATTGAGATCTTGAAAAATGAGGTGTATGGTGCGATTTTAGGAAAAGCACTGTATCTGGGTGCGATTGATTTGAAGGAAGCACTGAAATATTCCGTTTAGGAGAAGCGCCGTATAAAAAGCGGCAAAAAAATCATTCGAATCATTCGAATCGTTCGAATGAATAATCAGAAAAAGAAATCAGGAGGGAACGGCATGATTTCAAAACGTATTATTCCGTGTCTGGATGTAAAGAACGGGCGTGTCGTGAAAGGCGTCAACTTCGAGGGAATCCAGGATGTGGCGGATCCGGTCGAGATGGCAGAATTTTACAACCAGAGTGGCGCGGACGAGCTGGTATTTTATGATATTACGGCAAGTGTAGAAGGAAGAAAAATCTTTACCGACATCCTGACTGAGGCGGCAAAACGGGTTTTCATCCCGCTGACGGTCGGCGGCGGCATCAGCACGCTGGATGATTTCGACCGCGTTTTAAAATGCGGCGCGGACAAGGTCAGCGTCAACAGCGGCGCGATCAAAAATCCGGAGCTTATTACCGAGGCGGCACACCGCTACGGCGATCAGTGTGTGGTGCTTTCGATGGATGTCAAACGTGTTGGAGACGAATATCACGTATTTAAGCAGGGCGGGCGTGTCGATACAGGTATTGATGCGCTGGAATGGGCAGAATCCGGCGTCAAACGCGGCGCAGGCGAGCTGGTGGTCAACAGTATCGATACCGACGGCGTGAAGCAGGGATTTGATATTCCGATGCTTTTGGAGATCGCGAAGCGTGTCGATGTGCCGATTATTGCATCGGGAGGCGCGGGAAAGAAAGAAGACTTTTTAGACCTCTTCCAGTATCCGCAGATCGACGCGGGACTGGCAGCGAGTATTTTCCACCGGAAGGAAGTAAATATTAAGGAACTCAAGCAGTATTTGGCGGAGAATGGGGTGGAGATGCGGTTGATCTAAATCGCATAGATTTCCCAAAAGTTTGAGGGCGGCGCTTTTTCGTGAGAGGGACGGAAAACAGGCATCCAGAAACTTCCGAAAAACGCTTTCGCTCTTGCGCCTACGCAGCGGTGCTAAGTTCGAAAAGACCTCACTAAGCACCGGCGTATGCGATGTTTTCTACAGTTTTTGGATGCCTGTTCTCCTGTGGAGCACGAAGGAGAGCGTCGGCGCTGCGCTGATCGTACGAAAACATGAGCCAGCAGGCAATTTTTAATGGAATTTTGCGCGTGACTGTGAAGGTACTGAACAGTTACGATGTAATTAAAATTTTATGTGGTAAGGCAGGATAAAAATATGAGTGAGAATATCAACGAGATTGCAGGCGTAGAGCCGTCGTTTAAGATTGATGAGTTAAAGTTTAATGAGAAAGGTCTGATTCCGGCGATTGTGCAGGATCATTATAGCAAAAAGGTTCTGATGATGGCCTGGATGAATAAGGAGAGTCTGGAGATCAGCCTTCGTGAGAAGAAAACCTGTTTTTACAGCCGCAGCCGTCAGGAACTCTGGAGAAAGGGTGAGACGAGCGGGAATGTGCAGCATATTTCCAGTATTTATGCGGACTGCGATAAGGACACCTTGATTGTCGAGGTAGTCAAGGAAGGTCCGGCGTGCCATACGGGCGCGGAGAGCTGCTTCTTTGAGCCGGTTTACCAGAACGAGGAGATCACGCCGTTTTCCTATGAGGGACTTTACGACCTCATTATGGGACGTAAGACGAATCCGAAGGAAGGAAGCTACACCACCTACCTGTTCGACAAAGGTCTGGACAAGATTCTGAAAAAGGTCGGCGAGGAGTGTACCGAGGTTATCATCGCGGCAGCGAAGAAAGACAAGGACGAAACGATCTACGAGCTGGCAGACCTGTGTTACCATGCCATGGTTCTGATGGCAGACGCGGGCATCAGCGTAGAGGATGTGACGAAAGAGCTGGCGAAGCGGCATGTGGTGGATCATAAGGTGAAGCAGGAGTATATGCGGTAGAGCGGGCGAAATTAGAACGATTGAAATTGAAAAAGGATCAGAAAGAAAACCATGCATCAGTCTCACAGACCATTGCATGGTTTTTCTCTATTAATGGAAAATTGTGTCGAGGGTTGAGAATGTGTTGTTAGAACAATGAAATTATGGAAAATCCGTAAAAATATTGACATAAAAATCAAAAATTCGTATATTGCTGAATTGGAATTCCAGCTTCCAGTTTGCAAGTTTAAGTTCTGATTTAGCTAATCGCTTATCAGAATATATGGGTGTTTTTTGATAAAGACGATTTTAAAGATTTTGATGAAGCAATCCGGCTGGGAAAAGAAAAGGGATATAAAATCGCCTGGAGCAATCAGTCATTCGAATATTGGCTTTATTTACATTTCAATTATGCGGATACTGCGCTTCATAGGGATGACTGGTGCGAAAAACTCAATGAGATATTCAAGCAATATAATTTGGGGAATGGAACCTACCATAAAAATTGTGAAGAGATTTTCAATTTAGTAAATCAATATGACGGCGTCAATACAGCGATCAAAAATGCTAAGAGGCGTATGGATGGATTTCGTGAGGGGAAAGATGTGCCATCAGAGTATGATCCGGGGACGACGGTGTATAGATTGGTTAAGGAGTTGATTGGGTATTTGGAGGAGTAAGGGACAAGCTGTGTGCCGACTGTGTGATATCAACTGCATTGTGTTGCAAGGCGAAATAAACACGATATGAGGGTGATTTCCTTGTGTTTCTTGTATGGAAATGTTACAATCAAAACGGAGAGCATTTCATTTTACAGTTACAAGGGGGAGTTATTATGAAACGTTTTAAAAAGTTTGGAACTGCGCTTTTATCCTGCATGATGCTGACGGCATCGTTCGCGACTGTCTCAAACATGACGATGATTACAGCCGAGGCGCATCCGGGACGGACGGATGCACAGGGCGGACATCATGACTACAAGAATAAGAGCGGTCTGGGAAGTTATCATTATCATTGTGGCGACCATGAGGCACATCTTCATCCAAATGGAGTTTGCCCGTATAAGAATGGGGCGGTTTCGAATGGAAATACGTCCGGTCAGACGCAGACACAGTCCGCAGGTAATCAGAATCAGGTAGCGGAACAGATGAACACGTATCAGCCGGTGTTTGATGCAAATTATTATTATATGAATAATCCAGATTTGCAGTTGGTCGTTGGCTTGGATTCGCAAAAGTTATTTGAGCATTTTTATACGTGCGGTATGGCAGAAGGACGCAGGGCATCGGAGAATTTCGATGTCAGTGTATATAAGGTAAATAACCCGGATTTGGCGGCAGTGTTTGGAGACGATTTAAAGGCTTACTATACACATTATGTGCAGAGTGGGCAGTTGGAGAACCGGGTTTGCAAATAAAAATAGGTGATGGAAGAGAAAAGCCGTGCGGTTGTGTAATAAAAGCCGCATGGCTTTCTATTTTCGCTTTTCTAAAACCAACTTCCGCATCCTTTGTTTCGTGGAAGACCAAAACGGTTCATAGACTACAGATGACAGAGGGAAAGAGGAAAAGAGGAACATCATCCGTTAGTTCCTCGAAGAATACGATATCGAAAGTGCTGAAGATATCCAGGATGCACTCAAAGAGCTTCTGAGTGGCACAATTCGGAACTGGGGAACAGGTATATGGGGAGTGAGCATTATGTACGAGAACCAGCTTCAGGAATAAAAAAAGAGGTGTGTAAAGACGGGGGGAACTCTCGCCCGCTCTTGGCATATCTCACTTATTCATATCCGTATCAATCACTCTAAAAATTCGTTTCACAACCACTAATAAATTAAAAATGACTAAAAACGAGCAGGCATAAATTAAAAAGCTGAAAACCCAGCTAAGCTGTCCTGTGAATAAATTTACTAAACACAGGATTAATACAGATACACACATGGTTATTTCGAACATGACAATATAATAGGCTTCTATCAATGCCTGTTTTGAGGTGTTTGCTTCTATACTGTAATAATCCAAATCTTCTTTAATTTTAGCTTTCATCTGGATGATGGTTGTCAAAAGTGCAAATAACATGGATGTTAAAATGGAAATTAATACAGTTAAAATATTTTGGATCGTTTCGCTGATTGGATTTTCTCTGGCAATAATTCCAGCCAGAAGAATCGGCAGGATCATATAATTTAAAAGTGGTGCTATCAACAAATGTCCTTCTTTATCCTTAAAACAACTAAAGTAATTTTTAAAAATATCCACCAAGGAAGCGTATTTAAGTTTAAGAACACAGCTATTAAACAACCATATTACCAGTATGATACTCAGAGAACCTTCTCTGCTTAATATCCAATGTTTCATCAATTCACCTTCTTATGCTAACCCCATGCTCCGCATATATTCTTTTGCTGTTTCGCGCATTTCGGACTTTAATATGTCTACATCGGGATGCCCTGTTTTGACTCCGACCTGATCGGTGATGTCTTCTGTCACAACCAGGGCATCTAAATTGCCGATATCAATGGTTTTTTCTGTCTTGCCTAGGCGAAATTTGAATTTCAGGCAGTCATAATCGAAATCGGATACAGAAACAACTTCACATAAGCTCCGCTGTCCTCTTAAGACCTCCCGGATCTTATCGGCGCCCTTTTCAAGAAAACCCAAAGGATTATGGATGATCCGTTCTTCATACACGGCCTCATCATTTCCGCGTATCCCATTTCGCTCAGAAATATCCTGGGAAATTCCGTATTTAATCATCCGGAGTTCTTTTAAAACACCATCTACCAGGTAGTGTTCTACATATTCTTTAGGCATAAGAGTTTCTAATGAAAAGTTCCAGCCTTCATATGTGTGTCTGACAAATTTTTTCATGCGGTGTTCAAATGCTGATTTCATGCTGCTGCGGCCTTCGGTCTGAAAAATAAGTATGCCACGTTCCGGTCTTATAGGAGACAGTGCCAGATAGAAAGCGAATGGTATAACTTCAGCCTCTTCAACGGTCTTCTTGTGGGTCAGTTTTCTGGTTTTTGTGTGAATGAGTTCGGCTTCAGTTCCATATTCTCCGGTTTTTACAACTCCTGTAAAAGCATTAAAAATAATATGTCCATCCTCATCTTTTACACATTCCACCTCAAATGAGTTGACTTTAAAAATGTTCTCAGCATGGTTATCAATATCAAATTGTTTCGCATTCTGTTTAGAGAAAGCTGAAATCATATCTATAAAAGTTAAATGTCCATGTTTCTTTTCAAAGTGATACTTTCCGGTATGAAAAACATTTAAAGCATATATGGTTAAACCTATTTTTTTCATGGC
Organism: Clostridium sp. TF06-15AC; assembly: GCF_003481165.1. Lineage (NCBI taxonomy): Bacteria > Bacillati > Bacillota > Clostridia > Eubacteriales > Clostridiaceae > Clostridium > Clostridium sp. TF06-15AC. Next base: position 263,919 of record NZ_QUKS01000002.1, read on the forward strand.
ATTGGCCTCCGAGGTATTATTTATAAATCTGTAATTTGTAAATGCTAACAAGCCAATTATAGAACTTATGTTCTGCGATGTCAACTGAGTTCGCTATCAGTCCGATATGTATTTCTAAGTAAATATAGAATTTTGCCTTTTTACCCTTTATTTTAAGAATTTCCTAAACATTCCTTCCCACAAACTTCTATTGAATCCCCCCACAAACCGTAGTATAATAAACTAGACTTCGCATAGGCACAAATCCTCTAAAATCAGGGCGTGCCGGATGCGGATGTATGAAAGCGCGTTAAGAGACGCAGAATAAGAATCAAAAGCACGTGGAGTAAGCTGCCTGTGATCAATGTCATGGTCAGATGAAAGATGGAACATAGGATGGATCGAGATCGTATCCGGGCAGCCAGAAGGCGGCTCCGGGATGGCGAAGCATACCCATTGTGCACCTGAAAGCAGGGAAAATGCAAAGGAGAGTGCGGTATGTGGTATGTGATCCAAACACAGACAGGCAGGGAACAGGAGCTGACAGAATGCATCGAACGCGTTTTGAAAGGAAATGGATACCAAGCCTGTTTTGTGATCGAGCAGGAATGCGTCTGGCGCAATGCCGGGGAACTTTTGGAATACCAGAAACCGCTCTTTCCATCCTATGTTATCGCGGACACCGACACGCCGGAGGAATTTTTTCTGGCATTAAAGCGGGTCCCGAAGCTCTCCAAACTCCTGCGGACGGACTGTGAATTCTGGGAGATCCAGGAGGAAGAAAAGAAATTACTTTGCCAGATGATGGAGTTGGATGAATGTCTTGTCCGCCGCTCCTTTGTCACCCTTGACGAAGACGGCAACATCCTAACCGCCCAGGGACCATTATCCTTCTTCCAGGACAAGATTGTACGCAAGCGCATCCGTAAGCGGATCGTGACGGTCGAGGTCGAGCTTCTGGGAGAAAAGCGCAGGATAGAATTGGGAATCCGTCTGCCGGAAGATAAGTAAGACAAAGGTAAGGGACAGACTGTAAAAACAGAACCTTAAATTATAAAATTAAATAAAAAGGAAGGAACCAAAACACAAAAGCATGAATCAATTCGAACCATATAAGCGGCTGATCAAGCTGGGCTTTGCCCTGATTCTGATCGCGCTGCTGACAGGACTTTACGGTGTCATCTGGATCAACTGGTACAACAAGATCATCTGGGCGCCGTTTTTCCGCAGGGGTAACTGGATGATGATCTTCATCTACGGACTCCTGCTTATTTTCTTTATGCAGCTGTACGGGGGATTCAAGATCGCCCTCCTGAAGCGGGGAAATCTGATATATTCACAGATATTGGCGGTGGTATTTACCAATATTATCACGTATTTTCAGATCAGTGTGCAGGATAAGAAATTCACGGCACCTCTGCCGCTGGCAGTCAATCTGGTCGGCGCAGTCATCATCATTCTGGCATGGACGATGACATTTCTGTGGCTGTACCGGGGGATGTTTCCGCCGAGAGAACTGCTGCTGATATCGGGCGATCACTCCGACTATCATCTGATCGAAAAGATGAACGCCCGCGAAGATAAATACATCATCAGCCAGATCATCAGCTATCACGAAGGCCCGGAACGGGTAAAGGCGGAGATCGCCAAATATGACAGCGTGATTGTCGGAGATATTCCGGCGCACGAGCGCAACTATATCATCAAATACTGCTTCGGACAGAATATCCGGACCTACAGTGTACCAAAAATTTCAGATATTCTGCTTCGGAGTTCGGTGGAACTGAATCTGTTTGATTCACCGCTGCTGCTTTCGAGAAATAACCAGGGACTGCAGATTGAACAGGCCATCATGAAGCGGATCATCGATATCATCGGATCGCTCGTCGGAATCGTTATTACGATTCCGATTTTTTTGATTGTAGGAATCAGCATCAAGGTGACAGACGGCGGACCGGTGATTTATCAGCAGACACGCCTCACAAAAAATGGCAAGAAATTTCAAATCTATAAATTCCGGACCATGGTGCAGAATGCGGAGGCGGATGGAAAGGCAAGACTGGCCAGTGAGGACGATCCGAGAATCCTACCGATTGGCCGCCTCCTTCGTGCAACCCGCCTGGACGAGCTGCCGCAGATTTACAATATTCTGAAAGGCGATATGTCCATCGTGGGTCCGCGGCCGGAGCGCCCGGAGCTGGCAGCAGAGCTGGAAAAAGAAATACCGGAATTTTCCTTCCGCCTGCAGGTCAAAGCCGGACTGACCGGTTATGCCCAGGTATATGGAAAATACAACACAACCCCTTATGACAAGCTGAAGCTGGATTTGACGTACATACGGAACTATTCTGTTCTGGAAGATCTGAAGCTGATTATCATGACGCCGAAGATCATGCTGATGAAAGAGAGTACGGAAGGGGTTAAAGAAGAACAGGAGCCGACAAACGGAAAATAAAACATGGAAAAACAAGCAGATATACGCATTTTGATTGCCTGTCATAAGCCAACGTATGTGCCGGAAAATCCCCTTTTTTATCCGATACAGGTGGGAACGGCTCTGACAGACCGGCGGCTGGAAGGAATGACATACCATGACAATGAGGGCGATAATATATCCGAAAAAAATCCAGATTATTGCGAACTGACAGCCCAGTACTGGGCGTGGAAACATTTGGATTGCGATTATTACGGATTTTTCCATTATCGCCGTTATCTGACCTTTCGCAATCTAAGCCCGGTGACTGCGAAAGGGAAAATAATAGGAAAACGTCATATCCCATATATAGAATTAGATTCCGTATGGGAAGATCTGACGCCATACTGGATCGAGGAAGACTGGATGTGCCGCCAGATCGAACAATACGATCTTCTGACCGTGTATCGCGAACGAATCAATACAACGGTTTACCGGCAATACTGTCAGTATCATGATGGAAACAATCTGAATCAGATGCTGGCACTTTTAAACCGGATTTATCCGGAATATGCAGATGCGGCGGACGCATATATGCATTCCAAAGAAATCTATTATATGAATATGTATATCATGAAAAAAGAGCTGTTCCAGAAATACATGGAATGGCTTTTTACGCTTTTAAGCGCCTTTGAAGCAGAGAGAAAAGAAGCAGACAGGCAGAAACAGGAGCCGAGACTGATTGGGTATCTGGCGGAGCGCCTGTTCGGCATCTTTTACTTATATCAGAGAAACAGGGGGGCGCAGTGTGCGGAACTTTCCTATCTGAAATTCTATCATACCGAACCGGGAAAGGAGGAAAGCACATCCAATATACGGGAATTCAGGCTAAAACCGACAAAGATCAAAATTAAAATAGACATGCGCAGATTAAACCGTTTATTTCCGGCAGGAAGTTTAAGACGGGTTCTGCTGCGAGGACTTTTTCTGAGATAAAAGAAAAAAGAGAGAAAGGAAAAAGATATGAATTTGTTCTTAAAACGACTGGGCGGATTTTACAAATACCGCTTCCTGATGCAGCAGCTGGTGACAAAAGATATCAAGCTGAAATACCGCCGGAGCTTTCTGGGGTATCTTTGGAGTATTCTGAATCCGCTGATGGTTATGGTTATCATGGTAATCGTATTTTCCAATATGTTCCGGTCGGATATTACCAATTTCCCGGTATACCTGATTATCGGACAGACCCTTTATAACTTTATGAGTGAATCAACCACACAGGCGATCTTTTCCATCATTGGAAATGCGTCCCTGCTTAAAAAAACGTATGTACCGAAATATGTATTTACCGTCTCTAAAATCACAAGTTCCTTTGTAAATATGATATTTGCTCTGGGGGCACTTATTATCGTATTTATTGTGTGCCGGGTAGTCCCGAATGTATTCTTTCTGTTCATTCCGGTGATTCTTTTGCAGGAATATCTATTCTGCCTGGGACTGGGAATGCTGTTAGCACAGGGATGTGTATTCTTCCGTGATATCCAGCATATTTACAATGCAGTACTGACCGCATGGATGTACCTGACCCCATTATTTTATCCGATCACCCTGCTTCCGGAGGCACTGCGGAAACTGGTTATGACCCTGAATCCGATGTACTTCTATATCACGCAGTTCAGACAGATCGTTTTGGAATGCCGGATGCCAGATTTGTATCTGATCATCGCCGGATTCGTGGCAGCAGGTATCGCACTTCTGGTCGGAGTGGGCGCGTTCTTAAAGACGCAGGATAAATTTATCTTATATATCTAGGAGGCAGAAATGGCATCGGACAAAGATACAATCATAAAAGTAACCAATGCGGCGGTCCGTTTCAATATGGCTTCCGAGCGCATCGATAACTTAAAAGAATATTTTGTAAAACTGATCAAACGGGAGCTCATGTTTCAGGAATTCATGGCTCTGAAAGATATCAATTTTGAAGTAAAACGCGGGGAAGCGTGGGGCCTCATCGGAACCAATGGTTCCGGAAAATCAACCCTGTTAAAACTGATCTGCGGCATCCTGAAGCCGTACCGGGGCACGGTAGAGGTAAAGGGAAGTATCGCACCCTTGATCGAGCTGGGCGCCGGATTCGACGGCGAACTGACTGCGACGGAAAACATCTATCTGAATGGCGCCGTTCTCGGTTACAGCAAAGAATTCATGGATGCACATTACGAAGAGATCGTCGAGTTTGCAGAACTCAAAGATTTCATGAATATGCCGATCAAGAACTATTCCTCCGGTATGGCAGCCCGTCTGGGATTTGCTATCGCCACGATCGTGCAGCCGGAGATCCTGATCGTCGATGAGGTACTGGCGGTCGGAGATGCGGCATTCCAGGAAAAATGCCAGGAACGCATGCATCATATGCTGGAAAATGGAACGACACTTCTCTTTGTCTCCCATACGATGGCAACCGTGCGGCAGCTCTGCGACCATGCAATCTGGCTGAACAAGGGAAATGTGGTTATGCAGGGCGAGGCAGAGAGCGTCTGCGATGCTTATATGGAAAGCCTGAATCTGCCGGAAAACGCATAAAAATCCCGCAAAATGCTGTAGATGAAAGGAATGTAATATACATGGAAAAACAAGCAGGACAGATCCCGGATATCCGGATCTATGTGGTCTGCCACAAACCGGCCTATGTGCCGGAAAATCCATATCTGTATCCGATACAGGTGGGAACCGCACTCTCCGGAACAAAACTTCCGGGGATGCTGCATGACGATGAGGGAGACAATATTTCCGAACGGAATAAGACATACTGTGAGCTGACGGCCCAGTATTGGGCCTGGAAAAACGAAGAGGCGGATTACTATGGATTTTTCCATTATCGCCGCTATCTGGCATTTGACCCGTCGCTCAATAAAGATGATGGATGGGGAAATATCGCCTATGACCGCATCTCAGAAGAAGCGATCGAGGAAATGAAACTTCAGCCGGAGATTATGCGCGATCTGATCACAAAATATGATGTGATCAGCGTCCGTGGCCGCCGATATCCGCGGATCAAAACAGAAGGAAAACCGATGGATGTGTACCATGAATATGGCATGGTTCCTTTCCAGCACCGGAAAGATCTGGATATTACCCTGCAGATCTTAAAGGAAAAATATCCGGCATTTGCACAGACAGCAGATTCATATATGCAATCCGAAACCGCCCATGAGTGCAACATGTTCATCATGAAAAAAGAGATTTATAAAAATTACTGTGCATGGCTCTTTGACATCCTTTTTGAGGCAGAAAAACGGATCGACAGTACCTGGTACAGTGTGGAAGAATACCGGGTGATGGGATATCTGGCAGAACGCCTTTGCGGCATCTACTATGAATGGCTGAAAACACAGCCGGGAATCCGGGCGGGAGAATTGCCGAAAACCCTGTTCAAAGAGACAGCGCCGAAAGCGGTTCTGGAGCCGGTTTATCCGGCAGGCGTGCCGATCGTGCTGTCTGCCAATGATAAATTTTCACCGTATCTTGACATCATGATCCGCTCGGTGATTGTGAATGCCTCACCGGAGAGAGAGTATGACATCATTATTCTGTACAACGACATTTCTGAGAAAAATCAGCATCTGATTTCCATGGCAGCCAGGGACAAACAGAATATATCGATTCGTTTCATCCGAGTATGTGAATACTTCGATGCGGGCAAATTATTTGTCGATCAGCACTTGTCCGTAGAGACATATTACCGCCTGATCATCCCGGAAATCATGCCGAATTATCACAAGATTCTCTACCTGGACTGTGATATGGTAGCCGATCATGACGTAGCAGAACTGTATGATTTCGACCTGAACGGAGCTGTGATCGGGGCAGCAAAAGACATCGATGTGGCAGGACAGCTGAATCTGAACCAGAACAACTGGCAGACCTATGCGACCGAGACACTGGGACTGGACAGCCCATATGACTACTTCCAGGCGGGTGTTTTGATCCTGGATCTGGATGGGCTTCGCAGGACGATGAGCTCAGAAGATATGATTCAGATGGCGTTGACCCATTCCTACCGCTGTCACGATCAGGATATCCTGAACATCGTGTGCAAAAACAAAGTAACTTACCTGCCACAGCAGTGGAACACGCTGATGGACTGGCAGGAGATTGGACGCAGCCGTATGGACATTCTCAAGATGGCGCCGAGACAGCTCTATGAAGCATACACACAGGCAAGAAAACGCCCGTATCTGATTCATTTTGCCGGATACCAGAAACCATGGGATGTAGTGGACTGTGACTTCGCGGAATATTTCTGGGAGTATGCGAATCTGTCATCATATTATCCGATGATCCTGAGAAAAACGAAACGATGCCTGATGGATGAGAGAGAAGCGGAACTGTCAAGAATCGCAAAGATGGAGCAGAACGCGGGCATCCGAAAGATCGCCAATAAGGTGCTGCCGATTGGGAGTCGGAGGAGAGAGTGGGTTAAGGGAATCATTAAGAGAAAACGTTAGTGTATATTGGAGGGGTTATGCCAAAAATATCCATATTGATACCAGTTTATAATGTTGAAAAATATCTGCGGGAGTGCCTGGAGAGCGCAATTAACCAGACAGAAAAAGATATCGAAATCATTTGTGTGGACGATGCATCAGAAGATAGTTCACTAAAAATACTGCAAGAATATGCGAATCGAGACAGACGTATTAAATTAATAAAACATGCTGAAAATATGGGTTTATGCAAAACTCGAAAAGATGCAGTAGAAATAGCGACAGGTAAATATATATTATTTTTAGATAGTGATGATTATATATCTTTGAATACTTGCGAATATCTTTTTTGCATTATGGAGAAAGAAGAATATGATTTTGCACAATTTGGAGCAGAAATTTTGGCGGGAGAAAAACTGGCAGACGATTTGATTTTATGGGTTGATCATTTTATGAATCCAGAGGACACAAGTGGGATACAGAAAGATATTTTAAGTGCCTGTTTTGTTGAACATAAATTTAATTGCAACTTGGTCAATAAAATTTGGAAAACAGAGTTGTGCAAAGAGGGATTTGCTAAGCTTTTAGATGGAAAATATGTATCTGCAGAAGACAGATATGCACTATTTATTCTTTCTTATTATGCCAAACATGTAGGAATAATAAAAGAAAAGTTTTATCATTATCGCTTGGGTGTTGGAGTTACGGGGGGAAACGTATTAGATATTAAACGTTTTGAAAGTAGATGTAAGGGCTCTGTAATTGTCGAAAACGTAAAACAATTTTTGATTCATCAATGTAAATTCGAAGACTATAAAAATGAGTTTTTTAATTTAAAAGATGAAATTTTGTTGGATTGTATTGATTGTTGGTTATATAAAATCGAAGAGAAAAATGCAAGAAAATGTTTTGAATTATTATTACAGTATTGGGATGCTCAAGATGTAATAAAATTAATAGGATCTAATTATTTTGAAAAACAGGATTTAATATTAAAGAGAATAAATGATAAATCAAAAGTGGCAATTTATTATCGATATGTTGGATATCTGGAAATGGATAGGGTTTTATTAAACTATAAAAAATATTTCGAAGAAAAAGGAAAACAAGTTTTACTGATTACCGACGAGAATTCTCCAGAAGAAGGAGATCGATATTTAGAATGTCAGTTGGAGCATATTTTTTCGGCAGAAAAAGCAAATTGGGGTGATTATCAATATAGAAGTAGAGATATACAAAAAGTATTATTGGATAATAGGGTAGAGAGGTTAGTATATTTGTCTCCTACATCACATATTGCTAAAATGGATGAATTGACAATTAGACTGTCGGGATGTTTATTTGAAATGGGAATGGATGAGTATAGAGTTGATGAATTAAATAAAATTAAAATGCAAGAATCTATTTCGGATATCAGATTCTTGAAAAAAGTACTAAGGAAGATAAAAAGAGGAGAATAAATTATGGAAAGAACAGATTTTACAGAAGAGTCTACTTCTATTAAAAGAGTTCAAGATTTGAAAGAGGAGAAAAGAATTATAGAGGTTGAAAAAGAGCGAACACAGAGATTGTTGGAAATGAAAACAAAAGAATGTGATATTTTATGGGAGCGAACAAATAGATTAGAAACGGATTTGCGAGTTATAAAAAAAACAAAAGGATATCGAATAGTTAATAAATGTTGGAAGTTGATTGACATAGTAAAAGGAAGAAAAGAGATACAACGAGAGCGTGTTTATGATGTTGTAGATGAAAATAAAAAACAAAAAAATAAAAAAGAAAAAATAGCTTTAATTGTAGATAGACCTGATTGGGCGTTTGATCATATTGCGGATCAAATAAAGAAAAATTTGAATCAATATTATGATTTTAAAGTGATTTATGCTTGTGATATAGAGAATGTGGCAGATATATTTATTTTAAGTCAGGACTGCAAAATAGTTCACTTTTTTTGGAGGGGATTATTATCATCTTATGATAGTGAATGGGTGCAAAATCGAATTTTTCGATTGGGTTATACAAAAGAAGAGTTTTTTAGTAAGTACATAAAAAACAAAAAAATATCAACAGAAATATATGACCATCTATGCTTAGATGATGAAGAAAAGATGGTTACAGAAAAGTTGTTTGCTCGTAAAGAGTCGATACTAACGGCATATGCTGTATCTTCAAAAAAACTTGAAAGAATATACCAGGAAAAAGTGGAATTAAAAAAAAGACCGGATGCTTACTTGCCAGATGGAGTGGATTTGAATTTGTTCCAACCGAATAATTTAAGTAGATTTGACAATATAAATGATAGATTAATTCGTGTTGGGTGGGTAGGAAATAGTAAGTGGAGTATTAACGATTTAAAAGGAATTAATACTATTATAAAGCCAGCGATACAAGAATTAAGACAGGAAGGCTATAATATCGAATTATATACTTCTGACAGGGAAGAAAAAATGATTCCGCATTACCGTATGCCTCAATTTTATAGCAAAATTGATTGTTATATTTGCGCGTCATTACATGAAGGAACACCTAATCCGGTTTTAGAAGCAATGGCTTGTGGGGTTCCGGTTATTACAACAAATGTGGGTGTTGTGGAAGAATGTTTTGGGACTCTACAAAAGAATTTTATTATGAAAGAACGGACGGTTAAGGAACTGAAAGAAAAAATAATTAAATTATTAAAAAATAGAGAAGTATTTAAAGAGTTATCTAATGAAAATCTTGAGAATATAAAACAATGGGATTGGAAAATTCAAACAGAAAATTTTAGGAAGTATTTTGAATTTTGCTTGAATAAGAGAAATGGATAATATTAAGTAGGTATTAAAAAATGAATTTAATTAATATTATAGATTACGATGAGGGAATAAAAAAGTTAGCTAGATATGCGCTTGAAAGGAAACTTGTTCCTGTTTTCGGCGCTGGTTTTACAGCTGGATGTCAAGCTGTTAATGGTGGTGTTCCGGATGGAAAACTTGCAAAAAATGAAATGAGTAAACTGATATGTGCAGAAAAAAATTGTTTATATAGTTACGAAGAGGTTAATAAAAAAAGTTTTTTTGATGTTTCAGACTTGTTCTTTGAATGCGTTTCTAGTGAAAAACGTGCAAAATATTTTGAGGATAATTTTACGGAAGTAAAATTATTACAGCAACAAATTGATTTTTTGACAAAGGTAAATTGGCCATATGCATATACATTAAATGTGGATGATGGAATTGAACAAAATTCGGATTTTCAATTAATATTGCCATATCTTAAATTTAGGCGACCGAAAACATCTAAAAAATTATTATATAAATTACATGGGGATGCGAATTATGAAAGTAGATATAGAGATGATAATAAAAATAATATAGTGTTTAGCCAAGAACAATATTTACAGGCAATTACAAGTGAAGAAAATAAAGATATTTATAAAGCACTGCTTTCAGATTATGCACAACAACATATGCTTTTTATTGGATGTAGTTTGCAAAATGAAATGGATTTGCAATATGTTTATAATAAAAGTAAAAATATACAGCAAGATGCATATAGGATTGTTTTAAGAAATGAAAAACCAACACTTGATGAAGAAAGAAGTTTAAAGAAACATGGAATTAATGGAGTGATAATAGTTGAAAATTTTGAAAAATTTTATCCGGATTTCGTTTCAATGTATCAGTACTTGGAAAGGGAAAATAGAGAAAAAATATATAAATATATAAATCCGAGTATAATAATCGAAAAAGGAAAAAAAGAATCCTTGAAATTGATTTCAAATACAAAAATATTTGATACTCAAAAAAATGCTTTTTTAAAAAGTACATTACATATTTATCGAGACTGTAATAAGGAAATACAGGATGAATTGGATAAAACATCGTTTGTTTTGTTGAAAGGAAGACGCTTTAGTGGAAAAACATATGTTTTGTGCAATTTGGCGGAATATTATAAGAAAAGAGATGTTTTTTACTTCCCATCAGAAATATTTGTGGATGAGGAGTTGATTCTTAAAATTTTAGAATCACAAAAGGATAGTATTTTTTTGTTTGATAGTAATTCGATGTCGTCGAATGTATATGGATTATTAATAGATTTAAGGACGCGATTAAATGATAATAATAATAAAGTTGTAATTGCGATAAATTCTAGTGATAATTATTTGGTCTCTAATTTGAATTGTAATGTAATTGATCTAAGTAATAGATTTGATGAAAATGAAATCGTAATGAGTAATAAAGTGCAGGATTCTTTTGGATTGGTTAGGCGCAAGGCGGATCAAACGAATATAGATTATTTGTATGTTTTGAAAAAGGATCAAAATATAAATATACCGTTTACTATAAAGAAAGAGATTAAGATTTCTCTTAAAGAAAGGAGTGTGTTAATTGCGTTATGTGCGTTGGATAAATTATACTATTCAGATTTGATTTCTCTTGATTTAAATCGCGATGAAATAAATGATATATGTAAAAAGTTTTCTCCATTTGTTGAGTTGATTTTAACAACAGAAGAAGAGGCAACAAAACATTCAAGTTCAAAAATGGTTCATAATAGTAAAATTGCACTAATAGAATTATTAAAGCAATTTCAAATACAGGAAATATCGGATAGCATATACTATATTGTCAAAGAATTTAAACTTGATTATTCGAGAAAACGTTTATATATAGATATTATTTTATTCGATACGCTGAACCAAATATTTTCAACAAACAAAGACTCAAAAAGTCTTATTTATACTATCTATAAAGATTTGCAGCCATTATTAGAGAATGATTTACATTATTGGTTGCAAAGAGCAAAAAGTATATATAGAACCCAAGACAATGTTGAGAGCTTTGAAGAAGCGTATACGTATGCTAAAAAAGCTTATATAGATGGTAAAGGAGCTTTGGTAGTAAAAGCAGCTCTTACTACAGCACTTATTTCGTGCGCAATAGCAGAAAAAAAGCCTGAAAAGGACAAAATGGGTTATTATATAGAATGTGTTTTCTTAGCTCATACGGCGGTTTTTTCGGACTATTTTCATTTATATCCAACATACTTAAATTCGGAATTACCGATAGGAAAGAACACGACAAGTGAACGAAGAATAACTGAAGCGTGTGAATATATATGTAAAAATTGCGAACAATCGGGGTGTGAAAGAGAAAGTAGGGAACTGCTGGAGTATTTTGAACGAAAAGAATATATAGGAGAAAAATATAATGTGCGGAATAGTAGGATACACAGGAGATAAACAGGCAGCGCCCATTCTTCTTGCCGGATTAGAAAAATTAGAGTATAGAGGATATGATTCAGCTGGTTTGGCGGTTAGAAAAGGGAAATCATTGCCGGAAATCGTAAAGGCGAAAGGTAGGCTGATTGCTTTAAAAGAAAAAACAAATGCTGGAAAAGCAATACATGGAAACTGCGGAATTGGACATACCAGATGGGCGACCCACGGTGAACCGTCAGAATTGAATGCACATCCTCATGCAACGGAAGATAGAGAGGTTGTAGGTGTTCATAATGGAATTATTGAAAATTATCAGGAGTTAAGAGAAAAACTGATAAAGAAGGGATACTCCTTTTATTCTGATACGGATACGGAAGTGGCTGTAAAGTTGGTTCATTATTATTATGAAAATTATGGTCAGAATCCGATTGATTCATTAGCAAGAGCTATGACTAGAATTCGTGGTACCTATGCACTGGCTTTTATGTTTAAAGAATATCCAGAAGAAATATATGTAGCCCGTCAGGATAATCCAATGATATTGGGGCAGGGAGTGGGAGAAACATTTGTAGCGTCGGATGTACCGGCGCTTCTTCCATATACGCGCCAGGTTTATTATATTGGGAATCAGGAAATGGCTCGTTTGCATAAAGGAGAGATTACTTTTTACAATATCGACCAGGAAGTGATTGAAAAAGAACTGATTGAAATTAAGTGGGATGCAGAGGCTGCAGAAAAAGGCGGATATGAGCATTTCATGATGAAAGAAATTTATGAGCAGCCAAGAGCAGTTCGTGATACAGTCAATGCAGTTTTAAAAAATGGGAGAATTGATTTATCAGATGCAGGTTTAGATGAAAAAACAATCCGTTCAATTGGACGAATTTATATTGTGGCGTGTGGTTCTGCGTATCATGCAGGAGTGGCGATGCAATATGTAATGGAAGAATTGGCAAGAATTCCGGTACGTGTGGAACTGGCTTCTGAATTTAGATATCGGAATCCAATTTTGGAAGAGAATAGTTTTGTTATTATTATTAGTCAGTCGGGGGAAACAGCAGATAGTTTGGCAGCTTTGCGTTTGTCAAAAGAGCAGAAAATCCCAACACTTGCGATTGTGAACGTAGTCGGTTCAACGATTGCGCGTGAGGCAGATCATGTATTTTATACATTAGCTGGACCGGAGATTGCGGTAGCAACGACGAAAGCGTATAGTGCACAGCTGATTGCCGGGAATTTGTTGTCGATTCAGTTTGCTTATGCAAAAGGAAAACTGGATGAAAAGAGATATAAGGAACTAATAGAAGCGCTTCAGAAGCTTCCAGAACAAATTCAAAAAGTGCTGGATGATGAAAAAGAGCGAATTCAGTGGTTTGCTTCAAAATATGCAAATGCGAAAGATGTATTTTTTATCGGCCGCGGCATTGATTATGCTGTCGGCATGGAGGGAAGTTTAAAATTAAAAGAGATCAGTTACATTCATTCTGAGGCATATGCAGCAGGAGAGCTAAAGCATGGAACAATTAGTTTGATTGAAGATGGGATTTTAGTAGTCAGTGTATTAACGCAGAAAGAACTATATGAAAAAATGATCAGCAACATGGTTGAAGTGAAGTGCCGTGGAGCTTATCTTGCAGCAGTGACAATGGCAGGAAATTATAAAGTAGAAGATACAGTAAATTTCGCTTTGTATATTCCAGAAACAGAAGAGTGCTTTACACCGAGTTTAGCAGTGATTCCGTTGCAACTTTTGGGATATTATGTAAGCGTTTCGAAAGGTCTGGATGTGGATAAGCCGAGAAATTTGGCGAAGAGCGTAACGGTGGAATAGGGGGAGAGTAATGGATTATTTGCGGAGGAACATATGAATACAACCCTCATCATCATGGCTGCTGGCATCGGTTCCCGTTTCGGAACCGGTATCAAGCAGCTTGTAAAGATGGCTCCCAATGGGGAGATTATTATGGACTTTTCGATTTACGATGCAAAAGCAGCTGGATTTACCAAAGTTGTTTTTGTGATTCGAAAAGCAATCGAAGCGGAATTTAAAGAAGTGATTGGAAATCGCTTATCGAAAGTTATGCCAGTAGAATATGTCTATCAGGAATTGGAAGATTTACCGGATGGATATGAGGTTCCAGCAGGGCGCGTGAAACCATGGGGAACTGGACAGGCAATTTTAGCTTGCAAGAATGTAGTAAAAGAGCCATTTGTGATTATTAATGCAGATGATTATTATGGAAAAGAAGCATTTATAAAGCTTCATGATTTCTTGATTTCCGAGAATGAGAATAAAGAGAAGATGAACCTTGCCATGGCTGGATTTTCTTTGAAGAACACGCTGAGTGAGAACGGAGCTGTAACTAGAGGTGTCTGTGTGGCAGATGAAAATGGATATCTGGAGAAAGTGATTGAGACAACGGGAATTCAGATAGTGGATGGAAAAATCCAGTGCGATAATGCGGAAGTCAGCAAATGGATCACACCGGATACGATGGTATCCATGAATATGTGGGCGGGATATCCGGACTTTTTGAAGTACATAGACGAAGGATTTACCAGATTCCTTGATACATTAGGAGAAAATCCGGAGAAAAAAGAATATCTTCTACCGAACATTGTAGCTGAATTGTTGGAAAAGAATTTGGCTTCTGTAAAAGTTCTGAATACATCGGATCGGTGGATTGGAATTACGTATAAGGAAGATATAGAACCGGCGCAGGAGAAGTTTCATCTTATGATAGAAGATGGTACATACCCGAAGGAGTTATGGAAGTAGTATGGTGGAAAAAGTAGATGTATATTCAGATAAGTCAAACGGTTCAAAAATATATGCGTTTGATTATTTACGTGTAATTGCACTGGTTATGATTTTATATGATCATTTGGGAGGCTTTTATAATCCTAATTGGATTGTAAAAAAAATAATAGATTTCTTTTTTGTAGTCCCGTTAGATATAATTCAAGATTTTGGCGCTTTTGGTGTTTCATTATTCTTTTTGCTTAGTGGTTTTTTGTTTACATATAACGGAAATTATAAAAATGAAGCAAAAAAGACTTTTAAAAAGACAATGAAAACCTATGTGGGATGTTTAATGGCATTTTTTTATTTTATATTCTACAAAGATTGACTTGGATAATAAAAATAACTTATTGGAGTCAATTTTCGACAAAACAATGGATTGAAAGTATGACTTTGGTTGGATATTTTACAGGTCATGGAGATGTCATTAATGGCACCACTTGGTTTTTAATTCCTTTGTTTTTATTTTATCTAGTAAGAATAGGATATGCATGGATTTATGAAAAAATAAAACCAGAGTATAACTTTTTATTTTTAGAATTATTTGTATTATTGATAATGTTTTTAATAAAGGGGTTTCATCTTTCGGTTTCCTCAACGTTAGTGTTCGTTTACATGCCTCTGATGGGAATGATTTTAGGAGAAATCTTTCGAAAAGAACGGCGAATTTCAATTTTTAATGGGAGTTTATTGCTGATTGTAAATTATGTGCTTATGGTGATATGGTTTTGGGTATTTGCCAGAGAGTATCATGATACATATTGTTATTTTGTATCATTTATATACTCTCTTTTTTTAATTATAATATTTGCAATTTTTAAAGAACAATTCAAAAAGAGTCAGATGATAGATTTTTGCTGTAAGATCAGTTTGTCGGTGTATTTGATGCATATGACATTTGGAAGATTTTTATTGTCGTTTTTTTCATATATAAGCATTCCGTTTTCATTGTCATTTGTTATAACTATAGCTGTGATTTTCTTGATTTCGTATATACATATGAATATATTAAGTCGGATTATAAGATAAAATTCAGAATGAGAATTTATAGCAATGAAACAAAAAAAGAATTTATATTTTAAATATGGAGCGAGTTTACTGGTAGCACTGGTAATCTCACTCTTCTTTTCGTATACGATTTTTAATGATATATTTGCCAGCCCTGCAAAAGAAGCAAGACTGGTCATTACAGCAACAGCCGAGCGAAATATCAAATCAGGTGGATCAGATATAAGGATTGTCCGAATTCTTCTGGATGGAGAGGAAGTCCCCTTTGATTCAATAGAAAAGCAGGGAGACTGGAAGCATGCAGATGGTGTCTGGATGGTGGTCAATCCGGACAGCCCGGCTACGCTTTCTTATACAGCAGAAAATGTGAAAGAGCTTCAGGTGGATTTCCAGATGCATGATGGCTCTGGTGTGGCAGAAGTTTGGTCTAATGATAAGAGAATCAGCCGCACAGATTTGTATTCTTCCGGGTGGGAGTCTTACTATTTGCGGAAAACAATCGGCAGTGTTTCTATTTTTAATAATCTAGTGATGTTTGCCGGAGTATTCCTGATAACACTGTTTTGTTTGGCAGGGATGGAACAGTTGATTGTGAATTTAAGAAAAACGATCGGAATCAAAAAGGGAGTAGCATTTTTTATTGGATTTTATGTTGTCTTATATGTTATTTCCTGTTATTTTCACATCTTGGATTTAGGAATTCGATGTGGCTTGACATTATTAGTCATATCGGCGGTTGGAGCAAATGTGCATGAATGGCATGAGAAGCGAGACAGTGACAAAAAGATTTATCAGATAGTGACAGATGGCGTGTGGCTGATTCTGTCATCTGTTATTTTATTGTACATGGTCGAACTGGTGGAACAGAACCTGGCGAATATTGGCGCAGAATATATTTTTGGAAATATCGTGATTTATCTTCTGCTTCTGCTGATTGCATATATGTTGGTTCGAAGTGTTTTTTATTCGGTATCGGCGGTCATGTTTGTCATGTACATATTTTCTGTAGCAAATTCGTTTGTGCGTTCGTTTCGTGGTTCGCCTATCGTGCCGGGAGATTTTCTTGCGGTGGGGACGGCTAAAAATGTGTTCATGAATTACCACTACAGTGTGACGGGACCGATGCTTCTGGCATTGTGGCTTCTGATAGCGTTTCTTGTATTGACTTTTTATTTTTATGGAAGAGAAAAACGTGTTTTTTCGTGTGTTTTAGTGTGGTCGCTTCCGTCTGTATGTCTGCTTGGTTTTATGATGGGTGGAGCTTTATTTGCCCCGGATATGGATTTTTGGAATCAAAATATAAACATTCAGAGGTATGGGATTGCTCTTAGCTTCATTTCGGATATCCGCCATATGAAACTGGAAGAGCCAGCGGGATATTCGTCAAAAGATTCGGAAGAGATGATTTCGAAATTTGTAGAAACGGAAGATGAGAAGGAACAGAATTGTCCGAATGTGATCGCGATTATGAATGAGAGTTTTTCGGATCTCAGTGTGATTTTCCCGGAACTGGATAATGAAGTGTATATGTCGAATTTTAATTCTTTATCGGGAAATGTAGTAAAAGGTTATATGCAGGTATATCCGATCGGAGGTGGAACGGCAAATACAGAGTATGAATTTCTGATAGGAAATTCGATGGCATTTCTTCAAGGATCGATTCCGTATCAGCAGTATATCACACGGAATGGCACGTATTCGATTGCACAGATTTTGAAAGCCAGAGGGTATCATACCACGGCGATTCATCCATATGATAAGAGAGGATATAACCGCGCCCAAGTGTATCCGAAAATTGGCTTTGAAACGTTTCTGGATGTGTCTGATTTTGAAAATGCAGAGCTGGTTCGGGATCGTTATATTTCGGATCGGGATTCTTATAAAAAGGTAATCGAAGAGTTTGAAAAAATCTGTCAAAGTGGACAGCCGGCGTTTATTTTTAATGTGACGATGCAGAATCACAGCGGGTACGACACGGGATATTTTACAGAGAATGCAGTCCGGATTCCGGGGCATGAGGGAGAATTTCCAAATGCAGAAGAGTATCTGACACTGATTCGTGAGTCAGATGCGGCGATTCCGATGTTGATTGATTATTTTAGCAAGATAGAAGATCCAACGGTGATCGTATTCTTTGGGGATCATCAGCCGATGGTGGAAGAAAGTTTCTATGAGACGTTAGCAGGAAAGCCGCTGACGGAGTGGACACTTGCGGAAGCGCAGAGCCGCTATATTGTCCCATTTTTTATCTGGGCGAATTATGAGATCGATGCAGAGGAAAATGTATTTACTAGTGCGAATTTTCTCTCGGAACTGATGTTTGAAAAGGCAGGAATGAAACTTCTTCCATATCAGGAGTTTTTGAAGAGCGTGCGGGAAGAGATCCCAGCGATGGATGGAAGTTCTTGGCGTGATGCGGATGGAAATTGGGAAGTGCTGGATACCAGTCAGCCGATTTTGGAGGAGTATTGGAGATTGCAGTACCGGAACATGTTTGATAAGAAGATTCATTATTGATGCAGGAGGTGTCTGAATGGAGAAGCAGATGAATCGGAAGAGACAGTTGAATGAGACGGAACAATTGAAACCGCTTCGCAAGGCCCTTCTGGTTACTCACGTCAGCGGCTTTGTTCCTCAGTTTGAGATGAACAATGTGCGTATCTTACAGAGCATGGGATATGAAGTTCATTATGCTTCGAATTTTAATACGCCGTCCTATGGGACGGATAATCACCGTCTGGATGGAACGGGGATTATCTGCCATCAGATTGATTTTGTGCGGAGTCCGTTTGACAAGCGGAATTTTCAGGTGTATCGTCAGATGGTTGAGCTGATGCGCAGGGAAGATTTTTCGCTGGTGCACTGCCACACGCCGATGGGAGGGGTGATGGCGCGTCTGGCGGCACATGTGACGGGGACAGGCCCGGTGATTTATACGGCCCATGGATTCCATTTTTTTAAAGGGGCGTCGTGGAAGAACTGGCTGTTTTATTATCCGATGGAAAAGTTTTTATCGAGATATACGGATCAGCAGATCTGTATTAACCGGGAAGATTATGAACTTGCGAAGCGGAAATTCCATGCGAGGTATGTGGATTATGTTCCGGGAGTGGGGATAGATAGTTTTCAGTTTCAAGCACTTGGGGATAAGGAAAGGCAGATGAAGAGAGAAAGCCTGGGGGTGCGGTCGGATCAGGTGGTGCTTCTGACATCCGGAGAGATGATACCCAGGAAGAATCAGGAAGTTTTGTTTCGGATGCTGGCCAGGATGAGGGATGAGACGGATCATGGTGTTTATGAAAAGCTTCATCTGCTCTTGTGCGGACATGGGGAATTGAATGAGCATCTTCATGAGTTGGCGGACAGGCTTGGAATTGCCGATCATATATCGTTTTTAGGATACCGGGAAGATATGCTGGAGATCTTTGGAGCTTCGGATATCTTCCTTTTTCCATCCTTTCAGGAGGGATTGCCTAGGGCGATGCTGGAGGCCATGGCAAGTGGCCTTCCGGTGATTTGTTCGGAGATCCGGGGCAATACGGATCTGATGGGAGATAGATGGACCGAGTCAGAAAATCAGAGAATGAAGCTATGCCCGGGCGGAATCATGCTGAATCATCTTCAGGATGCGGATGTCTGGGCGGAAGCTCTTCGGGATATGCTTTCTAGGAGGAGCAGCTGGAAAGAGATGGGAGAAGCCTGTATCATGCGAAGTAGGGAGTTTGGCCTAAATGTGGTGGAAAAGAAGATGAGGGAGATCTATGGACGTTTTGCAGAAATGGAATAGAAGTATACCGGATGGAAATGAGACGGCAGCGGCGGTCTTATTTTTTTTGCTTTTTATATTTTTGAAACAATTTTATTTATTCCCTTCAGGGGGGATGGAGGCGGCGGATGTGTGTCTGTTCGCCTCTTTTTTTATGCTGTTATGTGACTGTATGAGAAGAAGACCGGAGCGGCTCTTGCAGCTGAAGACCGAAAGCCTGTTTTATGTGTTTCTGGCCTCTGTTTTGATGATTAATGCATATTATGGAATTCGCCTGGGACGTGGTGAATTTTTTAAGTATACCTGCTTTTGGATCTTCAATGCCTGTGCTATCTGGAGTTTCTGTTATCTGGCGGAATATGGCGGAAAAGCTTTTTTGACCGGGATTAATCGTGTGGTAAAAGTGAATATCGGAGTGCAGCTGCTGATATATCTGTCGGGTCATGGACGCATATTTCGTGAGTACTGGGGAGCGATTCGCTATCAGGGAACCTTTAATGATCCGAACCAACTGGCATTTTTTCTGTTTATGATGATATTGCTTTTGTATCTGTACCGGTGCCGGTTTGGGGATCGGAGCTTTCCTGTGTTCTATGTACTGGTCTTGCCGGTGATCGCAGCATCGAAGTCTACGGGAATCTTATTGGGATTTTTTGTATTTACTATTTTGGCTGTTTTGTATGGGCTGTATCAAATTGGATGCAAAAAGGGTGTATCAGTGAAGGTATGGATTTTGGGAATCTGTATGGGAGTGCTTATATTTGGTTTGTTTTTATGGTGGATATGGCCTGCAGCGGATTTTGATGTGAAGACGGTGGACTATAATATGCTGACACGGATTCAAGAGAAGATATGGAAGGTTGCTCATGGTGGCCTGTTGGGACTTTTTCTGGATCGTGGAATGGAGAAGCTGGTACTGTACCCTCAGTATCTTTTGTATGGAGCTGGAGAGGGCAGTTTTGACCGATTTACATTGGCAAGTCAGGTGAATGAGATTCATTGCTGCCTGTTCAGTGTGATGTTTTGCTATGGTTTAATTCCGACTAGTTGTTTGTTGGTCTGGCTTGGACGCAAGCTGCGACGCATAGATGCGGCTATGACCTGCGCTGTGATTGGACTTCTGGCGGAGAGTTTTTTCCTTGTGAATTACCGGCAGCCGATGTTTTGGATGATACTCTTGTATGGGAGTGTGGCAGGCGGATGTAGAGGAGGGGACGTATGAAAAAAATGAAACATATAATTAGTTGTAAAATTTCTGGAAGTTTACATTAGCAATAAACTTAAAATAACTCAAAAACTTTACTTTTAACATCAGCTAAGTTAAAATGAAAGAAATTGAGTTGAGGGGGAATGGGAAATATGCTTACAAGCGTATTCGGGATTTCTATAAAATATGAAGCATGGAATCATCAGGATTCTTTGCCTGTTTATATTGCAGGGAGTTATAATTTTCACACAGCATATATTGGAAACAGACGCTGTATAATGCTTACTCCGACAGAAGAACTTGCCACACTTCCGGCATTGAAAAAACAGATTACAAAAATACAGCAGATTGATAATGTACCAGTCGTATTTAAATTTGCGTCGGTATCTAATTATCGAAGAAAAAGCCTTATAGAAAATAATATACCGTTTATTACTGATAAGCAGGTCTTTCTTCCTTTCATCGGGACAATGCTTTCTGATGAGAAAGAACCCCAAAAGCTGACAGGTAAGTTTGTTTGCTCAACACAGCAGTTGTTTTTGTTTTATCTGTATAGTAAGAAAAAACGATTGTATATTTCAGAAGCCGGAAAAGTGCTTCCATTTACAGCAATGACCTTGACCAGAGCGGTAAAGCAGTTGGAAGCGACGGATTTGTTTCTTGTAGCAAAAGACGGTGTCAACAAGTTTATTGAGTCAAAATATAACAGAGATGAATTATTTGAAAAAGCAAAAGTGTATTTGACAACACCTGTCCGCAAAGCAGGATATATAGATAAGACGCAAGTTACAGAAAATATGGTCTTTGCAGGGGGGACGGCACTTTCTGAAAAAACAATGCTAAATCCAAGCCGAGTTGCTACCTATGCAATCAGTGAGAGGGATTATGATAAAACTTTGCTGACCGATGAATTGATAGACCCGGATAAGCAGGTAAGACTTGAATTATGGGCATACAACCCGAAACAATTTTCAGAGGATAACAGTGCTGACGATATTTCCATTGTTTTATCTTTTGGAGATACAAACGATGAGAGAATTGAAGAAGCAGTAGATGAATTGCAGGAAAGAAGGTTGAAGGAGTAATGGTCAGCGGATTTACAAAATTTAAGGAAAGATTTCAGGGTTTTGAAAATCAATATGTTATCATCGGCGGGACAGCTTGTGATTTGATTATGGAAAATGAAGAATTACCGTTTCGTGCTACAAAAGATGTAGATATTGTATTGATTGTCGAATCCATAACAGCGGAGTTCGGCAGGCAGTTCTGGGAGTATGTCAAGGAAGCAGGATATGAGCATTTGAATAAAAGTACCGGAAATACACAGTTTTATCGTTTCACATCTCCGAAAAGCAAAGAATATCCATATATGATAGAAATATTTTCCAGAAATCCGGATTTTGTTATATTGGAAGATGATGCAGTTCTCACACCGCTTCCGATAGACGATGAAATCTCCAGCTTGTCGGCAATCCTTTTAAATGAAGCGTATTATGAATTGCTAAAAACCGGACAATTGATGGTTGATGGCATTCCGGTATTAAGTCCGACTTGTCAGATACCATTTAAGGCGAAAGCGTGGCTGGATTTAAAGGAACGCAAGCTGAATGGAGAGCAGGTTGACAGCAAAAATATAAAGAAACATAAAAACGATGTGTTCCGATTAGCACAGTTAATCACAGCCAATACAAGGCAAGTTCTCAGTCCGGAAATAGCAGAGGATATGAAAAAGTTCTTATCTGAAATAGCTGATGAAACAGTGGATTTAAAGTCTTTGGGTATAAGAGGAACAGATAAGAAGAAAATGACAGATATGTTGTACCAGTGTTATGGGTTGAAGGATAATACATAGTAAAAGTGTTCTTGAAGATTTTGGACTCGCCCTGAGAGGGGAGGGTGCGGACATTTTCTTGGACAGGTTAAACAGCCAATCCAAGTCTACGTCTGTACTCCATAGGACTCATGTATCCTAATGGAGTATTAATAAGGTATTGTGTCCAAATTGAGAGTTTGTTTTGGGGAATGCTTGAAGCTGACGGGATATTCTTGTTTAAATTGTCGTTGTATGTTATAAATAAATCACAAGTATAACAACACGTGACAAGGAGAAAACCAACATGTACGATTATTTAATAGTAGGCGCCGGTCTCTACGGTGCCGTATTTGCCCATGAGGCGAAGAAAGCGGGCAAGAAGGTTCTGGTGATTGACCGTCGTCCGAATATTGCAGGAAATGTGTATACAGAGCCGATGGAGGGCATTCAGGTCCACAAGTATGGCGCGCATATTTTCCACACGAATAATAAGGAAGTCTGGAATTATGTAAACCAGTTCGCGGAGTTTAACCGTTTTACGAACTCTCCGGTGGCGAATTACCATGGCGAGCTGTATTCCCTGCCGTTTAATATGTACACCTTCAACAAGATGTGGGGTGTCGTGACTCCGCAGGAGGCAGCGGCGAAGATCGAGGAACAGCGCAAGGCAGCAGGCATCACGGAGCCGAAGAACCTGGAGGAGCAGGCGATCAGCCTGGTTGGCACGGATATCTATGAGAAGCTGATCAAGGGCTATACACAGAAGCAGTGGGGAAGAGAGTGCAAGGATCTTCCATCCTTCATCATCAAGCGTCTTCCGGTTCGTCTGACCTTTGACAACAACTATTTTAACGCCCTGTATCAGGGAATCCCGGTTGGCGGCTATACGAAGATGGTTGCCAATATGCTGGACGGCATCGAGGTTCGCCTGGAAGAGGATTATTTTGAGAATAAGGCTGATTGGGATGCGATGGCAAAGAAAGTAGTTTACACCGGCGCGATCGATGCGTATTTTGAGTATTCGTTGGGCGTTCTGGAGTATCGTTCTGTGCGCTTTGATACCGAAGTGCTGGATATCCCGAATTTCCAGGGCAATGCGGCAGTCAACTACACAGATGCGGAGACTCCGTGGACCCGTATCATTGAGCATAAATGGTTTGAGTTTGGCAAGGATGCCGATGGCAATGACCTGCCAAAGACGGTTATCAGCCGTGAGTACAGTTCGGAGTGGAAGTTAGGCGATGAGCCGTACTATCCGGTCAATGATGCGAAGAATGGTGCGCTGTATGAGAAGTACAAAGAGCTGGCCAAGAAGGAAGAGAAGGTGATCTTTGGCGGCCGTCTGGGCGAGTACAAGTATTATGATATGGATGCGGTGATTGCTTCGGCGTTGGAGCTGGTGAAGAAAGAGCTGTAGGAGAATTTTTGATTTTTATCCGGATCGGCGGATGGTTTCGGAATCATGAAATGGATGGGAAGCTATCTGCTGATTCAGATAAAATGGTGAAATGAAGATTGCAAATTTTTAAATTGCTAAAAAATTGCAATTTCGCTTGAATCTTACGGATTATAATGTTATATTATATATAAAGGATGCCACCGATAGACGGTTTGGTTCCCTAGTGATTAAGACAAGAAAATAGCCGCAATCGTGTCAGGATGGGCGGCTATTTTTTTGCGCTTTTTTCTACATCTTTGCCAAGTGAATATCCGGCTTTGAAGCAAGTTGCGCCGAAACTCAAAATCGCTAGTACAATTCCAATGATTTCCATATGGCATCCCTCCTCTCAGGTAGATTCCCTTGCAGGTATCTATGTAATCAGAGGGTACGCAGCCCTCTGAAAGAGGACCAAGCCGCCTACCGTGTTATGGTGGCATCCATAGATTGATTGTATCACATTTCTTTTAAATTCGAAAGTTTTTTGCACTGTTTAAATAAAAAAATGCACATATTATTTTTGCGTGGGCATCAATTTCTCCAAATCCTCCATCATCCTCCCCAAATCCCGTTCCACCACCTCATACACCAGCACATCCGGCTTATTTTCGTTCAAAAATTCCGGCTCGAATGCCTGCCAGTGGTAGAAGTCGGTATGCGCGAAGTATTTTGGCAGTCCGGTCAGCAGGGCGGTTCCGAAGGAGTCACGGTATATCGTGATGCGGCGCGGGTCGGGCGCCTGGTCTGCTGAGATGTGGGCGATGTTGCCATCGTCAGAGGCACTGTCGTAGTGGATGGTTACGTTGTTTCGATACCCGGATACATCTGCTTTGGTATCGTCGCACATGGATTCTGGCATGTGGAACAGGTTCGCCAGATCGCCCGGATCGCGTGGCTCATAGGTGACAGTGACGTCCTCGATCGGCGTGGAGGTGCCGCCAGCGGCATCGATGATCTGCCCGGAGACGAGAAATCCGGCAGCATCGTTCCAATGGGTGTCGGTTTTGAAATACCACTGATAGTCCCGGCGGTTTTTGAGCTCCGGGTATGGATTGACAACTGGGACATTTGTGTGTATTTCCAGATAATCGAGCAGTTCACTGCGGCGGGTAGGTCCGTCCGGTGCGGTGAAGCCATCCGGGAGGAATTCGCTGTATACGCCTTCTTTATTGGGAGCACACAGGAAGATAAATTCGGTGCCTTTTTCTTTCCAGGCGTCGTGGACGGTCTGGAGTTTGTCTGCCAGCATCTGGAGTTCCCCGGCGGAAAAACGGTTGGTGCCGAGGAAGTCCTCGACAGAGCTTCCGAGCGTGTAAAAGTACCAGCCATCTTTTCCGGTGATGACGTCCTGCGAGTCTCCGAACTGGAATAAGGAGAGGTTTAAGCGGGCGTTCAGGCTTAAGAAGCGGTTGCGGAACGCCGCGTGGTCGTTGATCCAGTCCTCAACACCGGATGGAAAAGTATCGATGGTTTCCAGCGACAGAGTTGGAAATGCCGCCAGACTGCGGTTTTCGCCGGTGCCCTCATCGGCTGTGGTTTTCAGGATAGGAAACAGCAGGTTGGGGGAGAGGATGCAGGCGAAGAAGACTGCGATCATGATATGAGTGCGTTTCATAGGATAAAGTCCTCAATTCATAAATTTTTATTCATTGATAGCATTTTCGGAAGATTCGCCGTTTACCTCTTTTTGAATAGTAGCTTCTTCCGGTATATTTGTTTTTTTCAGTTCATCGCCCTTTTTCGGCTTTTCAGCCGCTTCGGAAGCATCGGTTTCTTCTATTATTTCTGCGTCTTCAACTGCCTTCTCCGTCGTTTTCTCCAGCAAATCAAACGTCACCTGCGCCTTAAACAGATCCCCATCGATATACAAACTAAACTGCCCTTTCTGCAGTTCCGTCAGATCTTTGGCGATCGATAGTCCCAGTCCGCTTCCCTCGGTGGTGCGGGCGACGTCGCCGCGCACGAAGCGCTCGGTCAGCTCGTCAGCACGGATATTGAGCGGATTGGCAGATATATTTTTGATGGTGAAGACTGCCTGGCTAGCAGTACCAGTTTCTGGATTTCCGGGAACGCGGGCGAGGTCTACGTAGACGCGGCTGCCCTCCATCGCATATTTGCAGACATTGTTGTACAGGTTTTCAAGCACGCGCCACAGGCGGCGTCCATCGGCGCGGATCATCAGCGGTTCCCGCGGGGCATTGATGATGAGCTGCAGATGTCTGGCATCCAGTTTTTCTTCAAATTCGCCGTTGGTCTGAAATGCCATCTGGACGAGGTCAATGTCGGTAAATTCAAGCTTCACATTGCCGGAGCTTGCCTTGGATGCCTCGACGAGGTCTTCAATCAGTGTTTTGAGACGCTGTGATTTCTGATCGAGCACATCGAGATAGGCGTTGATCCGCGCATCTTCAATATGTTCCCGTTTCATTAGGTTTATATAATTTATAATCGAGGTCAGCGGCGTTTTGATGTCGTGTGAGACGTTGGTGATCAGGTTGGTTTTGAGACGTTCGCTCTTCATTTTTTCCTGAAGGGCGGTTTCAAGACCGGAACTGATGTTGTTGAGTCCCTCTGCCAGCGTGAGCTCCGGTCCGTCAAATTCATCGAGGTTGAGCTGGTAGCTGGTTTCTCCGGTGGATAGCTGCTGGACGGCGTCGCGGATGGATTCCTGTTCGATTGCCTGCCGGAACAGTATGTAAAAGATCCACAGGTTAAACAGCAGAAATACCAGCACAGTCAGACCTGTCAGCAGGTAAACAACGTATAAACTTGCATACACGCGGTCCCAGAAATACCAGGCAAGGCTGATAAACGCTGTGTTGATTGCAAGATAGAGAACAAATCCGATGCCGAGACGGCTGCGGAAGTTCTGGCGTGTTTTGAGGATCGCCATTTTTTTCTGGAACCGGCAGATCAGGCTGGAGGTCCACAGGGTACCGGCGCGGTAGCGGCGCAGGAGGCTGAAAAAGAGCAGCAGTCCGCCCAGATACAGGACCAGCGCCTGCAGGCTGTGATCGGAGAAGTACCAATACTGCGATGGAATGACCAGATGCAGGATGCGGACGAGAATCAGGTCGCTCACAACCAGGGCGATCGCGGTCATGGCGGCAAAAAAGACGATGCCGGTTTCGGTGCCGCTCTTGTCGAAGCCGTGCAGCGTCACGTCAAAGTTGCGGTAACTCTGGTAGCCGGACACCCGGAACAGAAACAGGAAGCTCAAAAGCAGTCCGATCGTTGCGAAGATCGTCAGTGCAAATCCGGTCAGATACAGGTGCTGCCGGTGCAGGTATGCGGTATGCGTCCGTGCGTAAAGGTCAGTGACTGGATAGTTTGTATCGATTCCGACCAGCAGATAATAGTCGCTGCCGGTGTACGGGTTATTGGATGCCAGTGCGGAAATGCTGCTGAGCGGGATCGCTTTCATGTTGGTATCGTAGAAAACGGAATTGCCCGGCAGATACGCGTAGCGCCCGTATTCCTTGACATTTTCCGGCGTCAGGGAATCGGTGTTTGTAAACTGGGTTGTTTCGTTCTGATCCGAATCCGGCTCCGTGTACTGGATTTTAAAATGCAGGTTGGACGGATTGGCGACGAAACGGTTATACACTGTGTAATAACGATGCAGTGTGTCCATGATCTCGACCGCCGCGTCCTCCAATGTGCTGCGCTTCCGGCTGGCAGAACGGTAGCTGTAGATCCGCTGCGGCTCCTGAACCGACCATTCGACGTAGCCTTCGCGGCTCTTGACGCCGTCTTCCGGTTCGGAAAGCTTCTGGCAGTTAAAGTCGTCGTCGAGCTGGTACCCCATGGATTCCAGATAGGAAATCAGGGAGGACAGGGAGAAATTTTCGGTCTCGCTTGGTCCAAAGGTCATTTTGAGCATCCGGCGCGAGAGGTCAATCGAGCTGTCGGCGCCGAAGACGTCCTGATAGTCCATATATAGGAAGATATCGTTCAGATCGCTATTAAATTGTGTGTTAAATTCCGCGGTGTCCTCATAAGGAACCGAGCCAATGCCGGTCAGTCCCAGACCGAAATTTCCGTGAATATACATGAGGCAGATACCAGTCAGCCCCAGAATCAGGAAAAACAGATGCGCGAGGCTGGCGATCCATTTCTGGATCTGCATCGGAATATGTGAGAGTTTTGTCATAAATTTTGCAACTCCTAACTTTTGTTAGATGGATGATTCACATTTTTACTGCTTCTCAATTTTATATCCAACACCCCAGACAACCTTCAGATAGCGCGGCTCCCTCGGGTTAATTTCGATCTTTTCGCGGATATGGCGGATATGAACCGCAACTGTATTGTCCGCGCCGATCGCCTCCTCATTCCAGATCGCCTCGTAGATCTGGTCGATGGAGAAGACTTTTCCGGCGTTTTTAACGAGCAGAAGCAGGATGTTGTACTCGATCGGTGTCAGCTTGATGAGTTCGCCGTCCACGGTTACTTCCTTATTTTCATCGTTGATCTGCAGGCCGCCGCATTTGAATACGTGGTTGCCCATCTGATTGTTCATATTTCCCAGCTGCGTGTAGCGGCGGAGCTGAGATTTCACGCGGGCGACCAGTTCCAGCGGGTTAAACGGCTTTGTGATATAATCATCTGCCCCGATATTTAAGCCCAGAATCTTGTCCGCATCCTCAGACTTCGCGGAAAGAATAATGATCGGGATGCTGCTGGTCTCACGCACCTTCAGCGTCGTCCGGATTCCATCTAACCCCGGCATCATAACGTCCAGAATCATCAAATTCACGGTGTGCGTTTTCAAAAGCTCCAGCGCCTCTGCGCCGTCATACGCCTTGATAACCTCAAATCCCTCACCGGTTAAGTATATGTCAATCGCTTCTACGATCTGTTTATCATCGTCACATACAAGAATACTCTGCATAGCAACTCCTCCTTTTAATAGCGTAATATATAGATAATATAGTATACAAATTTCTGTATAGATACAATAAAGATACCTATGTCTTATAATTATACAACGAAAAAGAAAACCGCGGTATCCTAATTTTTATGTATTTCAAGTGATGCGTATTTCAGGAGAAGAGCCGCCCTCAATCTGTAGGAAACATCACTCGCGCCGGCACTTAGCGAGGTTTTTTCAAGCTTAGTGTCCGCTGCAGCGAGTGCAAGAGCGAGAGCGTTTTCCGGAAGATTGGGGGCGGCTCTTCTCTGTCCGGGTTGCGTCTTCTCACCAGAATCCTGCCGTTCATTTACAAGTTATCCTTGACAAACCCCACATTCTCCGCTACACTCTAAATTAATTTGAATATCAAACCATTTGAAATTAAAACTATCTTTTATAGAAGAAGCGGAGTTAAACGAGAAAATGACAGCTAGAATCATTGGAATTGGCGCGTATGCGCCGGAGCAGGTTGTGACGAATCAGGATTTGACGAAATTTCTTGATACAAATGATGCCTGGATCCGGGAACGGACGGGTATTGGAGCCAGACATGTCTCGACGAGCGAGGGAACCTCGGCGTTGGCGACAGAGGCGGCGAAGCGCGCGATCGCGGACGCGGGCATTTCTCCGGAGGAGATTGAGATCGTGATCGTGGCGACTTCTTCCCCGGATCGGGCGTTCCCGAGTGCGGCGGCGGATGTACAGGGAGCCATCGGGGCGAAACATGCGGTGGCGTTTGACATCACGGCGGCATGTTCCGGATTTATTTACGCCTTACATATTGTGCAGGGATTTATTCAGGCGGGCATCTATAAGACGGCGCTGATCATCGGTGCGGAGACACTGAGCAAGGTGTTAGACTGGACGGACCGCAGTTCCTGCATCCTGTTTGGCGATGGCGCGGGCGCAGCGGTTGTCCGGGCGGACGAGACGGGTGTGGTGAAGACGCTGGTCGGCAGCGATGGAACGAAGAACGACGTTCTGTACTGCCAGGCGAGAAGTCTTGAAAACTGCCTGACGGGCGGCAAGCCGGAGCTTGGTTTTATGCAGATGGACGGTCAGGAAGTCTTCAAGTTTGCGGTGAAGAAGGTACCGGAGATTGTGAATGCGATTCTGGAGGAGACCGGAACGGACCGCGAGGCGGTACAGCATTATCTGCTGCATCAGGCGAATATCCGGATTCTGGAAGCGGCGTCGCGCCGTCTGAAGGTTCCGATGGACAAGATTCCGGTCAATATCGAGCGCTACGGCAATACGTCGGCGGCTTCGATTCCGATTCTCCTGGACGAAATGCACCGGGACGGACGCTTAAAACGCGGCGATACGCTGGTGATGGCAGGTTTTGGCGCGGGTCTTACCTGGGGCGCGGCATTGATGACCTGGTAGGTGTTACTGGGCACGTATGCGTGAACAGTAACCGGTAGGTGCCTGGAGAA
This sequence comes from Clostridium sp. TF06-15AC, assembly GCF_003481165.1. Taxonomy (NCBI): domain Bacteria; kingdom Bacillati; phylum Bacillota; class Clostridia; order Eubacteriales; family Clostridiaceae; genus Clostridium; species Clostridium sp. TF06-15AC. Next base: position 294,387 of record NZ_QUKS01000002.1, read on the forward strand.
GCAAAAAAATATATAGTAAAACTAATGTACATTATCCCATTTTTTGATAAAATATAAGAACAGTGATTGCATTTTTGCGGTCACAAAAAGAAAATTCATTTAAAAAGGAGATTGAAACGATGTTAGAGAAAATGAAAGAAATTATTGCAGAGCAGCTGAGCGTAGACGCAGATTCCATTACCGAGGCTTCCTCTTTCAAGGATGATCTGGGTGCTGATTCCCTGGATCTGTTTGAGCTGGTTATGGCTCTGGAGGACGAGTACTCCGTAGAGATCCCGGCTGAGGATCTGCAGAACCTGGCAACTGTAGGCGATGTTATGAACTACTTAAAAGAAAAAGGTGTAGAGGCATAATGAAAACAAAGATCACAGAAATGTTGGGGATTGAATACCCGATTATTCAGGGCGGCATGGCATGGGTGGCAGAACATCATCTGGCAGCAGCCGTTTCTGAAGCTGGCGGTCTGGGCTTAATTGGCGGCGCCAATGCACCAGGTGAGGTTGTCCGCGAGGAGATCCGCAAGGCGAGAGAGCTGACAAAGAAGCCGTTTGGTGTCAATGTCATGCTGATGAGCCCGTATGCGGATGACGTGGCAAAGGTAGTTGTGGAAGAAGGCATCAAGGTCGTAACGACCGGTGCCGGTATTCCAGGCAAATACATGGGCATGTGGAAGGAAGCCGGCATTAAGGTGATTCCGGTTGTTGCTTCGGTTGCACAGGCACGTCTGATGGAGAAAAGCGGCGCAGATGCAGTCGTTGCAGAAGGCATGGAGTCCGGTGGACACATCGGCGAGGCGACGACGATGACACTCGTTCCGCAGGTAGTCGATGCGGTTTCGATTCCGGTGATTGCAGCCGGAGGTATCGCAGATGGACGCGGCATTGCGGCGGCATTTATGCTGGGCGCAGAGGCAGTCCAGATGGGAACCCGCTTCGTCGTATCGAAGGAATCTATCGTAAGCCAGGCTTACAAGGACAGAGTCATCAAGGCGAAAGACATTGATTCGACCGTAACCGGTATGAGTCACGGACATCCGATCCGCTGTCTTAGAAATAAGATGACGAGAGAGTATCTGAAGCTGGAAAAAGAGGGACGCCCGTTCGAGGAACTGGAGTATTTAACACTTGGAACGCTTCGGAAGGCAGTCATGGAAGGTGACGTGGACAACGGAACCGTGATGGCTGGACAGATTGCAGGTATGGTGAAGAAAGAGCAGACCTGTAAGGAAATGATTGAAGAAATGATGGCCCAGGCGGAGGCGCTTTTGGGCAGAAAGTAGAGAGTGAGTGTAACGCTATGAGCAAAATTGCATTTATTTTTCCGGGTCAGGGCGCACAGACCACTGGCATGGGACAGGATTTTTATCAGGAAACGGAAACGGGACGCGGGATGTTTGAGAAAGCAAGCGAGATCCTTGGGTTTTCAATGACCGATCTTTGCTTTGATCCGGCGCAGACGGACCGTCTGAATATCACGGAGTATACGCAGCCGGCGATGGTAACCGCCAGCCTTGCGATGATGCGTGTATTTATGGAACGTACTGGAATCCGCCCGGATGTGGCTGCGGGCCTGAGCCTGGGAGAGTATCCTGCAATGGCGGCTGCAGGCGTTATGTCTGACGAAGATGCCATCCGTACCGTGCGGCAGAGAGGTATCCTGATGCAGGGCGAAGTCCCGGTTGGTCAGGGCGCTATGTCTGCCGTACTGGCGATGGATGCAGAGAAGATCGAAGAGGTGATCGCGCCGATCGAGGGCGTGCAGATTGCCAACTATAACTGCCCGGGACAGATTGTTATCTCTGGTAAGACAGAGGCGGTTGCCGAGGCAGGAGAGAAATTGAAGGAAGCGGGCGCAAAACGCGTTCTTCCGTTAAAGGTAAGCGGACCGTTTCATTCCAAGATGTTAGTGGGAGCTGGCGAGAAGCTTGGAAAGGTACTCGATACCGTTGAGATTCATACACCGGAGATTCCGTATATTGCGAATGTGACGGCAGATTATGTGACCGATGCAGCCGATGTAAAGCCGCTTCTGATGAAGCAGGTTTCTTCCTCCGTCCGCTGGGAGCAGACGATCCGGAAGATGTTGGCAGACGGTGTGGACACATTTATTGAGATCGGACCGGGTAAGACCCTGACTGGTTTCATGCGTAAAATCGACAAAAACGCGAAGGCGTTCAATATAGAGAAACTGGAAGATATCGACAAAGTAAAGGAGGCGCTTGGATGTTAAATGGAAAAGTAGCAGTTGTGACAGGTGCCAGCCGCGGCATTGGCCGTCAGATCGCTATTTCGATGGCGAAAGAGGGCGCTGTGGTGATCGTCAATTATAATGGCTCTGCGGCAAAAGCAGAGGATGTCGTAAAGGAAATTACCGAGGCAGGCGGACAGGCGGAAGCCGTTCAGTGCAATGTTTCGGATTACAGCGCGGCAGAGGCGTTCTTAAAGGACATTATCAGCCGCTATAAGAGAATTGATATTCTGGTAAACAATGCGGGTATCACCCGTGACAATCTTCTGATGAAGATGAGCGAGGAAGAGTTTGATGCTGTTATCGATACGAACTTAAAGGGCGCATTTAACTGCATTAAGCACGTATCCCGCCAGATGTTAAAGCAGAAGGGCGGACGCATCATCAATATTTCCTCCGTTTCCGGCGTGATGGGAAATGCGGGACAGGCCAATTACTGTGCGTCCAAGGCGGGCGTGATCGGACTGACCAAGTCCGTGGCAAGAGAGATCGGAAGCCGCGGCATCACAGTCAACGCGATTGCACCGGGATTTATTGATACGGAGATGACCGCCGTTCTTCCGGAGGATGTGAAGAAGGCGATGGGCGAGCAGATTCCGTTAAAACGCTTCGGTACGACCGAGGATGTAGCGCAGGCAGCCGTATTTCTGGCTTCTGACTGCGCAGCTTACATCACAGGACAGGTTCTGTGCGTGGACGGCGGAATGGCGATGTAGGGAAAGGGTGCTTTACAGATAGGCACTTTTGGAACCGAAAGTGGCGTACGATAACGTAGTGGCAGCAGATTTTGCCGATTTGGAATGCGAAGCATCGGCAAAATCGTGTCGCAGTTTGCACAACGTGTGAACTGTGACGATAGAAAGGCAGGTTTTTAGATGGGAAATAAGACACGTGTAGTAGTAACCGGTCTGGGAGCGATCACTCCGATTGGAAATGACGTAGCAAGCTTCTGGCAGGGATTAAAGGATAAAAAAGTCGGTATCGCGCCGATTACATATTTTGATACAACCGATTATAAGGCAAAGCTGGCAGGCGAGGTGAAGGATTTTGATCCGAAGAAATACATGGATCCGAAGGCAGCGAGACGTATGGAGCCGTTTTCCCAGTATGCGGTAGCGGCAGCCGGTGAGGCGATCGCACAGGCGGGCCTGGATATGGAAAAAGAGGATCCGTTCCGCGTGGGAACCAGCATCGGTTCCGGTATCGGAAGCTTACAGGCGATGGAACGTGAGCACAAAAAAATGCTGGAAAAAGGACCGAACCGCGTGAACCCGCTGCTCGTTCCGATGATGATCAGCAACATGGCAGTCGGCAATGTGGCAATGCATTATGGTTTAAAGGGCAAATCCATCAACGTGGTAACTGCCTGTGCGACCGGTACGAACTCTATCGGTGAGGCGTTCCGCTCGATCCAGTACGGCGAGGCAGACGTGATGGTAGCCGGTGGTACCGAGTCTGCGATCACACCGCTCGGTATGGCAGGTTTCGCGGCTCTGACGGCTCTTTCTACCAATGATGACCCGGAGACGGCATCCCGTCCGTTTGATAAGGACCGCGATGGTTTCGTCATGGGCGAGGGCGCTGGTATCGTAGTTCTGGAGTCCTTAGAGCACGCGCAGAAGCGTGGCGCAAAGATTCTGGCAGAGGTAGTCGGCTACGGCGGAAGCAACGATGCATTCCACATCACTTCCCCGGCAGAGGATGGAAGCGGCGCAGCGTATGCGATGGAGATGGCGCTCAAGGATGCAGGTATCGCACCGGAGAAGATTGATTACATCAATGCACATGGAACCAGTACACACCATAACGATCTCTTCGAGACGATGGCAGTGAAAAAAGCGCTGGGCGACCACGCTTACAAGGTAAAAATTAACTCCACTAAGTCGATGATTGGACATCTTTTAGGTGCAGCGGGCGGTGTTGAGTTTATCGCCTGCGTGAAATCCATTGAGGATGGATTTGTACACGCAACCGCAGGTTTAAAAGAGGCAGGCGAGGGCTGCGATCTGGATTACACGATGGGCGAGGGTGTTCCGATGGATATCCACTATGCCCTGACCAACTCCCTGGGATTTGGTGGTGTCAATGCCAGCCTGGTAATCAAGAAATTTGAGGACTAAATATAATTTGAGGACGTTTTTGTGTGGATGATTGAATGATTGGAAGCAGCGCACTGGAGCTGGCGGAAGAGACTTGCAGCATACAAAAATGATGTCTGGGAAAGCGAAAGAGGTAACTGAAATTATGATGGGAATTAAAGAGATCCAGGAGATCATCCCGCACCGTCATCCGTTTCTTTTGATCGACTGTATCGAGGAAGTGACACCGGGCGAGGGCGCGGTTGGATATAAAAATGTAACATACAACGAGCCGTGGTTTGCAGGTCATTTTCCGCAGGAGCCGGTCATGCCGGGCGTCCTGATCGTGGAGGCGCTGGCGCAGGTCGGCGCGGTTGCGATTTTAAGTGAAGAAGGAAATAAGGGCAGGACGGCATATTTCGGGGCAATCAACAACGCAAAATTCAAGAAAAAGGTAGTTCCGGGCGACAAGTTAAAGCTGGAGTGCCATATCATCAAGAGAAAAGGACCGGTCGGCATCGGAAGTGCGACGGCAACCGTCGATGGCAAGCTGGCTGTTTCCGCAGAGCTGACGTTTATGATTGGCTAATAAGTGAGGTTGAATAAGAGATGTTTAAAAATCTGTTTAAGAAATCGTATACTTCGATCAATACAAACGACCACGGTTCTGCCGGCGTAAGCCGTGCGGAGAGCGCGAAAGCAGATAAAAGGGCGGCAGAGGCAGCACAGGAAAAACCGGAGAAGATTCCGAGCCGTCCGACGGCGATGACGCCGGAAAGTCTGCGTTCTTTATGGCGTAAGTGTAATAAATGTGAGAAACCAATTCTGGTGCAGGATGTCAAGGACAACCTGTATGTGTGCCCGCGCTGCGGCGGATATTTCCGGATGCATGCGTACCGCCGGATTGAGATGCTGATCGATGATGGCACATTTGAAGAGTGGGATAAGGAGATGTCTGTGGTCAATCCGCTTGCATTTCCGGGCTATGAGGGCAAGGTTGAGGCAGCCAGAGAGAAAACCGAGTTAAATGAGGCGGTTGTCACTGGTAAAGGAAAGATTCACGGTTATGAGACTGTGATTGCGGTCTGCGACTCCCGTTTCCTGATGAGCAGCATGGGTCACAACATGGGAGAGAAGATTGCCCGTGCGGTAGAGCGTGCGACCGAGGAACGGCTTCCGGTTATCATCTACGCGGCCTCCGGCGGCGCGAGAATGCAGGAGGGCATGATCTCCCTGATGCAGATGGCGAAAACTTCCGCAGCCTTAAAACGTCATTCCGAGGCGGGACTTCTCTACATAAGCTTTATGACGGATCCGACCACCGGCGGCGTAACGGCAAGCTTTGCGTCCCTGGGCGATATCATCCTGGCAGAGCCGGGAGCGCTGATTGGATTTGCGGGTCCGCGTGTCATCGAGCAGACGATCGGCCAGAAGCTCCCGGAGGGCTTCCAGAGAGCCGAGTTCCAGCTGACACACGGTTTTGTGGATCAGATCGTGGAAAGAAAAGATCAGAAGCGTGTTCTGGGACAGATTTTGAAGCTTCACAGCCAGGAGCATGGCTGGGAGAAATGGAACGACGAGGCGGAGAACCACACAGAAGCGGCATCTGCATCCAGGGCAGAAAAAGCAGCTTCTGTGGAGGAAGGCAAGTTAAAGAGCCGGAAAGCACCGTTCTCCGGTATCATGCGCCAGAAGACCTTAAATAAGATCGCAGGCCGAGAGAGAGACGCCTGGGAGGCAGTACGCCAGTCCCGTAGCGCCGGACGTCTGAACGCCAGCGATTATATCCGGATCCTGTTTGACGATTTTACCGAGTTCCACGGCGACCGGTATTATGGCGATGATATGGCGGTCATCGGCGGTGTGGCATCCTTCTATGGAATGCCGGTCACAGTCATTGGACAGGAGAGAGGTAAATCCCCGAAAGACAGCATGAAGCACAACTTCGGCATGCCGTCTCCGGAAGGATACAGAAAGGCGCTCCGTCTGATGAAACAGGCGGCGAAATTTAACCGTCCGATCATCTGCTTTGTCGATACGCCAGGTGCATTTCCGGGTATGGAGGCAGAGGAGAGAGGTCAGGGCGAGGCGATTGCCCGCAACCTCTTTGAGATGTCGGATATGAAGGTGCCGATTCTGGCGATTATCACCGGTCAGGGCGGCAGCGGCGGCGCACTGGCACTGGCGGTTTCCAACGAGGTATGGATGATGGAGAATGCGACCTACTCGATCCTTTCTCCGGAGGGCTTTGCTTCGATTCTGTGGAAAGATGCCAAGAGAGCCAGCGAGGCGGCGAAGGTCATGAAGATGACGGCAGAGGATCTGTATGAGCTTGGCATGATCGAGCGCATTATCTGCGAGGATGAGCCGGCAACCGATGACAACATCGAGGAGATCGGACGCATCATCGACCGCCATATGCGCGAGTTCTTCCAGTCCTGCGCGGAAAAGACGCCGGATGAGATCGCGGAGCAGCGGTATGAACGCTTTAGAAAAATCTAAAAATAGATATTGAAAGGGGGTTGCCGCGCGGCGGTCCCCTTTGTGAATATAGGAGATCGTATGAGTACAATTTTATCACAGTTAAAACCGCTGAAAATTGGTGATCTGACGGCGAAGCTTCCGATCATCCAGGGCGGTATGGGGGTTGGCATCAGCCTGTCCTCGCTGGCAGGAGCCGTGGCGGGGGCTGGCGGCATCGGCATTATTTCCACTGCCCAGATCGGTTTCCGGGAGCCGGATTTTGCCGAACATCCGCAGGAGGCGAACCTGCGCGCGATCGGTTCAGAGTTGCAGAAGGCGCGCGCGATCGCGAAGGGCGGCATCGTGGGCTTTAATATCATGGTGGCAACGAAAAACTATGCGGAGTACGTTAAAACGGCGGTCAAGGCGGGCGCTGACCTGATCATATCGGGCGCAGGACTTCCTGTTTCCCTGCCGGAGTATGTGAAAGGGACGGCGACGAAGATTGCGCCGATCGTTTCCTCCGTTAAGGCGGCGACGGTCATCTGCCGGATGTGGGACCGCAAGTACCAGACCGCACCGGATCTGGTGGTCGTTGAGGGACCGCTGGCGGGCGGACATCTGGGATTTGACCGTGAGAAGCTGACCGAGCTGGAGGTAGACACGCCGCACGCAGCCGAGACATTCCATCAGGCGGAATATGACGAGGAAGTGCGGGGAATTATCGCGCTGGTTAAAAAATACGCGCAGAAATATGGCAAATCGATTCCGGTTGTGACGGCTGGCGGCATCTACGACCATGCGGATGTGATGCACCAGATGGAGCTTGGCGCGGACGGCGTGCAGGTGGCAACCCGTTTTGTGACAACCGAGGAATGCGATGCACCGATGGCATATAAGCAGGCATATCTGGATGCGAAGGAAGAGGACATCGTGATTGTCAAAAGTCCGGTCGGCATGCCGGGACGTGCGATCAAGAATGCGTTCTTAAAAGAACTGGAAAAAGGAAGACAGGCAGTGACACACTGTTACCAGTGTCTGGAACACTGTGATCCGGCGAAGATCCCATACTGCATCACGCAGGCACTCGTCAATGCCGCCCGCGGTGATGAAGATCATGCGTTGATTTTCTGCGGCGGAAACGCGTGGAGAGCAGAGAAAATCGAGACGGTTGAGGGCGTGATGCGGGCGCTGTGCGAAGGGTAGGATAGATCTTGGCACCATAGATTTTGGCAGAGTTCAGGGATAAGCCAAGATGAAACTTGCAAATAGTTTGATATAAGATGCAAAAATATAAAAAGAGGGTTTGCAAAATGCAGCCCTCTTTTTATATTTATCTTAAAAATCATCCCCTAAAACGATTCAAACAAGCATAAATTTCCTGCACGCGCGGCATTGCCAGTCCCATGACCGCATATGAAGCATCGCTGAACACAGAGAGCCCGTCTGCTTCATAGGCTTTTAAGAGTGTGGCAACCGTTTCCTGTACGGTGCAGCGCTCCAGAAGCCCTTTTTCCAGGCAGTAGCGCACCATCTGGGCGAGTGCGGCGGTCTGCTCGCTGTCGGCAAGCTGTTCGACGAAGCGCAGATCGACCGGCTCTTTGGCAACCTGGAAAGAGTGTTTGTCGTGGACACGGACTTTGATACGCGTGTTCCGGTCGGAATTTCGGTCAGCTTCGCGGCGTCCTCCGCGACCGCGTTCAAAGCGTCCTGCATCGGAGGCGCTGCCGCCGCGATTGCCAAACCGTCCGGAACGACCGCTGTTTTCGCCCTCTTCCTGAGATTCACCGCCTGCTTCTGCGCGGCTGTCGCCAAAATTCAGCGCCATCGCGCCCACAGCCCGTCCTGTTCCGTCAGCCGCCAGCTTCCGTCCAGCCGTCGGGAGCTTGAACCTAGGTGCCTGGATGGCGGGTTTGGAAGCCTCCTGTTCGCAGGCATTTTTTACCATCTCCGTGATATCAAACGGGCGGTATGCATCCATCTGGATAATAGTGTCTGCGATGAAGAAGTAGGCGCCGGAGCTTCCAGCTACGAGGACGGTGGAGATGCCTGCCTGCTTGTAGAGATCGCGGGCGCGTTCGATGAACGGGGTGATCGGCTCTTTATCGCGGCTGACGATGCGCTGCATCAGGTCGTCCCGCAGCATGAAGTTGGTAGCGGAGGTGTCCTCGTCGATCAGGAAAGCGCGGGTTCCTGCTTCAATGCTTTCGATCACGGCTGCCGCCTGGGAGGTACTGCCGCTGGCATCGGCGGTGGAAAAGCAGGTGGTGTCTTTTTTGTTCGGCAGATCCCGGATAAAGAGGGAAATATCAACGTGGTTGATGCTGCGTCCATCCTCGGCGCGCAGCTTGACTGCGGTTTCATCGGTGATGACATATTCACGTCCATCCCCTGGAATATGGTTGTAGACGCCGGATTCCAGCGCTTTTAGCAGTGTGGATTTGCCGTGGTAGCCGCCGCCCACGATCAGGGTGATGCCGCGGTGGATTGCCATGCCGGAGATCGGACCGTGTCCCGGAAGATTCAGAGTGATTCTTAAGGAATCCGGGGAATGGAACGCCACACTGCCCTTCATCGGACGGTCGGAGACGCCGGTTTCACGCGGCAGGATTGAGCCGTCTGCGACGAAGGAGATGAGGTCTAAGCGTTTCAGCTCATTGCGGATAAAATGCTGATCGTCTGCCAGCGTAATGCGTTTTTTGATTTCAGCGGTGTTCTGGCGGCGGTAGAAAAAGACGTTTTCGACACAGCCTGGAAGAAAATCAAAGAAAATCCGGATCAGTTCACCGGAGTTGATGGTGCGCCCGAATGCCGGGAAACCAACCTCAAAACGGGCTGTAATCTCATTTCTCCCGATCTCGCAGGCGGTCCGGGAGAGGATCTCCTGACCGGGGCGGCTGGTGGCGATCAGACCACTTTTTCCAGAACCTTTTGCCTTGAAAGAAAGACGACCGATTTCACGGGAAAAACAGCGGAGCAGGTAATCTTCAAGCGCTGTTTTTTTCCACGGCGTATCAAAGAGCTCTGCCGGAAATCCGGCTTTCGCGTGGCGGACCTGGATACTGACCTTGGAAGGGGACGCAAACGGGTCACCCTGTACATGGTCGATGGATAAAATATACGTATTAAAATCATAAGCGCCGCGCACGTCCTTGTAAGCCGGATAGCTTTTGTGATCGATGGAGGTGAGGAGACGCTTTAAATCTGCGGATTGTTTCATTCTGAATACCTCGTTTTCATAATATTAAATCATATTTCAATGTCTTCACGGTTTTTGGCAGGAGAATCCATATAAAATGGCCTTTTTCAAAGAATGTCTGTCATGTGAAGGAGATGATAGTTCTTATTTTAAAGATCCAAATTCTGAAATGCAAGCGGAATGGACGAAAAGAAACGATATAATTGTATCTATTTATGATGGTGTATATTTGGCGTCTTTTTATACTTGTCTGAGTATAAAATGTTCTGAGCGTACCATATGACAGCAGGGAGGTAGATGCATGTTAAATGCACTCTGGGCGTTTATGATGCTTACGGGGCTTGGCTGGGCGGCGGTGCATGGGACGCTGGGGGCGGTGACGGAGGGAATGCTTGCAGCGGCGGGGGATGCAGTCTCGCTGGGAATCACGATGCTGGGGGTGATGGCGTTCTGGACGGGAATTTTGGAGATCGGACGGCGGGCGGGGCTGATTGAGCAGTTGTCGGCGGGGATGCGGCCGGTGCTTCATTTCCTCTTTCCACGCATTCCAGCGGGTCATCCGGCGCTTTCTTCGATGGCCGCCAATATGATTGCCAATATGCTGGGGCTTGGCTGGGCGGCGACCCCGGCGGGGCTTACGGCGATGAAGGAGCTGGAAGAACTGGAGGAGGAACGGAGAGCGGAGGGGGATCCGGCGGCGGTCACACAGGGAACGGCGAGCGATGAAATGTGTACGTTTCTGGTCGTAAATATTTCATCGCTGCAGCTCATTCCTATCAATATGATCGCCTACCGGAGCCAGTACGGATCGGCGCATCCGCTGGCAGTGGCCGGTCCGGCGTTCCTGGCGACCTGTATCAGCACGCTGGCGGGAGTGGCGGTGTGCCGCGTGATGTGCAGGAGAAAGCAATATAAATCAATAAAAAAGGATGGCTGGAAATAGAAAACGCAATTTGGCGTCATGTAGGGGGAAAATTTCACACAAAAAACAAATTTATCCCCTATAATGCCCTTGTTAAAATAAGGGGCTCTGGAAACAGATCCGTTATCATAGAACGCGGATTCAAACCATACATATAAAACAAGTATAGACACGGGAGCCGTCGAATGCGCTGCATCAATTACCTCTCTGAATACCTGGTTCCGGTTGTTTTGTTTTATATCGTTGGGTTTGCGGTGCTTCAGAAACGCCCGGTTTTTGATGATTTTATCGAAGGGGCGCTTGCGGGGCTTAAAACGGTGGCTGGAATCCTGCCGACGCTGGTGGGACTGATGGCGGCGGTCGGCGTGCTTCGGACCTCCGGTTTTCTCGATTTCCTCTCCGGGGTGCTGGCGGGACCGGCGGCATTTCTGCATATACCGGCACAGGTGGTTCCGCTGCTTCTGGTGCGTCTGGTGTCCAGTTCGGCGGCGACGGGGCTACTCTTAGATATTTTTAAAACGTATGGACCCGATTCGCGGCTCGGCATGATGGTGTCGGTTCTTGAGAGCTGCACGGAGACGGTTTTTTATACGATGAGTGTCTACTATCTGACCGTGCGGATCTCAAAGACGCGATGGACGCTTGCGGGGGCGCTGATTGCAACGTTCGCGGGGCTTGTGGCGAGTATCTTATGTAGTGCCATGGTAACTGTTCACGGGTAGGCACTTTTGGAACCGAAAGTGCCGTAAGAAAACGTGGTGGTAGCAGGAATTTGCCGTATTTAAATGCGAAGCCACGGCAAATTCCGTTACTGGGCACGTGTGCGTGAACAGTAACAAGTGCTATGGTATAAGAGAAGATGTAAGAAATTTGCTAGTTGTCTTGCCGCACAGAATATTGTATAATCGGTAGGGTAAATTGCCGTTTTGCGCGCTGAAACCAAGGATGAGAGGGAAAACTGTGGGAAATTATGAGACGCTGAATGAGCTTCTGGTGACGCTGTTCCGCGATGTGATGGACATAGAACAGAAGGTAATCATTACGCCGGAGTTTAAAGACATCACGAATAACGATATGCATGTGATCGAAGCGATCGGGATTGGTGAACCGAAAAATATGTCATCGATTGCCAGAGAACTGTCCGTTACGGTGGGAACGCTCACGATTGCCATGAACAGCCTGGTCAAAAAAGGCTATGTGGAACGAAGCCGGGGACTCGAGGATCGGCGGGTCGTATATATTTCTCTTTCAGAGCGGGGCAGAAAAGCGTATGGGCATCACGCCCGGTTCCACCGGGAGATGATCGAGAGCCTGACAAGCGATCTGTCGGAAGATGAGATGCAGACGTTGGTAAAGGCGCTGATGAAGCTGAATCAGTGGTTTAGGAGTAAGGATGGGCAGCGGTAAAAAGAATGGATGTAGTCTGCACTGGATGGAAACAGGTGTGAAAGACAAAAACGGTTGCGAAAACCGTGAAGCAACTGCTGCGAGGAGAATACAAGGAGGTACATTATGAAGAAATTTATGGTAATGGCAGCTGGTCTTATGATGGCAGCTGTTCTGGGCGCATGTGCGCCGACGGCAAGAAATACAGGAGAAACCAGCGAACATGGAACTGCCCCGGCAGGTGCGGCGCAGCAGGAGACTGTAGACGGCGTGGCTGAGAAAGAAAGCATGGTGGTAACGGATGCAGATCCGACGGTAACCGTTTGCGTATATTCTGTAAAATCTGATAAGAGCGGCTTAAAACAGAATATGGATGGCATTGACGGCGATGAGCTGGATGCACAGGAACTGCTTGATAAGATGGCAGAGGTGGGCGTCATTGAAGAGGGAATCACCGTGGATAAATTTGAGCAGAAGGACGGCGCCCTGACGCTGGATCTCTCCTCCTTAAAGGAGTCCTCTGACAAGCTGGTTGTCATGGCCATTGCCAATACATTTATCCAGAACTACGAGGCAAAGACGCTGGAGTTGAGCGTAGCAGGCGAGAAGATCGGCGACGGTCCGATGAGCTTTGAGAAGAATTACAAGAAAGTAAACTAAAGCATGAAAATGCGAAAAGAGCGGGATCCCTGAAGTCTGCGGATGCATACAGGGAGATACCGCTCTTTTTCCATTATATGTGCAATTTCTCCGTCATCAGCCATGTTTGAAAATACGGTTTGATGACCCGGAAGGAAGCGCCGTCCATGTTCAGGATGAACTGGTGGAAGCTCTTGGCGTTGAATTTGTTTCCAAGTACCTCCTCGGCTTCCTGGCGCATGGTCAGGATTTCCAGATAGCCGGTATAGTATTTCAGGTAATTGCCCGGATTATCAATGATTGCCAGGTATATCTCGCGCGCGGATTCCGGATCCGTAAATCCGTAGGAATTTTCCAGATAACTGGTGGTTGTGGCGAGATCCCAGCCATCATAGTGGATGCAGATGTCGAGAAGCGCGTACAGCCCGTAGCTGCTGGCTTCGCTGCAGCGCATCAGCGGTTTGACCGCTTCCGGCAGTCCGTTGTCGAAGGAGTAGGCGTACAGTTCGCTGTAGAGTCCCCAGCCTTCGTTGTAGCCACTGCAGGCAAGAAGCCGCCGTACCGGAACCGGCTCCCGGTCATTGAAATAAGCCGACTGGTAGAGATGCCCCGGATAGCCCTCGTGCGCCAGCATGGTGTAGAGGTTCTGCTCAGTGCTTGCTTTTTCGTTGATGTAAATGGTGTTGGAACCGTCGGAATCGATCGGCGGTACGAGGAAAAATGCCGGGGACAGGGAGGATTCCAGCGCTTCCGGGACGTATTTGAGCGTGTAGGAGGTATCTGTAAGCGCCGGGAAATCATCCTGAATCTGCGTCTGTAAATTCTGAAGGATCTCATCCGGATCGGAGAGTGTGATGGCAGAGTCGGTCATCTGCCGGACGAGTTCCGGATGTTCCTTTAAGCGGACGCGGATTTCGGATAAATCTGCCTGCATCTGCTTCTCAATCCGCGTTTTGAGCGCATCGACCGAGGAGTCTGTGCCGGTCAGCGCCGCCGCAAGATAGGCATAATACTCCCTGCCGTGTTCGTAGGTGCTAAGTCCTCCTGCCTCCGGATGGGAGCCCTTGAGCGATTCCAGTGCTTTAGAGAGGTTTGTATATGCCGGGATAAAGTGTTCCTTTAAAATGGTCAGATGTTTTGCTTTGTAGGACGCCTTTTCTGCATTGCTTAAGCCCTCAACCGCATTTAAGCGGGAGGCAAATGTTTCCGTCAGCAGGCTGTTTTCCGGGCGGATGAGGTAGCTTTTACAGGATTTTAAAATCCGGTCGATGGTGTCGTCGGACGGTGCGAGACCGGCGTCTGCCTGCGCCTGTTCATACGCTGCGAGCTGCTTGTAATATGTGTCGATCTGCGAAAGCAGTGCCAGGTAATGGTCGATGTCGGCACGGTTGTAAAATGTGTATTCGGCTAATAAGGTCGGAAGTTCCGCCTGCGTGCCGATCAGGGCGCTTAACGGCTGATTGTAGAGTTCCAGTCCCTTCGAGCCGGCTTCCGTCTCCAGTGTGTCCTTCATCATCCGGTAGGTGAAGAGCTGGTCGGAGGTCAAGAGAGAGGTATCGAAGGAAGAAAGTTCCTCAAGAACGGCCGCGTTTTCCTCGGAATCCTTTTGAAGCTGTTCCAGGGAATATTCTGGAAATTTCATCTCCGGTTCGGTGATACCGTAATTTTCCGGATTCCGGACAAGAAAATGAAGGGAGAGCGGATCGTCCTGCACGCTTTCTTGAAACTGGTGTGCCAGAAACGCATCAAAACGCGCCTGTTCGCTGGCAGCATCGGACGATGCATTGGAAGGAGAACCAGTCTGCCCGGAAGCGGCGTAGGATTCGGCGGGGGTTCCTGAGCCGGAAGAACCAGCGCATCCGGAGAGCGCCAGGGCAGCAGCTGCAGCGATCGCGAGCGCTGTGCGCGGCAGGGGCGGGAAGGAAAAGCGTTTCTGCATAATATAATACCTCCAAAACAAATATATATGTCTGCAAGTATACCATACTTGACAAAGGGATGCAAAACAGATAGACTTAATCTATATATTTATATATGAAGAAAAGGCAGAGAAAAGAAGGTGGCTTGCCTTTAATCGCAGATGGAAAACCATGGGCGGTTAGAGGCTTTTTTTGTGAAGAACACAATTTAAAGCGCAATTTTAATAAGGAGGGCATGATAAATGTGTCAGAACTGTAAGAAACCTTACTATATAACAACTGCGATTGCCTATACATCGGGCAAACCGCATATCGGAAATACCTATGAGATCGTGCTGGCGGACAGCATTGCGCGCTACAAGAGAGCGCAGGGCTACGATGTGCGTTTCCAGACGGGCACCGATGAGCATGGTCAGAAGATCGAGTTAAAGGCAGATGAGGCTGGCATCACGCCGAAGCAGTTTGTCGATAACGTGGCGGGTGAGATCAAGACGATCTGGGATCTGATGAATACATCCTACGACAAATTTATCCGCACCACCGACGAGGATCATGAGGCGCAGGTAAAGAAGATTTTCAAGAAGCTCTATGATCAGGGCGATATTTACAAGAGCTGCTACGAGGGACTTTACTGTACCCCGTGCGAGTCCTTCTGGACCCAGTCTCAGGTCGTAGACGGCAAATGCCCGGACTGCGGACGCCCGGTACAGCCGGCGAAGGAAGAGGCATATTTCTTCCGTATGAGCAAATATGCGCAGAGACTTATCGATTATATCAATGAGCACCCGGAGTTCATCCAGCCGGTTTCCCGTAAAAATGAGATGATGAACAACTTCCTGCTTCCGGGCCTGCAGGATCTGTGTGTTTCCCGTACTTCCTTTAAATGGGGGATTCCGGTTGATTTCGACCCGAAGCACGTTGTATATGTATGGCTGGATGCACTGACCAACTATATCACCGGTCTTGGATATGACTGCGACGGCGAGAGCGGCGAGCTGTTCAAGAAATACTGGCCGGCAGACCTGCATCTGATTGGTAAGGATATTATCCGTTTCCATACCATTTACTGGCCGATCTTTTTGATGGCACTCGACCTGCCGCTTCCAAAGCAGGTATTTGGTCATCCGTGGCTGTTACAGGGCGACGGCAAGATGAGTAAATCCAAGGGAAATGTGATTTACGCCGATACACTGGTTGATTTCTTTGGCGTGGATGCAGTCCGCTACTTCGTTCTGCATGAGATGCCGTTTGAGAACGACGGCGTTATTACCTGGGAGCTGATGGTAGAGAGACTGAACTCGGATCTGGCAAATATCCTCGGCAACCTCGTAAAGAGAACGGTATCGATGACGAACCAGTACTTTGGCGGCGTGGTAGCCGACAAGGGCGTGACGGAGCCGGTGGACGAGGATCTGAAGAAGGTAGTGCTGGAAGCAGTCCGCAAGGTTGATGAGAAGATGGATAAGCTGCGCGTTGCCGATGCGATCACCGAGATCTTCAATATTTTCCGCCGCAGCAACAAATACATTGACGAGACAACCCCGTGGATTCTGGCAAAGGAAGAGGACAAGCAGGATCGTCTTGCGACTGTTCTCTACAACCTGGTTGAGTCTATCACGATCGGTGCGTCCCTGCTTGAATCCTTCATGCCGGAGACCTCTGAGAAGATCTTAAAAGAATTAAATACCGTAAAACGTGAACTGCCACAGATGGATGAATTTGGCCGTTATCCGTCCGGAAATAAGGTGACTGAGGAGCCGGAGGTTCTCTTTGCCCGCCTGAAACTCGACGATGTGATGAAGAAAGTCAAAGTTATCCAGGAAGAGCAGAAGAAGGCAGTTGCTGCAAAGGCAGAGCCGGAGAAGGAAGAGGACGAGAAAGCCGAGGGCATCGATATCGAGCCGAAAGCAGAGATTACCTACGATGATTTTGCAAAACTGCAGTTCCAGGTTGGCGTGATCCTCTCCTGCGAGGCTGTTCCGAAGTCCAAGAAGCTTCTCTGCTCCCAGGTTCAGGTCGGAAGCCAGGTACGTCAGATTGTCAGCGGAATCAAACATTCTTATTCTCCGGAGGAGATGGTAGGTAAGAGAGTTATGGTTGTGACAAACCTGAAACCGGCGAAGCTGGCAGGTATCCTGTCTGAGGGCATGATTCTCTGTGCAGAGGATGCAGAAGGCAAGCTGTCTCTGATGACCACCGAGAAGGATATGCCGGCGGGCGCAGAAATCTGCTAATATCAGATGTGAGATGACTCCCATCTTGCAGCAAGAATATTGAGACATTCTTGAATGGAAATGGAGAAATATAAGTTATATGATATTTGACACACACGCCCATTATGATGATGAGGCATTTGATGAGGACCGGGAGGCGCTGCTTTCCGGTCTGGCAGCAGGCGGGATCGGAACGGTTGTCAATGTGGGTGCCGATATGGAGAGCACAAAGACCACCATTGAACTGACGAAGAGATATCCCTTTATCTACGGCGCGGCCGGTGTTCATCCCAGCAGCACGGCAGAGCTTGACGAGGAAAAATTTGCCGAACTCCGTGTATTGGCACAGTCGGATAAGATCGTTGCAATCGGAGAGATTGGTCTGGATTATTACTGGGAAGAGCCGGATCATGAGACACAGAAAAAATGGTTCTACCGCCAATTAAATCTGGCGCGGGAATTAAAACTTCCAGTCATCATCCACAGCCGCGACGCGGCGAAGGATACGCTCGATATCATGAAGGAAGAGCACTCCGAGGAGATAGGCGGCGTGATTCATTGCTTCTCCTATGGAAAAGAGATGGCGGCAGAGTATTTAAAGATGGGCTTTTACTTAGGCATCGGTGGTGTACTGACCTTCAAGAACGCGAAAAAGCTTCTGGAAGTAGCCGAGATGGCGCCGCTCGACCGTCTGGTACTCGAAACCGACTGCCCCTACCTCGCTCCGGTTCCCAACCGCGGCAAACGCAACTCCTCACTGAACCTGCCATATGTGGCGGAAAAGCTGGCAGAAATCAAGAAATGTACACCGGAAGAGATCGTCCGTGCGACTGAAGAGAATGCGCGGAGGCTGTACCGGTTAATGTAAAGAAGAGAGGAGGAATCTGGCTGGGTGGTGTCTCGGTCAGGTTCCGGACTCCGGGAAAGGATTTTCGGAATGGATCTTGGAAACCCGAAGAATACAATCGAAGTAATACAGAAATACAATTTTGCCTTCCAGAAAAAATTCGGTCAGAATTTTCTGATTGATACGCACGTGCTGGACAAGATTATCTCAGCGGCGGGCATGACCAAGGAGGACACCGTCCTGGAAGTCGGTCCTGGCATCGGTACGATGACACAGCGCCTTTCACAGGCGGCAGGACAGGTCATCGCCGTGGAGATCGACACAAATCTGATTCCGATCTTAAAAGATACGCTTCAGGACTGCGAAAATGTAACTGTTATCAATGAAGATATTTTAAAGATTGACATAAAAAAAATGGCGGAAGAAAAAGGCGGCGGACGTCCGGTTAAGGTCGTGGCGAACCTGCCGTACTATATCACGACCCCGATCATCATGGGGCTGTTTGAGAGCGGCGCGCCGATCGACAATATTACGGTTATGGTGCAGAAAGAGGTCGCAGACCGGATGCAGGTTGGTCCGGGCTCGAAGGATTACGGCGCGCTGTCGCTGGCGGTTCAGTATTATGCCGAGCCATACATCGTGGCAAATGTGCCGCCGAACTGTTTCATTCCGCGTCCGAATGTCGGCTCAGCGGTCATCCGTCTGACCCGCCATGCGAAGCCGCCGGTGGAGGTAAAGGATAAAGATTTAATGTTCCGTCTCATCCGCGCGTCCTTCAACCAGCGCCGGAAAACCCTGCAGAACGGGCTTTCCAACGCGCAGGATCTCTCCTTTAGCAAGGAAGAGATCGCAGCCGCAATCGAGTCGCTGGGACTTTCCCCGTCCGTGCGCGGCGAGACGCTGACGCTGGCGCAGTTTGCAGCGCTTTCGGATGTGCTTGGGAAATAGAAATTGGATAAGAGAAATATAAAAAAGTCCCATCCTTATGCAGATTCAAATCTGAAAGGATGGGACTTTTTGAATTTTTTGCTTTTTTAAAATTATTCCGACAATAAAATCCGGTCATTATCCAGCGCGTGGCCTGCGCCGGTCTTGAAGCGGGCGATCAGATCCTCGACAGTCATGGAAGCGCGCTCTGCGCCGCCGACGTCGAGCACGATATTTCCGTTTGCCATCATGAGCGTGCGGTTTCCGAGCTCCAGAGCCTGGTTCATATTGTGGGTGATCATCAGGCAGGTGATTTTCTCCTCAGCAACGATATTTTTCGTCAGCTCCAGTACTTTTTCAGCTGTTCCCGGATCGAGGGCGGCAGTGTGCTCATCGAGCAGCAGAAGCTTCGGCGTGATGAGGGTTGCCATGAGCAGGGTGAGCGCCTGGCGCTGACCGCCGGAGAGAAGTCCGACCGGCTGGGTCATCCGGTCTTCAAGCCCCATATTTAAGAGGGAGAGGCGTTCGCGGAACGCATCCTTATCTTTCTTGGAAATGCGGGAAAATGGCGATTTCCCCTTTGCGGTCCGCAGATAGGCGAGGGCAAGATTTTCTTCGATCGTCATGCCCGGCGCCGTTCCCTTTAACGGGTCCTGGAAGAGGCGGCCGACCATCAGGCTGCGCTTGTGCTCCGGCATATAGGTGATGTCCTCGCCGTCCAGCTCGATAAAGCCGTCATCGACGTAGAAGCTGCCGGCAATCGCATTGAACAGGGTCGATTTTCCGGCGCCGTTGGAACCGATGATTGTCACGAAATCGCCGTGATCCAGATGCAGGGACAGCCCGGAGAGCGCCTGTTTGGCGTTGACAGTTCCCGGATTAAAGGTTTTTGATATCGACTGAATATTTAACATGCTCCGTGTCCTCCCTTCCGGCGTGCCGCTGCATTTTTACGTGTCTGGAATGCCGCCCATTTCCGGATCGTCGGAAATGCGATTGCCAGCGCTACGATCACAGCGGTGACCAGTTTCAGCCCCTGTACAGGCATGATTTTTGTATACAGGACGATAGCGTAGATAAAACGGTAAATAATCGAACCGATGACGGTGGCGATGACACCTCTTGCTACGCCGCGGCGTCCGAGGACGGTTTCACCGATGATCAGGCAGGCAAGACCGATCACGACGATACCCGTGCCGCCGTTGATGTCGGCGGTATTCTGGTACTGACCGACCATTGCGCCGGAGAGTGCGGTCAGCGCATTGGCGATGCATAAGCCGACTGTAATGGTAAATGTCGGGTTGATCGAGGAGGCGCGCACCATGTCAATGTTGTTGCCGGTTGCCCGGATGGAGAGTCCCAGACGGGTACCGAGAAAATAGACGAGCAGTGCGCCCGCAAGCACAGTTACGCAGATTGCCAGAAGTGCTTCATACCAGTCACCCCCGATACCGGTTTTCTGAAGCAGGGAAAAGATGGTCTCTGTCTTTAAAAGACTCACATTGGCACTCCAGCCCATTACCATCAGATTGATGGTGTAGAGTCCCATATTGGTGATGATACCGGCGAGAATGGACGGCACGCCGAGACGGGTCTGCTGAAATGCGGTGACAAATCCGGCGCAGATGCCTGCAAGCATGGCAGCCGGAACCGCGAGAAATGGATGCCCTGCCGCAGCCATTGTGACGGATACCGCCGTGCCGAGGACGAAACAGCCGTCCGTCGTCATATCCGCGATGTCCAGTATGCGGAAACTCAAGAACAGCGCCATCGGCACCAGCGCATACAGAAATCCCAGTTCCAGAGCGGTTTGTAAAATATGAAGCATGGGAAATTACCTCCGTAGAATGATCGGTACTCCCAGGGCGTTCATGAGGCAGATGCGCCAGCCGCGTGGTAAGCGGGGGATGCGGCTGGCGTCTGGTCTGTCTTACGGCTCTGAGAGTACATGAAAGTCAGTCAAATGAAAATCAAAGTGCTGCCGGATGAGGGTGTATTAGTCCTCGGTGGTCCTAACCTCTACAACATCGCCAAAATCTTTGAATACAGCTGTGTCGATATTCAGGGCTTTTGCAGTCTCGGTATTTACGGTTACGATGCCGCCTTCTGCGGTGTAGTAGTCTTCCATGCCGTCCATGCCTTCGGTGATTGCCTGATAAGCAAGGTCAGCGGTCTGTGTACCAAGAGCCGTGTAGTTGACGCCGCAGGTGGCAAATGCGCCATTGCGGACGAAGGAATCAGCGCCGGCATAGTGCGGGATGCCTGCATCGGCCAGATCCTTGAAGATAGCCAGCTCAGCTGCCATGATGACATTGTCGGTAGGAGTGAAGACAGCGTCTACTTTGTCAGCAACCAGGGAGGAGGCAGCGGTAATTACTTCGTCGTTGGTATTTGCAGTCTGCTCGGTGTAGGAGATGCCTTTTTCGTCTAAGTATGCCTTTGCATCCGCGATCGGTTTGGTTGAGTTTGCCTCGGATAAGGAATATAAAAGCCCCACATTTTTAACATCTGGGTTTGCGGCAAAAATCATATCCATGATTTTCTCGGTGTTCAGCGCATCGCTGGTACCGGTTACATAGTCGATGCCGGTCAGCTCAGCGGCTTCCGGATCGGAAACAGCGGCGTAGACAACCGGTGTCTGGGTCTGCTGTGCGGATACGGTCGCTACCTGTGCAGCCAGGGTCGCAATCGGGATGATGGCGTCAACACCGTCAGCAACCGCCTGATCACCAATCTGCTTTAAGGTTGTCTGGTCATTCTGGCCGGAGTACAGCTCGTAGTGAATGGTTACATTGTTATCCTCGGCGATTTTATCTAACTCTGCCTCGACTGCATTTGCAATCTCATCAAGGGAAGCGTGGTCGAGCTGTTTGACAATCGCTACATTATAAATTTCTTTGTCCGCGGAAGCTTCCTGAGAGGTTTCAGCGGTGGTGTCTGCTTCGGAAGCGTTGCTGGATGTGCTGGAAGAGCATCCTGCGGTTGTCAGTGTCAGGGCTGCGGTGCATCCAAGTGCAAATAATTTTTTCAGATTCTTTTTCATAGTCATTTTCTCCATTCTTTATTCTTATTTTGATATTTGTTTTGGATGGCAGATGTATCAGTCTGCCTTGCCGGAGCAGAGTAAAGAATGTGTCTGGAAAGAAGATTCTCTTTGGTTTGGCGCCGCGCGCCGTGATGAAAGATTTTACTGAGAATGTTTCCAGAAACTAAAAAACGCCTCTGTCCCCATACATGGGACAAAAGCGTAAACTTCTGCGATACCACCCAAATTGACATTTGTGAAAATGTCCACTCGCTTACACGTACCATCATACGTGCCCCGATGGATAACGGGTGGGGTCCCGTCAGCCCCTACTGAAACAATCGTTCAAGGCTGCCCTCGGAAGTCCATTCACTGACGGTAAGGCGTTCCGTTTCCACCATCCGGAACTCTCTGTGGCGATACATAGGTCAGATACTCCTCTTCCTCATCGGTTTATCTGTGTTCTTCGTTACATGCATTATAAACACACCCAAAAGGATTTGTCAACCATCAAAATCAAAAAGATGCAGGAAAATGAAAAAGAGTCGGTTTTTCCATTGTTTACGGAAAATTTGGAGATGAAGATGTGGACGCTGGCTGTGCGGCAGGAACAGCAAGTTGAAAAAGTTTTTGAAAAAATTTAGAAAAGTAGAAAAAAATAGTTGACATTTAAAAGACTCTCTAGTATAATAACTCATGTCGCTGAACAAGAGCGAACATGAGAATCACAGGATTCCTCAGGATGCCCAGATAGCTCAGTTGGTAGAGCAGAGGACTGAAAATCCTCGTGTCACTGGTTCGATTCCGGTTCTGGGCATTACAATTTCATAATTTATCATGCGGGTGTAGTTCAATGGTAGAACACCAGCCTTCCAAGCTGGATACGTGGGTTCGATTCCCATCACCCGCTTTTTTGTTGTTTAAAATTAAGAAAGCCCCCAGAGTTGCCGCTCTGGGGGCTTTCTTGTTTCATAGGAAATTACGTCCTATGAAACAAAAAACGCTCCGCGAGGATGTGCACTCGCGCGAAGCAGGAACATGTCGCAAGCGACCGCGCGAGACGCCCGGATGTGCCAAGGCACATTCTTTTTTATCAGATGCTATAAAAAACCAGAAAATATACCGCCATCAGGACTGCTAGAAATCCCGCATTTGCAATCGTGAACCAGCGGAAGTAGATTCCTTTTTTCTCTGGGCAGGAGCGGACGATATATTTGTAAGAAATAAGACTCGCCATGGATGCGATCAGGGTGCCGAGACCGCCGAGGTTAGTTCCGATCAGAAGGGAAACTCCTTTTTCGGTAAATCCGGACAACAGGATGGCGGCCGGAACGTTGCTGATTACCTGGCTGGCCAGAACGGAGACTATCACTTCGTGTCCCGTGATCATACTGGAAAGCAGGGAGCTTACCGCAGGAATGTGTTTCAGATTCCCGATGAAGATGAAGAATCCGATAAAAGTCAGGATGAGAGAGTAATCCACCTGACAGAAGATCTTCGGGTCTGCCAGACAGCCAATCGCCAGAATGCAGATAAACAGGATTGGAAGCGGCAGAAGACCGGCTACGGTGCAAAGGCACAGGAAAAACATTCCCAGACAGCAGAAAAGGCAGCGTTTAGGAAAGGTCTCATCGGAGGTTGTATCTCTACCGGCTGTATCTAGTGAGATAGTCTCCCTTGGTGTAAACATTGTGACGAGCAGCAGCAAAACCAATGAAAGCAGCGAAAATGGACCGATGCTCCGGATAAATGTATCAAGTGAAAGCTCAAAGTGGGAATACAGATACAGGTTCTGGGGATTCCCCACCGGAGTTGTCATGCTGCCGAGATTGGCTGCCAGTGTCTGGCAGACGACAACCGGAACGATCCGGTCTTTGCGGTTTACCATCCGCAGTAGTTCCAGAGCAAATGGAACGAAGGTAATTAAGGCCACATCGTTGGTGATCAGCATGCTGGAAAAGAAACACAGAAGAATCAGAAGCTGTTCCAGCTGCCTGAGTGAATGGATTCGAAGCAGCAGTAATTCCCCGAGCTGTCGAAAGGAACCGATGTTTTGGAGGCCTGTGGTTGCTGTCATCAGGCCAAAGAGCAGGATCAGTGTGTGCAGATCCAGATATTTCAGGTATCCGGCGGACGGTGGTATGATAAACATGGAAAGGACAGCCAGAGCCAGGGCGATGGTTAAAACGGTATCCTTTTTGAGAAAAGAACTTACTTTTTGTATCATGGTAAAATACTCCCTTGAAAAGAAAAAGTGTAACTGTGACCAGTAACGAAAATAGCGGAAACCCTCATGAAAATGAAAAGGTTTCCGCTATAAAATAAAAAGAGCGCGAGACGGGACTCGAACCCGCGGCCTCGACCTTGGCAAGGTCGCGCTCCACCAACTGAGCCACTCGCGCATTTCTGAAGCATCGCTTCAACGAGTTATATAATATCATAGGTCGGTTGATTTGGCAAGCGTTTTTTTAAAAAAAATCAAAAAATATAGAAAATTCATTACTGTTCACGGGTAGGCACGTTTGAAACCGGGAGAACCGTATGAAAACGATCAAGTTTCCATATTTTCCACTGGATGTGTTCCCGCGGTCTGCACAAACCCGATGATCTGTCCGGACAGGAGTACCGTGAGGATGGAATATACCATGCGGTTTAACGGAATGTAGCTCAGTGAAAGCACCAGTACAGCAAAATCGGACAGGAGGTAGATCCACTGGATTTTGATGTGCGTCACGTGGGAAAGGCTCATCGCAAGCGCATCGTCCCCGCCCGGGGCACCGCCGATCCGCACGCAGAGCCCGGCACCGACGCCGACGAAGACCGCGCCGAGCAGGGATGCGGCAAGCGGCATATCGGCAAGCTGCGGCCACAGGGGCGGAAACTGCTCACAGATCCGGTAAGACAGGGAGAAGCTGGCGCTGGAAAGAATGGAGTAGGCGATGAACTGCCGCCCCAGAAGTTTCCATCCCATCGCGTAGCAGGCGAGGTTCATGATGAAGCCGGACACGGATGGGGAGATATGGAACCAGTGATCAAGCAGAAGCGTCATTCCTAAGACACCGCCCTCGGTGACACCGGAAAAGGAATGGACATGGTACAGGCCAAATGCCAGAAATGCACTTCCAAACAGTGCAATCAGGCAGGATTTTAGTTTTAAATCGAGGGAATGGAATAATTTCAGCAAAATAACAGGCTCCTTACAAATGATAGTGTTGTTAATGGTTTCTCTATTTTAGTATGGAAACAAATTTGTGTCAAGAATAGACAAAAATGTGGGATGTGCGTATACTGGAAGGTAGGAAGATGGAAAGGGGAAGGAAAACATGGTAGAAAATCATCCGGACAGCCGGAAGCAGGAGTATCGGGGAATTGCCTGCCTGGTGCTGTCTGCGTTCTGCTTTGCGCTGATGAGCATGTTTGTACATTTGGCGGGCGATCTGCCATCGATGCAGAAGAGCTTTTTCCGCAATCTGGTGGCGGCGCTGGCAGCGGTTGTTTTGCTTTTGCGGGCGGGAGAGCCGTTTCGTATCCGCAGGGAAAATCTGCCGTATTTTCTGATGCGGTCAATTTTCGGTACGCTGGGAGTCCTGTGTAACTTTTATGCGGTGGATCATCTGGTGCTGGCGGACGCATCGATTCTAAATAAAATGTCACCGTTTTTTACAGTGCTGTTCAGTTGGCTGATCTTAAAGGAAAAGGTTATGCCGATTCAGTTTTCGCTGATTTTCGGTGCGTTTCTCGGCAGTATATTTGTGGTAAAGCCGACATTCTCCAATCTGGCACTTGTGCCGTCACTGTTAGGCTTTTTCGGCGGAATCTGTGCTGGCGCGGCGTACACGATGGTGCGGAAACTGGGAGAGGCAGGAGAAAAGGGACCGGTAATCGTGCTGTTTTTCTCGGTATTTTCCTGTGTGGTTGTGCTGCCGTGGCTGGTTTTTGGCTATCATCCGATGACCTGGCAGCAGGCGGGGATCCTGCTTTTGGCGGGCTGCGCGGCGGCGGGCGGACAGTTTGCGATCACGGCGGCATACCGCTATTCCCCGGCGAGCCGTATTTCCATCTACGATTATTCGCAGCTGATCTTCTCGACGATGCTCGGTTTCTTCATCTTCGGGCAGGTGCCGGACGGCTGGAGTTTCCTCGGATATGGAATTATCTGTCTGATGGCAATTTTCATGTTTGTGTATAACAATCGGAAGGAAAAGTGCCCGTAGATACGCTTTACAAGCGTTGTCAAATTATATATACTGGAGATAAAGCCGGTGTGAGTTCCATGTTTCAGAGAATAAAGTTCTGGAATAAAGTGGATTGCCGACATGGTTCGAAAAATGGTTTACAGGAGGGAATAGGAATGAAAAAATTAGCAACCGCACTTGTGAGTGCAGCAGCCATTATGACAATGTCAACAACCGCATTTGCAGCTGAAAATCCGGCGGAAGTATTTGACCGGGTGATGGAGAAGAACAATACGATTCAGTCTGTGGAGATTCAGAGCGGCGTCCATTCGGTCGTACTTGCAAGGGATGTCATTCCGGACGGTCAAATGAAGGTTGATATGGCGATGCACGCAGAGATGGATATGCAGGATGCCACCGATCTCAAGTACCTGGCACAGGTTGCGTCCTCGATGCTGGGACAGGACAGCTATTCGCAGGTCTTTTATACGGACGGCTACTATTACGTAGATTCCAACGGTGTCAAGCTGAAATACCCGATGCCGCTAGAGCAGATCGTATCCTCCATCCAGACCGGAGTCACCACCAGCAATATGGAATCAAGCTATATGAAGGGAATCTCCTTAAACGAGGTCAATGGAAAACGTGTGCTGGCATATGAGGCCAATACAAAGAAGCTAAACAAGAACGTCAAAGAAGCCCTCGGAACCGTGATGAACACACTCGGCACCGACACCAATCTGGACATGAACATCCAGGAAATGAAAGGTGCTTACGTGCTGGATGATAATGATTACATTATCTATATGACAAACTATATCGTATACAACATGGAAGTTCTCGACCAGCCGATGACCTGCATTACTCTGATGGAGACCGAAGTCCAGAACCCGGGCGAGCCGGTCGTAGTGACCCTTCCATCCACGGATGGCTATGAAGACTTAATTGGTTTATACGATGGAGTCATTGAAAGCGAAGTAGAATAAAAAACAGACAAAAACAAAAATAGACAATCAAAAGCCAGCCGAGCAAAGCAAAGGCTGGCAGGAAAAAGCGATCCATAACATAACAAGAGGAAAGTGGCGTCCGGGAATCTGTAGAGCCAGCGTTCCAATTATCGATTGTACGCATCCCACGCCAGCTGTCCGGCTGGGGCAGACATTTTTGTCCGATCCAGACGAACAGATGTAGCGAAAGCAAGCGAACAATGATAATTGGAGACGCAGGCGGCGCAGATTCCCGGACGCCTCTTTCCGCATCACGACAATCAATCTATCTATTACTGCATCTCATCCTCAATCATCCGATATCCAATCCCAATCTCTGTAAACACATACTGCGGTTCCGCTGGATTCTGCTCCAGTTTCCTTCGAATATGTGCCATATTCACGCGCAGAATACTGTTATCATCGTCCGCATACGGCCCCCAGATATTCGAAATAATCGTATCATACGTCATGACCCTGCCGGAATTCTGTGCCAGCAGGGAGATAATCTTAAACTCGATCTGCGTCAGATGGACATCCTTTCCATCAACCGATACCAGATGTTTTTCAAAATCGATCGTCAGTCCCTTTGCATGGAATGGGCGCTTATAAAGCGGAGAAGCTGTGTTTAGGCGGTTGCTGTGGCGCAGGGCAGTCCGGATGCGCGCGAGAAGCTCGGAGGTGCCGATCGGCTTGGTCAGATAATCATCCGCGCCAAGGTCGAGCGCACGTACCTTTTCCTGTTCCTGCGTGCGGGCGGAGAGGACGATGATCGGGACGCTGGACCAGGTGCGGACCTGGCGGATGATCTCTATGCCGTCCATGTCTGGAAGCCCCAGGTCGAGGAGAATCAGATCCGGGCACTGGGACGTGATGATCGGAAGTGCTTCTTTTCCCGTGTGTGCGGTGGAAATGCGGTAATCCTGTGCGGACAGGGAGGTGGAGATGAAGTCGCAGATGTTTTTTTCATCTTCTACTAATAAAATAGAAAGTTTATGTGTCATGTTATTTGTCCTCCTTTGGAAGGGTAAAGTAAAATTCGGCACCGCGCGTGTGGTTGATTGCCTTGATTTCGCCGCCGTGGGCGAGAATGATCGTTTTACAGATGGAAAGCCCGATTCCCATGCCCTTTCGTCCATCCGGCGAAGTGCTGGTCGTGGAAGAAGAGCCGTCAAAGATGGTTGCCAGCTTCTCCGGCGGGATGCCGACGCCGTAATCGCGCACGTGGAAAATCGCATAGTCGGAAAGTGATTCCACATAGCACTCGATCGGCTCGGTGCTTTCAGCATGGACAACGGCATTTTCCAGCAGGTTGATGAGAACCTGTTCGATGAGGACGGCGTCCATCGGGACCATCAGGAATTCCTCCGGCACGCGCACATGGATATTGGCATCTGGAAGTCTCTTTTTTAAGCGGATCATCGCCTCGGAGAGAACTTCCTCGACCGGTTCTGAGGTCTTAGTTACCTTTGCCGTCTCATTGTTGATACGCGTGACGGAGAGCAGGTTTTCAACCATGTTTAAGAGCCAGTTAGAGTCCTCAAGAATATGGCGTACCAGCGCATTTTTCTCAACCTCCGGGAGGCTGCTGCCATTTTCCAGATATACGGTACTGGAACCGATGATGCTGGTAAGCGGGGTGCGGAGGTCATGGGAGATTGCCCGCAGCAGGTTCGCCCGCATCTTTTCTTTTTCCGCTTCCATCAGCATCTTTTCACGTTCTGCCAGCACGCGCGCCTGTGTTTTCATGTTGCTTGTGATGGCGCTTGTAATGCTGGAAATTGAAAACATTGCCACGAAGGTAATCGGATAGCCGGCCATCGTGAAATCCAGCGCGAAATACGGATACGTGAACAGAAAATTGACGCAGACAACGCCGACAAAGGAGGAGAACAGACCGAAGCTGTATCCGTCCGTAAAACGCGCTACCAAAAAGACCGCCAGAATGTATGTTAGCGCGATGTTGGCAGTCGGATTTTTGAGCGCATGAAAAAAGCAGAACGCGATGATCGTGGCGGTACCCATGAAAAACAGGGTAAGTCCCCAGCTCTGTATGTATGTCGGAAGCGCACAGAATTTTTCAACGATCGGGCGGGTCCGGAACCAATTTTTTAAGGCGTCAATTTTGTGTGGATATGTTTCGCTGCCATTGGAAGTGCTGGTATCCGGAGAGTTGGGTTCGGCTGAACCTTGAAGGCTGCTGGCTGATTCTGTTTTCAGGAAAGTTTCATTGGAAGTTCCAGAAACAGAAGGTTTACTTGAATGTTTCATTTAAATAAAGAAAGTCTCCTTTCAAAAAATTCATATGGATGTTTCTATTATACAATGTTTCTTCTGAAAAATAGAGAGGAAGACTGTTAAAAAGTTGAAAAAATCGTGAAAATTTGGGATAAAAACAGTAACACAATTATTGAGAATCTGGCTGGATAAGGGCGATTTCATTGCATTTTCAGCGTCGGTGTGTTAAACTCCAAACAGTCTCCCGAATGAGGGAAGCAGGCTGACCCGCCTGTTAGAGAGTGACAAACGGGCTGCCGGAGTGCAGGGCGAAAGGAATGAAAATAAGATGAAAAAATTAGGAAGAAATGATCTGTGCTGGTGTGGAAGTGGAAAGAAGTACAAACATTGCCATGAGGCATTTGATGAGAGGCTGATGGAGGCGGCGGATGCCGGACACCAGATTCCGGATCACGACATGATCAAGACCCCGGAGCAGATCGAGGGGATCCGCGAGAGCTGCAAGATCAATGTGGCAGTTCTGGACTATGTGGCTGAGCATATCAAAGCTGGCGTCACAACCGAGGAGATCGATCAGTGGGTATACAATGAGACGACCCGCATGGGCGGAATTCCGGCGCCGCTTGGCTATGAAGGATTCCCGAAGAGCGTGTGCACATCCATCAATGATCAGGTCTGCCACGGCATTCCGTCAGCGGATGTCGTATTAAAGGATGGCGATATCATCAACGTGGATGTTTCGACCATTTATCACGGCTATTATGCGGATTCTTCCCGTATGTTCTGCATCGGAAATGTCAGCCCGGAACATAAAAAACTGGTGGACGTTGTCAAAGAGTGCGTGGAATTAGGTCTGGAGCAGGTAAAACCGTGGGGCTTCATGGGCGATATGGCGGAAGCGGTCCAGAAGCATGCGGAAGAAAATGGTTATTCTGTGGTTCGAGAGATCGGTGGTCACGGCGTTGGTATCGAGTTCCATGAGGATCCGTGGGTTGGCTATATTGGTCAGAGAGGCACCGGCATGATGTTTGCACCGGGCATGATGTTCACGATCGAGCCGATGATCAACGAGGGAACCGAGGAAGTATTCGTGGACGGCGATGACGACTGGAGTGTATACACGAAGGATGGAAAAGCATCCGCCCAGTGGGAGATTCAGGTGCTGGTAACCGAGGATGGCCATGAGGTGCTTTCCTGGTAGTTTGCAGAGTACATAAAAAGAGACGGCGTCAAACCGTCTCTTTTTTGTACCCAAGGTGGGTGTTCTTCACAGCCGAAGGGGGATAAAAGACTGCGAAGAAATATCTATATAAAGGAAATTGTTGTTAGTCGAGCCAGATAACAATTGCGCGCATTTCTTAGTGCCATCTGCCTCATTGATGTTATGCCATTATAATACTGGATAATTGTGTCCATATTTTGACCAATATCTAAAATAAATCTAAACGAGTATTACATAATTCGAAACTTTTTCGGAACTGTTTATGAGGCTGGCGCGCTTGAATTTTTCTTGTCGATTTCTTGGATGGGGTATATAATAAATCTGGTGATTAAAGGGGTGCGGCCTGACTGGATAGAAACCGCGTCCAGAACAAAGCAATTAAGAAGAAAGTGGCAGGAATTATATGGAAAATTTTTTATTTGCACTTAATACAGTCCTTCCGTTTCTGCTTTATATCGCATTTGGATATGGAGTCAGGATGTCGGGGCTGGCGGATGAGGATTTTATGAAGCGCCTGAATAAAGTGATCTTTCAGGCATTCTTTCCGATTCTGATGTTTAACAACCTGTATTCCATTCCGGAGGGAATGACATTAAATCTGCGTCTGGTGGCAGTCGCCATTATCAGCGTGCTGCTTTTGCAGGCGGTTCTGCTTGCTGTGGTTCCGCGTCTGGTAAAGGAAAATGAGCGGCGCGGCGTTATCATCCAGGCGATTTACCGCAGCAATTTTGTCCTGTTCGGCATTCCGCTGGCAACCAGCGTGTTCGGTGAGGAGGGAACACTGCTGGCGACGATGATGGTGGCGATCGTGATTCCGGTCTACAACATAACGGCGGTCGTGATTCTGGAATTGTTCCGGGGCGGCAAGGTCCCGGTTTTCGTTTTGATTAAGAATATCCTGAAAAATCCGATGATCCGCGGTGCGCTCATGGGCTTTATCTTCCATATGTTGGGGATTAAACTTCCGGTTTCTGTGGAAGGACCGATCAAGCAGTTTGCCAATCTGACAACGCCGCTGGCACTGTTCGTACTGGGCGGAACGCTGCATTTCAATGCGATCGGCGGCAATTTGAAATATGTGGTTCCGTCGATGACCGTCAAGATGGTGATCCTGCCGGCAGTGATTCTGGCGGTTGCGACGCTGCTCGGCTTTTCCGGTGTGGAACGTTTTGTTTACTTTGAAATGTACGCGACTCCGGTTGCGACGGCGTCCTATGCGATGGCGCAGAACATGGGCGGCGACGGCGAGCTGGCGGGACAGTTTGTCGTGCTGAGCACGGTCGCCTCGGTTGTGACGATCTTTTTGTGGGTCTATTTCCTTAATTCGATCGGATGGCTCGCATAAAAATAAATATATAATAGGGGACTGCCAGACAGTGGTTTGTGGAAGAGCAACAATTGTCTGGCAGCTTTTTT
Organism: Clostridium sp. TF06-15AC; assembly: GCF_003481165.1. NCBI lineage: Bacteria > Bacillati > Bacillota > Clostridia > Eubacteriales > Clostridiaceae > Clostridium > Clostridium sp. TF06-15AC. The sequence goes on from NZ_QUKS01000002.1 coordinate 326,289, forward strand.
TGTGGAAACAAACACAGTTTTTCATGAGAACCGAAATTTTTTTTCATAAATTAAGATGTATGTATAATCTTTTCAAAATTAAAACATTTAATAGACAAAACTGATTGAAAAAGTTATAATAGTATACAAATGCGAGAAAACTTATTTATTTTCCATGTGCTTTTGATGCTTCGAATCAGCGAATTGTATGGAATGGGAGGATGTGAAACATAATAAGGATATTGCATTATTGTTGAAAAAAAATTAGGGGAAAAGGTGGTGGTTCAATGATCAAGGAGACGATCCAGGCGGTCGAGGACGCAGAGGCGAAGGCATCGGAACTGGTCGCGCAGGCTTCGGAGGATGCACGCCGCGTTAAGGCGGAGGCGGAGGCAGAAGCGGATCGAATGCTCGCAGATGCACAGAAAAGGGGGAAAGAAGCAGCTGTGAAGCAGGAAGAAGAACTGACTCTCAGAGGGGAGGAGTACGTAAAACAGGCACTGGCAGAAGCCGAGGCGGAGTGTCAGACGCTCAGAGAGACGGCGGACAGACGGAAACCGGAGGTGGTTGACCGGCTCATAGCGGAACTGGTCTAGTGAATGGAGGGATGTAGATATGGCAGTATTGCAGATGCAAAAGCTATGTATCTGTGCCCTGAAGAAGGACCGTAAGTCCCTGATGGAGTTTCTGCAGGCTGCCGGAGTGCTGGAGCTCTCTGCGGAGGCGGAGCCGGACGAGGTATTTAAGCGGACGGACACGCTGGAGGATCGGCAGAAGTTTGAGCGGAATGCGGCGACGGCGGACCGCGCATTGGAAGTGCTTGCCGCGGTGGTTCCGGAGGAAACATCGATGCTTGCTGGGCTTGCCGGAAAGCCGCTTGCAAAGGCAGGCGCGTACCGGGAGACGGAGGCGAACGCAGAGGCACTTTTAGGTCAGGCGGAACGCATTTTGAACCTGCAAAAGCAGATCGCGGAGGAAAAGACTGCGGCGCTTAGACTGCTGGCGGAGGCGGAAAGCCTGAAACCGTGGCAGAAGCTGGAGATTCCACTTGCGTATCAGGAGACGAAACGGTGTGCTATCTTAGCTGGCGCGGTCGGTGGAGGCGCTTATACGCAGGAAGAAATTTACGCTTCGGTGGCAAAACAGGAGCCGCAGCTTGAAAAATGGGAGCTGGAGGTTGTCGGAAGCGACGCCGACCAGACCTGCATTGCGGTAATTTGCCTGAAAGAGGACGAGGAGAAGCTGGAGACAGCACTCCGGTCGATTGGATTTGCCCGTCCGGCGCGTCCGGTGGAGGAAGTTCCGGCAGCTTACGCCAAGAAACTCAAAGCGCAGGCGGCAGAGCATGAGGGACGCGCGGCAGCGACGGAAGAAGAACTGAAACAGTGCGCTCCGGCGCGGGAAGATTTGAAATTGTTATCCGACTATTACCGCCTGAGGGCACAGAAGTATGAGGCGCTCGGCGAGATCTTACAGTCGGAAAAAACGTGTATGATCACGGGATTTATCCCGAAGCGCGATGCGAAAGGACTGGAGGAGAAGCTGAATAGCCGGTTTGAACTTGCAGTGGAAAGTTCGGATGTGCCGGAGGATGAGGAAGCACCGGTGCTTCTCTCCAACGGAACCTTCGCGGCGTCGGCGGAGGGCGTGACCGCGTCCTTTGGCTTACCGGCGAAGGGGGAGATGGACCCGACCGGCATCATGGCAGCGTGCTATGTATTTTTGTTTGGTCTGATGCTTTCAGATGCGGCATACGGATTTATTGTATTTTTGATGTGCTTCCTGGCACTTAAGAAATTTCCAAGGATGGAAGAAAACCTGCGGAAATCACTGCGGCTCTTTATGTACTGCGGACTTTCGACCCTGTTCTGGGGCGTCATGTTCGGCGGTTATTTCGGAGATGCGGTGGACATCGTGAGCCGGACATATTTTGGACATACGGTGACGATACCGGCGCTCTGGTTTGTCCCGCTAAATGACCCGATGAAGCTTTTGGTTTATTCGATGTTATTTGGCGTGATTCACTTATTCCTGGGGCTGGGACTGAAAGGATATATGCTCTTAAAGGATGGCAAGGTTGTGGATTTTATCTGCGACGTGGTACTCTGGTACCTCCTGCTTCTGGGGCTGATCCTGATGCTGCTTCCGACGGAACTGTTTGGTTCCATCGCGCAGATGAATATCGTATTCCCGCCGGTGCTTAATTCGCTGGCAAAGGGAATGGCGATCGTGGGCGCGCTGGGAATTCTGGTGATGTCGGCGCGCGACAAGAAGAATCCGATCCTGCGGCTGGCGCTTGGCGCATATGATTTGTACAATATTACCGGATGGGTGTCGGATGTGCTTTCCTACTCGCGCCTTCTGGCGCTCGGACTGGCAACCGGCGTTATCGCATCGGTTATCAACCAGATGGGAAGTATGGTTGGAAATAATGTATTTGGCGTGATTGTATTTATACTGGTATTCTGCTTTGGACACCTGTTTAACCTGGCGATCAACCTGCTCGGCGCGTATGTGCATACCTGCCGTCTGCAGTACGTCGAGTTTTTCGGAAAGTTCTATGAGGGTGGCGGAAAGGCGTTCCGTCCGTTTAAGCAGATAACAAAATACGTGGAAATCAAGGAGGATTAAATATGAGCGGAATTGTATTTGCATTGTTGGGAGTTGCAGTGGCGGTTATTCTTGCAGGTATGGGTTCAGCCTACGGCGTAGGCGTGGCAGGTCAGGCAGCAGCCGGAGTCGTAACCGAGGATCCGGATAAATTCGCGAAGGTGCTTCTGCTCCAGCTGCTTCCGGGTACCCAGGGTATCTACGGTCTGCTGGTTGGTTTCATCGCTCTTTCTAAGATTGGTCTTCTTGGCGACGGCGCTGACATGAGCATGTCGATCTCCCAGGGACTCTTATATCTGGCAGCATGCCTTCCGATCGGCGTGGTTGGTCTGGTATCGGCGAGACATCAGGGAAGAACGTCGGTTGCTTCCATCGGTATCGTAGCGAAGAAACCGGAACAGTTTGGTAAAGCGATGCTGTTCCCGGCGATGGTTGAGACCTATGCGATTCTGGCACTTCTGGTTTCGATTCTGGCAATCAATGCACTGTAATCTGGCACGGCGGAAAGAATCAAAATCAGTTAAGGAGTGAAGCGTATGAATGGATTAGATAAGATTATTGCTCAGATCCTTGACGATGCAAAGCAGGAATCGCTTGCGATTCAGGAAAAAGCAGCCGGCGAAGCGGAGACGACCCTTGCGGCAGCCGGTGAAAAGGTAAAAAAGCTGGAGGAAGAGCAGGCGAAATCGGCGGCGCAGCGTGAAAAAAGCTATGAGGAACGGCTTCGTTCTTCGGCGGCGCTAAAGAAGCGCCAGGCGATCCTTGCGGCAAAGCAGGCGATCATCGAGGAAATGCTTGCGGCGGCACACAAGGAGCTGCTGGCAAAGCCGGATGAGGCGTATTTTGCATGGATGGAGCAGCTTCTTTCCCGGTTCGTGACGGATCGAGCAGGAGAAATCTATGTTTCAAAACGTGATTTAGAGCGGATGCCGGATGATTTTCCGGCAAAGATAGAGAAGACGGCGCAGGAAAAGGGCGGAAGCCTGGTACTGAAAAAAGAACCAAGGGAGATCGACGGGGGCTTTGTTCTGGTGTATGGCGGTGTCGAGGAAAATTGTTCTGCCGGGGCGTTGTTTGCGTCGCAGCGGGATGAGCTGGCGGACAAGGTACATGCGATGCTGTTTGGATAACGGCGGGAGAAGGTAAGGAGGGCTTATATGTCTGATACAAAATATGCCTACGCGGTCGCCCGGATCCGGGCACTGGAAAATGGGCTTTTTTCCTCCGCACAGATTGAACAGCTGCTGTCCGTAAAAAGCTACGAGGGGGCACTGCGTTTCCTGACCGAACACGGCTGGGGGGATGCAGATACACCGCTCAGCGCGGAGGCGATCCTGACCCGGGAGAAGACGAAAACCTGGGAGACGGTCCGCGACCTTTTGAAGGGCGACGACGCGATCCTGGCAGTGCTTTCCTACGGGGATCTCTACCACAATTTAAAGGCGGCGATCAAGGATGCGGCGGCGCCGGGCAGCCACGGCAATGTCTATTTTGACGACTGCGAGGTGGACGGCGTGCGGATGGCGAAGATCGTGGCGGAGAAGGACTGGCAGGCGCTTCCGGAACATATGCGGGAGGCGGCGAAGGAAGCCAGCGAGACATTTCTGCACACGGGCGACGGGCAGCTTTGCGATATCATTGTTGACCGGGCAGCGCTCGCAGCTATCTATGAGTGCGGAAAGAATGCGTCCGACGCGATCATCCGCGATTATGCCGAGACGACGGTCGCGGTGGCGGATATCAAGATAGCGGTGCGATCCCAGAAGACAGGAAAACATTTGGATTTTATGCGGCGCGCGATGACACCGTGCGATAGCTTGAATATCGAGCGCCTGTCACAGGCAGCTCTTGGCGGCGCCGGCGCGATCTGCGAGTATCTGGAAGGAACCCGCTATGCGGGCGGCGCGCAGGCATTAAAGGAATCGCCGTCGGCGTTTGAGCGGTGGTGTGACAATCAGTTGATCGAGACGATCAAGCCGCAGAAATACAACCCGTTTACGGCGGGACCGCTGGTTGCCTATGTGCTGGCGAAGGAAAATGAGATTAAAACGGTCCGTATCATCCTGACCGCCCGTCTGAACGGTCTTGAGGAGGAACAGATTCGGGAAAGGATAAGGGAGATGTATGTATAAGGTTGCAGTAGTCGGAGATTACGACAGCATCTACGGATTTGCGGCGCTGGGACTGGAGACATTTCCGGTGTCCGATGTAAAAGAGACGGAGAAAGTATTTCTGGAACTGGCTTCTGGTTCCTACGCGGTGATCTATATCACCGAGGCGGCGGCTGCCGGGATTGAGACAGCCATCGACCGCTACCGGGAACAGCCGCTTCCGTCTGTGATCCTGATTCCGGGGATTTCCGGGAATACGGGAAAAGGCGTGGAGTCGGTCAAGCATTCGGTGGAACAGGCAGTTGGATCGGATATTCTGTTTGGAGATGCATGATAGAAAGGTGGGTGAAACCTTCCAATGAGCAAAGGAACGATAAAGAAGGTAGCAGGACCGCTGGTTATCGCCAGCGGGATGCGGAATGCCAATATGTTTGACGTCGTCCGCGTCAGCGACGAACGTCTGATTGGCGAGATCATAGAGATTCACGGAGATGAAGCGTCGATTCAGGTATATGAGGAGACTTCCGGTTTAGGACCTGGCGAGCCGGTAGAGTCGATGGATGTGCCGCTTTCGGTTGAACTGGGACCGGGACTCCTGACGAGTATCTACGATGGAATCCAGCGGCCGCTGGACGATATCATGAAGGAGACGGGCAGCAACAACTTAAAGCGCGGCGTTGAGGTTCCGTCTTTAAAGCGTGATAAGAAATGGCAGTTTGTGCCGACCGTGAAAGCGGGCGACAGCGTGGAAGCAGGCGACATCATCGGTACCGTGCAGGAGACGCTGATCATTGAGCATAAGATTATGGTGCCGTATGGTGTAAAAGGTACCGTCAAAGAGATCAAGAGCGGTGAATTTACGGTGGAGGAAACTGTAGCGGTCATTGAGACGGAAAACGGCGAAAAAGAGCTTACAATGATGCAGAAATGGCCGGTTCGGCGCGGACGTCCGTACCAGACGAAGCTGCCGCCGGTAAAACCGCTGATCACCGGACAGCGTGTCGTTGACGCATTCTTCCCGATCGCCAAGGGCGGCGTGGCAGCCGTACCGGGACCGTTCGGAAGCGGCAAGACCGTCATCCAGCACCAGCTGGCGAAATGGGCGGAAGCGGACATTGTTGTTTACATCGGCTGCGGTGAGCGCGGCAACGAGATGACGGATGTTTTAAATGAGTTCCCGGAGTTAAAGGATCCAAAGACCGGGCACTCCCTGATGCAGCGGACCGTGCTGATTGCCAATACTTCGGATATGCCGGTAGCAGCCCGCGAGGCATCGATTTACACGGGTATCACGATCGCAGAGTATTTCCGCGACATGGGTTATTCGGTGGCACTGATGGCGGATTCCACCTCCCGATGGGCGGAGGCACTGCGAGAGATGTCGGGACGTCTGGAAGAGATGCCGGGCGAGGAAGGTTATCCGGCCTACTTAGGAAGCCGTCTGGCACAGTTCTATGAGCGTGCCGGTCATGTCATCTGCCTTGGCAGGGACGGACGCGAGGGCGCGCTGTCCGCAATCGGAGCCGTATCCCCGCCAGGCGGCGATATTTCCGAGCCGGTTTCCCAGGCGACGCTGCGTATCGTCAAGGTATTCTGGGGACTCGATTCAGCGCTGGCATACAAGCGCCATTTCCCGGCGATCAACTGGCTGACCAGCTATTCCCTGTATGTGGACAATCTGGGAAAATGGTTTGATGAGAATGTATCGGATGAGTGGATGAGCTGCCGCCAGGGTCTTATGAGCCTTCTGCAGGAAGAGGCAGAGCTGGAGGAGATCGTAAAGATGGTCGGCATGGATGCACTGTCCCCGATCGACCGCCTGAAAATGGAAGCGGCGCGCTCGATCCGTGAGGATTTCCTGCATCAGAACTCCTTCCATGAGATTGACACGTATACACCACTGCAGAAACAGTTCCGCATGATGAAGCTGGTGCTGGCGTTCTATGAGCAGTCGAAGAAAGCGCTGGAAGGCGGCGCTTCCATCCAGAATCTCATCAAGATGCCGGTGCGCGAGCAGATCGGACGTTTTAAATATACGAAGGCAGAAGACGTGGAGAAAGAGTATCAGGCGGTCCTCGATGAACTTGCGAAAGAGGTTGCCGATGCGGCTGGAAAGGGGGCATTCTAAATGCCGAAAGAATATAGAACCATACAGGAGGTTGCAGGTCCTCTGATGCTGGTGCAGGGCGTGGAAAATGTTACCTATGATGAGTTGGGCGAGATCGAGCTGGCGAGCGGCGAAAAGAGACGCTGCAAGGTGCTGGAGATCGACGGCGGCAATGCGCTGGTACAGCTTTTTGAGAGTTCCACGGGTATCAACCTTTCAAATAGTAAGGTGCGTTTTTTAGGCAGAACGATGGAGCTTGGCGTATCGGAGGATATGCTGGGACGCGTCTTTGACGGTCTGGGCAATCCAATCGACGGCGGTCCGGAGATCCTGCCGGAGGAACGCCGCGATATCAATGGTCTGCCGATGAACCCGGCGGCGAGAAGCTATCCGCAGGAGTTTATCCAGACGGGTGTTTCCGCGATCGATGGTCTGAATACACTGGTCCGCGGTCAGAAACTGCCGATTTTCTCGGCGTCCGGTCTGCCGCATGCGAATCTGGCAGCCCAGATTGCGAGACAGGCGAAGGTGCGCGGCACGGACGAACCGTTTGCCGTTGTCTTTGCGGCGATGGGTATCACCTTTGAGGAAGCGCATTTCTTTACCGAGAGCTTTAAGGAGACGGGCGCGATCGACCGTACCGTCCTGTTTATCAACCTGGCAAACGATCCGGCGGTTGAGCGTATCGCGACCCCGCGTATGGCGCTGACGGCTGCCGAGTATCTGGCATTTGAGAAAAATATGCACGTTCTCGTTATCCTGACGGATATCACGAACTACGCGGATGCGCTGCGAGAGATTTCGGCTGCCCGCAAGGAAGTTCCGGGGCGCCGCGGTTATCCGGGTTATATGTACACGGATCTTGCATCCCTGTATGAGAGAGCCGGACGCCAGAGAGGCAAGAATGGTTCGATCACGATGATTCCGATCTTAACCATGCCGGAGGATGACAAGACGCACCCGATCCCGGACTTAACCGGATATATTACCGAGGGACAGATTATCTTAAGCCGTGATCTGTACCGCAAGGGCATCACACCGCCGATTGACGTACTTCCGTCGCTGTCCCGTCTGAAAGATAAGGGAATCGGCGAGGGCAAGACGCGTGCCGACCATTCGAACACCTTAAACCAGCTCTTTGCGGCGTATGCGCGCGGCAAGGAAGCGAAGGAACTCATGGTGATCCTGGGCGAGGCGGCATTGTCCGATGTTGACTTAATCTATGCAAAATTTGCGGACGCCTTTGAAAAAGAATATGTTTCCCAGGGCTACAATACGGACCGCGATATCGAGGAGACGCTGCGGATTGGCTGGAAACTGCTTTCCATCCTGCCGAGAAGCGAGCTGAAACGTATCGATGAGAAGTATCTGGATCTGTATTATGGGAAAGAGTAAAAATGCCTGTGCATGGCGGATGCGCTTGAAAACGAAAGTGGCGTGTCATAACGCGGCTGCGGGAGCTGGCGGATCTGTCGTGACAAAGTGATTGCAGGAGAGAGGTGGTACGCATGGCATCGACACAGGTCAACCCGACCCGAATGGAGCTTACGAGGCTGAAAAAGAAGCTGGCGACAGCCACGCGGGGACATAAACTGCTGAAGGATAAGCGGGATGAGCTGATGCGTCAGTTCCTGGATCTGGTCCGGGAAAATATGGCGTTGCGCCAGAAAGTGGAGGCGGGCATCCGGAGTGCGAATGTGAATTTCGTCATCGCTAAAGCCGGGATGTCCGAGCAGGCGTTAAATACCGCGCTTGCCGCGCCGAAACAGGCGGTTTATCTGGAAGCAGACAAGAAAAACGTAATGAGCGTCGATATTCCGGTGTTCCATTATAAGACCCGGACGGCGGATGAGAACGATATTTACTCGTATGGATTTGCGTTTACTTCGAGCGATCTGGACGGGGCAGTCAAGTCGCTGGCGGACATTCTGCCGGATATGCTGCGGCTGTCCGAGACAGAGAAAGCCTGCCAGCTCATGGCAGCCGAGATCGAGAAAACGCGCCGGAGAGTCAATGCGCTGGAACACGTAATTATTCCGGAGGCGCGCAAAAATATCAAATATATCACGATGAAGCTGGATGAAAATGAGAGAAGCACGCAGATCCGCCTGATGAAGGTGAAGGATATGATGCTGGAGGAGAAGCATCATTATAAGGAGAAGCGGGAGCTTTGTTCGTGATGATGAAAATGCCTCTTCTGGCGGCTTTAGGGCTGTCAGGGGAGGCTTTTTGCACATAGTTGTGAAAATGACGGGACGAGCCCACGAGGTTCGAACCGCCCTTTCGATATACCTTTGTTCGCGTGCTTTCACTACAGATGTTCGCCCATGACGGACTGCGTCCGTCCTGTTCGGACACCTGTGTTCAAGATGCGTACAAAGATATATGAAAGGCGGTTCGGACCTCGCGGGCTCGTCCCTGTGTATTGGAAAAATAAAAGAGACAGAAAAAAGTAAAGTATTTATTGGAAATATTTGGTAGAATAGGAGGAAATGAGGGGAGGAATTTTGCATGGCAAAGCAGGTACAGAGGGCGATCGGCTGGGTGGCAGCATTTCTTTTGGCGGTGGGGATGTTGTTCCTGCCGGTTTCGAAGGCGTATGCGGGTCCGGTATCGGGCGGCAGTCCTGGAAGTGGAGAGATGAGAGGTGTCTGGGTTTCGTATCTGGACTGGAATGGATGGGCGAAGGATGAGGCTGGATATAAGAAAGCGATGGATCAGACACTGGACCTCTGTGTACAGAAGGGGTTAAATGCGGTTTTCCTACAGGTTCGCCCGGATGGAGATGCGATGTATCCGTCACAGTATTTCCCGTGGTCGAAATTTGCCTCTGGAAAACAGGGAAAGAATCCGGGGTATGATCCGCTGGCATATGCGGTGCAGGCGGCGCATCAGCGGGGATTGCAGCTTCATGCGTGGATCAATCCGTACCGGATCACGGGGTATCTGAACCGTTATTCGGATCTGTGTGCGTCAAATCCGGCGATCGCGTGGGCGAAGGACGGGGACAGTTCGAATGACCGGTGGGTATTGTGCCAGAATGGTGAGTATTATTACAATCCGGCGATTCCGCAGGTGCGCCAGCTGATTATTGACGGTGTGAAAGAGATCGTGACGAATTATGAGGTGGATGGCATCCATTTTGATGATTATTTCTATCCGAATCTCGATGACAGCAAGGCGGAAACATGGTTTGATTATCCGGAGTACCAGGCGGGCGGCACATTGCTGAGTGTGGCGGCGTGGAGACGGAATAATGTCAATGAGCTGGTAAGGGGCGTTTACAGTGCGGTCAAGTCGATCCGTCCGCAGGCATTGTTCGGTATCAGCCCGGAGGGATATTTACAGAACCTCCGAAAAGATACCCGCCAGTTTACAGATGTGGATGCGTGGATGACCCAGAGCGGCTATGTGGATTACCTGATGCCGCAGATTTACTGGGGATTTGAGGCGAAGCAGAACGGCCAGGCAGCGGGCTATGCGTTTGCAAACTGCCTGAATGAGTGGGTGACGCTGAAAAAGAAGGGCAATGTGAAGCTGTATGTCGGTCTGGCGCTCTATAAGACCGGAACAGATGCAGTGGACGGCAACGAGGTGCCGGAGTGGCAGCGGTATCATGATATCATGAAGCGCGAGGTGCAGGCTGGACGGGCAACCGGACAGGTGAGCGGTTACTGCTTCTATGATTTATCGTCCCTGACGCGTGCGGCGGCAGCGGAGGAAGTGGCGAATGTGACGGCGCTGTTCCATTAAGTGCTCCCAGATAGTTACTGTTCACGCATACGTGCCCAGTAACGGAATTTGCCGTGGCTTCGCATTTAAATACTGCAAATTCCTGCTGCCACCACGTTTTCTTACGGCACTTTCGGTTCCCAAAGTGCCTACCCGTGAACGGTAACCATGATACCTTGTTGGGAAAATGGAAACCCCTGTGGATGATTGCAACCACAGGGGTTCTGTGCTATACTGGACATACGATTGCAGTAAAAATGTTGTTGTTTACATAATGTTCAGATGGCAGCAAATATACGGACGAGGAGAGGGAAGATGAAAAAAACAGCACTTGTCATTATGGCAGCCGGAATCGGAAGCCGTTTTGGCGGAGGGATCAAACAGCTGGAGCCGGTGGGTCCGAATGGGGAGATCATTATGGATTACTCTATCCATGACGCGCTGGAAGCTGGATTTGACCGGATTATCTTTGTGATCCGTCATGATTTGGAGGAGGACTTCAAAGAAGTGATCGGGAACCGGATTGAGAAGATTGCGCCGGTGACATACGCATTCCAGGAGCTTTCGGATGTACCGGAGGGATTCAGTGTCCCGGCAGACCGGAAAAAACCGTGGGGAACTGGACAGGCGATTTTGAGCATCCGCGGACTGGTCGAAGAGCCATTCCTGGTGATCAATGCGGATGATTATTATGGAAAAGAAGTGTTCCGAAAGATTCATACATACATGGTGGAACAGATGGACGTGAACGCACCGGTGTATGATATCTGCATGGGCGGCTTTATTCTGGCAAATACGCTCAGCGAGAACGGCGGCGTGACACGCGGCGTCTGTGAGGTGGGCGAGGGAGAGATTTTAAAACGCGTAACCGAAACCTACAATATCCAGAAGACAGCGGACGGCATGACGGCGACGGACAAAGAGGGGAATCCGGTTTCGGTTCAGGAGAACCAGCATGTATCGATGAATATGTGGGGACTCACACCGGGCTTTGTGGAGGAGCTGGAAAAAGGATTTCCAGAGTTTCTTGCGGGGCTGAAAGAGGGCGACGTGAAGTCGGAGTACCTGCTTCCGACGATCATCGATCAGATGATCCACGACGGGCGCGCAAGGGTGAAACTTCTGGAGACGCACGACTGCTGGTTTGGTGTGACCTACCGTGAGGATAAGGAGAGCGTGACGGAGTCGATCCGGGCGCTGATCCGTGAGGGCGTGTACCCGGAAAAACTGTTTTGATAATTTGAGGAACAGTTGATTCGGCTGTGCAGAGGATAACGTGAAAAACGGTACGTGAGAATAACATGATACGCATAAATCCTGCATAGGATACCATGTAAGCCTTGAATTAAGGGGGAATGGCAGTCCGATGCAGGATTTTGCATATTTTAAGAGTCTTTATCCGGCTGCATGTAAGCAGATGCAGCTTTGCGTGGAAGCGGTCTGTGATGAGCTGGAGTATGAGGGGAGTCCCATCTATGATGAATATCCGGATCGGATCTTTCTGGAAAAACTGACAAAACGGGCACTGGAAAAATGGCAGAAGGTTTATCCGGCTGCAACGGAAAGGACGGATACACTGACGACCTATATAAAGGCGGCGGACGTGGGCACCGTATCCACAGAAGAAGGAACGGCGATGGTGGAAAATTCCCTGAAAATAGATTCTCCTGGTGGAGAAAGAGAAGAGAATCTGGCGGGAACCAGCATACAGCCGCATCTTCCTGGAAATGATGTATGGTATGGACCACTTCGGGGCGAACAGAAGGGCGGAAACGCTGGATATATGGTGTGGGAGGCGGATGAGCCGAATCTGACCGCGCAGGAGCGCCGTCCATGGAGTCCGCCGCCGGGACCGCGCCCGGGAGGACCGGGAAATCCGTGGGGACCGCCGCCCCCGCCGCCGGGACCGCGCCCGGGAGGACCGGGGAATCCGTGGGGACCGCCGCCCCCGTCGCCGGGACCGCGCCCGGGAGGACCGGGGAATCCGTGGGGACCGCCGCCCCCGCCGCCGGGATCGCGCCCGGGGAGACCGGGGAATCCGTGGGGAGCGCCGCTTCAGGATTTTCTTCAGGTTTTATTAATGAATGAGCTGCAGGAGCGAAGACGGTGTCGGAAGTGCTGAAATTGCAATTTTCAGGTGTAAATTTTTTGAATTAAAATGCGGTAACATCCAGTTGTGACAACGAATTTTACCGATTTGGAAAAAGAACAATCGGGTTACTGGGCACGTATGTGTGAACAGTAACACAATCGGAGTTCTTACAAATCATAGAAATTCTGGAATTTGGAGCCTGCTTGTGTTATACTGAAACAAAGGCTGCCGCCGGGACAGATGGGTGCCTGCGGCAGTTTTTGGCGTGCATGACAAAACGGAAACAGTTCGGCGGGTAGATTTTCCTGTACCTGTGAAGATACGGAACTGGTATGGTGGAGCGATAAAAGGAATTGATTTGATATATGAAGAAAAACCTGAAAAAGATACTGATTTTACTGATCTTATTTGTGCTGGCAGTAGCCGGTTATTTTACCTGGTCCTGGATGCAGCTGCGGGAGGATGGGGCAGTCTATACTTCGATTGAGGACGCGAACCTTCCAGTCGCTTATGTGAATATTCTGGGGCGGCGGATGAACGAGCTGGACGGTTTCGTGGAGGACAGCCAGAAAGCGGCTGGACGCGGGGATCTGACGCTGCTTCCGGCAGACCGGAAACTGTCGGTGACGATCGACAAGCTGGACTCCCAGATTACGGGGATGCAGTATGAGATCCGCAGTCTGGACGGCGAACGTCTGGTAGAACGGACAACGCTTGACCACTGGGAACAGTCAGGGGAAGAGGTTTCTGCGGAGCTTCCGATCCAGAACCTTCTGACGGAGGAAAGCGAATACCGCTTAACGATTGCGATCACGACGGAAAAGCACCCGGCGATCTATTTTTACACGCGCGTGATGTGGCAGCAGGAGAGCCGTGTGCAGGAGATGGTCGATCTGGCGGTGTCCTTTTCTGAAAAGACGTTTGATTATGATTCAGCGAGGGAGCTGACGACCTATCTGGAGACGGATCCGAATGCGGACAACAGTTCGTTGGGACATGTGACGTTAAAAAGCGATTTCAGCCAGCTGACCTGGAAAGGGCTTTCGATGGAGCGGGTCAGCGAACCGGAAATTCATCTGCGGGAGCTGCAGGGCATCATTGGGACGATCGATTTAAAGTATGTTGTAAGTGAGATGAAGGATGGCAAGGCGGCTGCTTATTACGATGTGATCGAGAGCTTCACGATGAAGCTGGGCGCACAGCGCATCTACATGATGAATTATGACCGCCGCGCGGACCAGATTTTTACGGGGGAGAGCAGCGCCTATTCTGGCGACCGGATTCAGCTGGGGGTTTCGGATGCGGAGGATCTGCAGTCGATGCAGGATGAAGCGGGGAAATACCGTGCCTTTGTGGCAAACCGGGCGCTCTGGATTTATGATACAGGAAAAAAAGAGAGCACAAAGGTATTTGCGTTCCGCAAGAGCGAGAATGATACGAGGGTCAATTATGATACCTACGGAATCAAGATTCTGGATGTGAGCGAGGCAGGCCAGATTGATTTTGCCGTGTACGGCTATATGAGCCGCGGTAACCACGAGGGAACGACGGGAATCGCGCTGTACCGCTATGAGAGTGCGGGAAATGCCCTGACAGAGCGGCTGTATCTGCCGGCATCGACCGATTACGGCAACCTGCGCCAGGATATCAACCAGCTGTGCTACTTAAGCGGCGGGCAGACGTTGTATGTGCTGATGAACCATGCGGTTTACAGTGTCGATCTGACGGGAAAAGAGTACATGGTGGTGGCAGATGGCCTGACGGAGGAAAATTTTGCAGTCAGCACGGATGCCTCCCGGATTGCGTGGCAGGATGGGGCGGATATTTACCGTTCGATCAAGCTGCATGTCATGAATCTGGAGACAGGCAAGAAGGATGAGATTTCCTTCCAGGAGCAGACCGTGATCCGGCTGATCGGCTTTGTCGGAACCGACTTAGTCTACGGGCTTGCCCATCCGAACGAGCAGCTTACGCTGGACGGACGCGTGACGGGGCTTCCGCTGTATGCGGTCGAGATCGTCGGCAGCAATATGGAGATGGAGACCCGCTATGAGAAGCCGGGCGTCAGCCTGGTGGATGTGCGGATTCAGGACAGCCGGGTTCATCTGTCGCGGATGCGCCAGATAGGAAGCGGCTATCAGCCGATGGAGGAGGATACGCTGGTCTGCAATGAGGAAGTGTCGAAAGATCCGCTGGATGGAATTGGCACGTTAAATGACAGCGCAAAGGGGCGTCTCTACTGCGTCAAGCTGGATGCGGGCAAGACGGCACGGAGCACGAAGGTGCATGTTCCGAAGCAGGTGGCAGCAGAAGAAAATGATGTGATTGTGCTTCAGAGCAATGGCGCGGCTGCACAGCGGATTTACAGTGCCTACAGCGAGGGACGCCTGAAAGGGTCGTATGCGGAATTTTCCAGCGCGGTGCAGGCAGCTTACGATGGCATGGGACTCGTAACGGATGAAAATGACCGGGTTGTCTGGGTGAGAGCAAATCGGAGCGATGCGAAGACGATCCGCGACGTCCAGAATATGGCGGGAACCGTCAGCCGCTATCTGTCGGATATGGCGGACGGGAAGACGACCTCCTCGGATGGCACTGAGTTAATCGACGCGCGCGGGCTGACTCTGAACCAGATTCTCTACTTTGTCTACGCGGGCATGCCGGTGGTGGCATATCTGGGAGACGGAAGCTATGGTCTGATCTGTGGATACGACGCGTACAACATTTCCTGTCTCTGGTATCCGGGCACGGAATTTGCCTACACGGATAAGATGGGACTCAACGATGCAGCGGCATTTTTCGAGGGAAATGGAGGCAATGATTTCATCTGTTTCCTTGCTAATTAAGGAGAAAACGGAAGTTACTGTTCACGGGGAGGCCCTTTTGGAACCGAAAGTGCCGTAAGAAAACGTGGTGGCAGCAGGAATTTGCCGTATTAAAATGCGAAGCCACGGCAAATTCCATTACTGGGCACATATGCGTGAACAGTAATAAACGGAAAGCCAGTGCTTTACAAATTGAGATGTTATGATATAATCATGTAGATAACATGATATAAATTTAAGAAAATATTAAAGATTTGAGGCGCCGTCTGGCGCGTGTAAGTATCGTAAGATAATAGATTTTGAGGTGCAGAATGGAACAATTTATTATGAAGGGCGGAAATCCGCTGGTAGGCGAAGTGACTATCAGCGGAGCGAAGAATGCGGCGCTGGGAATCTTGGCGGCATCGATTCTGACGGACGAGGATGTTTTAATAGAAAATCTGCCGGACGTGCGTGATATCAACGTGTTTCTGGAGGCTGTTTCGGAGATTGGCGCGATGGTAGACCGGATTGACCGGCACACTGTCCGCATCAATGCGAAGGGGATTCATGCGATCCATGTGGATGACGAGTACATCCGCCGGATCCGAGCTTCTTACTATTTTATTGGCGCCCTGCTTGGCAAGTATAAAAGCGCACAGGTTCCGCTTCCGGGCGGATGCAACATCGGCAGCCGTCCGATCGACCAGCATTTAAAGGGCTTCCGTGCCCTCGGCGCGAAAGTACAGGTGGAAAATGGCGCGGTGCTCGCACATGCGATTGATTTAGTTGGTACCCATATTTACCTGGATATGGTGTCGGTCGGCGCGACGATCAATATCATGATGGCAGCGACGCTGGCAGAGGGCGAGACGATCATCGAGAATCCGGCGAAAGAACCACATGTCGTCGATGTGGCGAACTTCTTAAACAGCATGGGAGCCAATGTCAAGGGTGCCGGAACCGACGTGATCCGCATCCGCGGCGTCCACAAGCTGCATGGAACCGAATATTCGATCATCCCGGACCAGATCGAGGCAGGTACATTTATGTGTGCGGCAGCGATCACCCGCGGCGATGTGATGGTACAGAATGTCATTCCGAAGCATCTGGAAGCAATTTCTGCGAAGCTTATCGAGATGGGCTGTGAGGTGACGGAGTTTGATGAGGCGGTTCGTGTTGTGGGACGCCCGAGCCATGTGCATACCGATATCAAGACACTTCCGTATCCGGGATTTCCGACTGATATGCAGCCGCAGATCACCGTGACACTGGCACTGGCAGAGGGAACCAGTGTAGTGACCGAGAGTATTTTTGAAAACCGTTTTAAATATGTGGACGAACTTGCCCGCATGGGTGGACGCATCAAGGTTGAGGGCAATACCGCGATCATTACCGGCGTGAAGAAGCTGACTGGAGCACAGGTGGAGGCACCAGATCTGCGCGCAGGCGCTGCCCTGGTCATTGCGGGGCTGGCAGCGGAAGGATATACGACTGTCGATGAGATCGGTTATATCCAGAGAGGCTATGAGCATTTTGAGAAGAAGCTGCAGGGACTTGGCGCGGTGATCGAGAAAGTCGATTCCGAGAAAGAGGCGCAGAAGTTCAGACTCAAAGTGGGCTGATAAAAAAGAATGCGGTGTCACATATTGCTTGACAGACACCGCGGAGTATGTTATCGTACTGTTGAAACTTTTAACAATTAAAAAGTTCGTATATATCCCTTATTCAGAGTGATGGAGATACAAAGGATCTATGAAGTCACGGCAACCCCGTTACATGGGACTGAAAATTGGTCTCAGCAGGGAACGGAAGGTGCCAGCCTGAGCGAGGAACCGGGAGATCGGTTTATCGAGCAATAAGAGGAGTTGATCGAGATAATCAAGTCCGTGTTGCTGCGGACTTTTTTTATGTCTTACGACAAACTTATCAAAGGAGGAAATATGGAGAGATTACTTTTTACATCTGAATCAGTAACCGAAGGACATCCGGATAAAATGTGTGATCAGATTTCCGATGCGATTCTGGACGCGCTCTTAGAGCAGGATCCGATGAGCCGTGTGGCTTGTGAGACGGCGACGACAACCGGTCTGGTTATGGTTATGGGCGAGATCACAACGAAAGGCTATGTGGATATCCAGAAGGTAGTCCGCAATACCGTCCGTGAGATCGGTTATGACCGTGCGAAATACGGTTTTGACTGTGATACCTGCGGCGTGATCGTGGCACTGGATGAGCAGTCCCCGGATATCGCGATGGGAGTTGATAAAGCGCTGGAGGCAAAAGAGAACAAGATGACCGACGAGGAGCTGGAGGCAATCGGTGCCGGCGATCAGGGTATGATGTTTGGTTATGCGACCAACGAAACGGATGAATATATGCCATATCCGATTTATCTGGCACACAAACTGGCACGCCAGCTGACCAAGGTCCGCAAAGACGGAACCCTGCGATACCTGCGCCCGGACGGCAAGACACAGGTAACCGTAGAGTACGATGAGAACGGCAAACCATCCCGTCTGGATGCAGTGGTTCTTTCCACCCAGCATGACGAGGAAGTAACCCAGGAGCAGATCCATAAGGATATTAAAAAATATGTATTTGACGAGATTCTGCCGGCAGAGATGGTTGATGAGAATACAAAATTCTTTATCAATCCGACCGGACGTTTCGTTATCGGCGGTCCGCACGGAGACAGCGGCCTGACCGGACGTAAGATCATTGTGGACACCTACGGCGGCATGGCGCGTCACGGTGGCGGCGCATTCTCCGGAAAAGACTGCACAAAAGTGGATCGTTCTGCTGCATACGCAGCCCGCTATGTTGCGAAAAACATCGTAGCAGCCGGACTGGCAGACAGATGTGAGATTCAGCTTTCCTATGCGATCGGTGTTGCACAGCCGACCTCCATCATGGTAGATACATTCGGAACCAGCAAGTTGCGTGAGGATCAGCTGGTTGAGATGATCCGCAAGCACTTTGACCTGCGTCCGGCTGGCATCATCAAGATGCTTGACCTGCGCCGCCCGATCTACAAACAGACGGCTGCATACGGACATTTCGGCCGCGACGATCTGGATCTTCCGTGGGAGAAGCTGGATAAGGTGGATGAATTAAAGGCGTATCTGTAAGAGTAGGAAACGCTGCTGGGATATCTGCCCGTAAAAAATCATAAAATCAGAACGAGGGGGCTGCCGCTTTTGCGGCAGTCTCTTTTATTATACAAAAAGGCACATGCTTTTTTATTTATAATACTTTTAGAGACGTAATCTGCAAAATATGATACACTATTTGTGGAAGATATCAGGAGCAAAAGCGCAGAAGTCCGACGCAGTTTTGCGGGAGGATTTTTGTAGGGGCAATCTGGTATCAGACCGGGCAATGACTGGAGGAAATAGGATGAAGATACGCACACGTCTGGCGATTGCTTTTGTGACGATTACGGTCGTTCCGATTGTGCTCATATTTGTGGCGGCGTTCGGACTCGTAAACTATCAGGAGCATCTGTTTCAGAAAACATACGGGCTGTCGGAGCAGATCGATCTGCTCTCCGGCAATCAGACACAGGTGTTTAACCGGCTGACGCAGGGAATCCAGGAGGAGATCCGCGAGGCAGTCGGGGAAAATACAGATTTATTTGAAGAACCGGCTTATTTGAACAAGGTCAATGAAGAACTGCGCGATAAATATTCGTATCTGGTCATCCGCAAGGGCAAGAACATCACATTCTGCGGAAGCGAGGATGGACGCGAGCTCTGCGAACGGCTGGCGCCGTACGGTGATCAGGGAAGTATGGCAGGCAGTATTTACATGGATGGCGAGGAACAGCATCTGGTCAAACAGATCGATTTCCGGTTTTCAGATGATTCACAGGGCAGTGTGTTCATCGTGACGAACGTCGGGGATTATGTGCCGGAGATCAAGGCGCTGCTCGGAGAGATGCTGCTTCTCGGCGTGCTGATCATCAGTTTTATGGGCGGTCTGCTGATCATGTGGATCTACCGTTCTCTGCTGCGTCCGCTGCACAAGCTGCAGGAGGCGACCAAGCAGATCCGGGATGGAAATCTGGACTTTACGCTCGATGTGGATGATGAAGATGAGATCGGAATGCTCTGCCAGGATTTTGAGGAGATGCGTCTGCGTCTCAAGGAATCGCAGGAAGAAAAACTCCAGTACGACAAGGAGAGCAAAGAGCTGATCAGCAATATTTCCCATGATCTGAAGACTCCGATCACGGCGATCAAGGGGTATGTGGAAGGCATTCAGGATGGCGTGGCTTCTTCACCTGAGAAATTGAATAAATATATTCGGACGATTTATAATAAAGCAAACGATATGGATCGACTGATTGACGAGCTGACGTTCTATTCGAAGATTGATACGAACAAGATTCCGTACAACTTTTCAAAGATCAATGTGGCGGAATATTTTGGTGATTGTGTTGAGGAAGTTGGTCTGGATATGGAGACGCGCGGCATCGAGCTGGGATATTTCAACTATGTGGACGAGGATGTGGTCGTGATCGCGGACGCGGAGCAGATGAAGCGAGTGATCAACAACATTATCGGAAATTCGCTCAAATATCTGGACAAGAAAAAGGGTATTTTAAATATCCGCATCAAGGATGACGGCGATTTTATCCAGGTCATCATCGAGGACAACGGAAAGGGAATCGCGGCGAAAGATCTGCCGTATATTTTCGACCGTTTCTACCGGACGGATTCGTCGAGAAATTCGTCCAAGGGCGGCAGCGGCATCGGGCTTTCGATCGTAAAGAAGATTATCGAAGATCACGGCGGACGCATCTGGGCGACCAGCAAGGAAGGCATCGGAACGGAGATCCATTTCGTTTTGCGCAAGTATGTCGGGGCATAGTGATTTGAAGTTTGGTCGTTTAAATAAAAACAGCAGGAGGAATTCACAGATGAGCAGAATATTAATCGTAGAAGACGAGGAGAGTATTGCAGAGCTGGAAAAAGATTATCTGGAGCTTTCTGGTTTTGAGGTTGAGATAGAAAATAATGGAGAAACGGGACTGAAACGCGGCATGGAGGAAGATTTTGACCTTCTGATTCTTGATCTGATGCTACCAGGGGTCGATGGCTTCGAGATCTGCAAGAAGATCCGGGAAGTAAAAAACACACCGATCATCATGGTATCTGCGAAAAAGGACGATATTGACAAGATCCGCGGTCTGGGACTGGGCGCGGACGATTATATCACGAAACCATTCAGTCCGAGCGAGATGGTGGCGCGTGTCAAGGCGCATCTGGCGCGTTATGAGCGCCTGATCGGCAGCGGTATGCCGGAAAACGAGATCATCGAGATCCGGGGACTCAAGATTGATAAGACTGCCCGCCGCGTTTACATCAACGGCGAGGAGAAGAACTTCACGACGAAGGAATTTGACCTGCTGACCTTTTTAGCACAGAACCCGAACCATGTATTTACCAAGGAAGAACTCTTCCGCGAGATCTGGGATATGGAGTCGTTGGGAGATATCGCGACGGTTACCGTGCATATTAAGAAGATCCGTGAGAAGATCGAGTTCAACACGGCGAAACCGCAGTATATTGAGACGATATGGGGTGTTGGATACCGGTTTAAAGTCTGATGACTGGGTAAGCCACATAAAAACGACCCTTGGGAAACGCAAACAGGAGCGCTTTCCAAGGGCCGTTTTATATTTCATAGGAAATTGCGTCCTATGAAATATAAAATGCTCCGCGAGGATGCGCACTCGCGCGAAGCAGAAACATGTCGCAAGCGACCGCGCGAGACGCCCGAATGTGCCAAGGCACATTCTTTTTCATCCCAACAGGATTTGGTTTGCCCGCTTCAGATCGTTCTTGTCCGGGATACGGATGTCGGACAGGGAATAGGGAATGCCAAGCGTTTCCCATTTATAGATGCCGAGTGTGTGGTAGGGGAGAATTTCTACCTTTTCCACATTTGAAAGTGTGTCCAGAAATGCACGGATTCCATGCAGGTTGGCCGGAGCATCGGTAATGCCGGGGACTAAAACATGCCGGACCCACATGGGCTTATGAATCTGGTCTAAAAACCGGGCAAAGGAAAGAATGGATTCGTTGGAGTGCCCAGTCAGAAGACGATGTTTTTCAGGATCGATGTGTTTCAGATCCAGAATAACAAGATCGGTGTGCTCTAAAAGCGTGGTCAGGCGGGAAAAGAAAGGTTCGGCGGTGGTAAATGGCTGTCCCGCAGTGTCCAGTGTGGTGTGAATGTGCTGTTCTTTGGCAAGCTGGAAAAATTCACATAAAAAGTCAGCTTGAAGGAGCGGTTCTCCGCCGCTGACGGTGATGCCGCCGCCCCCGCGCCAGTAACTCCGGTAGCGGAGTGCCTGGCGAAGAAGTGCTTCCGGGGTGATTTCCTGCGAACCGGTGTGTTTAGATGGGCAAGAAACGCCTTTGGAAAGAGCGGATGTGCCGGAAGTGCGGGTGGAGGCGTCCGGGAGGGGAAGTCCCTTTGGCAGTACCCATGTATCCGGATTGTGGCAGTAGCGGCAGCGCATGAGACAGCCCTGCATGAATACCACGAAGCGGACACCGGGACCGTCTACGGAGCCGAAGGTATCGATGGAATGAATATAACCGGTATGCATCGTTACAGCACCTCGTGGCAGGTACGGGCGATCACGTCGAGCTGCTGTTCTCTGGTCAGATTGATAAATTTAACGGCATATCCGGAAACGCGGATGGTGAAGTTGGCATATTCCGGCTTTTCCGGGTGTTCCATCGCGTCTTTCAGTTTTTCGATTCCAAAGACATTTACATTTAAATGATGCGCGCCCTGATCAAAATATCCGTCCAGGACGTGAACCAGGTTGTTTTTCCGCTCTGTCTCGGAGTGACCGAGCGCCCCCGGTGCAATCGTTTCTGTGTTGGAGATGCCGTCGAGCGCATATTCATATGGAAGTTTTGCGATCGAGTTTAAAGAAGCGAGCAGACCGTTCTGCTCTGCGCCGTAGGAAGGAGTTGCGCCCGGGGCAAACGGGGTGAATGCCGGCCGTCCGTCCGGAAGTGCGCCGGTTGCCTTGCCATATACAACATTGGAGGTGATCGTGAGGATCGAGGTGGTTGCCTCGGAATTCCGGTAGGTGTGGTATTTTTTTACTTTATGTAAAAAGGTTTTTAACAGCCATACGGCAATCTCGTCGGCGCGGTCGTCATCGTTTCCGTAGCGTGGGAAATCGCCCTCTGTCTCAAACTTGCGGGCGATGCCGTATTCATCACGGATGACCTTCACTTTTGCATACCGGATCGCGGAGAGAGAATCGACCACGTGGGAGAAACCGGCGATTCCGGTGGCAAAGGTACGCCGGACATCCGTGTCGATCAACGCCATCTCAGCGGACTCATAGTAATATTTATCGTGCATATAGTGAATCAAATTG
The DNA here is from genome assembly GCF_003481165.1 of Clostridium sp. TF06-15AC. NCBI lineage: Bacteria > Bacillati > Bacillota > Clostridia > Eubacteriales > Clostridiaceae > Clostridium > Clostridium sp. TF06-15AC. Next base: position 349,138 of record NZ_QUKS01000002.1, read on the forward strand.
AGGATATTCACATAAATGCCCGCCAGCCAGTCCAGCATCTGATCGTATTTATGCATGACTTCCTGATAATCGAGGTATTCGGATGTGATCGGCGCATACGCCGGACCAACCTGCATCGGGCGTCCGTCTTTGGTAGTGTATTTCTCGTCTCTGCCTCCGTTGATGGCATAGAGAAGGCATTTGGCAAGATTGGCACGGGCGCCGAACAGCTGCATTTCCTTGCCTGTCTGGGTGGCGGAGACGCAGCAGCAGATGCTGTAGTCGTCCCCCCAGATCGGACGCATGACATCGTCGTTTTCATACTGGATCGAGGATGTGTTGATGGAGATTTTGGCAGCATATTTCTTAAATGCCTCTGGCAGGCGGGAAGAGTAAAGGACGGTCAGGTTTGGTTCCGGGGACGGTCCCATATTTTCCAGCGTATGTAAAAAGCGGAAATCGTTTTTCGTTACCATCGGACGCCCGTCTTGTCCCAGACCAGCAACCTCCAGCGTCGCCCAGACCGGATCGCCGGAGAAAAGTTGGTTGTAGGATGGGATCCGGGCGAATTTTACCATGCGGAATTTCATTGTCATATGGTCGATTAATTCCTGTGCCTCGGTCTCGGTCAGTGTTTGTTCTGTTAAATCCCGGTTGATGTAGATATCAAGGAAGGTGGAAATGCGTCCGACACTCATGGCGGCACCGTTCTGGGTCTTAACGGCAGCGAGGTAACCGAAGTAGAGCCACTGGACGGCTTCTTTGGCATTGGAAGCCGGACGGGAGATATCAAAACCATAGATGGCAGCCATCTCCTGAATGCCCTTTAGAGCGCGGATCTGCTCGGCGATCTCTTCCCGCTGGCGGATGATGTCATCAAACATGGCGCCATTTCCACAGCGTTCCAGATCCTTTTTCTTTTCCTGAATTAGGAAATCGATTCCGTACAGGGCGATCCGGCGGTAGTCGCCTACGATCCGACCGCGTCCATAGGTATCCGGAAGTCCGGTGACGATATGGCAGTGGCGGGCGGTTTTCATTTCCGGGGTATATGCATCGAAGACGGCCTGGTTGTGGGTTTTATGGTATTCGGTAAAGATTTTATGAAATTTTGGATTGACATGGTAGCCGTAGGTTTCAGCGGCTTCCTCCGCCATCTTGATTCCGCCGAACGGCATAAAAGCCCGCTTGAGTGGTTTGTCGGTCTGAAGTCCGACGATGCGTTCCAGATCTTTAAGCTCCGGATCGATATATCCCGGACCATAGGCGGTCAGGCTGGATACGATTTCAGTTTCGCATTCGAGCACACCGCCCTTTTCGTGCTCTTCCTTCTGAAGCTTTTGAAGGCGTTCCCAGAGCAGATGAGTGGCACTGGTCGGGGCAGCGAGAAAGCTTTCATCGCCATCATATTGCGTATAGTTGTTCTGGATGAAATCGCGGACGTTCACTTCGTCGGTCCATTTGGAGCCCAGAAAACCTCTCCAGGCCGTTTGAAGGATAGGTGTGTTTTGGAATGTTTGATACATAGCAGACATGTGTTTCCCTCCTGGTTGAAAAATTTCGATCCCAGCAGAGACAGTGAGAGTGAAAAAAAGTAAAAAAAATACCCACGGTCTGTGCTGTGACGCCCAGACGGTCGGCAATTTCCAGTCATACTTCATGTGGTTGATCCACTTATCCGTCAGTTGTATGACTGCTATGTTTAAGATATATCAGAACCGAAGAGGAATGTCAAGCTATATTTTGGGGAAGAGGTAACAGTTCAAGTCCGTAGCTGTTCATAGTAACAAAAAGAGTGCCGGAAAGAGTGGACATTTAGCAAATGACTTGATAAAATGAGTGAAGTTTTAGGACAGATGGGAATGAAAAAGGGATAAAAAGTTGCTGGGCACGATGCTTGAACAGTAATGATGAAACCTGAATTTGACAGAAATGACAGAAGTGAGGAAGAAAATGCTGGAAAAATTTTGTATCGGGCTGGTGCGGATCCTGTTAGGAGGAATCCTTCTTTTCCTGACGATGCTCAGCGCGTTTGTGACCTGCCGGGTCTATGGAGGTTCTGAGATTGTACAGTATGGAAGGGACAGTCTGTTTCTGCACCTGTTTTTTGGTGCGGGTGTGATTGGACTGACGGTGTTTTACAGGCGGAGAAAGGAACGAAAGCGCCTTGTGGGAAAAGAAAAAGTGCAAAATGGCGGCGAAGAACGGAAACGTATCTGCCGGAAAAACCAATGGCTTCTTTTAGCGGCTGCTGCCTATCTTTTTTGGATTCTCCTTGTCCCGTCCTGGGGCGGTTCTGACTCTCATCAGTGTATGGCGTCCGCGCAGGGACTTCTGCAGGGCGATTTCAGCGCCTGGGAGCCGGTGGCGTATTCGTATGGGACAGCGGAAGGATCGCTTGGGTATGCGTACACTTATCCGTCTCAGAACGGGCTGATTCTCTATATGGCAGTGCTGGCATTTTTCTTTGGAGATGCGGCGTATGTAGTTTTCCAGATTTTAAATATCGGATTTTTTATTCTGGGAATCGTGAGCCTGCAGCGGATGACGGTCCGGGGAAACGAAAGGTGCAGCTTGCTTTTGTGGATGGCGTGCTGTCTGCCATTTTCTTTCTATATCCTCTTCGTGTACGGCACGATGCCAGGATTTGGACTTTCGTGTCTGGCGATGGAACGTCTGGTGCGGTATGTGGAAGAGGGGCGGGGAAGAGACTTCTGGATTGGCGCGGCAGCAGTAGCGGCGGCGGTGATCCTCAAGTCGAATTATGAGATTGTGCTGGTGGCGCTGTTTTTGTATCTGGCATCCTCGGGAGTCTTTCGAAGGAAAGCACGCCTGCTGGTGGCAGCGGTGCTTCTGATTACAGTGTATGTGATTGGAAACCGGGGGATTCAGACAGGAATTTCTTCCGTGACCGGACGCACGGTATCGGACGGTGCGCCGATGATTGCCTGGGTGCAGATGGGACTGGAGGAGAGCAAACGTGGACCAGGCTGGTACAATGGCTATCAGGTAAAACTCTTTCAGAAGGCAGATGGGGATGCGGATCTGGCGGCCGCATGGGCGCAGGCAGATTTGCGGAGAACGATTTCAGATATGGCAGGGGAACCGGCGAAAGCCGCTGATTTCTTTGTTCGGAAGATCGAGTCAATCTGGGCGGAACCGACCTTTCAGAGTCTCTGGATCCAGGAGGTGGGAAATACCTCCTGGGCGGAGGGAAGCCCGCCATGGGAGCTTTTCAAGGAAGAAGGGGGTCTGAACCGGCTCTATGTTTTTGCGGCGAATCTGGTGCAGACGTTTGTGTATGCGATGGCATGCGTATGGGTGATTGCCGGGATGAGTGCCAAAGGAAGCCGAAGTAAGCATGTTCTGATGAAACGAACATGGGAAAAGAGGATAGAAGCAGAAAAGGCAGAAAAAACTGTGAAAGCTGTGAAAAAACAGGGAATGGAAACGGTCTGGGAGAGGCAGGAACGTGGAGAACCGGACAGATGGGGGATGCTGCTTCCTGGAATCGTGTTTATTGGGGGATTCCTGTTCCATCTGGTCTGGGAGGCGAAGGGGCAGTATTCGGTGGTGTATTTTATGCTGCTGCTGCCGTATGCGTATCTGGGGATGGAAAGAGTGGCGGATGTGTTTTTAGACGTGACAGGTGCCGGGAAAGAATGATGTTTTGAGATAAAAAAGATACTGGGAACAGCCTGAAATAAGCCGTTTTCAGTATCTTTTTTATGGTTTAAAAGAACTATGATTTCTAAAAATCCATTAAAAATTGCAATGATAAATCCGCTCCGCCGCCTGATAGAACACAGTTTCCCAGTATTTTTCCGGAATCAGCCGTTTCGTAATTTCGATGTAATCTTCATAGTTGGCGAGCGGCCAGTCGGTGCCGAACATGAGCTTATCATAGTCGCGGATGTAGGCAAGCCAGGTTTTCAGGGTGCTGATATACCCGCTCTGCTCTTCCAGAAACTCCGGAATGTCAAATTTGCCCTCTAAAAGCCCAGAGAGGTCGGCGGCGACATTTTCATTTTTCTCGACAACGGCGGCGGCATCCATCAGCCACGGGTTGCCGAAGTGGCACATGACGAACTGGACATCCGGATGGCGGACGGCGGCTTCATCGAGGGTCAGCGGATGGCTGTATTTGATGAATGCTTTGGAACCGGCGGTCTGTCCGGTGTGGATGGCAACCGGCTTTTTATACGCCTTGGCGAGGTCGTAGATCGGTTCGAAGCGCTCGTCGGTAACGTAGATGGAATCATATCCCGGATAGAGTTTGATGCCGACGCAGGTATTCCGTTTTAAGTTTTCTTCGACAAGATCGCATGTCTTCTGAATCTTTTCCGGCGTCAGTTTTCGTGCTTCGACGCCGACGCAATAGCGCAGAAAATCCGGGTATGTGTGATTATCCGGGTGAACGCCGCGGTTTCCCATGACGATGCCGCCGACGATATTATATTTCTGAAAGCATTCCCGCAGATGCTCTTCATTATTGATATGACCGGCTTCGATGGCAATCTCATCGAAATGCGGGTAACCGGGACAAAAGTGCAAATGTGAATCAATGATTTTCATAATGATAACAGGCGCCTGTATCAAAAACCTTTTGGAAAAAGAACGGCGCTGTCCTCCTTTCTGCTGTGATGTATGTCTGGAAGTTTTGAGAAAATCCGGTACAACAAAACTTCGGGTGTATATAAATAAGAAATGCAGTGACAGTCCGGCAGGTTCATAGAGCATGCAGCAACTGTATGAAATCAACTGTTAGTGTAGTCCCAAATGGGGTGGATGTCAAATTTTTCTCCATCTGTTTGACATCCACACTATGATCTGGTATAGTGATAGCTATGCGTATTGCAAAGGGGCAAACTGCCTCTTTCTTTTTTTGTAAATATTCCGGAAGAATGCAAAAAAAAGATAACTAATATGATATATGAAATGTATCTCCGGAATGTGCAGACCGTTAATCAGACAATGAAAGGAATAGAATGGAAACAATCAGATTTGAAGATTTAGAGTTAGATGCAAAGATCATGCGTGCGATCACCGATATGGGATTCGAGGCGGCTTCTCCGATTCAGGGACAGGCGATTCCGCTGGAACTGCAGGGACTGGATATCATCGGACAGGCACAGACCGGTACCGGTAAGACGGCTGCGTTTGGTATTCCGCTGTTACAGAAGATCGATCCGAAGAATAAGAAGCCGCAGGCGATCATTCTCTGCCCAACCCGTGAACTTGCCATCCAGGTATCTGAGGAGATCCGCCGCCTGGCAAAATACATGCACGGTGTCAAGGTTCTGCCGATTTACGGCGGACAGGAGATCGGACGTCAGATCCGTTCCCTCAAGGATGGTGTGCAGGTTATCATCGGTACGCCGGGGCGTGTGATGGATCACATGCGCCGCAAAACCGTCAAGATGGATCAGATCCACACGGTTGTCCTCGACGAGGCGGACGAGATGCTGAACATGGGCTTTTTAGAGGATATGGAAACCATCTTAAGCGCACTGCCGGAGGAGAGACAGACGCTGATGTTCTCAGCGACGATGCCGCAGGCGATTCAGCGGATCGCGGCGAACTTCCAGAAAGATCCGCAGATTGTGCGCGTGGTCAAGAAAGAGCTGACCGTTCCGAAGGTAACCCAGTATTATTATGAAGTAAAACCGAAGAACAAGCTGGAGGTTATGTGCCGTCTGCTGGATCTCTATGATCCGAAGCTCTCAGTGGTATTTTGCAACACGAAAAAGCAGGTCGATGAGCTGGTACAGGGCTTACAGGGACGCGGCTATTTTGCAGAAGGGCTTCACGGCGATTTGAAACAGGAGCAGCGTGACCGTGTCATGCGTGCATTCCGTACCGGACGGACGGACATTCTGGTGGCAACGGATGTGGCAGCCCGCGGTATCGACGTCGATGATGTCGAGGCGGTATTCAACTATGATGTACCGCAGGATGACGAGTATTATGTACATCGCATCGGACGTACCGGCCGTGCCGGACGCGAGGGCAAGGCATTTAACCTCGTAGTCGGCAAAGAGGTTTACAAGCTGCGCGAGATCCAGCGCTATTGCAAGACCCGCATCATTCCGCAGGCGATTCCGTCTCTGGACGATGTGACCTCCATCAAGGCAGATAAGATTCTCGACCAGGTGGGCGAGGTGCTGCAGGACAGCGATCTGAGCAAGGTGATCGATATTGTAGAAAAACGTGTGCTGGAAGAGGACTACACGACGCTCGATCTGGCAGCAGCGCTGCTCAAAATGATGATGGGCGAAGAGGGCGAGGAGCTCTTAGAGGAGAACCGCCCGCTGCGTGAGCTGGAGGATCTCGAGGATGAGAGCCGCCGCAGCCGTGGTGGTAGAAACGGCAGAGGAAGCCGTGGCAGAAATGAGGACGTAGCGCGTCTCTTCATCAACATCGGAAAGAACCAGGGCATCCGTCCGGGCGATATCCTCGGTGCGATCGCCGGAGAATCCGGCATGCCGGGACGTATGGTCGGAAGTATCGATATGTTCGATAATTACACATTCGTCGAGGTGCCGAGAGAGCATGCGGACGTTGTACTGCAGGCGATGCGCGGTGCGAAGATCAAGGGCAAGAACGTGCATATGGAGAAGGCGAACCGGAAGTAAAGAGCATATTGAAATTATATTTGGCATATGCTATAATGCCATTAGGCGAAAAGACAAAAGTGTTCAAAGTGGCACAAAAACAAATCCCTCAGGTGCGGGCACACCTGAGGGATTTTATTCCATTTGGGCGAGGTGGCTTAAGCCTCTGGCTGACTACCTAACGATGTCCGTCCAACCACTTGCATATGTAATAGGCGATTACACTTGCCACGACGGACACAAGAAAAGACAGAAATATATTCAAAATGGCACACCCCCCTTTCTGCACCTGTCTAGGGGTGGTAGCTGTATTAGTATATCATAAAGATAAAATTATAAAAAGTCATCTTTGAGATGTTTTGTTTGTCTCAAAGATGACTTTTTATCTTAATAACTTTAAAATTTGCTCTTACAGCTCCGCTGTAATAAAAATATCATAAATCGCTTTCACAGCCGCCTCGAAATCTGCGTTCTTCACGCCGATGATGATGTTGAGTTCACTGGAACCCTGGTCGATCATCTTGACGTTGATGCGGGCGTGTGCCAGGGCGGAGAAGATGCGTCCGGCAGTGCCGCGGGTGGACTTCATGCCGCGTCCTACGACGGCGATGAGTGCTAAATCGGACTCAAGCTCGATGGAATCCGGCTGTACCGCGCGGTGGATGTTGGAGATAACGAACTGCTCATGCTGTTCGAATTCGGACTGGTGTACGAAGATGGTCATCGTATCGATTCCGGACGGCATATGCTCGAAGGAAATACCGCAGTCCTCGAAGACACCCAGAACTTTTCTCCCAAACCCAATTTCGGAGTTCATCATCGCTTTCTCAATGGTGACAGAGCAGAAACCAGTCTTTCCGGCGATACCGGTGATGGTGTATTTCGGCTTCCGGCAGGTATTCTCGACGATGAGTGTACCCGGATCCTCCGGCTTGTTGGTGTTGCGGATGTTGATCGGGATGCCCTCGCGGCGTACCGGGAAGATGGCATCCTCATGAAGGACGCTGGCACCCATGTAAGCCAGTTCACGCAGTTCTTTGTAGGTGATGGTCTCGATCGGAACCGGATTTTCCACGATGCGCGGGTCGGTTACCAGGAAACCGGATACATCGGTCCAGTTCTCGTAGAGGTCTGCGTGAATCGCGCGGGCTACGATGGAGCCAGTGATATCCGAACCACCGCGGGAGAAGGTGTGGATCGTGCCGTCCGGATTGGACCCGTAGAAGCCCGGGATAACGGCGCGCTCAGTGTGCGCGAGGCGTTCGGACAGCTCTTCATTGGTTTTCTCGGACAGGAATGTACCATTCTCGTCAAAGAAGATTACCTCGGCTGCATCGATGAACTCATAGCCCAGGTAATGGGACATGATGATACCGTTTAAATACTCACCGCGGGAAGCTGCGTAATCGCTGCCTTTTTTTGCGATAAAGTTTTCCTCGATGGTCTTGAACTCATAATCGAGGTTTAAATTCAACTCCAGACCGTCGATGATCTGCTCATAGCGCTCTTTGATGGCGGAGAGAAGCTTGCCGTAGCTTGCGCCGGTGGAAGCTGCTTCGTAGCAGGCATAGAGCATATCGGTTACTTTGGTGTCATTTTTGTTGCGTTTGCCCGGAGCAGACGGTACAACGTAGCGTCTGGATTTATCAGCACGGATAATATCTCCGACTTTTTTGAACTGTTTTGCGCTGGCGAGGGAACTTCCGCCAAACTTTACTACTTTCTTCATGATGTTCTTTGTTCCTTCCTAAAGTAAATATTGGGTTAATTCAGTTTCTGGATCTTCGGAAAATACTGGAACAGTACCTTGGCAACCAGTTTGTCGCGCTTGACGTATTTGTGCGTCCAGCGGCGGGCGTCGTTGGAATAGTTCCGGTTGTCGCCCAGCATGAAATAGCAGCCATCCGGCACTTCGTAGTGCTGCGGTTCCTCCGGTTCCATCGGTTCATGCAGATACGGCTCGTCGAGCGGTGTATCGGAACCATTTAAGTATACCTTGCCGTCCACGATGTCGATCGTGTCGCCCGGCATACCGATGATACGTTTGACATAGTACGTTTTGATGCCTTTCGCTTCATCATCCGGATAAATGAAAATGGCGATGTCACCCCGCTGCGGATCTCCGAATTTGTAGCTTAACCGTGAGCCGATGACGCGGTCGCCAGCCATGATGGTCGTTTCCATCGAGCTGGTCGGGACTTCGCTGTTGGCGATGATGAAATGGTTGACGCAGAATGCGATAATAGCGGCGGCAACCAGGACCTGAATCCAGCTTATGACCTCGTCCTTGAGATTGAAGCCTTCCTTGCGGCTCTTGCCCTTCTTGGATTTTGCGGCATTTCCGGTACCTGAAGCGTTGTCGTTCTCTTCGGGCATATCTTCCGAATCGTGTTCCGAAGAGTTCTGGCCCGGCTGGTTGATGCCGATTTTTCCGGCGCGGAGTTCATCGAGCATCTCATCCAGTTCCTGCTCGGAACGCCCGGAGAAATGGCTTCGGGACGAAATATGGTCTCTATCTTGATCTTCCATATATATCTCCTCTCTCTGCTGTTGCTGTCTGTGTGACGTTATCTTATGGCACTTTCAGTTCCAAAGGTGTCTGCTACGGCAGTAACGTTTGTGCAACGCATGAGCAGTAATAGGCTACTGTAATATGGTAACCTTCTGCCATAATAGTGTATATGAGATGCCTTGATTTATCAAGTTTTTTCACGAAATTTCGGGAAAATTCATAAATGTTTTGAAGTGTATGATTGTATTATTGGGCGCGGGATGCTAAAATGAAGCTAAAACCAAAAACCACAAAGGAACGCAAGGGGGCGTATGTATGGATAAAACATTATACGATCTGATGGACTGGGCTGGAATTGAAGAAATTGTCTATTCGGAAGCGGCAAACCCGCACCGGATGCTGGGAGCCCATATGACGCCGGAGGGAATGCTGGTACAGGCGTTTATTCCGACGGCGCGCGATATTACGGTCAAACTTTCGGCAACCGGCAAGCAGTACCAGATGGAGATGGCGGACGAGACTGGCTTTTTTGCGGCGCTGATTCCGCGCAAGACTCTGGCGGATTATACCCTCCTTGTGTTTTATGATAATGGTACGTTAAGCGAGATACACGATCCGTATTCCTTTGCACCGCAGTTTACGGAATCGGATTTGAAGAAATTCGAGGCGGGCGTCCACTACAGCATTTATAATAAGATGGGCGCGCATCCGATGACGGTCAAAGGTGTGAGCGGCGTCTATTTTGCAGTCTGGGCGCCGGAAGCGATGCGCGTGAGTGTCGTCGGTGATTTCAACCTGTGGGATGGCAGACGCAGCCAGATGCGGCGGTTGGGAGATTCGGGCGTGTTTGAGATTTTTATCCCGGAGCTAAAAAAGGGAGCTGTTTATAAATATGAAATTAAGTTCAAGAACGGCGACCCGGCGCTGAAGGCGGATCCCTATGCGAACTATGCGGAACTTAGACCGAACACGGCATCCATCGTCTGGGATCTGGACGAGTATAAATGGAACGATCAGGACTGGATGAAGAAACGAGCGGCGCTCGACACGAAGACAGCGCCGATGTCGATCTATGAGGTACATCTCGGTTCCTGGATGCGAAAACCGACCGAGGTGGATAAGAGAGGACGCGAGATTGTCGGATCGGAGTTTTACAATTACCGTGAGATCGCGGTCAAGCTGGCGGAATATGTGAAGGAAATGGGGTATACCCATGTGGAACTTCTGCCGGTCATGGAACATCCTCTGGATGCTTCGTGGGGCTATCAGGTGACGGGATATTACGCACCGACCAGCCGCTTCGGCACACCGGATGATTTCATGTATTTTATGGATTACCTGCACGGACAGGGGATTGGCGTTATCCTTGACTGGGTTCCGGCACATTTCCCGCGTGATGCATGGGGCATGGCGCAGTTTGACGGAAGCTGCCTCTATGAGCACAAGGATCCGAGACAGGGGGCGCATCCGCACTGGGGTACGCTGATCTACAACTACGGCAGACCGGGGGTTTCAAACTTCCTGATTGCGAATGCGATGTTCTGGGCGGACCGCTATCACGCGGACGGCATCCGGTTTGATGCGGTGGCGTCGATGCTGTATCTGGATTATGGCAAGAATCCGGGTGAATGGATTGCCAATATGTACGGCGGTCATGAGAATCTGGAGGCGGTCGAGTTCTTAAAGCATCTGAACTCTGTCTTCAGGGGACGCAAGGACGGTGCGATTCTGATTGCCGAGGAATCGACGGCATGGCCGAAGGTTACCGGTGACGTGAAGAACGGCGGTCTTGGTTTTGATTATAAATGGAACATGGGCTGGATGAACGATTTTCTGGGCTATATGGAGCAGGATCCATATTTCCGGTGCCACCACTACAATGAGCTGACCTTCAGCATGATTTACGCCTACAGTGAAAATTTCGTCCTCGTATTCTCACACGACGAGGTGGTTCACGGAAAAGGTTCCCTGGTCAATAAGATGCCGGGACAGACGTTTGAGGACAAGTTTGCGAACCTGCGGGCGGCATACGGTTTTATGATGGGACATCCGGGCAAGAAACTCCTCTTCATGGGACAGGATTTCGCCCAGATGGATGAGTGGAATGAGAATGCATCGATCGAGTGGGAGCTGCTGCAGTATCCGATCCACAGCCAGATGAAGGAGTATGTGAAGGAGTTAAATCACTTTTATACCAGCCATCCGGCACTCTATCAGAAAGATTATCAGACGGAAGGCTTCGAGTGGATCAACTGCATGGATGCAGCGGACAATATTATTGCATTTCTCCGGCGCGGCGCGGATGAGACACTGCTCTTTGTCTGCAACTTTGCCCCGCAGCTGCATGAGAAGCTGATGGTCGGCGTACCGTTTAAGGGAAAATACAAAGAGATTTTCAACAGCGATGCGGAGAAGTTCGGCGGAAGCGGAAAGGTCAATCCGCGTATGAAGTCCTCGAAGGCAGAGGAATGTGATGGAAAGGAAAATTCCATCACGATCCAGCTGGCGCCGCTTGGCATCAGTGTCTTCAACTGCACGCCGACGGAGCCGGAGAAGAAAGAAAAACCGGCGAAGACGAAAAAGACGACCCACAGCACTAAGAGTGTAAAAGAAAAGGCAGAAACCGATCTCCAGAGCATGATGGCGGATGCAGCGGCGGCATTCAATGGAAAAGCCGGGGGGACAGCTGCTGCGGCAGCAGAACGCCTGGCGGGTATTTCAGATAAGCTGGCAGAGGCGAAGGCGGGGCTTTCCTCCAAGATTATCAGTCTGTCCTCGATTGCGAGACGACAGGCGGGATTGGAAGAAGGTCTGGATAAAAAGGTGGGAAAAGAGTAAGTACAGGAAGGAATGAAATAGATGGCAACAGCGGCAGAGCTGACAGGCGAGGAGATCGCGGCGGTAGCAGAGTCACTATCGGATCCGGCAAATTTGAACGTGGATACGATGGCTTCGATCATGCACCGGATTGGCCCGGGGCTTATGGCATTGGGACAGAAGGTACTGGTGGCGCTCATCATTTTCCTGATTGGACGTAAGATCATCTCGATGATCGAGAAGATGCTGTCCCGCTCGATGGAGCATGCCGGTATGGATGTGGGTGTGACTCGTTTCCTGCGGGCGCTGACCCAGTTTGTGATGAATGTATTCCTGCTTTTTATGATTGCAGGGCAGCTTGGCATGGACAGCGCCTCGATTGTGACAGTTCTTGGCGCGGCAGGTCTTGCGCTGAGTTTGGCGCTCCAGCAGAGTCTTGGAAACTTTGCAGGCGGACTCTTGATTTTAATTATGAAACCGTTCCGGGTGGGTGATTATATCATTTCCCCGTCCGGGGAAGGAAAGGTTTCGATGGTCGGGCTGGTTTACACGACTATCCTGACAACCGATAATAAAACAATCACCATTCCGAATGGCACCCTTTCAAACTCAACCGTGACCAACGTGACGGCGATGGACAAGCGGATGCTGGAACTCAAGGTCGGTATCGCCTATGAGGCAGATATCCGGACGGCAAAGGCAGTGTTAGAGCGCGTTTACCGGGAACATCCGATGGTGAAGAAGGACGAGGACATCAAGGTATTTGTGGACAGCCTGGGCGACAGCAGCGTGGTGCTTGGTATCCGGGGCTGGGTAGAGACGTCCGATTACTGGCAGACGAGATGGGACATTCTGGAACGGATCAAGCTGTCATTTGACGAGGCGGGCATCGAAATTCCATACAACAAGATGGATGTACATTTGAAACAGTAGCAATCGTTTAAACAGTATAAGCAATATAGACAGAGGAACAACCATGATTGACAGAGCGGCAAAATTCGCAGAACAGGCGCATAAGGGCGCACATCGGAAGGGAACCAGAATTCCGTATATCGTTCATCCGCTGGAGACGGCGCTGATTGCGTCGATGCTGACGAACGATGAGGAGATACTGGCAGCGGCACTTCTGCATGATACGATCGAGGACACGGGTGTGACCTACGAGGATTTGAAACAGGAGTTTGGCACCCGGGTTGCAGATCTGGTCTTGGCGGAGAGCGAGGATAAGTCCAAAACCTGGATTGAGCGCAAGGGGCACACGCTGGAACATTTGAAAACAGCGAGTCCGGCGGAGAAGATCCTGACGATGGCGGACAAGCTGAGCAATATCCGCAGCATGGCGCGTGACTATCTGTTGGTCGGGGAGGAGCTCTGGCAGCGGTTTAATATGAAGGACAGAGAGAAACAGGCGTGGTATTACACGTCGATGATAGACCTTTTGAAGGATTTGAATGAGACGCCGGAATATCAGGAATATGTGCGTCTCTGCGGCAAGGTATTTGGCGGGATCGCAGGGTGTTGTAGTTTACAAAATATATGAACGGCAGCATAAAAACAACATAGGATGACAATGAGAAACTGCAGCAGCCAGTCAGAAAGAATGGCTGTCGGAGAAGAGAAGGACGATAGGTTCTGGGATTTTGCGGAAACGGAAAGGTCATTCAGTTCAGTAAAAGGGGAAGAGACATGATTTTAAAAGATATTTGGATGGATGTAAAAGCGGTTCAGGAGCGAGATCCGGCTGCGAGAAATGCATTGGAGGTACTACTTTTATATCAGGGCGTACATGCCCTGATCTGGCACCGGGTGGCGCACTGGTTTTATGAGCACCATATGTTTTTCATTGCGCGCCTGATTTCACAGGTGGCACGTTTCTTTACATTGATTGAGATTCATCCGGGTGCACAGCTCGGACACGGTATTCTGATTGACCACGGCTGCGGCGTTGTCATCGGTGAGACGGCGGTGGTCGGCGACAACTGTACGATTTACCAGGGTGTGACGCTGGGCGGTGTCGGAACACAGAAGGGTAAACGTCATCCGACGCTGGGAAATAATGTGACGGTTGGTTCCGGCGCAAAGATTCTCGGTTCTTTCGAGGTCGGTGATAACTGTTCCGTAGCGGCAAATGCGGTTCTGCTCCGCCCGCTCGAGGAAAATACCACGGCTGTCGGCATTCCGGCGCGTCCGGTCAAGAAGGACGGCGTGGCGCTGCCGAAGAAGCAGAAGATGATCATCGGCGAGGACGATCAGCGTATTTTAGAGCAGATCGACGCGCTCCGGAAAGAGCTTCAGGAACTTAGAGAAGAGTCGGCAAACCTGCGGAAGGAACTGGAGGCAGTGCGGGCAGGACAGGAGAAAGCCTGACACAAAATTATTCATAACGCCCCTTTCGGCTGCATAAATTTCTTTGAGAGAAATGCGTGCGGTTTGGAAAGGGGCGTTTTTTATGATAGAGCTGATCAAAAAAGAGATACATATGAACCGGCAGAGGGGGACAGCGGTGTCGCAGCTGACGCTGGATGATGATTTTATTGTGCCGGATGCGCTGGATGATGCGGTGCAGATACTGCTGTCAGACGGGGAGGTTCAGATAGAAAATTCACGGATTCAGGGAGAAAAGGTGCTGATCCGGGGAAAGCTTGTGTTCCGGGTGCTGTACCGCCGGGAGTCGGGCGGGCTGCAGGCGATGGGCGGGGAGATCCCATTTGAGGAAACGGTCAACGTGCCGGAGCTTTCGGAGCGCGACTATACGCAGATCGTATGGAATATCGAAGATTTGAATATTACCATGATTCATTCGCGCAAGCTGAGCGCCAAAGCGGTGCTGACGCTTACGGTGCGGGCGGAAAGCCGCGTCGATGTGCAGGCTGCCGCGGATGTCGAGACGGATGATGCGGGGCTGCAAGTCCTGAAGAGAAGCGTTCCGGCAGCGACGCTTGCAGTGCGGCGCAAAGATATCTACCGGGTCCGGGAGGAAGTAAGCGTATCGGCAAATAAGCCGAATATTGAGACGATTCTCTGGCAGGAGATGCGTCTTCGGGATGTTTCGGTGCGCCCGTTGGATGGAAAACTGCATCTGGACGGTGAATTGTCGGTGTTCCTGATTTACAGCGGCGAGGGCGAGCACACGCCGGTTCAGTGGTTGGAGGAGAGTATTCCGTTTTCCGGTGAGGTGGAACTCTCGGAGGCGGTGGAGGAGATGATTCCGGCGGTCGGGGTCCGGATTCTTCATGCAGAGGCGGGCAAAAAGCCGGACAGCGATGGGGAGATGCGCGAAGTGGAAGTGGAGGCGGTGCTGGAGCTGGACATCCGCCTTTATAAAGAAGAATCAGTGGAACTTTTAAGCGATCTCTATTCGACCGGCTGCGAGGTCGTGAGCGAGCAGGGGGAGGTGTGCTTTGACCGGCTTTTGACGCGCAACAGCTGCAAAATGCGGGTGGGCGGAAGCGTTTCTTTTCAGAAACCGGAGCGAATTCTGCAGATTTGCCACAGCAGTGGGATTGTTCGGCTGGATGAGAGCCGCCCGTCAGAAAACGGTCTGGCGATCGAGGGAGTGCTGGAAGTCAGTCTCCTGTATCTGACGGATGATGACGCGGCGCCGGTCGGGGCAATTTCTGAGGTTCTGCCATTTTCCGGCACGGTCGAGGCGGAGGGGATCCGGGAAGACTGCGTCTGGCAGTTGAATCTGGGGCTGGAACAGCTCGGCGCGGTGATGCTGGGCGGCGGTGAGGCGGAGGTCAAGGCGCAGCTCACGGTGGAACTGCTTGTATTCCAGCCGATGCAGGAAGAGGTGGTTACATCCGTGCAGACACAGCCGTTCGATTTAAAGCGCTGGGAGCAGCAGCCAGGGATTGTGGGTTATATTGTGCAGCCGGGGGATTCTCTGTGGAAAATTGCAAAAAAATTCCACACGACGGTGGATCAGGTGCGGGAAATGAATGAAATCGACGGGGAGGAAGCCGGTGCAGGGGCGCGGCTGCTTCTGATCAAAGAGGTAACGGCGGATAACTGTTCATAGGTAGGAATTTTAGAAAGAAAAAATCATTACTGGACACGTATGCGTGTACAGTACCAAAAAATCCAGCCGGAATGGTTGCATTTGGGGGAAAACTTTATATACTATTATTGTAACGGTTCAATATCTTCACAGTTACAAGCAAAAATCCATGCAGATTTGACTTTGACAAAGGATTTTTGCCTTGTAAGCCAGGAAAACGCATCCGGCCGGTGCTTGATGATAGATCCGGGGAAGGAGTTTCCCGAACCGGGCGGTGCCCGTGCATTGCAAGGCGCGGCGCCGTTTACATAGGGCGTCCGGATGCGTTTTCCTGTGTATTGAGAAATTTTTGTCGGGAGTGCGAACCATAAAGGCAGGATGAGACATGAATTATACATATCTTTTGCGCTGCGCGGACGGAACCTTGTACTGCGGGTGGACGAACCATCTGGCAGCGCGGGTGGCGGCGCACAATGCCGGGAAAGGTGCAAAATACACGAAAACCCGCCGTCCGGTAGTGCTGGCATACTATGAAGAATATGCGACGCGCAGCGAGGCGATGCGCCGGGAGGCAGCGATCAAGAAACTGACCAAAAAGGAAAAAGAGGCGATGGCAGCGCTGGGACGGACGGAGCTTCCGGTGGATGACGAGACGTAGATATATCGCGCCGGGGCAGATTATGTATGAAGAATTGGTACAAACCATAGCGGTAAAGGCAAGAAACAGCAGTGAAAATAGAAATTGAAAGATAGAGAGAAAACAGGAGCGGATAGGTACAGTGAGAAAAGGTAGAAGAAACAAAGGATGTATAGTGATGGCAACAGTCCTTCTGGCAGCGCTACTTGGCGGCTGTTCGTTTCTATCGAAGGAGGCAGACGCGACGGAGGTTTCCAGCGAGGCGGAAACGGAAAGTCCGGGTGCCACACAGGAGTCGGAGACTGAGACAGCTGAGACAGAGGAGACACAGGAGAGCCATGAGGCTGCCGAAGACGAAGAAAGCGGGGAAGAGGAAACCGAGGACCATTTCGTGGAAAAGAAGATCGTGGTGGCAACGGATATGCACTATTTTGCTGAGAAACTGGCAGGAAACCGCTGTGATTCCTTTGTCGGAATGGCGAGGGGCGGAGACGGGCGCGTGCTGGAGTACGGCTGGGAGGTCATGGACGCCTTTCTCGATGATATGAAGGAGGAAGATCCAGACCTCCTGATTCTGAGCGGAGATCTGACGCTGGACGGAGAGAAAGCGAGCCATGAGGAACTGGCAGAACTTCTGGAAGGACTCAGCGAGGCGGGAATTGAGGTCGCGGTTATACCGGGAAACCACGATATCAATAACCCGGATGCCCGCCGCTATACGGCGGATGGAACGGAAAAGGTGGAGTCCATCACAGCGGACGAGTTCCGGGATATCTATGCGGATTTTGGCTATGTAGCGGCGGACAGCCGGGATCCGGCATCGCTGAGTTATCTTTATAAGATAGACAGTGCAAACTGGTTGCTGATGCTGGATTCCTGTCAGTATGAACCGAAAAATGAGGTCGGCGGCATGATCCGCCGGGAAACGTATGAGTGGATGGAGCCGATTCTGGAAGAGGCGGAGCGGGAAGGCGCCCGCGTGATATCCGTCAGCCATCATAACCTGCTGGATGAGAGCGGAGTGAGCCGGGCCTTTTATGACAACTGTACGATCGAGCACAACGAGGAACTGGTGCGGATGCTGTCGGATCATGGCGTGCGCCTGCACTTGAGCGGACATCTGCATATCCAGCATTATAAGGAAGACGAGGACACGGGCATCTATGAGATTGTGACGGGTTCCATGGTGATGGCTCCGTGCCATTACGGGATTGTCCGCATCTGGAACGACGGGACCTACCAGTATGATGCGAAATCAGTCGATGTGGACGGCTGGGCGATACGCCACTCGTACCATAACCGTGATCTGGCAGATTTTACGGCTTATTCGGAGTCGATCCTGCGTCGGGCGGCAATCCGCGATGCAATTCGGGATCTGAATCGCCATATTGAGGATCGCCATGCATTTTTTACGGACGAGAAGAAACGGGAAATGGCTTCGTACTACGCGGATCTGTGCGTGAATTATTATGAAGGACGGATGTATCAGATCGAGGAAGCCGCAAAGGAAAATCCGGTGCTGGAAGATTGGAACAAGATCGGCTATGTCAGCGAACTGAGCGATTTTCTGCAGAATATCCTGGAGGACGAGGCGAAGGACTACGGGCATCTGAAGATTCCGAGCGTACATTAAATAAAAATGGAGGTACCAGGAGGCATGGGAGAGACAAAAAAACAGCGTTCGCCGCTGACAACGCTCTGCTACATTGAAAAAGACGATTCATATCTGATGCTGCACCGCATTAAGAAGAAACAGGATGTGAATGAAGGAAAATGGATTGGCGTCGGCGGACATTTTGAGGAGAATGAAAGCCCGGAGAACTGCCTGCTGCGCGAAGTGAAGGAGGAGACAGGGCTGACTCTGACTTCCTGGCGCTTCCGCGGAATCGTGACGTTTATCGCGAAAGGCTGGCCGACGGAATATATGTGCCTGTACACGGCGGATGGATTTGAGGGAACGCTTCGCGAATGTGACGAGGGCGAGCTTGCCTGGGTGGCGAAAAAGGATGTATCGGCTCTGCGGCTCTGGGACGGCGATCGGATCTTTTTGAAGCTTCTGATTGAAAGGGATACGTTTTTTTCGTTGAAATTGTCATATGATGGGGACGAGCTGATAGAAGCGGAGCTGGACGGGGTAAAAATTACATACAAATAAGCACGCAACTGCGGGTTGGTTGGGGAACGAGGGTTCTGCAGTGCGTGCTCATGAGGAATAATCAATATATGGGAACCGATTTTGGGGAAAATCGGGGTGGTTGGCTATGCCAGAAAGATAAGAAGATGAATTATTTTCTCTTGTTCCTTATCTTTAACTTGATTATATATCATTCATCGTATATAATCAAATATAAATAAGAAAATAATTATTATAAATTTTTTGTTATAGAATCATAAGTGGACAAAAGTGCCGGAAACCCTGTAGATAAAGGGGAAAGAATGGAACGGAATGAGAATGTTCACGGGCGGGAAGTTTCGGGATGAAATATCCCGCAGGATGCAGAAAAAGCAGGGTACATAGGAGGAAACATGTTCGACGGAAAAGAGTATGTATACGCGGTCTACGAGGAAAAGAGTTTTTCGAAGGCGGCGCAGAAACTGTATATTACGCAGCCGGCGTTAAGCACGGCGATCAAGAAGGTGGAGAAAAAGATAGGAACTCCGATTTTTGACCGGAGCACCTCTCCGATCGGACTGACGCCGGGCGGTGAAGTTTATATCGACGCGATCGAAAAGCTGTTTGCGCTGGAACAGAACACGCTCAATCAACTGAATAACTTAAATGGGCTTCTGGCGGGCAAGCTGTCGGTTGGCGGAACGATCTTTTTTACCTCGTTTGTACTTCCGGGCGTGTTGAGCGAGTTTTCCCATCGGTATCCGCAGATCAAGATTGATCTGCAGGAGGGCACGACCACACAGCTGACCGATAAGTTGGTTGCCGAGGAACTGGATCTTCTGATCGATAACTCGGAACTGGATGACAAAAATTATGAAAAGTATTATTATAGCACGGAGAGAATTATTCTGGCTGTTCCGAAGAGTTTTCCGATCAATGAGGAGCTGACCCAGTATCAGCTTACCGCGGAAGATATCCGGGCAGGACGCCACAGTCAGGCGGAGTTCCCGGTACTGCCGCTGCCGCTCTTAAAGAGTACTCCGTTTATCTTCGTCAAAGAGGAAAACAGTATTTACAAGCGCAGCATGAAGATGTGCAGCCGCCAGAATTATTCGCCGAATATTATCATGAAACCGGACCAGGTTGTCTCTGCGTTCAACATGGCAGGACGGGGCGTGGGCGCGACCTTCATCCCGGATGGCCTGATCGTCAATCTTCCATATGAAGTGCCGCTGTGCTTTTACAAGATGAATGAAGAGCTGGCGGTCCGTTACGTTTATTTGTACAAGAAGAGAAATAAGTACCTCACGAAGGCGATGGAGGAGTTTATCCGCGTGGCAGTCGGCGACGAGGCGTTCCAGAAGGTACGGGAGCAACGGGAGAAAGAGAATCAGGAGAAGAAAGGTTCGGATAAGAAGGGGGATAAATAATGCGAAGAGGAGAACGTGCGATTGAGTCGAAAGACGGGCAGAAAGCCATTTTGGAACACTGCCGGGTGTGCAGTCTCGCCTTTTCCGGGGATGAATACCCGTATGTGATCCCGTTAAATTATGGTTTTGTGTGGAACGAAGACCAGGAGACGCCGGTGCTGTATTTCCACGGCGCTCCGGTGGGAACGAAGATTGAGCATATGGAGCGCGACAACCGGGTGGCATTCTGTGTGCAGAATGAAAAAGAGATAAAGATTCTGGAACCGGCATGCAGAAGCACGATGATTTATGAGAGTGTCTGCGGCACTGGACGGTTATCCCGTGTGGCTGATCCTGGGGAGAAAGGAGAGGCACTGACAAGGATCATGCAGCAGTATGATCCAGAGGGCGGACCGTATGAGTTTGCTCCGGAGGTGGCGGCGAGAACCACCGTCCTCTGCCTGCGTGTGGAAACTCTGACAGGTAAGAGCAATGCGCCGAAACCGGAGCAGGCATGAAACAGTTAAGACAGATGTCGATTCTGGTGCGGGGGGCACAGCTTCTGCTGCTGGTCCTCGCACTTTTTCTGGTTGTATGGCTGGTGCCGGATGCAGGGAAAAAGCATGCATCCGGGACGGAAGCTTCGGAAGCTGAGACAGATGGCGGCGATGTGGCGGAGAATGAAAAAAATAGAGCCGCCGGGAATCTGGAGGAGGATGAATCATCCGCCGGGGAAGTGATACAGGATGATGCAGATGAGAACGCTTCGGATGGAGAAACGGCTTTAAAGCGCCGGACTTCCCGGAAACAGCTGTATAAAAGAAAAAAAGAGCCCCAGAAGGCACAGGAAGAGACAGTTTATATGCCGCCGACCATCTGGCTGGCGACGGATCTTCACTATCAGTCCCCGCAGATGACAGATTTCCAGTCGGCGTTTGATACCTATACGATGGGAAATGATGGGACGATCGTGCCGTATCTGGATGAGATCACGGAGGCATTTCTGGAGGAGGTGCGGACGGCGCATCCATCGGCACTGGTTTTGAGCGGAGATCTCTCCCAGAATGGTGAGAAAGCAAACCATGAAGCGCTTGCAGAGAAGCTAGAGCGGGTGCAGGCAGCGGGAATTCCGGTGCTGGTGATTCCGGGCAACCATGATATTAACCACCCGTGGGCGGCAACGTATTTTGATGATCAGGTATCCCCGGCAGAGGGAACAAGTTCGGAAGAGTTTTACCAGATTTACCATAAGTTTGGCTATGATCAGGCGGTGTCCCGGGCTTCGGATTCGCTGAGTTATGTTTACCGCCTGGATGAAAAATATTGGCTGATGATGCTGGACAGCTGCATGTGTGAACCGGTCCATGAGACGGGCGGAAAGCTAAGCGAAGAGACGGTTGCGTGGATGAAAACACAGCTGGAGGAGGCGAAAAAACAGGGTGTGACGGTCATTCCGGTTTCACACCACAATCTGCTGGATGAGAGTACACTCTATCCGGAGGAATGCACGATTGAAAATACGAAAGAAGTGACCGCGCTTCTGGAAGCATATGGAGTTCCGGTGTATTTGAGCGGGCATCTGCATTTGCAGAGAATCAAGAAGCATACGTCAAATCTGAACACACCGGGCGGATATGGAATCCGGGAGATAGTGACTTCTCCGCTTCCAATGGCGCCGTGCCAGTACAGTATCCTAAACTGGCAGGCGGATGGCAGTCTGTCCTACCATACAAAAAAGGTAGACATAGCAGGCTGGGCGCAGCGCTACGGGGAAGAAGACGAGAATCTTCTCAATTTTGATGCTTATGCGGATCAGTTTCTGGTAGATGTGATTTCGGAACAGACGTTTAAGGCGCTGCAGTCGGCATCAAAGGATATCAAAGAAGAGATGGCAAGGCTCTATGCCGATATGAACCGTGATTATTGTTCGGGCACGAAGATTGATGTGGCAAAGATCAGAAAAAGCGAGGCATATCAGTACTGGATCCGTTACAGCGGCAATGATTTCTGGCTGGCAAGGCTGCAGGCGATCCTGCACGATGCCCGGACGAACAACACGGTGCTGGAGCTGAAAGCGGGCGTGGATTTCCCGCTGCCGGGGGAGACGATAGAAAACCCGGAGAATGCAGAAAATGAGGAAACTGCCGGAGCAGATGCGGGCAGTCCAGCAGAGGAGATACAGAAAAAGGAGGAATCATATGGACTACGAGGGAATTGTATACAGACCGCCGAGTGAGGCGCGCAGCCTGATCATTCAGGTGACGATCGGATGTGCACACAACACCTGCGGCTTTTGCAATATGTATAAAGAAAAGAAGTTCCGGATCCGGAGCCTGGCGGAGATTCTGGCAGATTTGACGGAGGTTTCGCACAATCCGTATGCGCCGTATATCGAGAAGGTATTTTTGGCGGACGGCGATGCGCTGGTTATGAAAACAGAGGATCTTCTGGTGATTCTGGATGCGATCCACCGCCTGTATCCGGGCGTGAAGCGGGTGGCTTCCTACGGAACGGCACAGGATATTTTGCGGAAATCGGAAGAAGAGCTGATCCGCCTGCGCAAGGCGGGACTCGGAATCGTTTATGTGGGCGCGGAATCCGGCGACAATGAGATTTTAAAATATATCAATAAAGGCGTGACGGCGGAACAGACCATTGAAGCAGGGCAGAAGCTGAAACGCTGCGGCATCGCGACCTCAGTGACGCTGATTTCGGGGCTTGGCGGACGCAGCAAGGTGGAGGAACATGCCTTGTCCTGTGCGAAGCTCATCACGGCGATGAACCCGGAGTACGCATCCTTCCTGACGCTGCGCCTGTACGAGGGCACGCCGATGTATGCAGATGTCGTGGAAGGGCGGTTCCAGCGGATAACTCCGGATGAAATTGTGGATGAAATGGAAATTTTCCTGAAAAATGTGGATTCTCCGGGCACTGTATTCCGGACGAACCATGCGTCGAACTACGTGATTCTGGCGGGAACCTTAAACGGGGATATCCCGGCCATGCTTAAAAAACTGGAGGAGGCAAAGAGAACGCATCATTACCGGAAATTCCGGGAGACCGGCGATCTCTTATAAGTAGGTATGATTTATCTGATTTTTGCGATTCTTTTCAGCGCGTCCCTGGCGCTGGCGCTGCGGATCAGTGAGACGTTCAGCGATAACCGGTATGGGATTTTGGTTGGAAATTATGTGACCTGCCTGGTAGTGGCGTTTGTTCTGCTTCCAGATAAAAATATCTTTGCGGCAGGCAGCCGGACGGCGGTTCTTACGGGAATCGTGAATGGATTTTTGTTTACAGGAAATCTGGTTCTGATGCAGAAATGCATCCGTGAAAATGGGGCAGTTCTGTCGTCGGCATTTGCGAAGCTTGGTATCGTGATTCCGGTCACGGCGAGTATCCTGTTTTTAGGTGAGATCCCAACGCTGTTCCAGCTGGTGGGGATCGTGCTGGTTATTGTGGCGATCTGGGTCATCAACAGCGAGGGGGACCGCGGCTGCGGACGCAGACGGAGGATGGGTTCGGCGGGACTTCTGCTCGTTTTATTTGTCGTCAGCGGTATGGCAGACGGGATGTCCAAGGTAACGGAGCGGATCGGCGAGAGACGGTTTGATGCGCTGTTTCTGTTCTATACGTTCCTGACCGCACTGGTTCTGACTGTGGTTCTGGCATTTCTCGAGCAGCAGAGAACCCGCCGCAAGATTGGAAAGATGGACTTTTTGAGTGGTGTGGCAGTCGGATTTCCAAACTATTTTTCAACCTCGCTGTTGCTGGCGAGTGTGTCGAGACTGCCGGCGTTTATCGTGTATCCGAGCTTTAGTGTCGGTACGATCCTGGTGGTCAGCTTTGTGAGCGTGCTGGTGCTCGGGGATCCAATCAGCCGGAGACAGATTGGGGGATGCGGGATTATTTTGGTGGCGTTGGCGCTGCTGAATCTTTAAGATTTTCCGTTTCGGATGCTGCGCTCATAATAAAAGATATACTGCTGCATTACCCCTGCGTATCCTTTGTAGCTTCCAAAAAAATCCTGGATAATAGTAGTGTACAGGCGGCTTTTTGGAAGGCGGCGGTAGCGGATGGGGTGTTTGGGAAGGTATTCTTTGGTCAGGATCTGTTCGATCCAGGTATCGACGGGGAAGGCGTCGATGTGGTGAAGTCCGAAGAGGCAGACGCAGTTGGCGACCTTGGGCCCGATGCCATAGAGGCTGGTAAGTGCGGTCATGGCTTCGTCCGGAGGCAGGGCTGAGAGGGATTCTAAGGATACGTTTCCGGCGAGGACATCCTGGATGAGGCGGTGGATGTATTTGGCGCGGTAGCCGAGTTTTAAGGTTAATAGGTCGTCCAGGCTGGCAGATGCCAGTTCTTCGGGCGAGGGAAAAGAATAGTAGGTGCGGATGGAACTGTCGGACAGGGCGGCGGTTCTCTTCGCACCGTATTTTTTTGCCAGAGCTTCGACGGCTTCGCGGATCTTTGGGATGGTTTTCTGCTGGGAGATCAGGAAGGTGATCATCATTTCCCAGAGATCCTGACGGAGAATCCGGATGCCGGAACCGGCGTCTGCCGCCGCCGCGAGGTAGGCATCGTCTGCGCGGATGGAGGCGATGAAAGAGCCGTAATCGGTGCCGAGATCGAAGTATTGTTTCCAGAAAGGAAGCGCTTCGTCCGGGCAGTCGAAGAAGAAACCGTCCGGCGTCCCGGAAATTTCCAGATAGTGCGTCCCGCTGATGAGTGACCAGCTCCCCGGTTTTTCCGGAACCGGAAGCATACGGAAACATTGACCGGAGGCGGCGATCTGGGCGAGGTTCAGGTTCAGGCAGGAGATGATGTGGGAGTTGGGAAAATTGTGCTTTTCGATTGCAGGCAGGTTTGTTGTATGTGTGTTCATGGCAGGGCATCCTCTTTTTTTAAAATATTCGTAACTGTTCAGTACCTTCACAGTCACGCGCAAAAATTCATTAAAAATTGCCTACGGCAATGGAATTTTTGCCTGCTGACCCATGTTTTCGTACGGTCAGCGCAGTAAATGCGCAGACCTACTGAAGAGTTACAAATATTCTTTGCTTATATCTATGGAATATCAAGTTATAAAACCTTGAATCATAAAGTATCAAATCATGTAATTCTTATGAGACGTATCATAGCATAGAAGACCTTTGACTGCAAACGGTTACCTTTTATCAGAAAGGAATTACATCAGAATTGCATCAGAATTGCATCAGAGCGTAAAAAAATCTTGCGAAAGACGCGCTACTTAGGTATGATGTATATATGTGCGCACTCGCGCGAAGAGGAATCATGTCGCAAGCGACCGCGCTCGGCGCGAGAATGTGCCAGAGCACATTCTTTGTTCTATGGCAGGAGGGGAGACGGATGTTTTTTATCGGTGGCATCAGTTCCGGCGTAAAGCCGCTGGAGTACCTGAAAACAGTGATCTGCGGGCGCTGCGGCGCTTATGGGCGGTATCAGGTGTACATGACCTATATGTATTTTAGTTTCTTTTTTATCCCGATTTTTAAATGGAACCGGCGCTTTTTCGTAGAAATGTCGTGCTGCGGTGCGGTCTATGAGCTGGATCCGGAGGTGGGAAAGAGGCTGCTTCGGGGCGAGGAGGTCGAGATCACGGAAAGCGATCTGACACTTCGGCAGGATGGAAATGGAAATCCGTGGACGGGAAGTGATGCATCACACCGTCATAAGGTCTGTCCGTCCTGTGGATTTGAGATGGATGAGGATTTTTCGTACTGTCCAAAGTGCGGCAAACAGCTGTAAGGCGGGGAAATACAGACGGATACCGCTAAAAGAGTGATGGCGGCTGTGGAAGCAAGGGATGGTTACAGAAATTTGAGTTACTGTACACGGGTAGGCACTTTTGAGACCGAAAGTGCCGTAAGAAAACATGGTGGCAGCAGGAATTTGCCGTATTTAAATGCGAAGCCACGGCAAATTCCGTTACTGGGCACGTATGCGTGAACAGTAACAAATTTGATACAGCGCAGATTTTGGCGCAAAAAAAGAAAGAGAGGCAGACAATATGTTAGAAGCTGGTATCAAGGGAAGACAGGAAGTTATGGTTACGGATGAAAATTCCGCAGCAGCAGTGGGAAGCGGTCTGTTACCGGTGTTTGCAACTCCGGCGATGGTTGCACTGATGGAGAAAACCGCGTGGATGAGCGTGGCTCCGTACTTAAACGACGGTGAGGGAACCGTTGGTACAAAGCTGGAAATTGCCCATAATGCAGCGACCCCGGTCGGCATGCAGGTTTGGTGCGAGAGTGAGCTGGTAGAAGTAGACGGCAGACGTCTCGTATTTAAGGTAGAGGCATTTGACGCGAAAGGTTCCATCGGCGGCGGCACACATGAGCGTTTCATCATCAAAAATGAGAAATTCTTAGCAAAAGCACAGAGCAAGAAAGAAAACTAAAGGTTGCGAAGAGAGCACAGCCGGCTGAAAGCGCTGCGAGTATCGTATGCGGGATACTTTTGGCTGGCTGTTGTTTCGTGTAATAGGAAATTCCTTGAAATTTCCTATTACACAAAAAGGCACTAACGTGCCAATGATGCGCACTCGCGCGAAGCAGAAACATGTCGCAAGCGACCGCGCTCGGCGCGAGAATGTGCCAAGGCACATTCTTTTTCATTATAGAAGGGAATTAATTCGTTTGAAAATCACATATATTCATCACAGCTCGTTTTCAGTTGAGCTTGAAAATGCCGTGATTCTGTTTGATTATTTTAAGGGAACTCTCCCGGAGTTCCCGGCAGGGAAGCCCCTCTTTATCTTTGCGAGCCATTTCCATGCCGATCATTATGCTCCGGTAATCTTTCAGCTGGGAGAGAAACGGGAAAATGTTTTTTATATTCTCTCAAAAGAGATTGGGAAAAAGATACCGGAGGAATATCGTAAACGATATAAAGACAGGATACGGCTGGTAAAGGCAGGAGAAAGATTTTGCCTGAATATTTCTGAAGAAAGTCTTATCGTCGAGACGTTCCATTCCACCGACGAAGGCGTCGCCTTCTGGCTCTCCTGCGAAGGAAAGGAGATTTATCACGCCGGTGACTTAAATAACTGGTGGTGGGAAGGCGAAGATATGGCATGGAACCGGAATATGGCGGCTTCTTATAAACAGGAGATGAAAAAGCTTTCCGGGCGCACGGCGGATCTGGCATTTATCCCGGTCGATCCGAGGCAGGAGCAGTGGTTTTATCTGGGCGCTGCCGGTTTTATGGAGCAGGCGGACGCAAAATGGATTTTCCCGATGCATTTCTGGGAAGATTATACGATTATACCCAAATTAATCGAACATCCATCCAGTGAAGGCTGGCGGGATCGGATTGTAGAGATTCACAAGGAAGGAGAGGAGTTTATTCGATGAAATTTACATTTGCACACAACAATTTCAATGTCATCGATCTGGACAAGTCACTGAAATTTTATGAGGAAGCACTGGGACTTAAGGAGGTACGCCGCAAGGAGGCGGCAGACGGAAGCTTTATCCTTGTTTATCTGGGCGACGCCACGACCAGCTACCAGCTGGAGCTGACCTGGCTGCGCGACTGGGAGAAGGACTCCTACAACCTGGGCGACAATGAGTTCCATCTGGCATTTGAGACGGAAGACATGGAGGCGGCACATGCCAAACATAAGGAAATGGGATGCATCTGTTTTGAAAATCCGGCGATGGGTATTTATTTCATTAACGATCCGGATGGATACTGGCTGGAGATCGTGCCGGCGAAGAGGAGTTAAGGGCTGAGTTTGTCTGAAAAAATGTTTTGACGTGATTGTGAAGGTACTGAACAGTTACGTTTTAACATATGAGTTAAAAAGGGGTTAGAATGGTAAAAATAATTAAAAATGGCAGAGTCATCGATCCGGAGAGCAGATTCGACGGAAGGGCAGATTTGTGGATTGAAAATGGGAAAATTCAGAAAATCGTGAAAAAAGATACAAAAGCAGAATCAGATGGGGCATCTGACGCACCGTCCATCCCGGCAGATGCCGAGGTGCTGGACGCAGAAGGGCTGATCGTCGCGCCGGGACTGGTGGACGTCCACGTGCATTTCCGCGATCCGGGTCTGACCTACAAGGAGGACATCGAGACGGGCGCGGCGGCTGCAAAGGCGGGCGGCTTTACGACGGTGGTCTGTATGGCAAACACGAAACCGGTTGCCGATACGCCGGAGATTGTCCGGTATATTCTGGAAAAGGGCGCGAAAACGGGAATTCATGTGGAAACCTGCGCGGCAGTCTCAAAGGGATTTCAGGGAAAAGAACTGACCGATATGGACGCCCTCAAAGAGGCGGGTGCGATCGGATTTACGGATGACGGAATCCCGCTGATGAGCGAAAAATTGGTCAAAGAGGCGATGGAGACGGCGAAACGCCTCAATGTGCCGCTCAGCTTCCATGAAGAGGATCCGGCATTTATTTTCAACAACGGCATCAACCGCGGTCCGGTGTCCGAGCAGCTGGGAATCGGTGGTTCCCCGGCGCTGGCGGAGGATTCGATGGTGGCGCGCGACTGCATGATCGCGCTTCACACGGGCGCAGATGTGGATATCCAGCACATCAGTTCCCGCAATGCGGTGCAGATGGTCGGGCTGGCGAAAAAGCTGGGCGCGCATGTCTGGGCGGAGGTGACACCGCATCATTTTACACTGGACGAGACGGCGGTTCTGGAGTACGGAACACTGGCGAAAATGAATCCGCCGCTGCGGAGTGCCGCGGATCGCGAGGCGTTGATTGAGGCAATCAAGGACGGCACGATTGATATGATTGCGACGGATCATGCACCGCACAGCGCCGAGGAGAAGGCAAAACCGCTGACCGAGGCGCCGAGCGGCATCATCGGGCTGGAAACCTCCCTGCCATTGGCGGTTACCAGGCTGGTAAAAGCTGGTCACATTGATTATCTGACTCTGTTTGAGAAAATGTGCCTGAATCCGGCGAAGCTGTACCGGATGAAGGAGGCGGGACGCATCCGCGAGGGCGGCGCGGCGGATCTGGTTCTTTTTGACGACCAGACACCATATACCGTAGAAAAATTCCATTCCAAGGCCTCCAACTCCCCGTTTGCGGGAGCGAAGCTCTATGGAAAGGTTCACTATACCATCTGCAGCGGTGAGACAGTATATCGGGCAGAATGGGAGGAAATGAAGCGATGAAGACAATGTTAAAACGCGGCGCAGGCGTGCTGATGCCGATTTTCAGCCTGCCGTCGCCGTATGGAATCGGTACGTTCGGACGGGCGGCGTATGAGTTTATTGATCAGTTAAAACGCGGACGCCAGACGTACTGGCAGGTGCTTCCGATGGGACCGACCTGCTACGGGGACAGCCCGTACCAGTCCTACTCTGCATTTGCGGGAAATCCGTATTTTATTGATCTGGATACGCTGAAAGACGAGAAACTTCTGACCCAGGATGAGATAGACGCCTGCTGGTGGTGCGACAAGCAGGATCAGGTCAAATATGACGCGCTGTATTATTACCGTTTTCCGCTTCTGCGCAAGGCGTATGAGCGGAGCAGCCATAAGGAAAGTGTGGAATATCAGGCATTTCTGGAAGAAAATGAAGAATGGCTGGACGACTATGCGCTCTACATGGCAGTCAAGGGTAAATATGAAGGAAAAGGCTGGATGGACTGGGACGAGGACATCCGGTTCCGCCGTCCGGAGGCGCTTTCGGCATGCCGCGAAGAGCTGGCAGAAGAAATAAATTACTGGAAGTTCTTACAGTTTAAGTTTTTTGAACAGTGGAAAAAATTAAAACAGTATGCAAAAGAAAAAGAACTTCAGATCGTCGGCGATATTCCGATTTACGTGGCGCTCGACAGCGCGGATGTCTGGAGCCACCCGGAGCTGTTCCAGCTCGATGAGGAAAATCTGACGCCGCTCAAGGTATCGGGTGTGCCGCCGGATGCATTTTCAGAGGATGGACAGCTCTGGGGCAACCCGCTTTACGACTGGGAGAAAATGGAACAAACCGATTTCGCCTGGTGGCGAAGCCGGATGAAAGCGTCCGCGAAGCTCTACGATGCGGTGCGGATCGACCATTTCATCGGCGTGGTGCAGTATTATGCAATCCCGTATGGCGCTGTGACTGCGAAAGACGGCGAGTGGGAGAAAGGTCCGGGCAAAAAGCTGACCGACGCACTTGACGAGGCGGCAGACGAGACGAAGATCATCGCGGAGGATCTTGGTGTCTTCTGTCAGGAGGTCAAGGATCTGCTGGCAGAGACGGGCTATCCGGGCATGAAGATCATTGAGTTTGCGTTCAGTGGCGACCGTTTCAACGAGCATCTGCCGCACTGCTATGACCCGAACTCCGTAGTCTACGGTGGAACGCACGACAATGAGACGCTGGCGGGGTATTTCAAACCGGAAAAACGTCAGTGGTGGGAACTTCAGTACATTGCCGATTACCTCGGTGCAGCACACCAGAGTGAGGTGGTAGACCGCGTGTTCCGCGCGGCATACGGTTCAGTCGCGAGCGTTGCCATTTTCCAGATGCAGGATGTGTTGAAACTTGATAACTGGGCGCGCATGAATACGCCGGGAACCCTCGGGGAAAACTGGCGCTGGCGTCTGCTTCCGGGGCAGTTTACGGATGAGCGGGCAGATTATTTGTCCTGGCTGGTGGATACGTTCGGAAGATTTTAGTTTTTGGCGGATGGGAATAAAAACCCGTAAAATGCTTGCAAATTCGGGAAAAACCTGTAAAATATACATGGATTGCACCCGCCCGGGGCAAAGATGCACCTGGGGAGTATGAACGATTTGAACAGTATGAAAGGAAATTGCCATGATTAGTACAAGCAATGTAACACTGCGAGTAGGAAAGAAGGCGTTATTTGAGGACGTAAGCATTAAATTTATCGAGGGAAACTGCTACGGACTCATCGGTGCCAACGGTGCCGGAAAGTCTACCTTTTTACGAATCCTGTCCGGACAGCTGGAACCGACCAATGGTGAGGTTATCATCACACCGGGACAGAGACTTTCATTCTTACAGCAGGATCACTTTAAATATGACGCATATCCGGTACTTGATACCGTTATTATGGGAAATGCGAGACTCTACGAGATCATGAAAGAGAAGGAAGCCATCTACATGAAGGAAGACTTCTCCGAGGAGGACGGCGTCAAGGCTGCCGAGCTGGAGGGCGAGTTCGCCACGATGAACGGCTGGGAGGCAGAGTCCGACGCGGCGAACCTTTTAAATGGTCTGGGAATCGAGACGGATCTCCACTACAAACAGATGGCAGATCTGACCGGTGCCCAGAAGGTCAAAGTTCTTCTGGCACAGGCACTGTTCGGAAACCCGGACATCCTGCTTCTCGACGAGCCGACAAACCACTTGGATCTCGATGCGATCGCATGGCTCGAGGAGTTCTTGATCAACTTTGAGAATACGGTTATCGTGGTATCTCATGACCGTTACTTCTTAAATAAAGTCTGCACCCAGATCGCAGATATCGACTATGGCAAGATTCAGCTCTATGCCGGAAACTACGATTTCTGGTACGAGTCCAGCCAGCTGATGATCAAGCAGATGAAGGAAGCCAACAAGAAGAAGGAAGAGAAGATCAAGGAGCTGCAGGAGTTCATCCAGCGATTTTCTGCCAATGCTTCCAAGTCTAAGCAGGCAACCTCCAGAAAACGTGCTCTGGAGAAGATTGAGTTAGATGAGATCAAACCGTCCAGCCGTAAGTACCCGTATATCGACTTCCGTCCGGAACGTGAGATCGGTAATGAGGTATTAAGCGTAGAGAACCTGTCTAAGACTATCGATGGTGTGAAGGTTCTTGATAATATTTCCTTCATTCTCGGACGCGAGGACAAGGTAGCATTTGTAGGACCGAACGAGCAGGCAAAGACCGTTCTCTTCAAGATTATTTCCGGCGAGATGGAGCCGGATGAGGGATCCTATAAATGGGGTCTGACCACCAGTCAGGCATATTTCCCAAAGGACAATTCGAAAGAGTTCGATAACGACGACACGATCGTAGACTGGCTGACCCAGTACTCTCCGGTTAAGGACGTGACCTATGTCCGCGGATTCTTAGGACGTATGCTGTTTGCCGGTGAGGACGGCGTGAAGAAGGTCCGCGTTCTTTCTGGCGGTGAGAAGGTGCGCTGCATGCTTTCTAAGATGATGATCTCCGGTTCCAATGTCCTGATTCTGGACGAGCCGACCGACCATCTGGATATGGAGTCCATTACCGCTCTGAACAACGGTATGATCAAGTTCCCGGGCGTGCTGTTATTCTCCTCCCGTGACCACCAGATCGTTGAGACGACCGCAAACCGTATCATGGAAATCGTAAACGGCAAGCTGATCGATAAGATTACTACTTACGATGAGTATCTGGCAAACGATGAGATGGCGAGAAAACGTCAGGTATTTACTGTTACGGATAGTGAGGAAGAGGACGACTAAGAGCTGGAATCAAAGTGATTTAGACAAAAGTCTGAAAGATAAAAGACAGCCCCAGACGCTGCATGTGAGCGATGTCTGGAGCTGTCTTTTGCACATCTATGGTGTCAATGTCCCGTTTTTGGCGCGATCAATCCTTCTTATGGCGTGATTCCAGATAAACCAGGTAATTGATGTATTCGATCAACTGCTTTTTCGTGGAAGTCTGGAATGAGGAGATACGCCCATTGACCTCTCCATAGGTGACATTTTTAAGAAATGGTTTCGCCATTTCGGGCGGATTCTTCGGGTAGGAGGTTCGACCGAGAATATAATCGGCGCTGACCTGGTAATAATCTGCCAGTTTTATCAGATGCCGAAGAGGCAGATCCGTCCGGTTTGTTTCATAGCGGGAATAGATTTGCTGAGTTGTACCCAGCAGACTGGAAATTTCCGCCTGCGTTTTTCCTTTGTCCTCCCGTAAATCACGGAGCCGGTCACCAGCAGCAATCATTTAAAGCACCTCCCGCATACATCAAATATTTGTGAAAACAATCTATCATACAAGTATGCGCAGAACTAAAAGATACAATTAACTGGTGTAGAAACAGTAAAAAATACATTTATAAAAATGTAAACAAAAAAAGAATATCCGCTCTATGGAATAAAACGGCAGCCGGGTTTTTGTTTTACTGTTTACAGTCTGCCCGAATTAGTTTAAAATAAAAGGAAACAGGCAATTCTGCTTTGAATGAAAACGGCAGGATTGTGGATAAGAAACAGAAAGTGAGGACAATTTTCATGAGTCAGAAGCCAGTTCTGGTGATCATGGCGGCTGGTATGGGCAGCCGGTACGGCGGCTTGAAGCAGATTGATCCGGTCGATCGGGAAGGAGATCTGATCATCGATTTTTCGATCTTCGACGCAGTCGAGGCTGGATTCGAAAAGGTCGTATTTATTATCAAGAAATCGATTGAGAAAGAGTTTAAGGAACATATCGGAAACCGCATGGAAAAGCACGTGCAGGTGGAGTATGTGTATCAGGAAAATGACCGTCTTCCGGATGGGTTTGAGGTTCCGGAGGGACGCGTCAAACCGTGGGGAACCGGTCATGCGATTCTCTGCTGCAGCGAGGTGATCGACGGACCGTTTGCGGTGATCAACGCGGATGATTACTATGGAAAATCGGCGTTCAAGGCGATCTACGATCGTCTGGCATCCTGCGGTGATGATGACAAATATCAGTATGCGATGGTTGCCTATCATCTCTACAACACATTGACGGAAAACGGGCATGTGGCGCGCGGCGTCTGTACGGTGGATGCGGATGGACATCTGGCGGATATCCACGAGAGAACGCGCATCGAGAAGCACGGCGATCAGGCGGAATATACTGAGGATGACGGCGCAACCTGGGAGCAGCTGGGGGAGGATACGCTTGTATCGATGAACCTCTGGGGCTTTACTTCCAGCATCTTAAAGGAGTTAAAGGCGCGCTTTGTTCCATTTTTGGAGAAAAACCTGTCGGTAAATCCACTCAAATGTGAGTATTTCCTCCCGTTTGTGGTGGATGAACTTCTGAAAGAGGGGAAAGCCGAGGTGACCGTGTTAAAGAGCGTGGACCGCTGGTACGGCGTGACCTACAAGGAAGATAAGAAGATGGTGACAGATGCGATCCAGGGGATGAAGGACGGCGGTCTGTATCCGAAAAAACTTTGGGAAGAGTAAGAATGAAGAGATAGGTATTAGGAAGGAAAAATGGGTATGAGCAAGTTGATGAAAAGCCTGCCGTTTCGGCTGGCGCTGGGTGTAGCGATCGGTATTATTGCCGGTCTTATAGCAAATGAAAGTTTTATGAATATCGTTGTGACGCTGAATTATATTTTTGGGCAGATTATTTCGTTCTGTGTACCGCTGATCGTCATCGGCTTTATTGCCCCGTCGATCACGAAGCTTGGAAAGAATGCCTCCAGATTGCTTGGAGTAGCGCTGATTCTGGCGTATACATCGTCTCTTGGCGCGGCGCTGTTTTCGATGGCAGCCGGATATACGCTGATTCCGCATATGTCGATTCAGTCGGCAGTCGATGGACTGCGCAGTCTGCCGGAGGTTGTCTTTAAACTGGACATTCCGCCGATCATGGGCGTCATGAGTGCGCTGGTATTTTCCGTTATGATTGGTCTGGCAGCGACCTGGACCAAGGCGGTGACGGTAACGAAACTCTTAGACGAGTTCCAGAAGATCGTTCTGGAGATTGTACAGAAGATTGTCATTCCGATTCTTCCGGTTTACATCGCATTTACGTTCTGTTCCCTGGCATATGAGGGAACCATCACAAAACAGGCTCCGATCTTCATTTCGGTTATCCTGATTGTTATGGCAGGCCACTATATCTGGATGGCGCTGCTGTATACACTGGCTGGTATTTACTCTGGCCGTGACCCGAGAGGCGTTATCAAGCATTATGGTCCGGCATATCTGACGGCAGTCGGTACGATGTCTTCTGCGGCGACCCTGGCAGTGGCGCTCAGTTGTGCCAAAAAGGCAGAGCCGCTTCGTGACGATATGGTTGATTTCGGTATTCCGCTGTTTGCGAATATCCATCTGTGCGGTTC
Source organism: Clostridium sp. TF06-15AC (assembly GCF_003481165.1). NCBI lineage: Bacteria > Bacillati > Bacillota > Clostridia > Eubacteriales > Clostridiaceae > Clostridium > Clostridium sp. TF06-15AC. The sequence goes on from NZ_QUKS01000002.1 coordinate 384,254, forward strand.
GGTTCTGACCGAGGTATTCTTTGTCATGACGGTATCCAAGATTTTGTACGGCGCCCTCCCGGATATGATGACGATGGTTCTGTTCTGTGTTCTTTTAGGTGTATTTGCCGTAGGTGCACCGGGTGTTCCGGGCGGTACGGTTATGGCATCCCTGGGACTGATCACCGGTGTCCTCGGTTTCGATGCGACCGGAACGGCGCTGATGCTGACGATCTTTGCGCTTCAGGACAGTTTTGGTACTGCCTGCAACGTAACGGGTGATGGTGCGCTGACCCTGATGCTGACGGGATATGTGGAGAGACATGGGATTAAACATCAGGATTTACACGTAGATTTATAAAAATGAGAGAGGTGGGGCAGGCAGCAGCCGCCCCGAAACAGGTCTGTGAATGCGCCGCTGGCTCTTCGCACTATCGTTGTTCGCTTGCTTTCACTACACTTGTTCGTCTGTGTCGGACTTGCGTCCGCCCCATTCAGACAAGCGTGTTCAAGATGCGTACAACTGATAGGCGAAAGCCTGCTCTGCATCCACAGACCAGTTTCGGAGCGTCTGCCACCTGCCTGCTGTCTTTTTATGTATCGGAAAAACCTTATTTGATAAAAAGGAGAGATAGAATGAAAAAAATGATTTCCTGGAACGTAAACGGCTTGCGGGCGTGTGTGGGGAAGGGATTTCTGGATGTATTCCATGAGCTGGATGCGGATATTTTCTGTATTCAGGAGAGCAAGCTGCAGGAAGGGCAGATTGATCTGGAGCTTCCGGGGTATTATCAGTATTGGAGCTATGCAGAGAAGAAGGGATATTCAGGAACGGCGTTGTTTTCGAAGGAGGAGCCGCTTAGCGTGAGCTATGGTCTTGGCATTGAGAAGCACGATCATGAAGGGCGCGTCATTACGGCGGAGTACCCGGATTATTATGTGGTGACCTGCTATACACCGAACTCCCAGAATGAGTTGGCGAGACTTCCGTACCGGATGCAGTGGGAGGATGATTTCCGCCAGTTTTTGAAGAAGCTGGAGGAGAAAAAGCCGGTTATTTTCTGTGGGGATCTGAATGTGGCCCACACGGAGATTGACCTGAAAAATCCAAAGACGAACCGGAAAAATGCCGGATTTACGGATGAGGAGAGAAGCAAGTTTACGGAGCTTCTGGACGCTGGATATATCGACACGTACCGCTATTTTTACCCGGATAAAGAGGGCGTTTATTCCTGGTGGTCGTACCGGTTTAAGGCGCGCGAGAAGAATGCTGGGTGGCGGATTGATTATTTCTGTGTTTCCAAGAGCCTGAAGGACCGGCTGGCGGGCACACAGATTCATACGGAGATACTGGGTTCGGATCACTGCCCGGTAGAATTACAGATAAAGGATCGGGATGAGACATGAATTTACTGACAGCAGAACATCTGAAAAAATCATATACGGAACGGCTGCTTTTTGATGACGTGGCATTTTCCATCGGTGAAGGTGATAAGATTGGTCTCATCGGCATCAACGGAACCGGAAAATCTACTCTTCTAAAGATTGTAGCCGGTCTGGAAGAGCCGGATGAGGGTACGGTGGTAAAGGGACGAAATCTCTATATCCGTTATCTGCCTCAGAATCCGGAGTTTGAAGCGGGACGGACCGTCTTAGACTGCGTGATCCGGGAAAATATGGCGCATGAGCACGCCTGGGATCTCGAGGGCGATGCGAAATCCATGCTGAATAAGCTTGGAATCACCGATTATAGTGCCAAGGTGGAGACACTTTCGGGCGGACAGAGAAAGCGCGTTGCGCTCGCAGCGGTGCTGTTATCGACGGCGGATCTGTTGATTTTAGACGAGCCGACGAACCATCTGGACAGTGCGATGGCGGACTGGCTGGAAGAGTACCTGAAAAAATTCCGCGGCGCGCTTCTGATGATCACGCACGACCGGTATTTCCTTGATAACGTGACGAACCGCATCGTCGAACTGGACAAGGGAAAGCTGTACAGTTATCAGTCCGGCTATGAGGGCTATCTGGAATTAAAGGCAGAGCGCGAGGCGATGGCGGTGAGCTCGGAGCAGAAACGACAGAATATCCTGCGGACGGAGCTGGCGTGGATCCGGCGCGGCGCACAGGCACGCAGCACGAAGCAGAAAGGGCGTATTCAGCGCTTCGAGGCGTTGAGTGCGGTGGAAGCGCCGAAAGTAGATGGAAATGTGGAGATGAGCTCGATTTCCAGCCGTCTCGGACGGACCACGGTCGAGGCACACCATCTTCATAAGGCGTATGGTGACCGCCTCCTGATCGATGATTTTTCCTATATCTTCTTGAAGGATGACCGCATCGGCATCATCGGACCGAACGGCAGCGGCAAATCGACGCTGATGAAGATGATTACCGGCTGGGTGAAACCGGATTCGGGCGAGACGATCATCGGCCAGACCGTAAAAATGGGTTATTTTTCACAGGAAAACGAAGATATGGATCAGTCGATGCGCGTGATCGACTACATTAAAAATGTGGCAGAGTACGTGCGGACGGCGGATGGGCTGGTATCGGCATCCCAGATGTTGGAACGGTTCCTGTTCCCGTCCCATATGCAGTACACGCTGATTGGCAAGTTATCGGGCGGCGAGCGGCGCAGACTCTATCTGCTCCATATCCTGATGGGCGCGCCAAACGTCCTTCTGCTCGACGAGCCGACCAACGACCTCGATATCGGCACGCTGACGATTCTGGAGGATTATCTTGATCATTTCCAGGGGATCGTGATTACAGTATCGCATGACCGGTATTTCCTTGACCGCGTAGTGCGCCGGATCTTCGCCTTTGAGGGCGGCGGCGCGATCCGTCAGTATGAGGGCGGCTATACCGACTATCAGGCAGCCTGCGAGGAACGCATAGCGGCAGAGATGGAGGCATCTGGGACGGCATCCGGTCAGGAACGCGGCAGAGGCCAGAAGACCGGAGACGCTTCTGGTGCGGGAACGTCAGATGCAGCGGAGACGGCAAAGGATAAAAACCGCGGCCGCCAGCGCGAGAAAAAGCTCAAATTCAGCTATATGGAGCAGAAAGAGTGGGAGACGATCGAGGATGATATCGCGGCGCTGGAAGAGACAATCGCGGATCTGGAGCAGCAGATGCAGGACTCTGCCCGCGATTATACGGCTCTGAACGGCATCATAAAGGAAAAAGAGGAAAAAGAAGCTCTTTTGGAAGAAAAGATGGACCGCTGGATGTATCTGAACGATCTGGCGGAGAAAATAGAAGCGCAGGCGGCTGCTCACAAATAGGCACTTTTGGAACCGAAAGTGCCGTATGAAAACGTGGAGGTGGCGGATTTTGCCGATTTGGAATGCGAAGCATCGGCAAAATCCTGTTACAGTCTGCATATGTGTGGACTGTAACAGGCGCAGGCGGCTGCTCACAAATAGGCACTTTTGGAACCGAAAGTGCCGTATGAAAACGTGGAGGGGATACAGGTGAAAGCAGAAAAAATCGTGAGACAGAAGATAAGAACCCCTGATTTTACACCGGGAATCAAGCGGACAGAGACGGGAATGCACTTGTGCGTCGAAGCACCGGGGACATTTTGCCGTCTGGCAATTTATGAGACAGGTAAAAAACAGGGTGTCCGGATCCCATTTTCCCCGGAAGAACGGGTGGGGGATCTCTGGATGATGGAGCTTGCGGGCGATGATTTTTCGGGACTGGAATACACGATCGAGACCGAGCAGGGGGAGCTGCCGGATCCGTGCGGGCGCATCTATACAGGACATGAGCGCTGGGGCGATTTAAAAGCGGCGCTCCGTCCGGTGCGCTGCCGTTTCCCGGAAGAAATGTATGACTGGGAAATGGATCAGCCGCTGAAACATCCGTATGATGAGACGATCCTGTACCGGCTGCATGTGCGCGGATTTACCCGTCATACTTCTTCCGGCACCGGGGAGCGGGGAACGTTCCGTGCGCTGACGGAGAAAATTCCCTATTTAAAGGAATTGGGTATCACAGCAGTTGAATTAATGATGCCGAATGAATTTCAGGAAGTGATGATGGAGGATGGGGCAGACGGGAATCCGTATGCGACCGGGACACCGACCGGACGGCTTAATTACTGGGGCTATGGGGCGGGATACCTGTTTGCGCCGAAAGCTTCGTACACATCCGGGAAAGAGAAAGAACCGGAGCGGGAATTTAAGGATCTGGTGAAAGAATTTCATAAAAATGATATCGAAGTGCTGGTTGAGCTTTATTTTACCGGTGAGGAGAGCGCGGCACTGGCGCAGGAGGCGGTTCGTTTCTGGGTTTACGAGTATCATGTGGATGGCGTGCACCTGTCCGGGTTTGCGCCGGCCGAACTGCTGGCGTCAGATCCGCTGTTAGCTGATACGAAGCTATTAGCTGGTTCCTGGGATGGCGTGCGTGTGCCAAAAACGGCAGCGGCACCGAAGCTGCGGGAGCGCCGCTGGCATCTGGGCGAGTACAATGAAGGATTTTTGATCGATATGCGCCGGGTATTAAAGGGCGATGAGGATCAGGTCGGCCGTCTCATTTACCAGACACGCCGGAATCCGGACGCGTATGGCGTGATCAACTATATGGCGGCGACAAATGGCTTTACGATGATGGATATGGTTTCCTGTGAGCAGAAGCACAACGAAGCGAACGGGGAGAATAACCGGGATGGAAGCGATTATAATTATACGTGGAATTGCGGCGTCGAGGGCACGACGCGGAAAAAGAAGATTGTGCAGATGCGGAAAAAACAGCTCCGCAACGCATTTTTGCTGCTCTTTCTGAGCCAGGGAACGCCGATGTTTTTAGCGGGCGATGAGTTCGGCAATTCCCAGAACGGCAACAATAATGCTTACTGTCAGGACAATGAGATTTCCTGGCTCAACTGGCATCAGCTGGAGACGAACCGGGATATTTACGAATTTGTAAAATATATGATAGCGTTTCGCAAAGCGCATCCAGTGTTCCATCTGCCGGTGGAGCCGAAAAATATTGATTACCTCGTCTGCGGACACCCGGATGTTTCCTACCACGGCGTCAAAACATGGTGCCCGGAGTTTGAAAACTTCCGCCGCCAGCTCGGCATTCTCTATTGCGGCGAGTACGGGCGAAGAGCGGACGGCACCAGCGATGACTATTTCTTTGTCGCCTACAATATGCACTGGGAGCCGCATGAATTTGATCTTCCGAAGCTTCCGAAGGGAATGCAGTGGACTCGGTGCATCAACACAGACGACGCAGACAATAACGGAATCTGTCCGCCGGATAGCCTGGAGGCAGGGCAGGAGCCGCAGGAAGAGCTTCGCCAGTATATGGTTCCGCCGCGGAGTATTCTGGTATTTCGCGGCTTTAAGCTAATTTCTGGTCCGGCATCCGAAAAGGATGGCAAAAAAGCCGGGAAAGTGGTAAAATCGGTAAAACGGCAGAATGTCAGAAAAGAACCGGCAAAGGAAGCGGAGACTGTGGTTGCGGCAGCGCGCGAACTGTAAGAACGGAATTGAAAGAGGATAAAGCAAGTTGAAAAAGAAACTTTTTAGAGGGCTGGCAGCCGCCCTGTGTGCTGCCATGATGGCAGGGAGCGCGGCGCTTCCGGCATATGCGGCGGGTCCGTCACGGGAGTCGGTTCCCTATGCGGATTCCTATGCCTCCTATCAGTGGGCTTTTTTAAATACAGGTGAACTGCGTCTGGTGCCGAGCCATACAGCGGCGGTGGATGCAGCGATTGGGGCGATTACCGGCAGCCCGGCGCTCTCAGCAGATGGAACGGTTCGTTCTCTGGAAGGGATCGATATGAATATTGTCCCGGCATGGAAGAAATATGACGCGAAAAGTGGAAAACGTCAGGTGATTGTGGCGCTGATTGATACAGGGGTTGACATAACTCACCCGGAGCTTAGCGGTTCGATCTGGACGAATACGGGGGAAATTCCGGGCGATGGCATTGACAATGACGGAAATGGTTATATCGATGACGTTTACGGCTGGAATTTCTATGATAATAATGCCCAGGTATTTACCGGGACGGATGACAATCATGGTACCCACTCGGCGGGCACGATCGCGGCGGCGAGAAATGGAGTCGGAACGGTTGGAATCTGCGATCCGGCGTATGTGAAGATCATGGTGATCAAGACGCTTGGAACATCGTCCGGTGTCGGAACCGTCAGCAACGTGGTTAAAGCGATCCGGTATGCGCAGGCGAATGGCGCGTCGATCTGCAATCTGAGCTTTGGCACGATGAAATATAGCGAGGAGCTGTATCAGGCGATCAAGGATTCGGGGATGCTGTTTATTGTGGCGGCTGGAAACGGCGACGCCTCCGGCAATGGCTACAGCATCGATGAGCAGCCGATGTACCCGGCAAGCTTTGAACTGGACAATATCATTTCCGTGGCAAACCTGCGCTTTGACGGTCAGCTCGACCGTGCGTCCAATTACGGAGTGAGAAGCGTGGATCTGGCAGCGCCGGGCAATTATATCCTGAGCACGATCACGGGCAATGACTATGCCTACATGAGCGGCACGTCGATGGCGGCACCGATGGTAACCGGAACGGCGGCGATGCTGTACTCCTGCGATGCGTCCCTGTCGCTTATGGATGTGAGAAACCGTATTCTGCAGTCGGCGCGGCCGCTTGAGAGTCTGTCCGGCAAAGTGGCAACCGGAGGTATGCTGGATGCCGGGGCGGCGATGCCGTAGATGAGAAAAACGAAAAGAAAGATTGTTAAAAAAATATTGAAATTCTCGTTTGTATGTGATACTATGAACGGGTGAGATAATTACTCCGCAGATTCATATGTTTATATGTATGAAGACGGAGTAATTACCATAATTTCTTCGGGGCAGGGCGAAATTCCCTACCGGCGGTATAGTCCGCGAACCGCGATGGCGGCCGATTCGGTGAGATTCCGAAACCGACAGTATAGTCTGGATGAGAGAAGAGGCAGGAGTCAGAGAGTGTACCGCTTGAGCGTAAGCAGGCTGGTGTACATCGGCTAAGTTGTGATTTATCATCCCAGGTCCCGAACGACCGGGATTTTTTTAGTTTTACAAATGCAGCTAGTCCGGCACTTGATTCATACTCCTCCTTCGGAGAAATGAGTTTTAAAACCGAAAGGAGATTTAAGATGAAGACAGGAAAATGGAGTATTCAAAAATTGATTTATACGGCGATGCTGGCAGCGGTTGCTGGCGTGCTGATGTCATTGGAATTTTCGGTTCCGATGATGCCGCCGTTTTATAAGGTGGATTTCAGTGATGTACCGTCTGTGATTGCCGTGTTTCTGATGGGACCGGTATCCGGTATCTGTGTAGAAGTCATCAAGCTGTTAATCAAGCTGATTACTGTCGGAACTAACACGATGTACGTCGGTGAGCTGGCAAACCTGATTGCGGCGTTCCTGTTCGTATGGCCGCTGTGGTTCCTCTATCAGAAGCTGGGCGCTAACCGTAAGGCAGCTGTAGAAGCACTTCTGCTCAGTATCGTGATCCGCACCGCGTGTGCATGCTTTATCAATGCGAACATTACGCTTCCGTTATATGCGAAAGCGATGAGCCTGCCGCTGGATGAAGTGATCCGCATGGTAGCGTCGGTCAACCCGGCGATCAAAGACCTGAATGGATTTATCATTCTGGCGACGATCCCATTCAACGTATTGAAAGTGGGACTCAACTATATCGTTGGACAGCTTTTGTTTGTACGCCTGCGTGCGGCGAAGATTGTGCCGAAAGCAGTATAAAATGAAATAAGAGGAATGGTTTGACGGATTTGGCTGTTTGCTGTGAAACGGCAGAACCATTTCATAGAAAGGATTGTCGGGAAACCGCTGGGAAAGCTGCCTGGGGGAAGAATCCCGGACAATCCTTTTTGTTTGATGGAACGTGCAAAGACATATCTTTTTTTATAAGAGGAGGAGATACTATGATACGTAACTATAGAGATTTGACAAGATGGGAAATGGAGCAGGTGGACCGTGAGAACACGATTGTCCTGATTCCGCTCGGGGCTCTGGAACAGCACGGCAATCAGGCACCACTGGGAACGGATGATATTATCGCGGAGGCGATGAGTCAGGAGATCAAAAAGGCACTGGAGGCAGAGGGGGAAGAAGACTTCCCGATGCTGCTGTTTCCGGTGATTCCGGTGGGCTTAAGTACAGAGCATAAGAATTTCTGCGGTTCGGTCACAGTCCGGCCGGACACTTACTATCATTTCTTATATGATACATGCGTCAGCCTGGCGCATCACGGTTTTAAGAAGCTGGCTTTTTTGGTATGCCATGGTGGGAATGCGCCGATAGCGCAGGTTTTAAGCCGGGAACTTCGGAGTGAGCTGGGGATTGCACCGTTTATCCTTTCATCGGGGGCATTTGGTCATCCGGATGTAAAAGCAACGATTTCAAAGGGGAATATCTGGGATTTCCACGGTGGAGAGATGGAGACATCGATGGTAATGGCGGTCGATGAGAGTCTTGTGAAGCTGGAACTTTCGGAAGCAGGAGAGCCGACGGCGTTTGAGAAGACCCGCGCTCTGAAGCCATACGGTCCGGTTTCGATCGGCTGGGTGTCGGAGGACTGGAAAACAAAAGACGGATCGCCGATTGGAATTGGAGGAGATCCGTCTGGTGCAAGCGCCGAGAAGGGGCGAATTATATTAGAGACGAGTGCGCGGGAACTGGTCCCGGGGCTGTTAGATATCCGGGATTGGAATGAATAGGAATCAAACTTAAAAATGGGGTGTCTATGTCATCCGAATACCAGTGTTATTTACCAGATTCCCAGCGTCCGGATGCACCGCATGGTAATACCAGTCCGGTGCGGGTAACCGGAAGTCCCAGCTCGTCCGATTTCACTGTGCCGCCGTGGGTGGAGGCAACTTCGGTTGAGAGCATATAGGTCAGGACGGACGGCGCCAGCCCGGTGGTGTAGGAGTTGATGAGGAAGAAGAGCGGGTTGTCCGATAACAGTTTCGTGCAGAGCTGCACGAACGGGTAAATCGAAGTTTCGATCTTCCAGATCTCGCCTTTCGGTCCGCGGCCGTAGGACGGCGGGTCCATGATGATTCCGTCGTAATGGTTGCCGCGGCGGATCTCACGCTCAACAAATTTCACACAGTCATCGACGATCCAGCGGATGGGTGCATTTTCCAGCCCGGAGGAACGGGAGTTTTCCTTCGCCCAGGCTACCATGCCCTTGGAGGCGTCCACATGGGTCACGCTGGCGCCGGCTGCGGCTGCCGCCAGGGTAGCGCCGCCTGTGTAGGCAAAGAGGTTTAAAACCTTGATGGGGCGTCCGGCATTGCGGATGCGGTCACCGAACCAGTCCCAGTTTGCCGCCTGCTCCGGGAAGAGGCCTGTGTGCTTGAAGCTGAACGGTTTTAAGTTAAAGGTCAGTTCTTTGTAATGGATCGACCACTGCTCCGGCAGGTCGAAAAATTCCCATTCGCCGCCGCCCTTGGAGCTTCTGTGGTAGTGTCCGTTCATCTTTTTCCAGCCGCGGTGTGTCTTGGGGGTGTTCCAGATAACCTGCGGGTCCGGGCGAACCAGAAGATAGTCGCCCCACCGCTCCAGTTTCTCTCCTTCGGAGCAGTCAATCACTTCATAATCGTTCCATCCATCTGCAATCCACATAAAATTTTATCCTTTCAAAAAAATGAGGCGCAAACCCCGGAAAAGGGTATCTGCCGCCTTTATAATCGGTGTTATCCATAAGCCATTTCTAACCAAAACGCAGTCTGTCTGACCGGAAAAAACGGTTCAGTTGAAATGCATACCTAATTATATCGGTCATTGATTGGCGTGTCAAACCTTTTGAACGGCTTCCTGCCAAAAAAGTAAATAAATTGAAAGATAAATCTCCTTGAAGATTCCTACATCTCCTGTTAAAATGTATATTAGGTAAATGATAGATTGCACGTATCTGGAACAAAACAGGGCGTTATAAGCATCTGATGCAGTCTCCACACGACGGGAAGTGTGCGAATGCGCAGCAGGTGGGAGAATAGACGTTATCAATCGTGAACTGGGAGGGCTTGTATATGAAGAAACAGAAACTGGCAGTCTGCGTCCTTTCCGCAGCGCTGATGATAGGGGCGGCGACCCTGACATCTTACGCGGCAGAAGGCTGGCAGCAGTCTGGAAACAGCTGGATATATGTGGACAACAATGGCAATAAGGTGACGAATACCTGGAAGAAGGGCGCAGACAATCTCTGGCGCTATCTCGATTCCCAGGGCAACATCGCGTCGAACTGCTGGGTGGACGACGAATACTTTGTCGAGAGTACCGGCATCATGGCGACTGACAAGTGGCTGAAACTGCCGAAGCGTAATCCGGCATGGAACGAGACTTCCGCTACGACGGTCTGGTACTATTTCTCCACCAGCGGAAAGATGGTATCCGACGGCTGGTCCAAGATCGGCGGCAAGTACTATTACTTCGACGGTGATGGAGCGATGCAGACGGGCTGGGTGGATGATGACACCTACTACACGAATGCAGATGGTGTCATGCAGATCGGCTGGGCATATCTGGAAGATCCGGATGATACCAAAAAGGACGATGATGAAGTGAAACCCGGCGACGACGATGAGGATCATCATTGGTACTACTTTCAGAGTTCAGGAAAGAAATATGTGCCTTCTTTAGGCGGTGCCAAATATAAACAGTATAAGATTGACGGAACCTACTACTGCTTCGACGAAAACGGAGCGATGCAGACCGGCTGGGTCGATATGGGAAATTCCTCTGGATTTGCAAATTACCGTTATTATCAGAGCAACGGTCAGGTACAGACTGGCTGGCTCTCCACGACTCCGCCGGAGGAGGATGATTACAATCTGGATCTCGGCAGCGATGTACAGTGGTATTATTTTTCAAGCAACGGCGAGCCGAAGGTGGGTCCGAAGATTTCTGACGCTTCGACGAGCAACCTGGTCCGCATCAACAATATTACCTACTTATTTAATGAGAAGGGCAACCCGGTCTATGGTCTGAGACGTCTGGAGGTAGGAACGAGCGGTCAGTATGCCTGCTATTTCTTCGGCGCGGACAAGGCGACCAGCTCAGTCGTAAAAGGCAAGGGAAATGTAGTAGAGGGCGACGGAACGACCGGACAGTTCTATTTCACTGACAGCGGCAACAAGGCTGGACGCGGCTACTCAGGTGTGGAGGATGGATTCCTGTACTACATGGGTAAGCTTCAGAAGGCAGACAGCGGTACCAAGTATGAAGTCATTGAAGTCAATGACAAAAACTATCTGGTAACGACGAGCGGCAAGGTAGTGAAATCCAGCACCGTGAAGGATGCGAACGGCACAAAGTTTAAGACAAGCTCTGCGGGTGTTGTCACAGAGGTGGACGGCACAAGCGACGATGGCAGCGACGAGGCTAGAACCCCGGTGGAACCGACGTATTGGGAGGATTAATTAAAAAAGCTGGGAGTCTTCTCGACTGAGATAATATTTCTGCATGGAAATATATTCTTGTGGATAAACAGGAGTTTCTTCTATATAAAAGGTGTAATTACCCACCGGAAGAAGAAACTCCTGTTTTTTCTTGAAAAATATAGATTTTTTCTTAAAAAAACACTTGCATTTCCCAGAAAGCTGTGTTATTATAACGAAGCTGTGGCATGATAGCGATGAAACGAGAGGTTGCTGCTTATGATAAGCAGGTTATTCCGCGGAGCGAATGTCAAGTTAGGAAACTGGCGACAAGTCACTGTACAAGAATAGAGTATCCTGAAGACAAATGACGGATTTGGTGTGTGGACTGCGAGGACACACACGGGTATGTGTACAGTCACCGCTTGTCGTGCTTAATAGTACGAAAAGGAGGCGACTTTTTTTATGGCAAGTCAAGTAATGAGAATCACACTGAAAGCTTATGATCATCAGCTGGTAGATACATCCGCTGCAAAAATCATTGAGACTGTAAAGAAAAACGGATCAAAGGTGAGTGGACCGGTGCCGCTGCCAACTAAGAAAGAGGTAGTAACCATTCTGCGAGCAGTTCATAAGTACAAAGATTCCAGAGAGCAGTTCGAGCAGAGAACTCATAAGAGACTCATCGATATCATTGCTCCGAGCCAGAAGACAGTTGATGCACTGCAGAGACTGGAAATGCCGGCTGGCGTGTCCATCAACGTAAAGATGAAAAACAAATAATTAAGAATCCTATACTAGTTTAGATAGAGACATCTGGACAGTTCTAGGATGAACGCGGGAGTTTGACGAACGCGTTCCGCTGTAGAAAAACAGGAGGTCAGATTAATGAAGAAAGCGATTTTAGCTACCAAAGTCGGAATGACTCAAATCTTCAACGAAGACGGAGTTTTAACTCCAGTAACCGTTCTTCAGGCTGGACCGTGTGTTGTTACACAGGTTAAGACAGAAGAGAACGATGGCTACAAAGCAGTACAGGTTGGTTTTGTAGACAAGAGAGAAAAACTTGTGACAAAGCCGGTTAAGGGTCATTTTGACAAGGCAGGCGTTGCTTACAAGAGATATGTAAGAGAGTTCCGCTTAGAGAATGCTGAAGAGTATTCTGTAAAAGACGAAATCAAGGCAGACATCTTCGCAGCAGGCGATAAAATTGATGCAACTGCTATTTCCAAAGGTAAAGGTTTCCAGGGTGCCATCAAGAGACACGGCCAGCACAGAGGACCGATGGCTCACGGTTCCAAGTTCCATCGTCATCAGGGTTCCAACGGTTCTGCAACCACACCGGGACGCGTATTTAAGGGCAAAGGAATGCCGGGTCACATGGGCAGCGTAAAAGTAACTGTTCAGAACCTGGAGGTTGTTAAGGTTGATACTGAGAACAACTTACTCCTTGTTAAAGGCTCTGTACCGGGACCGAAGAAATCCTTAGTAACAATCAAAGAGACAGTAAAGGTCGCTAGATAAGGCTTTTACGGGAAAGGAGGAACATACAGATGGCAAACGTATCTGTTTTCAATTTAGAAGGCAACGAAGTTGGCACATTAGAACTGAATGATGCTGTATTCGGTGTAGAAGTAAATGAACATCTGGTTCACATGGCAGTTGTAGCACAGCTTGCTAATAAACGTCAGGGAACTCAGAAAGCAAAAACCCGTTCCGAAGTTTCCGGCGGTGGTAAGAAACCGTGGAGACAGAAAGGTACCGGACATGCAAGACAGGGTTCAACAAGAGCTCCGCAGTGGACGGGCGGCGGCGTAGTATTCGCTCCGACACCACGTGATTATACAATCCGTTTAAATAAGAAAGAGAAGAGAGCTGCTCTTAAATCTGCTCTGACAAGCCGTGTAAACGAGAACAAGTTCATCGTAGTTGAGGCTATGAACTTCGACGAGATCAAGACAAAGAAATTTGTTGAGGTTATGAACAACCTGAAAGTAAACAAAGCTTTAGTTGTTCTGGATGAGGCTTGTGACAAGGCTGTATTATCCGCTAGAAACGTGGCAGACGTTAAGACTGCTTCCGTAAGCACCATCAACGTTTACGATATCCTGAAATACAACACAGTAGTAGCAACCAAGGCTGCTGTAGCTTCTATCGAGGAGGTATATGCATAATGGCAAACGTACAGTACTATGACGTAATCCTCAAACCGGTTGTAACTGAGAAGAGTATGAATGCTATGACAGACAAGAAATACACCTTCCTGGTACACACCGAGGCAAACAAAACTATGATCAAAGAAGCCGTTGAGAAGATGTTCCCGGGCACCAAAGTTAAGAGTGTCAACACCATGAACATGGACGGCAAGACAAAGAGAAGAGGTATGACATTCGGTAAGACAGCTGCAACAAAGAAAGCTATCGTTCAGCTGACCGAGGACAGCAAAGAGATCGAGATCTTCGCTGGTTTATAATTCATCCTCAATAGACAATTATACGACGAACACTATGTCGTGAAAAACATGAAGAAACGCCAGGAGGCGTTGAACGAAAGGAGTCAAAGTCATGGGAATTAAATCTTACAGCCCATATACACCTTCCAGAAGACATATGACCGGCTCTGATTTCTCTGAGATTACAAAATCCACACCGGAGAAATCCTTAGTAGTTTCTTTAAAGAAAAACGCAGGTCGTAACAACCAGGGTAAAATCACCGTTCGTCACAGAGGCGGCGGTTCCAGAAGAAAATATAGAATCATCGACTTCAAGAGAAATGCAAAAGACGGTATCGCAGCAACCGTACTTGGTATCGAGTACGATCCGAACCGTACAGCAAACATCGCTCTGATCTGCTACGCAGACGGCGAGAAAGCTTATATCCTTGCTCCGGCTGGTTTACAGGTTGGACAGAAGGTTATGAGCGGTGCAGAGGCTGAGGCAAAAGTTGGTAACTGCTTACCGCTTTCTGAAATCCCGGTTGGTGCACAGATTCACAACATCGAGCTTCTTCCGGGCAAGGGTGGTCAGCTGGTTCGTTCCGCTGGTAACTCTGCTCAGTTAATGGCTAAAGAAGGCAAATATGCAACCCTTAGATTACCGTCCGGAGAGATGAGAATGGTTCCGATCAGCTGCCGCGCTACTATCGGTGTAGTTGGCAACGGCGACCACAACCTGATCAATATCGGTAAGGCTGGTAGAAAACGTCACATGGGTATTCGTCCGACTGTCCGCGGTTCTGTTATGAACCCGAATGACCATCCGCATGGTGGTGGTGAGGGCAAGACCAGTATCGGTCGTCCAGGTCCTTGCACACCTTGGGGCAAACCGGCACTCGGCCTGAAGACCAGAAAGAAAAACAAACAGTCTAATAAGTTAATCGTAAGAAGAAGAAACGGTAAACAGTAATAGGAGGTATACTAATGGGTCGTTCATTAAAAAAAGGACCATTTGCAGATGCTCATCTTTTAAAGAAAGTAGATGAGATGAACGCAGCAGGACAGAAACAGGTTATCAAAACCTGGTCCCGCCGTTCCACAATCTTCCCGCAGATGGTTGGACATACAATCGCAGTTCACGATGGTAGAAAACATGTTCCGGTATACGTGACAGAGGACATGGTTGGACATAAACTCGGTGAGTTCGTAGCCACTAGAACTTACAGAGGCCACGGAAAAGACGAGAAGAAAGCAGGACGTAAGTAAGTTACGCTTGAAAGGAGGTTTCACCAATGGCTAAAGGACATAGATCCCAGATTAAAAGAGAAAGAAATGCTAATAAGGATACGAGACCGTCGGCTAAGCTGTCTTACGCCAGAGTATCCGTTCAGAAAGCATGCTTCGTATTAGATGCCATCAGAGGCAAAGATGTGAAGACAGCGCTTGGTATTGTAACATACAATCCTAGATATGCTTCTACTTTAATTAAAAAATTACTCGAGTCTGCTGTTGCTAACGCAGAGAACAACAACCAGATGAATCCGGAGAACCTGTACGTTGCAGAATGCTTCGCTAACAAGGGACCGACAATGAAGAGAGTAAAACCGAGAGCACAGGGCCGCGCTTACAGAATCGAAAAGAGAATGAGCCACATCACAATCGTGCTTGATGAGAAATAAGAGGAGGCAATTATGGGACAGAAAGTTAATCCGCACGGCTTAAGAGTCGGTGTTATTAAAGACTGGGATTCCAGATGGTATGCGGAAGCTGATTTTGCAGATAACCTGGTAGAGGATCACAAAATCAGAACCTTCCTTAAGAAGAAATTATACAGCGCCGGTGTTTCCAAAATCGAAATCGAGCGCGCTTCTGATAAAGTAAAAATCATTCTTTACACTGCTAAACCGGGCGTTGTTATCGGTAAGGGCGGCGCAGAGATCGAGAAGACAAAAGCTCAGGTTCAGAAATTAACTGACAAGAAAGTTTTTGTAGACATCAAAGAAGTTAAGAGACCAGACAGAGACGCTCAGCTCGTTGCAGAGAACATCGCTCAGCAGCTTGAGAACCGTATTTCCTTCCGTCGTGCGATGAAGTCCGCTATGGGCAGAACCATGAAGGCTGGAGCTAAGGGTATCAAGGCTTCCGTATCCGGACGTCTTGGCGGTGCTGATATGGCTCGTACAGAGTTCTACAGCGAGGGCACTATCCCGCTTCAGACATTAAGAGCAGATATTGACTACGGTTTCGCTGAGGCAAACACAACATACGGCAAGACCGGTGTTAAGGTTTGGATCTACAAAGGCGAGGTACTTCCTGCGAAAGGAAATAAGGAAGGGAGCGATAAATAATGTTAATGCCGAAAAGAGTAAAGCGTCGTAAACAGTTCCGTGGTACCATGGCCGGCAAGGCGCTTAGAGGAAATGTAATCAACTACGGTGAGTACGGTTTAGTCGCTACAGAACCGTGCTGGATCAAATCCAACCAGATCGAGGCAGCCCGTGTTGCCATGACCCGTTACATCAAACGTGGTGGTAAAGTTTGGATTAAGATTTTCCCGGATAAACCAGTAACTGCTAAACCGGCTGAGACTCGTATGGGTTCCGGTAAAGGCGCACTTGAGTACTGGGTAGCAGTAGTAAAACCAGGCCGCGTAATGTTCGAGATCGCGGGTGTACCAGAGGAGACAGCGAGAGAAGCGCTTCGTCTTGCTATGCACAAACTTCCGTGCAAGTGCAAGATTGCTTCTAAAGCAGATTTAGAAGGCGGTGATAACAGTGAAAATTAATAAGTATGTAGAAGATTTAAAAGCTAAGACATCTGCAGAATTAAACGAAGAATTAGTAGCTGCTAAGAAGGAACTCTTCAACTTAAGATTCCAGAACGCTACCAACCAGCTGGATAATACAAGCAGAATTAAAGAAGTTCGCAGAAACATCGCTCGTATTCAGACTGTTATTACAGAGAAAGCGAACTAATTATCATAGATTCCTAAAATAGGAAAGGAGATATCTACCGTGGAAAGAAATCTTAGAAAAACACGTACCGGTAAGGTAGTAAGCAACAAGATGGACAAAACAATCGTAGTTGCTATCGAAAACCACGTAAAACATCCTTTAATCGGTAAGATTGTTAAGAGAACTTATAAATTAAAAGCACACGACGAGAACAACGAGTGCGGTATCGGTGATACTGTAAAGGTAATGGAAACAAGACCGTTATCCAAGGATAAGAGATGGAGACTCGTCGAAATTATCGAGAAAGCGAGATAATTTCTAAATCAGAAAGGAGTATTGGGCATGATTCAGCAGGAGACCAGATTAAAGGTTGCCGACAATACCGGTGCGAAAGAATTACTCTGTATCCGCGTTATGGGCGGCTCTACTAGAAGATATGCAAATATTGGCGATGTAATCGTTGCCAGCGTTAAAGATGCAACACCAGGCGGTGTTGTAAAGAAAGGCGATGTAGTGAAGGCCGTTGTTGTACGTACCGTTAAGGGCGCACGCCGTAAAGATGGTTCCTACATCAAATTTGATGAGAACGCAGCCGTTATCATCAAAGACGACAAGAACCCGAGAGGAACCCGTATTTTTGGGCCGGTTGCCAGAGAGCTTCGTGAGAAACAGTTTATGAAGATTGTTTCCCTGGCTCCGGAAGTACTGTAGGAGGTGTCAGCTGTGCATAAAATTAAAAAAGGCGACCTGGTAAAGGTTATCACAGGTAAAGACAAAGACAAAACCGGAAAAGTTCTTTCCGTTAATGTAAAGAAGAATACAGTCCTGGTTGAGGGATGCAACATGGTAACAAAGCATACCAAACCGTCTGCAGCTAATCAGCAGGGCGGCATCATCCATCAGGAAGGCGCGCTTGACATTTCCAACGTTATGCTGGTAGTGGATGGCAAGGCTACGAGAGTTGGCTTCAAAGTAGAAGACGGCAAGAAAGTCCGTGTTGCTAAGGCAACCGGTAAAGTAATTGACTAATACAGAGAGGAGGAACGTTAAAATTGGCTAGATTAAAAGAAATGTATCAGAGCGAAATCGTAGACGCTATGATCAAAAAATTCGGATATAAAAATATCATGGAAGTGCCGAAGCTGGACAAGATTGTTATCAACATGGGCGTTGGCGAGGCAAAAGAAAATGCTAAAGTTCTGGACTCTGCTGTAAGAGATATGGAAATCATCACTGGCCAGAAGGCAGTTCTTACAAAAGCGAAAAAATCAGTCGCTAACTTCAAACTTAGAGAGGGTATGGCTATCGGCTGTAAAGTTACCCTGCGTGGCGAGAAGATGTATGAGTTCGCTGATCGTCTGATCAACCTGGCTCTTCCGCGAGTAAGAGACTTCCGCGGTGTAAATCCGAACGCATTTGACGGCAGAGGCAACTACGCTCTGGGTATCAAAGAGCAGCTTATCTTCCCGGAGATCGAGTACGATAAAGTAGATAAGGTAAGAGGTATGGATATCATCTTCGTTACCACTGCTAAGACCGACGAAGAAGCACGTGAGCTGTTAACTCAGTTCAACATGCCATTTGCTAAATAATAGGAGGATTTATCATGGCTAAAACTTCAATGAAGATTAAACAGCAGCGTCCGGCAAAATTCTCCACCAGAGAATATAACCGCTGCAGAATCTGCGGTCGTCCGCATGCATATTTAAGAAAATACGGCATCTGCAGAGTTTGCTTCCGTGAATTAGCTTACAAGGGCGAAATTCCGGGCGTAAAGAAAGCAAGCTGGTAAGCCGAAAGCAACTTAGTGAGCGCAGCAAGCGCGAACTTAGTGCGAGGCTCATCGCGAACCTTGATGAAGCGTAAGCTGAATCTAGTTGAGCGATGCGTCACGGCAAGAGGTTGCCTGAAAAGGCAGCCCGTCCCGAGACTTAGTGAGTCAGAGTCGAAGACGATAGACGAGCTTAGTCGAGTGGACGATGCCTATATTATAGAGGACACATCCTAGTGTTCCCAAAACCCACCGAAACCCACTTACAGTAAGTGGTAGTCAAATTATAAGGAGGCACACTCAAAATGACAATGAGCGATCCGATTGCAGATATGCTTACAAGAATCCGTAATGCTAACACTGCAAAACATGATACAGTAGATGTTCCGTCTTCCAAGATGAAATTAGCAATCGCTGACATCCTGGTAAAGGAAGGTTTCATCAAGAAATATGACGTTGTTGAGGACGGCAATTTCAAGACTATCCGTATTACCTTAAAGTACGGTAAAGACAAAAACGAGAAAATTATCTCCGGCATCAAGAGAATTTCCAAACCGGGTCTGCGTATCTACGCAAACAAGGAAGATATGCCGAAGGTACTGGGCGGTTTAGGTGTAGCTATCATCTCCACCAACCAGGGCGTTATCACTGACAAGCAGGCAAGAGAGCTCGGCGTAGGCGGAGAAGTTCTTGCATTTGTTTGGTAAGCCGAAAGCATCATCATCGGTTTAGACAAGGTATAGATACAACTGAAAACAGAGAAGCTTTAGCGGCTTTTCCGAAAATCTAAGTAGGAGGTAAAAGGCATGTCACGTATCGGAAGAATGCCAGTTGCGATTCCGGCGGGCGTAACCGTAACAATCGCAGAGAACAATTTAGTGACTGTAAAAGGTCCGAAGGGAACACTTGAGAGAGAACTCCCGGTTGAGATGAACATCAAAGAAGAGGATGGTCATATCGTAGTTACCAGACCGAACGACTTAAAGAAAATGAAATCTTTACACGGTCTGACAAGAACCTTAATTAACAACATGATTCATGGTGTAACAGAAGGCTATGAGAAAGTGCTGGAAGTTAACGGTGTTGGTTACAGAGCAGCGAAGCAGGGCAAGAAACTGGTTCTCAGCCTTGGTTACTCCCATCCGGTAGAGATGGAAGATCCGGAAGGCATTGAGACTGTTCTGGAAGGACAGAACAAGATCACTGTTAAAGGTATCAGCAAAGAAAAAGTTGGCCAGTATGCAGCTGAGATTCGGGATAAGAGAAGACCTGAGCCGTACAAGGGCAAAGGTATTAAGTATGCCGATGAGGTTATCAGACGTAAAGTTGGTAAGACTGGTAAGAAATAATTAAGGAGAGTGTGAAGATGGTTAGCAAACAGTCAAGAAGCGAAATTCGCGTTAAAAAACACGTTAGATTACGCAACCGTTTTTCTGGCACAGCCGAGAGACCGCGTTTAGCAGTGTTTAGAAGTAATAATCATATGTATGCTCAGATCATTGATGATACAGTTGGAAAAACTTTAGTAGCAGCTTCCACTGCCGAGAAGGAAGTTAAAGCTGAACTGGAGAAGACGAACGATGTTGCAGCAGCAGCTCACGTTGGAACTGTAATCGCTAAGAGAGCGCTTGAAAAAGGTATTAAAGAAGTTGTCTTCGATAGAGGCGGATTTATTTACCACGGAAAAGTTCAGGCATTAGCAGATGCAGCCCGCGAGGCTGGTCTGGAATTCTAGTAGGAAGGAGAACATACACATGAAACGTACAAAAATTGATGCCAACCAGTTCGAGTTAGAGGATACTGTAGTGGCAATCAAACGTGTATCCAAGACCGTTAAGGGCGGACGTACAATGCGTTTTTCCGCTTTAGTAGTAGTTGGAGATAAAAACGGCCACGTTGGTGCTGGTATGGGAAAAGCTGCTGAGGTTCCGGAAGCAATCCGCAAGGGCAAAGAGGCAGCTGCCAGAAACCTGATGGAGGTTCCGTTCGATGAGAACAATAGCATCCCGCACGATTTCCTCGGCAAATTCGGAAGCGCTAACGTACTTCTGAAGAAGGCTCCGGAAGGTACCGGTATTATCGCTGGTGGTCCGGCTCGTGCCGTACTGGATCTGGCTGGTTACAAGAACATCCGTACAAAATCCCTTGGTTCCAACAACAAGGCAAACGTAGTTCTTGCTACCCTGGCAGGCTTAGGTTCTTTAAAGACTCCGGAAGAGGTTGCAAAACTTCGCGGTAAGTCTGTAGAAGAAATTCTGAACTAATAGGAGGAGATAAAAATGGCAGAGAAATTAAAAATCACATTGGTTAAGTCTCCTATTGGCGCTATCCCGAAGCAGAAAGCAACGGTTGCAGCTCTTGGTTTAAACAAGACTGGCAAGACAGTTGAGCAGCCGGACAACGCCGCTATCAGAGGCATGATCCAGAATGTTAGACATTTAGTTAAAGTAGAGGAAATCTAAGATATTTGCAAGGAGGTGCAGTCATGGATTTATCCAATTTAAAGCCGGCGGTAGGCTCTAAGCACAGCGACAGCTTCAGAAGAGGTCGTGGTCACGCATCAGGCAACGGTAAGACTGCTGGTAAGGGACATAAGGGACAGAAAGCTCGTTCCGGAGCTCCGAGACCAGGATTTGAAGGCGGTCAGATGCCGTTATATAGACGTCTCCCGAAGAGAGGCTTCACAAACAGAAATTCTAAGACCATCGTTGGTATCAACGTAAGCGCTCTTGAGAGATTCGAGAACGACACAGTTGTTACGGTTGAAACATTAATCGAAGCAGGCATCGTAAAGAACCCGCGTGACGGCGTTAAGATCCTCGGCAATGGCGAGCTGACCAAAAAGCTGAACGTAAAGGTTGATGCGGTAAGTGAAGGCGCGAAAGCTAAGATCGAGGCCGTTGGCGGAACCTGCGAGGTGATCTAGTATGTTAAAAACGCTCCAGAATGCATTTAAGATAAAAGAGGTCAGAGAAAAACTCCTCTATACGTTCTTTATGCTGGTTGTGACCCGTATCGGATCGCAGCTGCCGATTCCCGGAGTTAATACAACATTTTTCCAGGAACTGTTTACAAGACAGTCCAATGATGCGTTTGGTTTCTTCAATACGATTACCGGCGGTTCGTTCACGAACATGTCGGTATTCGCATTGAGTATTACCCCGTACATCACTTCTTCCATTATCATGCAGCTTCTGACAATTGCAATTCCGAAATTAGAGGAAATGCAGCAGGAGGGCGAGGACGGAAGAAAGAAGATTGCGGAATATACGCGTTACCTTACGGTTGCACTGGCGCTGATGCAGTCCGTCGCTATGGCGATCGGTTTCGGCGGCAAGGGACTTTTAGTTGAGTTTACTGCCCTGAATGTGATTGTCGCTATTGTGACAATGACAGCCGGAAGTGCCATGCTGATGTGGATCGGTGAGCGAATCACCGAGAACGGCGTCGGAAACGGTATTTCTATCGTGCTTCTGTTCAATATCATTTCAACCATGCCAAGCGATATGATTACGCTCTATGAGCGTTTCCTGCAGGGCAAGATCGTGGCGGTTGCAGTTGTAACAGCCGTGATTATCGTAGCGGTTATCGTAGCGATGGTTGTATTTGTTATCATTTTACAGGATGCAGAGCGGAGAATTCCGGTTCAGTATTCTAAAAAGATGCAGGGACGTAAGATGGTTGGCGGTCAGTCCACAAGCATCCCGTTAAAAGTAAATACAGCAGGTGTTATTCCTGTTATCTTTGCTTCATCCCTGATGTCTTTCCCGGTGGTAATTGCTGGATTTTTCCAGGTTAATTATGACACCATCGGAGGAAAGATTCTTCTGGCTCTGAATTCCAGCTCCTGGTTTAATCCAGAGCGTCCGGCTTATTCAGTTGGTTTAATTGTCTACATCGCGTTGATTATTGTGTTTGCGTATTTCTACACATCCATTACATTCAACCCGCTTGAAGTAGCAAACAACATGAAGAAATCCGGCGGCTTCATCCCGGGCATTCGTCCAGGGAAGCCAACATCCGATTACCTGGATGGAATTCTGGAGTATATTATACTGATTGGTGCCTGCGGACTGATCATTGTCTGCCTGGTTCCGATCATTGTCTCTGGACTGTTCTCAGTGAGCCGTCTCTCCTTCGGAGGTACTTCTCTTATCATTATCGTAGGTGTAGTACTTGAGACAATCAAAGCAGTCGAATCACAGATGCTGGTTCGCAACTATAAAGGATTCTTAAACGACTAAGACAACTCGCTTTCTGGGCGGGAGCTTGCTTACTTTACGGCTGGAGGTGGCCGGAGACAGCTCCTGTCTGGAGGCGATTCTGTTGTATATAGGGAGATTGTAACCATTATGAAGATTGTTATGTTAGGAGCACCGGGAGCCGGAAAAGGAACACAGGCTCAGAGAATTGCAGAAAAATACGGCATTCCGCACATTTCTACCGGAGATATTTTCCGTTCCAATATCAAGGCAGGCACAGAGCTTGGTAAAAAAGCAAAATCGTTCATCGATCAGGGGCTTTTAGTACCGGACGAGGTAACGATCGGCATGCTTCTTGACCGGATCCATGAGGCTGACTGCAAGAACGGCTATATTCTGGATGGATTCCCAAGAACGATCCCGCAGGCTGAGAGTCTGACAGAGGCGCTGGCAGCAAACGGCGAGGCGATTGATTTCGCGCTCAACGTAGATGTGCCGGATGCAAACATCGTAAACCGCATGGCAGGACGCCGTGCGTGCTTAAAGTGCGGCGCTACCTACCACATCCAGTTCGCAGCACCGAAAAAAGAAGGAATCTGCGACAAGTGCGGTTCTGAGCTGGTGCTTCGTGATGATGACAAGCCGGAGACTGTACAGAAACGTCTGGAAATATACCATGACCAGACACACCCGCTGATCGAGTACTATGAGAAGAAGGGCGTTCTTCATACGGTAGACGGTACACAGACCATGGAAGACGTATTCAAGAACATTACGGATATTTTGGGAGCTTAAAACATGGCAGTGACGATAAAATCTCCCAGGGAGATTGAACTGATGCGTGAGGCGGGAAGAATTCTCGCCAAAACGCATGAGGAACTGGCGAAGAATCTTCGGCCGGGTATGTCCACCTGGGATATTGATCATATGGGAGAGGAAATCATCCGGAGTTACGGCTGCATTCCCTCGTTCAAAAATTACAACGGCTATCCCGCATCGATCTGCGTCTCTGTCAATGATGAGGTTGTACATGGAATCCCGCACAAGGAACATTTCCTCGATGAGGGAGACATCGTCAGTCTGGATGCAGGAGTGATCTACAAAGGATACCACTCAGACGCAGCCCGGACTTACGGCATCGGAGAGATCGACGATGATGCCAAAAAACTGATTGAAGTTACCAGACAGAGCTTCTTTGAGGGAATTAAATTTGCCAAAGCTGGCAATCATCTCAATGACATCTCTGCAGCGATCCAGAAATATGCCGAAAGTTTCGGTTTTGGCGTTGTCAGGGATCTGGTTGGTCATGGAATCGGTTCCCATCTGCATGAGGATCCGGAGATTCCGAATTTTGCAAGAAAAAGAAAAGGAATTCTCTTACAGCCCGGCATGACGCTCGCGATCGAGCCGATGATTACCGAGGGCAGCTACGAAGTAGTCTGGCTCGATGATGACTGGACCGTCATGACGGAAGATGGCGGCTGGGCTGCTCATTATGAAAATACGATTCTTATTACAGAGGGCGAACCTGAGATCCTTTCCTTATAAAGAAGAAGTAAGCTGGGGAAGTTTTTACGAAGACCTAAGCAGGCTTTCCGATTACAGTATGTACGCATCTTGAGGCAAATGTCCGAGCCGATCAATAAGGCGGGCAATGGCAAAAATTCTTTGTCGAAGACAAATCTGCATGAATTTTTGCCCTGTTTGCGAGCTAAGTGAGCAAATAGGCAAGCGAACAAACTGTGATCTGAGAAGCCTGCGGCGGGAGCGGAAACACCTGTCTACAGAAACGGAGATCAGAATGACGGAATATGGAACTGGCTGTCTGGTCCGCTCACTTGCGGGCCACGACAAAGGCACTTATTATATTATAGTCAGAGAAGATGCACGCTACGTGTATCTGGCAGACGGACGCACTAAAACCGCCGCCAAGCCGAAACGCAAGAAGAGAAAGCACGTGCAGTTCTCCCACAAATGGGATGAGGCGCTGGCAGCCCAGTTTGCGGACGGCGCGGCAGTCCAGGATGAAGCGATCCGCTATTTCATTCAGAAATCATTGCAGGGAGGTATATAGAATGTCGAAAGCAGATGTAATTGAGATTGAGGGCGTAGTAGCAGAGAAGCTGCCGAACGCTATGTTTAAGGTAGAACTGGAAAACGGACACATCGTACTTGCTACGATCAGCGGAAAACTCCGTATGAACTACATCCGTATTCTGCCGGGCGATAAGGTTACAATGGAAATGTCGCCATACGATCTCTCTAAGGGAAGAATCATTTGGAGAGATAAATAAAGACCAATCCATTTTTCTCAATAAAAATATTGAGAGAAGTGTAAATTTCGCTTGCATTATAGGATTTTAAATGTTATAATGCTTTAGCGAACTTTGTTGAAGCATCAGGTAAGATCCGCCCTTTTGTCCTCTCACGGCAGGGGGATGGAACGAGTCTGTTGTACCTGTAAGTCCGACACAGGACTGCAATAGGTTATAAAAAATTGTATGTCCGAGATTGGACGGACTATTACGGAAAGGAGAATTGCTGTGAAGGTTAGATCATCGGTTAAACCAATTTGCGAAAAGTGCAAGATCATCAAGAGAAAAGGCAGTATCAGAGTAATCTGTGAGAATCCGAAGCACAAACAAAGACAGGGCTAATTTGATTTAGCACCTATTTTTTCGCGCGGCTTTCTATTATGAACCACTCGGATGAGTTGTTCAGTAGTTTAAGCAAATTTATACATTATCAACGAAGAAGTAAGAAAAACTAATGGAGGTGTACTACACACATGGCTCGTATTTCAGGTGTCGATTTACCAAGAGAGAAACGCGTAGAGATCGGCTTGACTTACATCTACGGTATCGGTAGAGCAAGTGCAGCCCGTATCCTGGCCGAAGCTGAAGTTAATCCTGACACTCGTGTTAAGGACTTAACTGACGACGAAGTTAAGAAGCTTGCGGCAATCATCGCTGACAGTCAGGTGGTTGAGGGTGATCTGAGAAGAGAGATCGCTATGAACATCAAGAGACTGCAGGAGATTGGATGCTACAGAGGCATCCGTCATAGAAAGAGCCTTCCGGTTCGTGGTCAGAAGACAAAGACCAACGCTAGAACTCGTAAGGGTCCGAGAAAGACAGTAGCAAACAAGAAGAAATAATTAAGTAACAAGGAAACTGAATCAGGTTAGGTTTAGCAACAGGATTCAATATTTGAGAAAGTAGGTTAGTTTAAAATGGCTAAAAAAGTGTCCACTGGCAAGAAAGTGACAAAAAAGCGTGTAAAGAAAAACGTTGAACGCGGACAGGCGCACATCCAGTCATCTTTTAATAACACAATCGTTACTTTAACAGATGCACAGGGTAATGCCTTATCATGGGCAAGTGCAGGCGGTCTGGGATTTAGAGGTTCAAGGAAATCTACTCCATATGCAGCTCAGATGGCTGCAGAAACTGCAACGAAGGCAGCTCTTATCCATGGCTTAAAGTCTGTAGACGTTATGGTAAAAGGTCCGGGATCAGGTCGTGAAGCAGCAATCCGTGCTCTTCAGGCATGTGGTCTGGAAGTAACAAGCATTAAGGACGTAACTCCGGTTCCGCATAACGGATGCCGTCCGCCGAAACGTAGAAGAGTCTAATTAGGAGGTGCAAGTAAAGTGGCAGTAGATAGAGTTCCTGTACTTAAAAGATGTAGATCTCTTGACCTTGATCCGGTTTATTTAGGAATCGACAAGAAATCAACGAGAAAATTAACGAGAGCCAACAGAAAGATGAGCGAGTATGCACTCCAGCTGAGAGAAAAGCAGAAAGCAAAATTCATCTACGGTGTGTTAGAGAAACCGTTTAGAAATTACTATGCAAAAGCATCCAGAATGAATGGTCAGGTCGGTGCTAACCTGATGATCCTTCTGGAGTGCAGACTGGATAATGTATTATTCAGAATGGGCTTTGGCCGTACAAGAAAAGAGACACGTCAGATCGTAGATCACAAGCACGTTCTCGTAAACGGCAAGAGCGTAAACATCCCGTCCTACTTAGTTAAGGCTGGCGATGTAATCGAGATCAAAGAGAAGTACAAATCTTCACAGAGATATAAAGATATCGCTGAGGTAACCGGCGGAAGAATGGTACCGGCATGGCTGGAAGTTGACGCTGAGAACCTGAAAGGTACTGTTAAAGAGTTACCGAGCAGAGACGAAATTGACGTTCCTGTAAACGAAGTGCTTATCGTCGAGCTGTACTCCAAATAATAAGAAGTATTACTATTATGTTAGTCCAGAATCTCCCATGTATCTGCTTTG
Source organism: Clostridium sp. TF06-15AC (assembly GCF_003481165.1). Lineage (NCBI taxonomy): Bacteria > Bacillati > Bacillota > Clostridia > Eubacteriales > Clostridiaceae > Clostridium > Clostridium sp. TF06-15AC. The sequence goes on from NZ_QUKS01000002.1 coordinate 411,280, forward strand.
GCAGCTGCTTGGGAGATTCCGAGACTACAAGAGTATGGCAGACCCTCAAAAATGTTCCCAAAAGGAGGGGCTATCGTGTTCGATTTTGAAAAACCAAAAATTGAAATTGCTGAGATTTCCGAAGACAAAAGATATGGCAAATTTGTGGTTGAACCGCTGGAAAGAGGCTATGGTACCACATTAGGCAATTCTTTAAGAAGAATTATGCTTTCCTCTTTGCCTGGTGCAGCAGTAAGTCAAGTGAAAATCGACGGCGTTTTGCATGAGTTCAGTTCTATCCCTGGTGTAAAAGAGGATGTAACTGAAATTATCATGAACATCAAGAGTCTGGCGATCAAAAACAGCAGCGAGACGAATGAGCCGAAGACGGCTTATATCGAGTTCGAGGGCGAAGGCGTCATCACAGCAGCTGACATTCACGCTGATTCTGACATTGAGATTTTGAATCCGGACCAGGTCATCGCTACATTAAGCGGCGGCGCGGACAGCAAATTCTACATGGAGCTGACGATCACGAAGGGCCGCGGCTACATCAGCGCAGATAAGAACAAGAGTGAAGATCTTCCGATCGGAGTTCTGGCTGTTGATTCTATCTACACACCGGTGGAGCGTGTCAATATGACCGTTGAGAACACCCGTGTGGGTCAGGTGACAGATTATGATAAGCTGACATTAGATGTATACACAAATGGAACGCTGGCACCAGACGAAGCTGTCAGCCTGGCAGCAAAGGTTCTGAGCGAGCATCTGAACCTCTTTATTGACCTTTCCGAGAATGCCAAGACCGCAGAGGTTATGGTAGAGAAGGAAGACAACGAGAAAGAGAAAGTGCTTGAGATGAACATCGACGAGCTGGAGTTATCCGTTCGTTCTTACAACTGTTTAAAGAGAGCCGGAATCAATACAGTGGAGGAGCTGTGCAACCGCACACCGGAAGATATGATGAAAGTCAGAAATCTGGGCCGCAAATCCCTGGAAGAGGTTCTTGCAAAACTGAAAGAATTAGGCCTGCAGCTCAACCCGAGCGAAGAGGCTTAAGATACCGCGTGGGTGGACGTGCTTTGCAGTGCGTCCCTTTCATGCAGATACGGGGACGGGTAAGTCCGAATGGCACAGGTCCCTGCATAACCATCAAACAATTATATTTTATATAGCAGACATTCAGTAAGTCCAAAGGGCATGAGTGTCGGCTTCCGCAAATGGAGGAGAAAGAATCATGGCAGGATATAGAAAACTTGGAAGAACTTCCAGTCAGAGAAAAGCAATGCTGCGCAGCCTGGTAACCGCACTGTTATTCAACGGCAAGATCGTTACCACTGAGGCAAGAGCAAAAGAAGTGAAGAAGATCGCTGAGGGTCTGATCGCTCTGGCAGTAAAAGAGAAAGATAACTTCGAGACCGTTAAAGTTACCGCTAAGGTAGCTCGCAAAGACGAGAACGGCAAGAGAGTAAAAGAAGTTGTTGACGGCAAGAAAGTTACCGTTTACGACGAAGTAGAGAAAGAGATCAAGAAAGATAAAGCTTCCAGACTTCACGCTAGAAGACAGATGCTGAAGGTTCTCTACGATGTAACAGACGTTCCGACTGCAAGAGCAGGCAAGAAGAAAAACACTAAGAAGGTAGATATGCCGGCTAAGCTGTTTGATGAGCTTGCACCGAAGTACGCTAACCGCAATGGTGGTTACAGCCGTATCGTTAAGATCGGTCAGCGTAAGGGCGACGGCGCTATGGAAGTTCTGTTAGAGCTGGTATAATTTAGATAGATTCGTTTGTTTAAGTTGTATCAAATCTTCGTTCTTTTACGCAAGTTTTGAATCGTAAGATGATTTTATATCCCCGGTTTGGGAGACAGAGAAATCTGTCTTCTGAACCGGGTTTTTTGACGTTAGAATGGAATTTTTCAGGTTTTCCATTTACCTTGAGAAAAAGTCAGGGTTTTAATAACACTTGAATGAAAAAAATAGAAAGAATGGCGCAAAAATAGCAGACTGAATTTTACGGTTTTCCGCATACTAGGATTAAACGATTTTATCGAACAAGTTCTTGGATTCAAACAGAGTGTACATCTGCATTTCGTTGAGATTCGCCGCAGTGCGGAATCTACGGAACGGGGGAGGTACATAGGAGTAGAAGGAGGAAAAACCGTGCGAAAAAACTCTGGTATGTGGAAAACAATAAGTCGGAAGGAAAAACTTCGCCGTGTTCTGCTGATAATCTTTGGTGCGGGGGTCATTGCGCTTGCCGGCGTGTCTTATCAATATGTGAAGAACGCGGTTCCAGACCGCATCAATGTGGTGGTGGACCGGCAGGAGCAAGTTCGCTTTGGGCTGCCGTTTCGATCATTGCTGGAAAGTGAGAGCGAGGAGGTGCTTCTAAACGGCAGCTCTAAAATTCCGTCCGACCAGATCCATCTGCAGCTCAACCAGCCCTTTTCCATCTATTCTGAACAGGAGGGAACGTACCGTTTAAGTCTCAAACTCTTTGGAATATGGAAATTAAAGGATATCGAGGTAGATGTGTCGGACGTCCAGTATGCGGTTCCCTGTGGGCTGCCGGTGGGTATTTACATGAAATCCGATGGACTGATGGTGATTGGAACCGGAAGGGTGACGGCACAGACGGGGGAAGTGATGGATCCGGCGGACGGAATCCTGCGTTCTGGAGACTATATCGAGGCAATCAACGGGATGCCGGCGACGGACAAGAAAGATATGATACGGGCGGTCAAGGAAGCGGGAAATATGGCTCTGACACTTTCGGTGCGCCGCGAGGGAGAGACGATGGATGTACAGATGACGCCGGTACAGACGCAGGAGGGAGACTATAAGCTTGGGCTGTGGATCCGCGACGATACGCAGGGCATCGGTACGATGACCTATGTATGTGCTAACGGCGCGTTTGGAGCGCTGGGACACGGTATCAGCGACGGCGACACGGGACTTCTGGTGCAGACCTCCGGCGGCGAACTATACGATACGGAGATTCTGGGCGTGGAGAAGGGAAGTTTCGGAAAGCCGGGCGTGATGTCGGGCGTTATTTACTATGGAAATCAGTCGCGGCTGGGAAGTGTGGAGGCTAATACGGATCAGGGCATTTTCGGGACGGCAAATCCGCGCTTTTTAAGCCGGGTAAAGAACCCTGCAATTCCGATCGGTTACCGTCAGGACGTCAAAAAAGGCCGTGCCTGCATCCGTAGCAGCGTGTCCGGGGAATTGAAAGACTACGAGATTGAGATTCAGAAAATAGACCACTCCTCCAACCGCCACAACAAGGACATGGTCATTCGCGTAACCGATCCGGAACTTCTGTCCCTGACCGGCGGGATCGTCCAGGGCATGAGCGGCAGCCCCATCATCCAGAACGGAAAACTCATCGGAGCAGTTACGCACGTTTTTATTCAGGATTCGACGCGTGGGTATGGGATTTTTGCGGAGAATATGCTGGAAGCGGCTGAAAACAGCATAAATTAAGCAAAAACAAAGAAGCACTCATCCGGGATGTTTGTCCCTTATGTGAGTGCTTCTTTTTTATAGTAAGTCCCAAAAGCAGGATTAAATTAAGACGTCAAAAGGGGAGGTGATTCCTCGCCCTTTGATGTGTTTTAAAAATGCAAATTGTTAATACTGTTAATAGCGTTAGAGGTTATTTTACGAAGATTGGGTTCGTTAAGAGCTTCGTTTGCAAGGCTTTTTAGTTCTATAATACCTTTTTCTGTAATAGACCAGTTGTTACGAATTCCTGATATAAACAAACCGTCTTGTGCTAAATGCTTTCTAACAAACGCAAGATCGTTTCGCCATACAAGTTCGTTCCGGTTATGTTTTGTTTCTAAATCATGTTGATCAAAGGTCATCCAATGATTATCTTCAATATAATCCAAAACATTATTTTTTGTGACATTTGTTCTTAAATAATAAGAACTTAACAAGAGTAATAAACGTTTTTCATTTTCCAAAGACATCATATGCATATTCACCTCACATTTTTTAATTATATCATCCAAAAATAATAATACAAGCTATATTACTTTTTATTGTTGTCCATAATGACAATCACTCGTGAGCGGCAGCCCCATCATCCAGAACGGAAAACTCATCGGAGCAGTCACGCACGTTTTTATTCAGGATTCGACGCGAGGGTATGGGATTCTGGTGGAGAATATGCTGGGACATTGAATCTGGATGCAAAGTAACTGTTTACAAGTGGGAATTTTCTGGACTGAAAATTCCATATGATACAGTTCTGGCAGCAGATTTTGCCGATTTTGAATACGCAGCATCGGCAAAATCCTGTTGCTGGGCACACGTGTGTGAACAGTAACATGCAAAGTACAAAGTTTTTGCTCTCTTTATTGACAGGATATAAAAAAAGCGTATATAATAGAGCAAATTACATATTTGGCAAAACAGTTGAAAAGCTGCGACGCAAAGCTATAGGGCCTGTAAAATGGCAGCCAGTTGCATTAACACGATAACAGAGTATGTTATAGTTGTATGGCTATGGCGTAACTCTGTTTTTTTATAGGAATTTATCGAAACTTGATCTGCAAAGATGGAATTTTCATGTTCAGAAACCGGTCGTGGAGGCTTTTTAATTGCGTGTATTTTGTGTGTCTTTCGACCGGAATCGGTAAAACGTGGTGATAAGGGATCGTTAGATAGGCGTATGGCGGCTGGGCGGTAGAAGGTTTATAGCGGAATCTTAACAGATACGGTTAGCTACAATACATGCTTATATATAGTTTGCATCTTGTGTAATTTATTTTGCATCAAAAGAATTGATAGACAAAATGAGCGTTGAGTGTCGAACTGCGCGATCAAAACGAGTTGAAACTTGTTAAAAAAAGAATTTATAATTATTTTAATCATCACAGGTGCCGAGGAGGAGAATATTATGGCAGAAATGAAGATTGCGATCGCAGAGGATAATCGTCAGGCATTGGATATGCTTGGAAATATACTGGAAAGTGATAAGGAGATTCAGGTGGTCGGAAAAGCGGAAAACGGAACCGATGCCTATAATATGATCGTAAAGACAAAGCCGGATATTGTATTTCTGGACGTAGTGATGCCGGGAATGGATGGAATTTCGGTTATGGAGCGCATCAAGACAAATCAAGACTGTTCAGCTGACACTTCCTTTGTTATGATTACAGCTGCGAGCAGCGAGAATCTGACAGCGGATGCTTTTCGGATGGGCGCCTGTTATTACATAGTAAAGCCATTTTCGAAGGAGGCGGTTTTAGACAAGGTACATCGCCTGAAGAATTACAGGAACCGCGCTTCGACCCTGGCGGGCAACCGGAAGGTGGAGCCGTATATGGTGTCGGCGGAATATGAAAGACAGAATCTGGAGAGCGATGTGACGCAGATTCTGCATGAGATTGGGATTCCGGCTCATATTAAGGGATATCAGTACCTGCGGGATGCGATTATTTTGTCAGTCAGTGATAAAGAAATGCTCGGTTCTGTGACGAAAATCCTGTACCCGACCATCGCCAAGAAGCGCCAGACCACTTCAAGCCGTGTCGAGCGGGCAATCCGCCACGCGATTGAGGTCGCATGGAGCCGCGGCAAGATGGACACGATCAACGATCTATTTGGATATACCGTCAGCACAGGGAAAGGAAAGCCGACCAATTCGGAATTTATCGCATTGATTGTTGACAAGATTTGCCTGGATTATAAGCGGGATGTATAAAATCGTGCGGTGCTTTTTGGAGCCGAAAGTGCTGTAAGCCTTTTTAACACGATTGTAACACATTTATGAAAGTGACTGATTGCATGGGTAAATGTGTGTATGATAAGATAAAGGGGAAATAAAAGATGCAGGACTGAAAAACTGCCCCTGTATAAAACAGCTGGACAGAGAGGTCAGGAAAGCAGCTAAAAGAACGGAGAATTGCCTATGAAAAAAAAAGTACCGGCGTACAATGGAACCCTGCGGGATCACACGATTATGTGTCCGTATTGTATCAGTGAATGTTCAGGAATCCGCATCTTTGGAAAGCGTATCAAATCGATCGCCTTCTCAACGGATGTGGCAATCATCAAAAATATCAACGCGGATGCGATCATCGCAGTTTATCCGTTTACTCCGCAGGCAGCTATCTCACAGTCGATCATCAGCATCTCGGATGTGCCGGTGTTTGTCGGGGTCGGCGGCGGTCTGACCGGAGGAAAGCGTTCCGTCCGTCTGGCGCTTCAGGCAGAACATCAGGGAGCCTACGGTGTAGTGGTCAATGCGCCGATCGCGGATGAGGTCATCACGGAGATCAAGCGGGTGGTTGACATTCCGGTCATTGCGACGATTGCTTCGGTTCACACGGATGTCCGCCGCAAACTGGAGGCGGGAGCCGATATTTTAAATGTATCAGGCGCTGCCGCCACCGCATCGATGGTAGCCGAGATCCGGAAGGAGTATCCGGACGTTGCCATTATCGCGACCGGAGGACCGACTAATGAATCGATTTTGGAGACGATCGAGGCAGGAGCCAATGCGATCACGTACACGCCGCCGTCCAACGGCGAGCTGTTTGCGCGGACGATGAAGAAATACAGGGAGATCAATCCCTGATTATACAAAAGCCGGGGCCGAAGAGAAAACATAATTTTCTTTTCGGCTCCGTCTTTTATTTTTGTTTCATAGGAAATTGCGTCCTATGAAACAAAAAAACGCTCCGCGAGGATGCGCACTCGCGCGAAGCAGAAACATGTCGCAAGCGACCGCGCTCGGCGCGAGAATGTGCCAAGGCACATTCTTTTTCATGCGGTAAAATTTATAATTCATCCGGTACTATGCAAAATATCCAATTCAGAAAATACAGTCTGCAAATCGGAACTATTTGTCATATATTTCCCGATTTTTTTCTCTGTCGCCTACTTTCTAATTCCCTGATTCTATTGTATAATAATTTTAATAGGGTGCCAGATCGCGAGCGGGCACGGTTGGGAGGTAGTAGCTATGAAGAATATTCTGTTTATTGCATCGGAGGCGGTTCCATTTATCAAAACAGGAGGTTTGGCAGACGTTGTCGGATCCCTTCCAAAATGTTTTGATAAGCAGTATTTTGATGTGCGTGTCATGATCCCGAAGTATCTGTGCATCAAAGAGTCATTCCGCAATGAAATGAAGTATGTGAACCATTTTTATATGGATTATCTGGGACAGAACCGGTATGTGGGCATCCTGGAATATGAATATGAGGGCGTGACCTTCTATTTTATTGATAATGAGAGTTATTTCTGGGGTGACCGCCCGTATGGGGACTGGTATTACGATCTGGAGAAGTTTTCCTTCTTCTGCAAGGCGGCTCTCTCATCCCTGCCGGTGATCGGCTTCAAGCCGGATGTCATCCACTGCCACGACTGGCAGACGGGACTTATCCCGGTGCATCTCAAGGACAAATTCCACGGCGGCGAGTTCTTCCGGGATATCAAGTCCGTCATGACGATCCACAACCTGAAATTCCAGGGTGTGTGGGATGTGAAGACAATCCAGCATTTCTCTGAGCTGCCGGACTACTATTTTACACCGGATAAGCTGGAAGCTTACAAAGACGGCAATATGTTAAAAGGCGGCATCGTATACGCGGATGCGATCACGACGGTCAGCAACACCTACGCGGAGGAGATTAAGACTCCGTTCTACGGCGAGGGACTGGACGGTCTGATGCGTGCGAGAAGCAACAGTCTGCGCGGTATCTTAAATGGTATCGATTACGATGAATTTAATCCGGAGACAGATAAACGGATCGTACAAAATTATAACGCAAAGACATTCCGCAAGGAGAAATCCAAGAATAAAAAGGCGCTGCAGGCGGAGCTGGGACTGGCGCAGGACGAGAAAAAGTTCATGATCGGTATTGTCTCCCGTCTGACCGACCAGAAGGGACTTGACCTGGTACAGTGTGTGATGGATGAGATCTGTACGGAAGATGTACAGCTGGTTGTGCTGGGAACCGGAGATGAACGGTATGAAAATATGTTCCGCCACTATGACTGGAAGTACAATGATCGTGTTTCCGCTAATATTTATTATTCGGAAGATATGTCGCATAAGGTATATGCAGCCTGTGACGCATTCCTGATGCCGTCGCTGTTTGAACCATGTGGGCTGAGCCAGCTCATGGCGCTTCGCTACGGAACCGTGCCGATCGTGCGTGAGACGGGTGGTCTCAAGGATACTGTATGGCCATACAATGAATACGATGGAACCGGAACAGGATTTTCATTTGCTAACTACAATGCACATGAGATGCTCGACTGCATCCGCTATGCAAAATACATCTATTATAATAAGAAGCGCGAGTGGAACAAGATTGTAGACCGCGGCATGGCGGCTGATTTTTCCTGGCAGACATCGGCTGGAAAATATCAGGAATTGTATGACTGGCTGATAGGATATTAATGACGGACCGAGTGATTTAGGACAGTGGCATATGTGTGGAAGAAAACAGAGGAATTAAGATAGTACAGGAGAGAAACATGACTTTTTTTCAGGAATTGACATCAAACCAGACGCTGATGACCGGCGTGACCGGGTGGGTGGTCGCCCAGGTGCTCAAGACGATTCTGGACATCGGGCTGAACCATTCGTTCAACCCGGAGCGTCTGATTGGATCCGGCGGTATGCCGAGTTCCCACTCATCCACTGTATGTTCGCTGGCAACGGCGGCGGCGCTGCGGTACGGAGTGGGAAGCTTTGAATTTTCCATCAGCTTTATTCTGGCGATGGTTGTTATGTATGACGCGATCGGTGTCCGGCAGGAGACAGGAAAGCAGGCAAGAGTTCTGAACCGCCTGCTTTTCGATGATTTCCTCAAGCTGGACGGCGTGGTATTACAGGAAAAATTGAAGGAATACGTGGGGCATACGCCGATACAGGTAGCAGCAGGCGCGATTTTAGGCATTTTGATTGCATTTATTCTCGATCCGATGTTCATATAACGAACATCGGATCTTTTCATTTTGGCTGATAGATGGTATAAATATAGGGATAACGTGTATCTAAGCGTTAAATGAAACTGAGGAAATGAGAACAGAACAATGGAACAGAGAAGAGACATAGAAAATACCAAACCTGCCTGCCGGTTAATTCTGGCGAGTGCGTCTCCGCGCCGCAGGGAGCTTTTGGAGCGGATTGGGCTGAAACCGGAGATTCATCCGAGCACTTTGGAGGAAAATCCGATCTGTACGGAACCGGCGCAGGTTGTGATGGAACTGGCGGGACAGAAGGCGCGCGATGTGATGGCGCAGGTGCGTGAGGAGGCACGGACGACGGGAATCCCATTTTCCGGGATTATCATTGGTTCCGATACCGTTGTCAGTGTGGATGACGAGATTTTAGGAAAACCGGCGGATCGAGATGAGGCGCTTGAGATGATCGGACGGATCCAGGGGCGCAGCCACCGTGTATACACGGGCGTGGCGATCCTGACTGAGGATCGGGAGAGCTGCTTTGCGGTTGAGACGCGGGTGGATGTATATCCGATGAGCGATGTGGAGATCGAGGCGTATGTAGACTGCGGCGAGTCGATGGACAAGGCGGGCGCATACGGCATTCAGGGAAGCTTTGCCGCGCATATCCGCGGAATCGACGGTTCTTACACGAATGTGATGGGGCTGCCGGTCGGAAAACTCTATCAGGAATTGAAGCGGATCTGCCCGGAGAAGATAGAGGATCTGCTCAAGCATACGGCCTGAGGTGGATGGCTGATGGAAAGAAAGTTACTGTTCACGGGTAGGCACTTTTGGAACCGAAAGTGCCGTAAGAAAACGTGGTGGCAGACCGTGAACCAGAGTGGAAGGATTGACAGAACGCAGCGCTGTTGGTCATATGTGTGAACAGTAATAAATCAGCCGCTCAGAGAGAATATGTGACAGGAATTGCTAAAATATGCAGGAGAAAGGGAGTATCCATGCAGAAACAGAAAAGGAAGACAAACCATATCCATCGGGCGGCGTGTGCCCTGCTTGCGGGGCTGGCGCTCAGCCTGGGGCTTTTGACTGGATGCGGCTCGGACGGCAGCACGATCGTGGTGGGAAAGAAGAATGAAAAGGGTTATTCCCGCGCGGAAGTGATGGTGATCGCCATGACGGAGAAAAAACGCTATGAGGAGGTCTGTACGGATCAGATCTGGGGCGTTTCAGTTGGAGAAAAGGGCGATGATTTTGAAACGTATCTAAAAAAACAGATCCGTTCGTTTATGGATGAGCTGAAAATCATGAACCTGCTGGCAGCCGACCGGGGGATTTCCCTGACTTCAGAGGAGCGGGCGGCGATGGACCGGGCAGCAGCCGAGTATTTTGGGCGTCTGCCGCAGTCGGCGATTGACTCGATGGGCGTGACGGAGGCGGATGTCCAGCATATCTATGAGGATTATGGTCTGGCGGAGAAGCTGGCGGGACGGCTCACGGACAATGTGGCGCTGGAGGTCAGCGACAGTGAGGCAAAGGTGATCCATGTCAGTCAGATAAAGACATCGGATGAGAGCGAGGCAGACGCCTTCCAGCGGGCTGCATCGCAGGAAGATGCCGATTTCCAGTCCTGTGCCGAGGAGGCGGGGCTGACGGTGAGTGACCGGGTGCTGGGGCGCGGCGATGAGTCGGATGCCTATGAGAAAGAGGCATTTTCCCTTGCCGAGGGCGCAGTCAGCCAGGTGATCCATGCGGACGACGCGTACTATGTGCTCAAATGTACGGACGATTACGACGAGGACGAGACGGCGGCGCGCAAGGAGCGCATCTACGAGGAGCGGAAAAAACGCGCCTTTCAGGAGATCTACGATCGGTTCAGCAATACGATCTCCGTTTCTTACAGCAGCGGGCTCTGGGACAGTCTGGATCTGACCTCGGAGTTCGAGAAAAATGACGCGGATTTCTTTGAGATTTACGCGGAATATGCGATCAAATAGGTAGTCTGTACCTGGGGCGGGCAAACAAAAAGTAAACTTATTTTTAAAAAAGGATAACAATTCGGAACAACCGCTTGACTACCGGGGAAAATTCTTCTACAATGAACGGTAATGTCCGGTCAGGCGGACATACTGTGGAGGAAAAATACATGAATATCATAAAAGCGGTCAATCTTGTATTTGATTATATAAGACGCGATGAAGAGGGGCAGGTAGAGGAAGTAAAGCGCGCCCTGGATCATGTGAATCTGGAGATTGAGAAAGGCAGCTTTGTGGCGATCCTGGGACACAATGGTTCCGGCAAGTCCACATTTGCCAAGCAGATCAATGGCATTTTGAGCCCGACCGACGGTACGCTTTTTGTATCGGAGATGGATACAAGGGACGAGGCGCATCTGTGGGATATCCGCAAAAATGCGGGCATGGTCTTTCAGAACCCGGATAACCAGATCATAGGGAATATAGTGGAAGAGGACGTCGGATTCGGTCCGGAAAATATCGGAGTTCCGACCGAGGAGATCTGGAAGCGAGTGGATGAGAGCTTAAAGGCAGTCGGGATGACGATGTACCGCAAGCAGTCCCCGAACCATCTGTCCGGCGGACAGAAGCAGCGTGTGGCGATCGCAGGCGTCATGGCGATGAAACCAGAATGTATCGTGCTCGATGAGCCGACGGCGATGCTCGATCCGAACGGACGCAAGGAGGTTATCCGCACCGTCCATGAGTTAAACCGGGCGGAAGGAATCACGATGGTGCTGATCACCCATTATATGGAAGAGGTGGTCGATGCAGACCGCGTGATCGTCATGGATGACGGTCATATCGTGATGGACGGCACGCCGAAGGAGATTTTCTCCCGCGTGGAGGAACTAAAACAATACCGGATGGATGTGCCGCAGGTGACGGAGCTTGCGTGGGAGCTTAAGAAAAAGGGAATTCCGCTTCCAGATGGAATCCTTCGTAAATCGGAGCTTCTGGACGCACTGGTACCGCTTTTGAAAGAGGAATAGAGATGGCAATACAGGTAGAAGATTTGTGCTACACCTACGGCGAGGGCACGGCGTTAGAGCGCCAGGCATTAAAGCACGTGAGTTTTGAGATTCAGGACGGCGAATTTGTCGGTCTGATTGGTCATACCGGATCGGGAAAATCGACCCTGATCCAGCATTTAAACGGTCTGATCAAGCCGACCAGCGGCGATATTAAGTATCAGGGTGTCAGCATTTACAGCCAGGGTTATAAATTAAAGGATCTGCGGAGTAAAGTGGGGCTGGTGTTCCAGTATCCGGAGTACCAGCTCTTTGAGGCAGATATTTTTACAGACGTCTGTTTCGGACCGAAAAATCTGGGGCTTCCGCAGGAAGAGGTGGAAAAACGTGCCCGCCATGCCTTAAAGCTGGTCGGCATGGATGAAAAATTTTATAAGCAGTCCCCGTTTGAACTTTCCGGCGGACAGAAACGCCGCGTTGCGATCGCGGGTGTACTGGCGATGCGTCCGGAGATGATGATCCTCGACGAGCCGACGGCGGGACTCGATCCGCAGGGGCGCGATGAGATTTTAGGTCAGATTGAGCGCCTGAACCGGGAGCACGGGCTGACGATTTTGGTGGTTTCCCACAGCATGGAGGACATGGCGCGCTACGTGGACCGCATCATGGTCATGAACGACGGCGTGAAGATGTTTGACGATACGCCGAAGGAGGTATTCCGCCATTACAAGGAGTTAGAGGCGATCGGTCTTGCCGCGCCGCAGATCACTTATGTGGTGCAGGGACTTCGGGAGCGCGGGATTCCGATCGACGACGCGATCACGACGGTAGAAGAGGCGCGGGAGGCGATTCTGGCGCTGTATAACAAGCGGAGGGAGAAACAATGATACGGGATATCACAATCGGACAGTATTATCCGGTCGAATCAGTGGTTCACCGGCTGGATCCGCGTACCAAGCTGTTTGGAACGCTGATCTACATTATTTCATTATTTTTCGCGGATAACCTGCTCTGCTATGCGGTAGCGACCGTATTTCTGGCGATGGCGGTTCGCGCCTCACGCGTACCATTTAAATTTATCGTGCGGGGACTCAAGGCGATCGTGTTCCTGTTACTTATCAGTATCAGCTTTAACCTGTTTCTGACAAATGGACGGGTGATTTTCCAGATAGGGTTCTTAAAAGTGACGCATGAGGGCTTGCGACTGGCAGTTTTCATGGGTCTGCGCCTGATGTATCTGGTGATTGGTTCCTCTGTCATGACGCTGACGACGACCCCGAACCAGCTCACGGACGGCTTGGAGCGGAGTCTGGGATGCTTGAACCGTCTTCATGTGCCGGTGCATGAGATCTCGATGATGATGTCGATCGCGCTGCGCTTTATCCCGATCCTGATTGAGGAGACGGATAAGATCATGAAGGCACAGATGGCGAGAGGCGCTGATTTTGAATCTGGCAATCTCGTACAGCGGGCAAAGAGCATGATCCCGATTCTGGTACCGCTTTTCGTATCGGCGTTCCGCCGCGCGACGGATCTGGCGATGGCGATGGAGGCGCGCTGCTACCGGGGCGGAAGTGGGCGCACGAAGATGAAACCGCTGCATTATGAGGCAAGAGACAGGGTTACTTACCTGATCCTTCTGGTTTATTTAGGAATCGTGATCGCGCTTCGAATTTTATTTTAAAAGAATGATTGCTTGAATGTGCCAGGGCGCATTCTTTATTCAAAAGGCACATTTGAAAAAGATAGTTTAAAAGTTTAGAAGTTAGAGGATAGATACCATGAGACGAATTAAACTGGTGGTCTCCTACGATGGAACCGCCTACTGCGGATGGCAGCTGCAGCCCAACGGAGTCACGATCGAGGAAGTGTTAAACAAGGCGCTTTCTTCTCTTTTAAAAGAGGATATCCAGGTTATCGGGGCGAGCCGGACGGATTCGGGTGTCCATGCGATGGGAAATGTGGCTGTTTTCGATACCGAGAGCCGGATTCCGGGTGATAAGATCTGCTTTGCGCTCAACCAGCGCCTGCCGGATGATGTGCGGATCCAGGCGTCGGAGGAGGTGCCGCTTACCTTCCATCCACGCAAGGCAAACTGCGTGAAAACGTATGAATACAAGATTTTGAACCGCAAGATCGATATGCCGCTGCAGCGCTTATACAGCCATTTCTGCTATTTCAATCTGGATTTAGAGAAAATGCAGAAGGCGGCATCCTATCTCATCGGCGAGCACGATTTCAAGAGTTTCTGTACGGTGCGGACGCAGGCGGAGGAGACGGTGCGGACGATCTACAGCCTGACCGTGACGAAGTCGGACGACCTGATTACGATCCGCATCAGCGGCAGCGGTTTCCTCTACAACATGGTCCGGATCATCGCCGGGACGCTGGTTAAGATCGGTATGGGCGTTTACCCGCCGGAGAAGATGGAGGAGATTCTGGAGGAGAAAAACCGGGCGGCAGCAGGTCCTACGATCCCGGCGCGCGGGCTGACGCTCGTAAGTCTGGAGTACGAAAAAGAGCTGGCACCGTACCTGGAGGGCGAAAATAAGCACTGGCACTATGTGCTCGATCAGAGAAATGTCCCGGAGAAGGGGCTTTCATACCTCACGATCGAGCGCTGTGAGCCGGAAGAGCTTGACGGTGTGCTCCGTCGCGTGATCCATCAGGCATACCGAAATGGTGCGAAACAGGTATTTGTGCGGGATACGTTTGGAGAAGAGGGGAGCATCTACGGATATTACCGGCTGAGACGGCAGCCGGAGGTGGAAGAAGGCTGGCTGGAAGCCATCTACGAGGGTGAACATCAGTAAGTATGAGTAGAACATTTGATTATCTGGTCTGTTTCAGCGTCTATTCGCTGATTATCCTGATCATAGGAAAATCATCGTTCGGTGAGAGCGATTCGATTGGAAAATTTTTTATCGGAGAACGGAAATGCGGGTTCTGGCGGCTGTTTTGCACCTTCGTCGGAACCTGGGTGTCCGCTGCGACCATTCTGGGATATACGGGCAATGTTTTTGAAAATGGAACCTCAGTGATCGCCGTGACAGTTATCCCGTGGTTCATCGGCGCGGGGCTCTTGTGTCTTATCAGCGGGCGTATCTATGACTGCGACCTGCTCACGATCCCGCAGTTCATCGGGGATCGCTACCATTCCCGCCTCCTGCGGACCTGCTGTGCCCTGCTGCTCTCGAGCGGTTACGTTTTTTATCTGGTGATCCAGATCAAGGGATTTGGAATCGCGGCGGCGACGCTCTTAAATATTGATTATAAAGTTGCAATTTTTCTGGTTTATCTGTTTATTCTGTATTCTACCTTTGGAGGATTCAATTCGGTTACCAAGACGGACGGCGGCAACCTCATCATGCTCACGATCAGCATAGTGGTTGTCTATTTTGTCGTGGTCGGAGGAATAGAGGGAAGCGGATTTCTGACGAACGCGGAGGTGTTTAACCGAAATGCGGCTGGCAGCGGGACGGGCAGTTTTGGAAATCTGATGAAGGATTACAGCCTTACCATGTATCTCACGATGTTTTTTGGCTGGGGTATGGGGCTGGCAACGAATCCTCAGTATCTGATCCGGATTGTGGCGGCAAAGAGCTGTGAGACGGCGCGGAAAGTCCTGATCTGTTCGCTGGTGTTCTTGACATTTTTTTATTTCTGCCTGACCCAGATCGGTCTGGGACTTCGGATTCTGTTTCCTTATCTGCCCTCTTACTTCGGTTCAGACGATATTTTTGTCTACGCGATTAATTATTTGATCCGCTCGCGGTTCAGCGGATTTTTCCTGATCAGCGTGATCGGCGCGTGCATGTCGACGGCGAACTCGCAGCTGCTTCTGATTGGCTCGATGATGTCCTACGATGTGGTGGCGCAGTATGGAAAATGGAAGAAAACAGAGGACCACATCCTGGGGCTGACGCAGCTCTTTATCTTTCTTGGCGGAACACTGGCGCTTCTGCTCTCCTTAAATCCACCGTCCAACAGCCTGTTTTTCGGCGCGGATATCTGGGGATTGTTTTCAGCAATTCTGACACCGCTTCTCTACGGTACGCTTTATTATAAGCGGGCGACGAGGACGGGCGCATGGGCGGCATTTGTGACAGGGGTAGCCGGGACGGTGCTGCTTCAGCCGCGTGAGCTGCCGGTTTACTGGGGATTTCCGGTGACGCTGTGTTCGACCCTGGTTTTTGTCCTTGTCCCGGTGCTGGAGAGTATATGGAAAAAACGTGCTTGCTAAAGGCGGGCATTTGGAAACATGAAGGTGGCAGACAACAGCGAGAAGGAGGCGAAAACGAGCGATGAATAAATGGCTGAAACGTCTTTCAAATTGGTTTTTACAAATTGAAAATGAGGTCATGGTTCCATTTGTGCTGGTCGGAATCCTGGTAATCGGCAGTTTCAGTATGATTTCCTATTATAATGGCTACACGATGCAGAAAAACAGTGAGCTTGAGCTGGCTGATACGCTGTTTGAGGATGTAAACCGCGATTTGCACTTCCTGGAAAAGCGTCTGCCGGAGGAGGAGATCGCGGAAAAATACCGGAATTTTGAGCGCGGGCGGATCCGGATTCTGAACCGTGACGGTGAGGAGATCACGGCCGGAAGCCGTTGGAAAAATACATCGGTGCTGGCAGTCAGCGAGGGGGAAAATCCATTTGGCTGGCGGCTGGAGTACCGGATAAATGAGAGAATATTCGGGGACCGCATCTTAGAGCAGCAGAGCTATCTGGTAGTCGGCGCGATCGCGGCGCTGATTCTCATCTGCCAGGCAAGTATTTTCATTTCCCACAGTATCACGCGCCCCATCCGCCGGATGAGCCATACCTGTAAAGAAATCGAGGAAAACAAGGGCAGTTATCAGAAATACCGGTTTGAGGCGGTCAGCCGCCACGACGAGATCGGGCAGCTGGCGGTTACCTTTGAGGGGCTGCTCAAAAACATGGATAATTACACGAAAATGGAATATACCAGCCGGATGGCAGCGACGCTGGCGCATGAGATCAAGAACCCGATCGCGGGCATCCGCTCCGGTATTCAGCTTTTAAAGGGCAGGGCAGTCAAGGACGGCGATAAGATGCTCTGTGACAGCATGATCCATGAGATCGACCGCGTCACGGCGCTGATCATGAATCTTCTGACTTTGTCAATCCGGCGTGAATCACTGAAAACGGAGGTTTCTGTGACCGGTGTTTTAAAGGAGATCGGAATGATCTATGCGAAAGGACCGGACAGCCGCCGCGCATCGCTTTTGGTGGAGGCAGAAGAGGGACTGAGGGCGAGTCTCAATGAAAATGAGTTCCGTCAGATCATCCACAACCTGATCAGCAACAGCCTGAAGGCGCTGGTACCGGACCGCGAGGGACAGATCAAGCTCATGGCAGCCGCGCAGGAGAAAGAAGTGCTTGTGACGGTGCGGGACAACGGAAAAGGCATGACGGAGGAAGAAGTCTCCAAGGCGCTGGAACCATTTTATACAAAGAGCATCAACGGAACCGGGCTTGGGCTCTCAATCGTGAGCCGCCTGGTGGAGTCAAATGGAGGAACGATGGAGATCGTGAGCAAGCCGGGGGTAGGGACAGACGTGGTTTTAAGATTTCCGGGGAAAATGGTATAGTGTGACCATTTAATGAGGTATTTCACGAATTTAGTATTTAGGGTATAATGTTATGAAACAGGGAGGAGGATGCACATGGATCGAATTTTGATTGTGGACGATGAATTTCTGATTCGCTATACACTGGAGGAAGGACTGAAAGACAGGGGGTATGACGCCTATTCAGCCGCAACCGTCGAGGAAGGGCTGGAGTTTGTCAGGAAATATCATCCGGGGGTGCTCCTTCTCGACAATCTCCTCGAAAACAGTGTCGGGATGGATGAGATTGTCAATTTCAAAAATGCAGATGAGGAACTGCAGGTCATCATGATGACGGCGTACGGTTCCGTCTCCCAGGCGGTTGAGGCGACGAAGCGCGGCGCATATGATTATATTTTAAAGCCGTTTGATGTGGATGAGATCGATATGCTGATCAAGCGGTGTCTGGAGCAGAAGCGCAACCGGGATTCACTCGTCTTCCTGAAAGGCGATGTGCCGCAGTTTTTAGGTGTCAGTGAGGCAGCCGCCCGGATCCGGCACCTTATTCAGGTGCTTGGGGAAAATTTGTCGGTCAATGTACTCCTGCGCGGGGAGACGGGAACGGGCAAGGAAGTTGTGGCGCGGCAGATTCATGCGAACAGCGCCCGCAAGGATAACCTGATGGTACGCATTAACTGCGGTGCGATTCCGGAAAATCTGATGGAGAGCGAGCTCTTTGGCTACGAGCGCGGCGCGTTTGCGGGGGCGCTCAAGACGAAAAAGGGCTTGATTGAGCTGGCGGACGGCGGTACGGTCTTTTTGGACGAGATCGGCGAATTGCCGATGGCGATGCAGACGAAACTTCTGACCTTCCTGGATGACCGGAAATTTAAGCGGATCGGCGCGCTGGAGGACACGGCGGTTGATGTTCGGATCATTGCGGCGACGAACAGAAATCTCGAGGAGGCGATCAAGGCGGGGCAATTCCGGGAGGATCTGTTCTACCGGCTGAATGTTATGCAGATCGAGATTCCGCCGCTTCGTGACCGGCGCGAGGATATCCCGGTGCTCTGTGACTATTACCTTGACTATTATAATAAAGCCTTTGCCCGCAATATCGAAAAAGTGGATCCGGATTTCATGCGGGAGCTGCTCTTGTATGACTGGAAGGGCAATGTCAGGGAGCTTAAAAATATTTTTGAGCGCTGTTTTCTCTTCAGCCAGGGAAATATCCTGGAAAAACACGTGGAGCTGGCGCCGGTCGAGCGGGAGGCAAGGCCGGAGAGCGGGGACTGCATCTATCTGAAAGATCTGAAAAAAGGACCGATCGACCTCGAGCAGGAGGTCGCGGCGCTGGAGAAACGATATATGTCGGAGGCGTTGAAACTTTCCGGCAATAACCTGACGCGGGCGGCGGCGCTGCTCGGTGTCACCCGGTTCTCGATGAAACGGAAGATGGAGCGGGAAGACGGGGAGAAGTAGAAAAAGCAGAAAAACTGTATCAGGAGGAAGGACGAAAACGGTTGTCTGGTAAACCGGGTGCAGGAATGAATGGTAAAAAGGTGCAAAAAATCACATCGTGCAAAAACGCACGCCTAAAACGTGCGTTTTTGCACGATTTTTGTATATAAATTAAATTATTTTAAAAAATATTAAAATTATGATTGAAAAATACATAAAAGTCAGATAAAATATCATTAGAAGCAAAAAAACAAGGGGAACATACAAAAAACATCTCATCTTAAAAATAGTTTCCGATGGTTGTTGAAAACAGACAGAAGAAACGCTAAGCCGCAAAAATGAGATGTGTGAGCTAAGAAAGGGAGGAATGAACCATGTTTTACGTCGATTTAAACAGTGATTTAGGTGAGAGCTTCGGTAACTATACGATTGGTATGGATGAAGAAATTCTTCAGTACGTGTCTTCCGCCAACGTAGCCTGTGGATGGCATGCAGGTGATCCGATGGTTATGGATAAGACCATCGCACTGGCAAAGAAATACGGAACCGCAGTAGGAGCACATCCGGGATTTCCGGATCTGATGGGCTTCGGTCGAAGAAACATGGTGGTAACTCCGGAAGAAGCGAAAGCATATCTGAAATACCAGCTCGGCGCATTGAGCGCATTTACTAAGAGCCAGGGCGTAAAAATCCAGCACGTAAAACCGCACGGCGCATTCTACAACATGGCAGCTGTTGATGAGAAGCTGGCGAGAGCGATGTGTGAAGCAGTCTATGAAGTAGATAAAGATATCATCTTCATGGGTCTGGCAGGATCCCAGATGATCAAGGCAGCCGAGGAGGTTGGTTTACAGGCAGCGAGCGAGGTGTTCGCAGACCGTGCATACAACGATGACGGAACCCTGGTTTCCAGAAAACTTCCGGGAGCAGTCATCAAAGATAAAGACCTGGCAATCAAACGTGTCGTAAGAATGGTAAAAGAAGGAAAAGTTGAGAGCATCAACGGAAACGACATTTCCATCAAGGCAGATTCCATCTGTGTACACGGAGACAACCCAAAAGCGCTGGAGTTTGTAAAGAACATTCGTGAGACACTGGTAGCCGAGGGAGTGGAGATTAAAAATCTGTTCCGCTAATACGTATATAAGGAGAAGAAAAATATGGGAGAAAAGAAAAAAAGTAATGCGAACACGACAGCCCTGATTGGCGCCGCGTTCCTGATGGCAACGTCCGCGATCGGACCTGGTTTCCTGACGCAGACTGCAACCTTTACCGGTCAGTACGGCTCTATTTTCGCACTGGCAATCATCTGTACCATTCTTCTGGATGTTACAACCCAGTTAAATATCTGGTCCATCATCGGTGTGTCCGGTATGCGTGGACAGGATATCGCAAATAAAGTTGTTCCGGGACTCGGATATTTCATTGCGTTCCTTGTGTCTCTCGGCGGTCTGGTATTCAATATCGGTAACGTCGGCGGCGCCGCAACCGGTTTTAATATCGTATTCGGTTTCCCGCTGAAAGTCGGAACCGTTGTAGCCGGTGTCATCGGTATCCTGATCTTCTTATCCAAGGATGCGAAAAACTTCATGGATAAGCTGACCAAATACTTAGGAAGCATCATGATTGTTACCGTACTTTATGTAGCATTCCGTTCCAAACCTCCGGTTGTTGAGGCAATCAGCAGCGTTGGACATCTGAACGAATTCCCGAACCTGGTATTCCCGATTATTACCCTGCTTGGCGGAAGCTGCGGCGGTTACATCACATTCTCGGGTGCACATCGTCTTCTGGATGCAGGTTTCTCAGGAACCAAGGATCTTCCGCACGTTCGCCGTTCCGTATTAATGGGCGTCAGCGTATCGGGCGTTATGAGAATTTTACTGTTCCTCGCAGTTTTAGGCGTTGTTACAGCAACTCCGGAAGTGGTTGGAAGCGAAGCATGGGTAGCAAGCCCGCCAGCAGCAGCTTTTAAGGCAGGCGCAGGCATCATCGGTTACAAGATCTTCGGTCTGGTTATCCTGTTTGCAGCTATCACCTCCATCATCGGTGCAGCGTATACATCCGTATCCTTCTTAAAGACCCTGCATCCGTTCATCATGGAGAATGAGAAATGGTTCGTTATCGGCTTCATCGCTGTATCGACCGTTATCATGACATTACTTGGACAGCCGGCAACTCTTCTGGTTCTGGCAGGTTCCGTAAACGGACTGATTCTTCCGATTACACTGCTTGTCATTCTTCTGGCAAGCCGCAGAAAAGATATCGTCGGCGAAGATTACAAACATCCGACCGTACTCATCGTACTTGGCGTATGCGTTGTTCTTCTGACCGGTTACTCCGGAATCAAGGCTCTGCCGAAGATTCTTACCATCTTTGGTTAATGGATGAAAAAACGCGAAAAATATGGTAAAATAATAAAAAACGATTAAACGGACAGGCGCCCGGCGGACTGGCTGGATGAGCACGCAGATGGCTGGCTTATGGCAGCAGGTCTGTCGGGTGTTTCCCTGTAACTGGCTTGTTGGGCCGGAAGCAGTTTTTAGGTTACTGTTCACGCATACGTGCCCAGTAACGGAATTTGCCGTGGCTTTGCATTTAAATACGGCAAATTCCTGCTTCCACCACGTTTTCTTACGGCACTTTCGGTTCCAAAAGTGCCTACCTGTGAACAGTAACGTTTTTAGGTTCTTTTTAAGAAGAAAAGCAGAACAGGCAGGCGGGGGCTTCGTTTATCTGACAGGAGGTATATATGAGTGAGGTAAGATACCTTGTAGCGGGCGACAGCGCTGTGTGCGTTGAGTTTGGCAATGAAATCAGCCCGGAGATCAACAAGAAAATCCGCGCATTCAAGATTGCGGTTGAAAAAAGCGATATACCGGGAATTGTGGAGACGGTTCCAACATACCGTTCCTTATTAGTACATTATCATCCGGAAGTGATCGGATTCAAGGCACTCACAGAAAAATTTGATAAATTGATGGGTTCCTTATCCAGCATTCCGATCCCGCCGCCAACCGTTATCGAAATTCCGGTTCTCTATGGCGGAGAGATGGGTCCGGATATTGAAAATGTTGCGGAGCACAATCACAAGACCGTGGAAGAGGTCATCAAGATTCATACATCTGAAGAATATCTAATCTACATGATTGGATTCATCGCTGGATTCCCATATCTGGGCGGCATGAGCAAAGAGATCGCAACCCCGCGTCTGAAGAGCCCGAGAGTGAAGATTGAGGGCGGCTCCGTCGGTATCGCCGGTGAGCAGACCGGTATCTACCCGGTAGCATCTCCGGGCGGCTGGCAGTTAATTGGACGGACTCCGTTAAAACTCTATGATGCAGACCGCGAGAAACCAGTGCTTCTGGAAGCGGGACAGTATATCAAGTTTGCTGCAGTAACCGAGGAAGAGTATAAAAAGATCGAAAAAGAAGTCGAAGATGGAACCTACAAATACGTTGTGTACGATAAGGAGGTATAAAGATGGGCATTAAGTTTGCAAGCGGCGGATTCCTCACAACCGTACAGGACATGGGACGCACCGGCTATCAGGAGTCCGGTATGTCTGTATCAGGCGTTATGGATCAGCGTTCCGCAGCGATCGCGAATATTTTAGTGGGAAATGATGAAAACGAGGCGGTTCTGGAAGTAACCCTGATGGGACCGATGATGGAATTTACAGAAGATAATATTATCGCAGTAACAGGCGGCAATCTGGTTCCGAAGGTAAATGGAAAAGATCTTCCGATGTACCAGGCGGTTTTAGTACATAAGGGCGATTCCATGAACTTTGCCGGTATGACAAGCGGAAGCCGCGCGTACATTGCAGTGGCAGGCGGACTGGACATCCCGGTACAGATGGGCAGCAAATCCACCAACTTAAAGCTGAAAGTGGGCGGTTATCAGGGAAGAAAGATCGGCGGCGGAGACGAGATTGGTTTTGCCGCTCCGAAGACGACCCTTCCAAATATGAGAAAGAGAAAAGTGACGCCGGAGGACTTCTCCCAGACGGAGAAAACCATCCGCGTTGTCATGGGACCGCAGGATGACTGCTTTACTGAGAAAGGTGTTGAGACTTTCTTAAGCAGCACATATGCATTTACGAATGAGTCCGACCGTATGGGCTGCCGTCTCGAGGGCGAGGTCATCGAGCATAAAAATGGCGGTGATATTATCACAGACGGTATCGCCTTTGGTGCGATTCAGGTGCCGTCCCACGGACAGCCGATTATCATGATGGCGGATCATCAGACCACCGGCGGTTATACGAAGATTGCTGGCGTTATCTCTGTGGATCTTCCGCTGGTTGCACAGTCCAGACCGGGCTATAAAGTACATTTCCAGAAAGTAACGGTTGAGGAAGCGCAGAAGCTTTACATTGAGCAGGTGGAAAAACTCAAAGCACTCAAAGAAGAACTGGCAAAAGTACCGGAACCGTGCGGAGAACTCGATGCAGTGATTCAGGTAGCGGTTGGATGTGAGTCGAAGAAATACTGGAATCCGATT
The DNA here is from genome assembly GCF_003481165.1 of Clostridium sp. TF06-15AC. Lineage (NCBI taxonomy): Bacteria > Bacillati > Bacillota > Clostridia > Eubacteriales > Clostridiaceae > Clostridium > Clostridium sp. TF06-15AC. The sequence goes on from NZ_QUKS01000002.1 coordinate 434,729, forward strand.
GGAACCTACCGGGTTGTGATCGATGGAACTGAATATATGGTTGAATTAGAGGAAGAGACTGAGAGGTTCAGATAAAACTCAGATGCATTGAAAGATATGGAGGGAACGTATATGGCAGATTACAGCAAAATGACACCACCGGAAGTATGGAAACTGATTCGGACTGGCGAGATTACCCGCCCGACGGCTGGCATGTGTGCCGGATATGCACAGGCAAATCTGGTTATCCTGCCGAAGAAGTACGCGGATGATTTTAAAGAATTTGCAAGAAAGAACCCGAAACCGTGCCCAATCCTGGAAGTCGTAGAGGGCACACCGGATATCCACGATATGGGCGAAGGCGCGAGCATCGTGACGGACATCCCGAAATATTTCATTTACCGTGACGGCGTGAAAGTCGATGAGGTGACAGATGTTTCTTCTTATTGGAAAGAAGATTCGGTTGCATTCCTGATTGGCTGCAGCTTCTCCTTTGAGGAGGCGCTTATGAAAGCCGGCATTGAAGTGCGCCATATCGCGCAGGGCTGCAATGTTTCCATGTACAAGACCAACATCCAGTGCGAGAGCGCCGGCGTGTTCAAGGGACCGATGGTTGTCAGCATGCGTCCGATGACACCGGAAAACGCACAGAAAGCCAAAGAGATCACAGACCGTTATCCAAACGTACACGGCGGTCCGGTCCAGATCGGCGATCCGGCAGCGATCGGTATCAAGGATATTTCCAAACCAGACTATGGCGATCCGGTCGAGATCCGCGATGGTGAGATCCCGGTATTCTGGGCTTGCGGCGTTACCCCGCAGGCAGCGATTGAAAATGCAAAACTTCCGTTAGTCATTACCCACGCACCGGGACATATGTTCATCACCAATGTTCTGAATACGGAGCTGAATGATTATCTGGAAGCGAAGAAGCAGAAATAGGCAGAATCGGTTCTTCCATTGCAGGAATGGTTTTATCGAAAAATAAGGTTTGACGGAGATTTCCCAGTCTCCTTCAAATAAATTCTCTTGAGAAAAGAGAAAAAGTTCATTACCAACCTAAAAAGCGGCGAAAAAGGAAGATGGAATCTGAGAGGAGGAAGTCTTCCTTTTTCATGTGTATATCGTGCGTATATCATGCGCATGGGATGAAACGCACTTACCTTGTAAATTCCTTGAGAAAATCGTTGAAAAAACCTTGTATTTTCAAGGAAAAACCGCTTGACACGTCCGGAACCGTGTAATATAATAAATCAGTATGACATGAGTCAGGAAGATGTCGGCACCAAAGCCCCGGAGCAGGCATTTCATGATATAGTTAATCTCAATTATAGGAAGTAAAACAGGAGGTCAACCAATGAAGAGTTTTATGGCTAGTCCAGCAACAATCGAGAGAAAATGGTATGTAGTTGACGCTACAGGATATACATTAGGTCGTCTTGCATCTGAGGTAGCAAAAGTATTAAGAGGTAAGAATAAACCGATCTTCACCCCGCACATGGATTGCGGCGATTACGTAATCGTAGTAAACGCAGAGAAGATCAAAGTAACTGGTAAGAAACTGGATCAGAAGATCTACTACAATCACTCTGATTATGTAGGTGGTATGAGAGAGACAACCCTTCGTGAAATGATGGCTAAGAAGCCGGAGAAGGTTGTTGAGTTAGCAGTTAAGGGTATGCTTCCAAAGGGACCTTTAGGAAGAAGCATGATTACGAAACTTCATGTATACGCAGGTCCGGAGCACGAGCAGGCAGCTCAGAAGCCGGAAGTTTTAGAAATCAAGTTTTAATTAAAGGCACTGGAAGGAGGAAACAATAATGGCTAACAAATTTTACGGAACAGGCAGAAGAAAAAAATCTATCGCTAGAGTATACCTTGTACCGGGAACCGGCAAGATTACAATCAATAAAAGAGACATCGACGAGTACTTTGGTCTTGAGACCCTGAAAGTAGTTGTACGTCAGCCGCTCGTAGCAACCGAGACTGTTGATAAGTTCGATGTACTTGTAAACGTACGTGGTGGTGGTTTTACAGGCCAGGCAGGTGCTGTAAGACACGGTATCTCCAGAGCACTTCTTCAGGCAGACGCTGATTACCGTCCGGTACTGAAGAAAGCTGGCTTCTTAACTCGTGACCCGAGAATGAAAGAGCGTAAGAAATACGGTCTCAAAGCAGCTCGTCGCGCTCCGCAGTTCAGCAAGCGATAATCTACAGCTTAATAATGCTAAAAAAGCCCGGAAATACGCCATTTTCCGGGCTTTTTCTATGCCTGAAATCATCTGATTCCGATGGTGAAATTTGAGGAAATTTGACTTCAAATTAACCCATTTTGATGGGTTTACCATGGGTTTACGGCCTATTTTTGAGCCTAATGGGTGGGAAAATGGGTTTACAGAAGGCCATTTTGGAGGGGAAATTAGCCCCATATCCTTGACAGATTTTCGGCAAACATCTGGCTGAAACGGAATGAAAAACAGTGTCAGGTTCGTTGGGCGAGTTCTGACGAATTCTGCAAAAAAATAATATCAGGTATCCTGTTACATAGAGCCTTGGCTCATTCTTTGAAAACGAGAATGGGTCGAGGCTCTATTTTTTTCGCCCGAAATCCGGCGAGACAAATTTGAGCAGGAGGTAACAGGTATGACGGATTTCAATCAGAAGACCCATGACACCGATGTGGGCAGTCATGGCGGACAGTCGAGGCAGATGATGGAGGTGTTTGAGAACCAGGAGTTTGGTTCGATCCGGTTGTTACAGGAGGCAGGCAAGACCTTCTTCTGTGCAAGCGACGTGGCGAAAGCGTTGGGATATGTGAATCCCTACGCCGCAGTGAAACGCCATTGTAGAGGCCCCCTAATGAAACGCGAGGTGGTCGTTCAGAAGGTGAATCAGTATGGAGATGCTGGAGAGCAGGTCGTTGAAATCTCCTTTATCACGGAAGGTGATGTTTACCGGCTGATCGTTCACAGCAAGCTGCCATCGGCAGAACGGTTTGAACACTGGGTGTTTGATGAAGTTCTCCCGTCCATCCGAAAGCATGGTGTGTATATGAGCGATTCTATTTTGGATCAGGTGATTTAGCATCCGGAGGTCATCTACACTCTGGCGCAGGAGCTTGTAGCCGAGAGAGAGCAGCTTGAGGGTATCCGCAAACAGCTGGATGCGGCGCAGCCCAAGGCAAACTACTTCGACACCTTTGTAAATTCTGAGGATTGCACCTGTATCCGGAATTTCTGTAAGGAAATCGGAATCCCGGAGAAGACGGCAGTAGCTCTCTTACTGGATCATCGCTATCTGTACCGCAGTCCAAGCGGCTGGCTGATGCCTTTTGCAGACAAATCTGCAAGGGGCTATTTTATTGTCCGGGATTGCTACGGCAGAAGCGGAAAACTGGTGCAGCAGACGAGAGTGACCTGCAAGGGAAAGAATCATCTCTTCAAGTTGTTTAAGAAATGGGGTGTGATCGAATGACGCTTTTTACAGAGGGACGCCTTCAGGCGTTTGAACGCATGATGCAGGATACCGGCAAATACCATCGACGGGAGGACAGCGAAGATCGTCCGCGCAAATGTCCGAAGAAAAAAACGGAGCCTGCGAAAAAGGATGGTGAGCACCATGCCGGTATTCAGGGTTGAGAAAAACAGCAATTACACAACGATGTGCAATTACCACCTGCGGGATCAGGGTCTCAGCCTGAAAGGAAAAGGACTTCTCTCTATGCTGCTTAGTTTACCGGACACATGGAACTATTCGGTACGGGGATTATCTTCGATTACACCGGATGGCGTAGATGGGGTGCTTACAGCTCTGAAAGAACTGGAACGTCTTGGATATCTGGAAAGGAACCAGCAGCGTGAGAGTAACGGTCGGATGGGCAGAGCGGAGTATGTGATCTATGAGATGCCAAGGAAAAAGCCGTGTACGGAAAAGCCGTATACGGTAAATCCGGATACGGACACACCGGTTACGGAAAATCCCGCGCAATTAAGTACTAATAGAACAAGTACTGAAACAATCAATAAAAGAGAGAAGAAGGAAATCCAGCACCGGTATGGCTCATACGAAAATGTCCTTCTCTCTGACACGGAATACGGCAAGCTCCGGCAGGAGTTCCCAGGAGATTATCAGATGCGGGTGGAACGGCTCTCTGAGTATCCGCTTTGAGCTTTCTTTTATGAATATGGCTACGGATGCCTCGAATTTTGAGAAGATGGTGCGCATCCCGTACCAGAAGGATCATTTCAATCCGGTGCGCACGGAGTACAGCACCATGCTGCGCCGCCAGCTTGCCCAGGGCAACAACGGCCTGACCAAGACGAAGTACCTGACGTTTGGCATTGAAGCAGAATCCATGAAACAGGCAAAGCCGAGGCTCAATCACATTGAGATCGACCTGATGAACAACTTCAAACGCTTGGGTGTCCGGGCAAAATTGCTGAACGGTAAGGAACGGCTTCATCTGATGCACGATATGTTCCACATGGGTGACCATGACCGATTCAATTTCGATTGGAAGTGGCTGCCGGAGAGCGGGCTGTCGGTAAAGGACTTTATTGCCCCGACCGGGTTTGCCTTTCCGAAGAACCGTGTTTTTCAGATGGGTGGGATGTATGGTTCCATGTCCTATCTCCAGATTACGGCTTCCGACCTGTCGGATCAGCTGCTGAAGGACTTTCTGGATATGGAATCCAGCCAGATTGTGACCATGCACATTCAGTCGGTAGACCAGAACAAAGCAATCAAATCCATCAAGCACACCATTACGGAGCTGGATCGTTCCAAGATTGAGGAACAGAAGAAAGCTGTCCGTTCCGGATACGATATGGACATCATTCCGTCAGATTTGGCAACTTACGGCAGGGACGCAAAGGCACTGCTGAAGGAATTGCAGAGCCAGAATGAGCGTATGTTCCTGCTGACCTTTCTGGTGATGAACACCGGCGAGACGGAGCAGGAGCTGGAAACCAATGTGTTTCAAGCTTCCAGTATCGCGCAGAAGTACAACTGCAACCTGCGCCGTCTGGACTTTCAGCAGGAGCAGGGGCTGATGAGCTGTCTGCCGCTGGCACAGAACCTGATTGAGATTCAGCCCAGCATGACTACCAGCAGCACGGCAATTTTCGTTCCGTTTACCACCCAGGAACTGTTTCAGACCGGGAAAGAGGCTCTGTACTATGGGCTGAATGCTCTGTCCAACAACCTGATTATGGTTGACCGGAAAAAGCTCAAAAACCCCAACGGGCTGATTCTGGGTACTCCCGGTTCCGGTAAATCCTTCTCTGCCAAGCGAGAAATCGCCAATGCGTTTCTGGTGACGGATGACGATGTAATTGTGTGCGATCCGGAAGCCGAGTACACGGCACTGGTGAAGAAATTTGAGGGGCAGGTCATTAAAATCAGCCCTTCCAGCGCGCAGTATATCAACCCGATGGACATCAATGCGAACTATTCGGAAGAGGATACCCTGCGAAGTTCTGTCAAATGTAGATAATCTGACAATACGAACATGGCTCACACGTAGTCTTCGACACCGAATATCAGCCAGCACACATATGAGGACGGAAAACGTAGCAGCTTTTGAAAAATTGCTTTTTTCTGCTCAAAGTGCTATAATCGGAATATACCGAATACAAAGGGAGGAAAGCTCCCATGCCAAGACCGCCACGGTGCCGTCGAATTTGTGGCGTACCACAGGTCGATACATTCTGTCCTAACGGGTGCGAGAATACCGAGCCGATCCTGCTGACGCTGGACGAATACGAGGTCATTCGGCTGGTTGACTTGGAGCAGCAAACCCACGAGCAGTGTGCCGCTCAAATGGAGATTTCCCGCTCTACCGTGCAGGAGATTTACGAAAGCGCACGGAGCAAGATCGTAGCGTGTCTTGTCCACGGGAAACCGCTGCACATCACCGGGGGAAACTACCGCATCTGCGGAGGACAGGAGGCAGCTCACTGCGGCCGTTGCTGCCGGATGCAGAGAGCCAACATGGAAAAATCAGGCAAAACTTGCAAAGGAGATTCCATTATGAAAATTGCAGTTACCTATGACAACGGTCAGATCTTTCAGCATTTCGGTCACACCGAGCAGTTCAAGCTTTATGAATCTGTGGACGGCAAAATCGTCCATGCGGAAGTCGTTGATACCAACGGCAGCGGTCACGGCGCACTGGCAGGATTCCTGATGCAGAACGGCGTGGACACTTTGATTTGCGGAGGCATCGGCGGCGGTGCGCAGGCAGCACTCGCCGAAGCGGGCATCAAGCTCTACGGCGGTGTCAGCGGGGACGCTGACGCGGCGGTGAGCGCATTGCTCAACGGAAGTTTGGGCTACGATCCCAATGTTCACTGTGACCACCATGACCATGAACACGGCGAGGATGGTCACTCCTGCGGTGACCACGGCTGCGGCAAGCATAGCTGCCATTGATATGGAACGCACACTGACACAACTTCCGTTCTGGTCATCCTTGACCGAACGCGAAATGGACACACTACGCCGAAGTGCCTTTGTCCGTCATTATAAAAAGGGTGCGTTCGTTCACAGCAGCGACAATGAATGTCTCGGAATGCTGTTTATTCTTTCCGGCGAGATCCGCACCCATCTTCTCTCTGATGAGGGGCGGGAGGTAACGCTGTTCCGCCTGTATCCGGGCGAACTATGCGTGCTTTCCGCCTCCTGCGTGATCAGTCAGATCACCTTTGATACACAAATGACTGCCGGAATGGATACGGACATTCTGATTATCTCTGCAAATGTCATTGCTGCACTCAAGGAGAAAAATCTCCATGTCCGCTGTTTTCTTTATGAACTGGCAACGAAACGGTTTTCTGATGTGATGTGGGCGATGCAGCAGATTATGTTCAAGGGATTGGATCAGCGGCTGGCAGAATTTCTCTTTGCCGAAGCGGAACGTACCGGCTCCGACACGATACGCATGACCCATGAGCAGATCGCCCAGCACATCAGCTCGGCACGGGAGGCAGTGGCACGGATGCTCAAAAGCTTCTCGGAGGACGGGCTGGTGGAGCTGAAGCGTGGTGCAATCACGCTGCGGGATAAGAACAGACTAAATCGTCTAAAATAAAAAGAAATGTGACTTCGTTACAGAAGAAAATCATAGATTTGCTACAATAAAAGCAGAAAAACAGGAAGGAGTATCCACCATGAAAGAAACGAAATACGCAGGAACTCAAACCGAAAAAAACCTGATGGCTGCCTTTGCCGGTGAGTCCGAGGCGCGCAACAAATACACCTATTTTGCATCCAAGGCCAAGAAGGAAGGCTACGAGCAGATCGCGGCGCTGTTCCTCAAAACCGCTGATAATGAGAAGGAACACGCCAAGCTGTGGTTCAAAGAGCTGAACGGCATTGGCGACACCGCCGAAAACCTTCTCTCCGCCGCTGAGGGCGAGAACTACGAGTGGACGGATATGTACGACGGCTTTGCCAAAACCGCCGACGAGGAGGGTTTCCATGAGCTGGCCCAGCGTTTCCGCCTGGTAGCCGCCATTGAAAAGCATCATGAGGAGCGCTACCGTGCCCTGCTGCACAATGTGGAGATGGCGGAGGTCTTCGCCAAGAGTGAGGTCAAGGTATGGGAGTGCCGCAACTGCGGGCATATCGTGATCGGTGAGAAAGCACCGGAGGTCTGCCCGACCTGCAACCATCCCCAGAGCTACTTTGAAATTCACGCAGAAAACTATTAAAGAGAAAAGGAGAACGAATCATGGAGCAGAAGTTTTACATTTGCAAGCATTGCGGCAACATCATTGCCAAGGTCAAGGACACGGGCGTTCCCGTCATCTGTTGCGGTGAGCCGATGAGCGAGATCATCCCCGGTACCACCGACGCCGCCGTGGAGAAGCACGTCCCTGTCTGGACTGTGGAAAACGGCATCGTTCATGTCAAGGTCGGCTCCGTAGAGCATCCCATGCTGCCGGAGCACTACATCGAGTGGGTGTCCCTCCACACCAAGCAGGGCAACCAGCGCAAGGAACTGCACCCGGGCGAGAAGCCGGAGGTCTGCTTTGCGCTCTGCGAGGGCGACGAAGTCGAGGCGGTCTACGCCTACTGCAACCTCCACAGTCTGTGGAAAGCGTGATCGTTCCGCGCATGGTATCTTAGAACCAACATAGAGAACTGAATGTCATGTATTGCAGGCAGGAGGCAAACAAGTCATGAAAGCACATAAATATTGGTCAATCGGAGCGGTAATTACCATGTTTGGAACTTTTTGCACTGGATATAAAGGCTCAAGAACAACGCATAAGTACCTTGCGCTTAGTTCCTTGATCTGCATGGTTATGGCAGTATATACGGGTCATAAAATGATTTCAGGGAATAAGAAAACAAAGAGAGTAAAACAAGCGGAAGCTGTGGATATTCTTTGAGTAAGATAGGAATCGTTATTGTTTCTGATGACGATAAAGTCGGGCTAATGTTGTGTGCGAAATAAAAAACAAGAAAGAAGAATTTCATTATGAAATATGTATGCGATGTGTGTGGTTGGGAATACGACGAAGAAAATGGCTATCCGGAAGGCGGCATTGCACCGGGTACAAAATGGGAAGATATTCCGGATGATTTTGAATGCCCCTTATGTTTTGTTGGCAAAGACCAGTTTTCTGTGGCTGAGTAAGGAAGCACAACAAAACCTATAAACAAAGAGCCGTGAAGCAGTATGTAAGATACCGCTTCACGGCTCTTTCTCACTTATATAAAAATTTGCCGTAACGTAACCTCGTCACAGAAAAATGCTTTGTACTGCGGTATGATAAAGCCACAATCAATCAACAAGAAAGAGGTGGCGAACATGAAAATCAAGCTCAATTCCGATCAGGAGATTGTCAGCACCATCAGAGAAGGACTCAAGCGCACCGGCGGGTACTGCCCCTGCCGCAGGGAGAGCACAGAGGCGACCAAATGTATGTGCCAGGAGTTTAAGGATCAAATTGCAGATCCGGGCTTCGAGGGATTCTGCCACTGTATGCTCTATTACAAATCCTTGCAGGATTAAGGGAGGAACGCTATGCTGTCAAAGAAACTGGCCGCCATAGATAAGACGCGGTGCGTCGCCTGCGGCGTGTGTGAAAATACCTGTCCACTGGGGGCCGTCAAGGTGCGCCGCGGCTGCTACGCCGCTGTGGAGGCGGAACGATGCGTAGGCTGCGGCAAGTGCGCAAAGATCTGTCCCGTCGGCTACATTGAGGTGAAAGTGAGGGCTGACGCATGAAAGTAAAGCATTGGTACGATTACCTGTGGGTATATGCAATCATCTATTTTGCACTGGGCTTTTTCAATATCCTGTTCGCGTGGCTGGGCATGATCGATTTTCTTCTGCCGCTGTTCTTAGCCATCTTTGGTGGGAACAAATACTTTTGCAACCACCTCTGCGGACGAGGTCAACTGTTCAGCAAGCTGGGGACAGACCTTAAATGCTCCCGCTGCAAGCCCACGCCCCGCTGGATGTCCTCCAAGTGGTTCCGTTATGGCTTTTTGATCTTTTTCCTGACGATGTTCGGCAACATGGTGTTTCAGACATATCTGGTCGCTGCGGGTACTTCGTCCCTGCGGGAGGCCATTAAGCTGTTCTGGACCTTCCGTGTGCCGTGGGGCTGGGCCTACACCGCCGGAACGGTGACAGACTGGGTAGCCCAATTCAGCTTCGGCTTTTACAGCCTCATGCTGACCTCGCTGCTCATCGGCCTCATCGTCATGGTGCTCTACAAGCCCCGTACATGGTGTGCCTTCTGCCCCATGGGAACCATGACGCAGGGGATTTGCAAGCTGAAAAACAAAGAATAAACAAAGATAACAGAAAGGAGCCTTACTCATGGCTGAACTGAAAATTACTGCTGCGAATTTTGAAAATGAGGTACTGCGTTCCGACAAGCCCATTTTGCTGGACTTCTACGCCGACTGGTGCGGACCGTGCAAAATGCTCTCTCCCATACTGCATGAGCTTGCCGAAGAAAAAAGCGGCGCGCTCAAGGTGGGAAAGGTCAATGTGGACGAGCAGATGGAGCTGGCAATGCGTTTTCAGGTGTCCAGTATCCCGATGCTGGTCGTATTCAAGGATGGAAAGGCCGTTGCCAAATCGGTGGGCTATCGGCCTAAGTCGGAGATTGCCGCAATGGTGGAGGGCGCAAGATGAAAGTTGTAATCGTAGGCGGTGTGGCGGGCGGTGCTTCTGCCGCCGCCCGCATCCGCCGTTTGGATGAACACGCGCAGATCATCATGATCGAGCGCAGCGGCTATGTGTCCTATGCCAACTGCGGTCTGCCGTATTATGTGGGCGGTGTGATCAAGGAGCAGGAAGAATTGACGCTGCAAACTCCGGAGAGCTTTTGGGATCGCTTTCGCATTGATGTGCGAGTACGGCAGGAAGTAACTGCGATCAATCCCGCAGAGAAAACCGTCACCGTCCACGCACTGGACAGCGGGAAGGTCTACACGGAAACCTATGACAAACTGCTTCTTGCCCCCGGCGCAAAGCCGACGATTCCTGCGCTTTCCGGTGTGGACAGCGAGCGGGTCTTTACCCTGCGCACCGTGGAAGACACCCTCCGCATTCGACGCTTTGTAGAGGATCAGAAGCCGAAAACCGCTGTTTTGGCTGGCGGCGGCTTTATCGGTCTGGAAATGGCGGAAAACCTTGTGGAGATGGGCGTTTCGGTTACCATCGTCCAGCGTCTGAAGCAGCTATTAGCGCCGCTGGATGCGGATATGGCCAGCTTTGTCCATGCGGAAATGCGCAGACACGGTGTGGCTCTGCGGTTGGATGAAACCGTCACCGGATTCCGACAGGACGGAGATTCCGTGCTGACGCTGCTGGAGGAAAGTGAGCCGCTGCGCTCCGACATGGTGCTGCTGGCCATCGGCGTCACGCCGGACACCCATCTGGCAAAAGAGGCCGGACTTGAGCTGGGCATCCGGGGCAGCATCGCTGTCAACGAGCGGATGGAAACCTCCGTGCCGGATATCTACGCTGTGGGCGATGCCGTAGAGGTCACCCATTTCGTGACCGGCCAAAAAGCATTGATCTCGCTGGCGGGGCCTGCCAACAAGCAGGGACGCATTGCCGCTGACAATATCTGCGGCGGAAACAGCCGCTTTCACGGCTCTCAGGGCTCGTCTGTTCTGAAACTGTTTGGCTTGACAGCGGCCTCCGCGGGGATCAATGAGAAGGCAGCGCAGGCAGCAGGGATCGCTTACGACAAAGTCGTATTATTCCCGGCATCCCACGCTATCTATTATCCCGGCGCACAGTCTATGGCAATGAAGGTGATGTATGAAAAAGAAAGCCTGCGGCTGCTGGGTGCGCAGATCGTTGGCGGCGAGGGCGTGGACAAGCGCATTGATGTACTGGCAACGGCCATTCGCGCAAAAATGACAGCCTTGGAACTGACGGAGCTTGACCTTTCCTATGCGCCGCCCTATTCCTCTGCCAAAGACCCGGTCAATATGGCCGGTTTTATGATCGAGGATTTGGAGAGCGGGAAGGTACGGCAGTTCCATTGGAATGAGGTTGAGGACTTGCCTTGCGATGGCAATGCGACACTGCTGGATGTCCGTACAGAAGGCGAATATCGGCGTGGGCACTTGAATGGATTCCGCAATATTCCACTGGACGATCTGCGGGAGCATTTGGACGAGTTAGACCGGGGTAAGCCTGTTTATGTGAATTGCCAGACAGGGCTTCGCAGTTATCTGGCCTGCCGACTTTTGACGCAGTACGGTTTCACCTGTTCCCATCTCTCCGGCGGATACAGTTTTTATCAGGTCGTAATACAAGAGCGGCAGACAGCGCGGAGCGCCTATCCCTGCGGAATGGAGAAGCTATGAGTGAGAATTTATTTGGCTTGACGGTTGCGGCAGATAAAGGCTTAGATGATTTGCAGTGCCAGCGCCTTTTAAGCGAAAATCGCAGGTATCAGGAAGTCATGCTGCAATACCGATGTGCGCTGAAAGCACTGGAAAGCAGGTTGGAAATTCTAAACGAAGAGTTTTCATTGCAGCATGATCGCAATCCGATAGAAAGTATAAAAAGCCGCTTGAAGTCGCCGTCCAGCATTATGAATAAGATGCAGAAACGCGGACTTCCTCTGGATTTTCCGACCATGCAGACAAATATCATGGATATTGCCGGTGTGCGGGTGATCTGCTCTTTCGAGGAGGATGTGTTCTTTTTGGCAAAGTGCTTAAAAAAACAGTCTGACATTGAAATCATCACAGAGAAAGATTATATTTCACACCCTAAGCCAAATGGCTATCGCAGTCTGCACCTGACGCTCCGGCTGCCGGTATTCTTTGCGGAAAAAGTGATCCATGTGCCGGTGGAGATACAACTCCGTACAATCGCTATGGACTTCTGGGCAAGCCTTGAGCATACCATCCGCTATAAGAAAAACTTGCCGATAAATGCTGAAGTCGAAACTGAACTGAAAGAGTGCGCCGATTCCAGCAGAGAATGGGACGGTAAGATGGAACATTTACTGCATATCATAACATAATGTGTCGAATATAAAATGAAAAGCACGCACTTTGGTGCTTGCCTTGGACTTGCCAGGGACCGCCTTATCCGCCTTGGGTGGGCGACCCCTGCGAGCCCCAACCAATTTCTCCGCTTTCTGGTTTTCAGGCATAGTCTTTTCTGCTTTCGGCGGACTGCCACGGCACAGCTTTTTCGGCTTCTATATTGTAAGGAACATGGCTTTTCGCTGAATGGAAAGCGAAGCTGACCCGGGCTGGAGCGGTCTGTGTTAAAACGATATATTTTTTTGAAAATTATCTTGATAAAATTTATCAAGATTGATATAATGGCATTAACAAGCAAGCGAAAAGAGGATGTGGAGCATGATCATCACCAAAGAGACGGACTACGCACTGCGCATTTTGCGGGTGCTGCTGGACGGGGAGAAGCATTCGGTGGCCGAGATGTCGGAAACGGAATTGATCCCCAATCAGTTTGCCTACCAGATTCTGCGCAAGCTCTCCGCCGGCAATTTGGTGCGGGTGAGCCGCGGCGCCCTCGGCGGCTGCGCGCTGTCCTGCGATCTGGACGCGACCTCCCTCTACGATCTCATGGGGGTCGTGGGGGAGCGGGGCATCCTGTGCGCCTGCATGGAGCCGGGATATGAATGCCGCTGGCAGGACAAGCATGGGCGGTGCGCCATCCACTGTCAGCTGGCGGCCTTGCAGCAAAAGCAGGACGAGGCGTTCCGTGCCGTGAGCCTGCGCAGGCTGCTGACCGGCGGATCCGATCCCCAAGATACAAGCAAGCTGTAAAATTTTAAGAGGAGGTACCCATATGCTGTTTCAAACCACGGCGGCGCACGAAGAGCTGCGCGCGAAGATCCGGAGTTTTGCGGAGGAGGAGATCAAGCCCCTCGCATTTTTAATGGATCAGAACAATGAGTTTCCCGAGGAGGCTGTCAAGAAGCTGGGTAAGCTGGGCTGGATGGGCATTCCCTACCCCAAGGAGTACGGCGGTGCCGGTCTTGATGCCCTGAGCTACGCCATCGCGGTGGAGGAGCTGGCCCGTGTGGACGGCGGCGCGGGCGTAATCCTCTCCGCCCACGTCTCCCTCGGCTCATGGCCCATTTTCGCCTATGGCACCGAGGAGCAGAAGAAGAAATATCTGGTTCCGCTGGCCAAGGGCGAGAAGATCGGCGCCTTCGGCCTCACGGAGTCCAACGCCGGATCCGACGCCGGCGGCACGGAGACCACGGCGCTGGATAAGGGGGACTACTACCTCCTCAACGGCGGCAAGATCTTCATTACCAACGCCCCTAAGGCGGACACCTATGTGGTTTTCGCCGTCACCACGCCGGACATCGGCACCCGGGGCATCTCCGCTTTCATCGTGGAGAAGGGCTGGAAGGGCTTTGAGTTCGGCGACCACTATGACAAGATGGGCATTCGCTCCTCCTCCACGGCGGAGCTGATCTTCAACGACGTGAAGGTTCCCAAGGAAAACCTATTGGGCAAGGAGGGCGAGGGCTTCAAGATTGCCATGTCCACGCTGGACGGCGGACGCATCGGCATCGCCGCGCAGGCGCTGGGCATCGCCCAAGGCGCGTTTGAGCACGCGTTGAGCTATTCCAAGGAGCGCGTCCAGTTCGGCAAGCCCATCGCGGCCCAGCAGAGCATCGCCTTCAAGCTGGCGGATATGGCCACCAAGCTGCGCTGCGCCCGGTTCCTCATCTACTCCGCGGCGGAGCTGAAGGAGCAGCACGCGCCTTACGGCATGGAGTCCGCCATGGCGAAGATGTACGCCTCGGACATCGCGCTGGAGGTCACCAACGATGCCTTGCAGATCCACGGCGGCAGTGGCTTCCTCAAGGGCATGGAGGTGGAACGGGCCTACCGCGACGCCAAGATCACCACCATCTACGAGGGCACTAACGAGATCCAGCGGGTGGTCATCGCCTCTCATCTGGTGGGCAGGCTGGGCAAGAGCTCCGGCGGCGAGAGCCGTTCGGCGGCCAAGAAACCCGCGCCCATCACCGGCATTCGCAAAAAGACCATCTTCCGGGAAGGGGATGCTGCCCAGCAGGTGGCCGACCTTGTAGCGGCGCTGAAGAAGGATGGTCACGACTTCTCCGTGGGCATCCCTATGGATACGCCCATCCCGCAGGCGGAGCGGGTGGTCTCCGCGGGCAAGGGCATCGGGGAGAAAAAGAACATGAAACTGGTAGAGTCGCTGGCCAAGGCTGCCGGCGCGGCCATCGGTTCTTCCCGCCCTGTGGCGGAGACTCTCAAATATCTGCCGCTGAACCGCTATGTGGGTATGTCCGGTCAGAAGTTCACCGGCAATCTGTACATCGCCTGTGGCATCTCCGGCGCATCCCAGCACCTTAAGGGCATCAAGGACGCCTCCACCATCGTGGCCATCAATAAGAACGGTAACGCGCCTATCTTCAAGAACTGCGACTACGGCATCGTGGGCGATGTGGAGGAGATCCTGCCCCTGCTCACTGCTGCGCTGGATAGCGGCGAAAAGCTGCCCGCGCCGCCTATGGTAAAGATGAAGCGGCCCACACCGCCGAAGCCCGCCCCCATCGGCGACCGCTACGTCTGCAGCGGCTGCGGCTACGAGTATGTGCCGGAGTTGGGCGACGAGGACGGCGAGATCGCGCCGGGTACGCTCTTTGAGCAGCTTCCCGCCGAGTGGGTGTGCCCGGAGTGCGCGGAGACGAAGGATCAATTTGTAAAGGCTTGAGCCGTGAAGGAGGTAAGATAAGATGTATTGCGTGCGTAAAGTAACAAACGACCTCTACTGGGTGGGCGCCAACGACCATCGCCTGGCCCTGTTTGAAAACTGCTTTCCCATTCCCCGGGGCGTAAGCTATAACGCTTACTGCCTGCTGGATGAAAAGACGGTGCTCTTTGACACGGTGGACTGGTCTGCCTGCCGCCAGCTTTTGGAAAATCTGGCGTATGTGCTGGATGGCCGCGAGCTGGACTACCTGCTGGTCAACCATCTGGAGCCGGATCACGCCGCCTGCATCGAGGAGATCCTGCTGCGCCATCCTAAGGTGAAGCTGATCTCCAACGAGAAGGCATTCATGCTCATGCGGCAGTTCGGCTTCCATGTGGACGGACATGAGTGCATCGAGGTGAAGGAGGGCGACACCTTCTCCTTTGGCAAGCACACCGTCACCTTTGTGGGCGCGCCTATGGTTCACTGGCCGGAGGCCATGGTGACCCTCGACGTCACCGACGGCGTCCTCTTTTCCGCCGACGCCTTCGGCACCTTCGGCGCGCTGGACGGTAAGCTGTTCGCCGACGAGGTGGACTTCGAGCGGGACTGGCTGGACGACGCCCGCCGCTATCTCACCAACATCGTGGGCAAGTACGGCCCCCACATCCAGCTCCTGCTGAAAAAGGCCGGCGGCGTTTTGGATCAGATCCAGTACATCTGCCCGCTCCACGGCCCCGTGTGGCGCAAGGATCTGGGCTGGTTCATCGAAAAGTACGACACATGGAGCCGCTATGCCCCTGAGACCCAGGGCGTGCTCATCGTCTACGCCTCCATGTACGGCAACACGGAGAACGCGGCGCAGGCGCTGGCGGCGTCGCTCTGCGATAAGGGCATGAGCAAGGTGGCGATGTACGATGTGTCCTCCACTCATGTCTCCCAGCTGATCTCCGAGGCGTTTAAGTACAGTCACATTGTCCTGGCCTCTGTGACCTACAATCTCGGCATCTACCCCGCCATGCATGACTTCCTCATGGATATGAAGGCACTGAATCTGCAAAACCGCACCTTTGCCATCATTGAAAACGGCTCATGGGCGGTGAAGTCCGGTGACCTCATGCAGAAATTTGTCAACGATGAGCTTAAGAACATGACGGTGCTCAACGAGCGGCTCAGCCTCGCCTCGTCCATGGGCACGGACAAGCGCACTGAGCTGGAAGCACTGGCGGACGCCATTCTGGAATCTATGAAGTAACTGGCAGGAAAGCCAAAACCAAGACAACAGACAACAAACAGCCCCGCCGTGTCGGCTGCAGAAAAACCGGCTTTCAAAAATAGAGCGGGCAAGCGTGATACTGCGCTTGCCCGCTCTTTGCCCAAAAGGACATGAAAAGTGACCGGAGAAGATGAGAGGATCGAAATGGAGATCAGAAAACGAAACGGGAAGTCTGTTCCTTTTCAACAGGAGAAAATTTTCAACGCCATGAAAAAAGCGTTTGATGGACAGGGAAGGGAGATTGGGGGCGGAGAACTGGAGGAGATCCTCGCCGCCGTTCTCAACAATCTCTCCGTCACAGTACCGCTCACCGTGGAACGTGTGCAGGACGAGGTGGAGCGGACGCTCATGGAGCGCGGACACTATGAGGTGGCCAAGGCGTACATCCTCTATCGCGAAAAGCGGTCTGCGCTGCGCCGCGTCCGGCATACCATCGCGCAGACGGTGGGGGATAACTCGCTTGACGAGGTGCTGCGCCGTATCCAGATGGATTTTACCGAGGAAATCTACTCCCTCGCGGCGCTTCAAATGAAGTTTGAGAGCTTCTGTCGCCCGGGCATGACGGAGGATGAGAGGGCTGAGGCACTGACCAAGGCAGCGGTAGAGCTGACTACGGCAGAGGCACCCAAGTGGGAGTTCATCGCGGCGCGGCTTCTGAACCACTCCTTTCGCTGTCGCAACGCACAGGAATGGGAGGGGCGCGGCGTCGGCGACCTCTATGGCAGGCTTCGCTATCTGACGGATAAGGGACTCTACGGTGACTATATTCTTGCCCACTATACCCACGAGGAGATCGCTATGGCGGAGGACTTTCTCTGCCCGGAACGGGACGAGTTGTTCACCTACTCCGGCCTTGACCTGCTGCTCAAACGCTATGTGATCCAGTCACGCAGCCGCGTGCCGCTGGAAACACCGCAGGAGATGTTTTTGGGTATCGCGCTGCATCTTGCTATGAACGAAGGCTCTGACCGCATGGGGTGGGTAAAACGCTTTTACGATATGCTCAGCCGTATGGAGGTCACGATGGCGACACCTACCATGTCCAACGCACGAAAGCCCTACCATCAGCTTTCAAGCTGCTTTGTGGACACTGTGCCGGACAGTCTGGACGGCATCTACCGCTCGCTGGACAACTTCGCAAAGGTCTCTAAATTTGGCGGTGGAATGGGGATGTACTTCGGTAAGGTGCGCGCTGCAGGCAGCACCATCCGCGGCTTTCAAGGGGCGGCGGGCGGTGTTATCCGCTGGATCCGGTTGGTCAACGACACCGCCGTGGCGGTGGATCAGTTGGGGATGCGGCAGGGCGCTGCGGCGGTTTACTTAGACGCATGGCACCGGGATCTGCCTGAATTCCTTCAACTGCGCACCAACAACGGCGACGACCGCATGAAGGCGCATGATGTGTTTCCCGCCGTGTGCTATCCGGATCTCTTCTGGCGACTGGCGGAGGAGAACATAGACGCGCCGTGGCATCTCATGTGTCCGCATGAGATCCTCACGGTCAAGGGCTACGCACTGGAGGATTACTGGGGTACGGAATGGGAGAAGCGGTATCTGGACTGCGTCAATGACCCGCGCATCGAAAAGCGTAGCGTCACCGTCAAGGACATCGTGCGGCTGGTGCTTCGCTCGGCAGTGGAGACCGGCACGCCCTTCGCCTTCAACCGCGACAGCGTAAATCGTATGAACCCAAACGGCCACACGGGAATGATCTATTGCTCCAATCTCTGCACGGAGATCGCACAGAACATGGCGCCCATCGAGCATATCAGCACTGAGGTGCACACGGAGAACGGCGACACAGTGGTGGTGACGGCCACACTCCCCGGTGAGTTTGTGGTCTGCAACCTGGCGAGTCTGTCTCTCGGTAATCTGGCGGTGGAGGACGAGGCCTATATGGAACGCACGGTGGAAACGGCCATCCGCGCACTGGATAATGTGATCGACCTCAACTTCTACCCGTTGGAATACGCGCGGCTTACCAATCAGAAGTACCGCAGCATCGGCCTGGGCGTCAGCGGCTACCACCACATGCTGGCAAAGCGCGGCATCCGATGGGAGAGCGATGAGCACCTTGCCTTCACCGATGCGGTATTCGAGCATATCAACTACGCCGCCGTCAAGGCGGACACAGCACTGGCACGGGAAAAGGGCCGCTATGCGCTCTTTGAGGGCAGCGACTGGCAGACAGGCGCGTATTTTGAAAAGCGAGGTTATACCTCAGAAAAGTGGCGGGCGCTTGCGGAAACGGTGGCGGTGCAGGGAATGCGCAACGCCTATCTGCTGGCTGTCGCACCCACTTCCAGCACATCCATCCTCTCCGGCACGTCGGCGGGCATCGATCCAATTATGAAGAAATTCTTTTTAGAGGAAAAAAAGGGCAGCATGCTGCCCCGCGTTGCTCCGGAGCTTTCTATGGATACATGGTGGTACTATAAGGCGGCGCATCTGATCGACCAAAGCTGGTCGGTACGCGCCGCGGGCTTTCGCCAGAGACATATTGACCAGGCGCAGAGCATGAATCTCTATATCACCAACGACTATTCCATGCGTCAGGTGCTCAGACTGTATTTGGAGGCGTGGAGGGCCGGCGTCAAGACCATTTATTATGTCCGCAGCAAGGCCCTTGAGGTCGAGGCCTGTGAAAGCTGCTCGTCATAAGGAGGATAGCATGATGGAACTGAAGAAAAAGCCCCTCTTTAACCCGGAGGGCGACCCTGATGTGCGCCTGCGGCGCATGATCGGCGGCAATACCACCAACCTCAACGACTTCAACAATATGAAGTACGCTTGGGTCAGCGACTGGTACCGGCAGGCCATGAACAACTTTTGGATCCCTGAGGAGATCAATCTCTCGCAGGATGTGAAGGACTATCCCCGCCTGCTGTCAGCCGAGCGCAGCGCCTACGATAAAATTCTGAGTTTTCTTGTCTTTTTGGATTCCATTCAGACAGCGAACCTGCCTAATATCGGCGCCTACATTACAGCCAACGAGGTCAATCTCTGCCTGTCCATTCAGGCGTTTCAGGAGTGTGTCCACTCACAGAGCTACAGCTATATGCTCGACACCATCTGTTCCCCCGTGGAGCGCAATGACATCCTCTACCAATGGAAAACGGACGAGCATCTGCTGCGCCGCAACACCTTCATTGGGGACTGCTACAACGAGTTTCAGGAGCGGAAGGACGCTCCCACGCTGCTGCGCGTGATGATGGCGAACTATATTTTGGAGGGCATCTATTTTTACAGCGGCTTTATGTTCTTCTACAATCTCTCCCGAAACGGGAAGATGTCCGGCTCGGCGCAGGAGATCCGCTATATAAACCGCGACGAGAACACGCACTTGTGGCTGTTCCGCAATATCATCACGGAGCTGCAAAAGGAGCAGCCGGAGTTGTTCACCGCCGAGAGCGTACAAGCGCTGCGCGAGATGATGCGTGAGGGCGTGGAGCAGGAGATCGCATGGGGGCATTATGTGATCGGCGACGACATCCCGGGGTTGAACCGGCAGATGATTAGCGATTACATCCGCTATCTCGGGAATCTTCGCTGGACGAGCCTTGGCTATCCGGCATTGTATCCGGGCTTTGAGAGCGAACCGGAGAGCATGGAATGGGTCAGCCAGTACGCTGACGCCAATATGGTCAAGACCGATTTCTTTGAGGCACGCAGTACCGCCTACGCCAAGAGCACCGCACTGATAGACGATTTATAAGAAAACCAAAGACATCAGAATAGGAGGTATTTTTTATATGGATATCCGAACGGTAACAGATGCCATCCGCTATGTAGGGGTGGATGATAACACATTGGCACTCTTTGAAAACCAGTACCCCGTCCAGCCTATGGGAGTGAGCTACAACTCCTATGTCATTCTGGACGAGAAAATCGCCGTGATGGACAGCGTGGACGCACGGGCGGCGGAGGAATGGCTTTCCAATGTAGCGCAGGTGTTGGGGGGGCGCAACCCCGATTATCTTGTGGTCACACACATGGAGCCGGATCATTCCGGCAGCCTCATGCGGATAGCGCAAGAGTACCCGGAGATGAAGATCGTGGGAAACGCGAAAACATTTACCCTGATCAAGCAGTTCTTTGGCACGGGTGCATTGTCGGAAGACCGTATGCTGGAGGTTGGCGAGGGCAGCACGATCTCTCTGGGCTCACACCGGCTGCGCTTCCTGCTGGCACCGATGGTACACTGGCCGGAGGTGATGACGGCGTATGAGGAAACGGAAAAAATCCTGTTCTCGGCGGATGCCTTCGGACGCTTTGGCTCACTGGAACGGACTGCCCGTGCCCCCTGGGTGCCGCAGGCCCGACGGTATTATTACAATATTATCGGGAAATATGGCGCACAGGTGCAGGCTCTGCTGAAAAAGACCTCCGCGCTGGAGATCCAAACGATCTGCCCGCTCCATGGTCCCGTGCTTACAGAAGGGCTGGAGGAGTGTCTGCGGCTCTATGATCTCTGGTCACAATGGGAACCAGAAGAATCGGAGAGCATACTGATTGCCCACGCATCCATCCATGGAAATACTGCCCATGCGGCGAAGACCCTCAAGGGTAAATTAGAGAAAAAAGGCGTGCAGGTCAGCATATGTGATCTCACTGTGACAGATCTTTCCTACGCTGTTGCCAGTGCGTTCTACTGCGGGAAACTGGTGTTGGCCTGCTCCACTTATGACGGAGGACTGTTCCCGCCCATGAAGGCCTTTTTGGATCATTTACAGACAAAGGGATTCCGAAACCGCCGGATCGGCCTCATGGAAAACGGCTCATGGGCCCCTGCTGCCGCGCGGCTGATGCGCGCCGAGTTGGAAAAGATGAAGGAACTCCGACTGTGTGAAACGGAGGTATCGCTGCGCGGCGCACTGAACCAAACCAGCGAAGCGCAGATGGACGCTCTTGTGGCGGAGCTCTGCGCGGAATAAGCTGCAACAAACCGCAGCTATTCTCGTACAGATGATGGTCTTACTCATCTGCTTTATGTCCCAAGGGCAGAGTACCGTCATCTCAGGTTGAGGTCACGATGTGGTGTGGGGCGAGAACGGAGTCTTGAGAATACCCAAACAAAAGAAAGGAGCTGACAGATATGGCAGCTATGAATATGAATCAGGAGCAGTTTGAGCAGGCGACCCGGGGCGAAAAGCCCGTTTTGGTGGATTTCTGGGCGCCCTGGTGCGGCTATTGCCGGAGGATCGGCCCTGCGTATGAGAAGATTGGAGAGGAATACGCGGACAGCCTCGTTGTCAGCAAGATCAATATTGACGAGGAGCCGCGGCTGGCGGGGGCCGAGGGGATCGAGGTCATCCCAACTCTGGTGTTGTACCGGAACGGAAAGGCCGTGGATTCCATCACCGCGCCCGGCTCAAAGGCAGAGATCGACCGCTTCATTCAGGAAGCCTTGGCGAAATAACGGAGGATTCAGATATGAACAACAATCATGTTTATGATATGCTCGTGGTGGGCGGCGGCCCGGGCGGCTACACCTCCGCCCTGTACGCGGTCCGGGCGGGGCTGGACACCGTCGTGCTGGAAAAGCTGTCTGCTGGCGGGCAGATGGCCCTGACCGAGCAGATCGACAACTACCCCGGCTTTGAGAACGGGATCGACGGCTTCTCTCTGGCGGAGAAGATGCAAAAGCAGGCGGAGCGTTTTGGGGCACGCAGCGAATACGCGGAAGTTCTCCGCATGGATCTGACGGCGGTTCCCAAGCTCGTGGAGACCAGCGAGGGGATCTTCCGGGGGAAAACCGTGGTGCTGGCCACCGGCGCAGACCCCAGAACGCTGGGCGTTGCCGGAGAGACGGAGCTGTTGGGCCGGGGCGTGGCCTACTGCGCCGCCTGCGATGGGATGTTTTACAAGGACAAAACGGTGGTCGTGGTGGGCGGCGGCAATTCCGCCGCGGCAGATGCCCTCCTTCTCAGCCGCGTGGCGAAAAAGGTGATCCTCGTCCACCGCAGAGACACCCTGCGGGCCACCAAGATCTATCAAGAGCCACTGGAACAGGCCGAAAATGTGGAATTCCGCTGGAACAGCACCGTTTCCGCGCTGCTTTCCGGGGACAGGCTGACCGGCGTACGCCTGCGGGACACCGTCACCGGTGAGGAAAGCGTGGTGGACTGCGACGGCGTATTTGTCAGCGTGGGTCGACAGCCCGCCACGGCGCTGGCGGTGGGTCAACTGGCGCTGGACGGCGGCGGCTATATCGTGGCCGGAGAGACCACGGAAACCAGTATTCCCGGCGTTTACGCCGTGGGCGACGTGCGGACGAAGCCCCTCCGTCAGGTGGTCACCGCCGTGGCGGACGGCGCGGTGGCAGTCCACATGGCGGAGAAATATATCGCGGAAAACCGATAAGGAAGGTAGATTGAAAAAGCCATGTTTAAGGTCAGGCCGGATACGACCGCAGTGGGGATGCCGACATATCTGCAAGGAAAACTGCCAGAGTGATGGCAGATAAGATCACCCATGTAAGATCGGGAGATATGTTGTCTCTCCATATCCAGTCCACGCAACAGTGAGCAACTGAACACAAAACACAGCCACAGATGTACTCTGCGGCTGTGCTTTTATGCATAGTACTTACGGAAAGGATTCGATGAGCAGATTTCTGTGATACGGATTTTGGATTCTCGCAGAGAGGAATTTCGATTGAGTAAAGCATATGAGCAGAAAATTGACGTGGTAAATGTCATTACTGCTCCAGAAATTGAAATGCTGATTATTCATGCAGAAGGAGCATATGATCAGTTTAAGCGTTCTGGAAAAAAACAAGCGAATTTTGTAAAACAAATCTTCGGATGCATGATGTGAAGTCGTATGAGATAGAATCGTCTTCGATGCCTCGGTGGGAAACCAACGAGGTATTTTTTTTGCCCCAATCCGACTGCATAGGACACTGAAAAAAATCAAAACAAACCATATGTAGTCCTGCAAGGACAACCAAAGTGCGCCTACGAGGCCAACGCGAAACCGGAGGATTCTTGTTAAACTTACTTTGTAAGGACGAAAGTCCGGATGTCCCTTGAAAACTGAATACTCATTCTTCAGGTACATTCCTGTTTGGTCGAGCCATCGACTGCACGCCATGAAGCCCATCGGGGCGATAGCGGTTTCGCAGAAGCAAATGCCGGATTGCAACCGGCGGCGGTGCTAAAGCCAGACAGGGACAATGATACTTCCGTAATTCGCGGTCCGGCCATAAGGAAGGCGGGATGGTTAAATTCCAATGGAGCAGTGAAGCACACTGCCGCCTGTGAGAAATCCTACATCTCTGGGGTGATAAGAAAAAGTACAGAGAAACCATATTTTCAGAAAGCACTGCTGGGTTCTGTATCAGCATGATACCTGGCAGGCTTTATCCATATCAGTGTATGGAGATTGGAGACAACAGAAAATGAAAGAAAACTGGGTTTATCGGCGAGGTGATTTATATCTCGCCAATCTCGGTGTTCCGGTTGGATCAAAGCAGGGCGGTGTTCGTCCTGTTGTGGTTCTTCAGAATGATGCCGGTAATTATTATGCGCCGACAATCACGATTGCTCCGCTGACATCGAAAATTGAGAAGAAGCGAAAGCAGCCAACGCATTTCTTTCTCCGTAAAGCAAAGGGACTGGCAAAACCGTCTATGGTATTGGCAGAACAGCTCGACACCTGCGACAAGATATGCGTGATTCGCTATCTTGGGCGGGTAAGTAAGGGGCAGATGCGTGGGATCGACGAAGCTGTAAGGATTCAGCTTGGTTATTACATTCCGGAACAGGCAGAGAAAAAAAGACAGGGCAAATGCCGAAAGGAAGGCGAAGAAGGCGATGGATAAACTGATTACAAGGAAGGAAGCAGCCAGTATACTGGGAATCAGCGTAAAAACGCTGGATGCTGCAAGAACAGACGGTTTGATCTCCTATGTTCAGTATGTGGAAAACGGCTGTGTTTATTTCACAGAAGTGGGGATTCAGGAGTACATTGCAAAATGTACGCACCGTGCAAAACCGATGGAACGTGCTGCGACATATCGCAAACCTCGAAGCTTTCGGCGGTGAAAATCGACATCGTTGAGTATAGACGATGAATCCGCAATAATGAAAGCATCAACAGGATTGGAGGTAATGATATGGCGGCAAGAAGAATGGTGCTTCCCGATTATGGTACGGTGAGTATGAAGGGAACGCAGTATTATCGAACCCGTGTAACAGATCAGCAGGGACGGCGGGTTTCCTTATATGCAAGAACGAGAGAGGAACTGTACCAGAAGGAACAGGAAGCAATTCAGCAGATTGAGAACAAGACGTATCGCCGCAGTACACCCACGGTGGAAGAGTATTGCGAGAAATGGCTGCTGATGCAGTCGGCACAGATCAGGATGACAACGCTGATTGACTATACATCGAAGGTGAAGAACTACATCATCAAGCCCTTGGGCGATATGCACATGGGAGATGTAACAGCGGATGACATTCGCCTGGCATTGTTGGCGGCATCGAAAAAGTCGGCATCCGTGTACAAATCCGTGAATGTTATATATAAATGTATTTTCGCGGCAGCAATGGAGAGTAAGATCATTGATGAGAATCCGACCATCTATCTGAAGAAGAATGTGGGAGGAATTCCCCAGAAGGAACGTCTCCCGCTTACGGATGAGCAGGTGGATAAGCTGCTGGATGCCATTTACGGCTTGCCGCCGTATGTGTTTGTAATGCTGGGGCTGTACGCAGGATTGCGGAGAGAAGAAATCCTCGGACTTCAATGGGATTCGGTGTATCTTGATTGCGAGGCTCCGTACCTTACCGTTCGGAGAGCCTGGCATACGGAGCGTAATCGTCCGGTGATTCTGACAGAGCTGAAAACAAAGGCAGCGCATCGGAATGTCCCTCTGCCGGACAATCTTCTGGAATGTCTGAAAGAGGCGAAGAATACATCGACATCGGATTATGTGGTTGCAAACCGGGATGGAGACCCGTTGTCCTATACGCAATTCAAGAGATTATGGCAGTATATCGTAACCCGTACCACCAAGGAACGCTGCTATTATCGCTATGAAGATGGCAAGAGGGTAAAGCATACGGTGAAGCCGGTTCTGGGGCAAAAGGCGGCACACAATGGAAATGTGGTTTACAGTCTGGACTTTGAGGTGACTCCGCATCAGCTGCGGCACACCTATATTACGAATCTGATTCATGCTTCGGTTGATCCGAAGACAGTTCAGTATCTTGCCGGTCATGAAAGCAGCAAGATCACCATGGATATTTACGCCAAGGTGAAATACAATCGCCCAGAGCAGCTCGCAGGAGTGCTGGAAGATGCTTTTGCATCGTGGGATTAAGAGTAAATCAGAAAAAACTTAGGGCAGGGATGGTCAAAAATCCCTGCCCTTTTTACATACATTCGACATCCTTGAAGGAAGTGGTGTACGCCATGATAATAAAAGTGACAACACGCAATATATGAAGATAGACGAGGAGGAGAACACATGGCTAAAGGAAAAAAGCGTCCTGCTGAACTTCCGGAATACGGAACAGTGATGATGAAAGGGGTACAGTATTATCGTACCCGAATTACAGATGCAGACGGAAAGAGAGTGGCAATCTATGGGCTGACACGCGAAGAATTGTATGACCGGGTGGAAGATGCCCAGAAGAAAATTGCAGAAGTGGTTTTCCACAGAGAGAATCCGACCGTGGAAGAGTACTGCAAAAAATGGCTGCTGATGCGGTCTGGAACAGTAAGAACCAATACGTTGGAGGGATACGAGCGGATGGTGAATCGGTACATCGTGGGTCCAATTGGACAGATGTATATGGATGAGGTGACCACAGATGACCTGCGGCTGCTGATGGTTCCGCTATCAAAAGGTTCTTCCGGAATGTATGGTCAGCTTAATATGCTGATTAAGAACATTTTTAATTCGGCAGAAGAGAGCAAGGTGATCAAAGAGAATCCATCCAAAACGATTTGCGCAAGAGGAGGAAAGCCTGCGAAACGGCGCGAAGCTTTGACGGATGAACAGACTGCCATTTTGCTGGATAGCATTCGTGAGCTACCACCGTATGTTTTCGTAATGATCGGCTTGTACGCGGGATTGCGTAGAGAAGAGATTCTTGGATTGAAATGGGACTGCGTATTCCTGGATGAAAAAACGCCGTACATTTCTGTAAGGCGTGCATGGCATGTGGAAGGCGGTGAGCCGGTGGTCAACACACTTTTGAAGACTCCGGCAGCGAAGCGAGATGTTCCGATTCCCAAATGCCTGGTAGCCTGTCTCAAGGAAGCAAGGGAAAAATCAGAATCGGAATATGTGATCTCCAATTCAAAGGGAACTGTTTTGACGGAAGCACAGTTTGTGAGGGTCTGGAAGTACATAACAGTCCGTTCCACCGCAGAACGCTGTTATTACACCTATGTAAATGGGCAGTCCATCAAGCATAGAATAAAGCCAAGGCTTGGTGAGCATCAGCCGAACAATCCCAAGCTGGTGTATACGATGGACTTCAAGGTGACTCCGCACATGCTGCGGCACACCTACATCACCAATCTGATTTACAAAGGTGTTGATCCAAAGACGGTGCAGTATTTGGCAGGCCATGAGAACAGCAAAACGACTATGGACATCTATGCGAAAGGCAAGTATAATAAACCTGAGAAATTAAGCAGCGTTGTGAATGCTGCATTCGGGCTGCGTTAAACGGCACCAAAAATCTCGCGATTTCGTGGGTTTACCTATGGGTTTACTGAGAGAGGGAAGCCTGAAAAAACGCATGAATACTGGACTTTTGGGATCAAGGTCAGGTGAATACGGTCTCAAAGCAGCTCGTCGCGCTCCGCAGTTCAGCAAGCGATAATCGACTGCTCAGACTATATCAAAATGGTTCAAAAACCCCGGAAAATCAAGGTTTTCCGGGGTTTTCTTATACCTAAATGGGCTGATATAGTTTGACCAAATTTGGCAAAACGAGAGCCGTTTTCACCCAATTTTTAGTGGTTAAATATAGGACAACCGCCAAAAATGGGGTCAAAAAACGTCCTTAGTGGTTAAAAAGTAGGACAACCAGAGAGCAATTTCGGGGGTATTTTTGAGGGCAATTTTGGCACTCTCAGACACCAAATTTTTCGCCGGAGAGTTTGGCATAATCTGACCAAATCTGAACAATTAAATACGATTCTAATGCAGGTACTCAGTAACAAATAACTGGGTGCTTTTTTCATTTCAGGGAAAAAGATTCCTGCATTAGAAAGGGTCGTCACTTTATGATTTTGAAGTGGCGGCTTTTTCTATTTCCAGAAGCAATAGCAACAATTAGAAATGAGGTGAAGTCAATGAACACGCAAATCATTGCCATTGCCAACCAGAAAGGTGGCGTTGGCAAGACAACGACCTGTGCCAACTTGGGAATCGGGCTGGCGCAGGCCGGAAAGAAAGTCCTGCTGATCGACGGGGACCCGCAAGGGAGCCTGACAATCAGCCTGGGCCATCCCCAGCCGGACAAGCTGCCCTTTACGCTGTCGGACGCTATGGGGCGTATCCTGATGGATGAGCCGCTTCGTCCCGGCGAGGGTATCCTGCACCACCCAGAGGGTGTAGACCTGATGCCTGCGGACATCCAGTTGGCGTGGCTGTGCTTATTACCTATTCCTCGCAGAATGGTGCGATTTTGCTGGTTATAGCTTTTTTGATTAGCCCGATGGGATTGCCGCTGGCGGCGATCTGGCTGTTGGGTAAGGCGCAGGATTTGAAATTTGCGATCCAGGATTGGATGTATGGGTAAATGATGTGAATATAATCTGGAATGAAAAGAAGCAGGACAATGGGAGATGAGACCCAATGCCCTGCTTCTGGGTTATTTGGAATGAACGGTAGTGTATTTCTGGTTTTTGCTTTTGGGTTTGTCTGGAAACATCATTTCAAGTTTACCAGAAGATAATAAAGGCTTGAGGTAATATTTGCTGAAGTGAGAACGGCTGGAAACATCAATATATGCTTGCATTTCATCTCGACTTTTAGGATCTGCACAAAATTCCAATAGCAAGTTTTGCTTGCTGATCACAGATGTATCATGTGCGCCATCATGTGCGGCATCATGTACGGAAGCACCGCACATGTTGTAGTTTACATTTTT
The DNA here is from genome assembly GCF_003481165.1 of Clostridium sp. TF06-15AC. Lineage (NCBI taxonomy): Bacteria > Bacillati > Bacillota > Clostridia > Eubacteriales > Clostridiaceae > Clostridium > Clostridium sp. TF06-15AC. The sequence continues at coordinate 463,311 of NZ_QUKS01000002.1, forward strand.
CAAGATGACTCTGAAATCTGTCGCTGTTGAGAAAAATTCGGGCTTATATGCCTCTGTGTATCCAGGCAGCTTTTCGGTTTCACTGACGATTTTGCGTATGCCACTTCCACGGCGTTCCATATACTTCATGCGGTGGAACAGGTCAGCAATCACAGGGTTTCGTCGCATGGAACGGATACTGTAAATATCGTATTCCTGAATTGAGCCGCCGCCAAACATACCGCCCGGAGATGTGATTTCCACCCGATCATCAAACATATCAATATGGATTTCGCTGCCAAGCACAATATAATCACGATGGATAAGCGCATTAACAAGAGCCTCTGTCACAGCTCGTTCAGCATAATCCGTCTTGTCTACACGATACTGTGCCTTTTTGACAAAACGGACTTTGGAATTATTGCGAATAAATTCACTGCCGCTGTTCAGTAAATAAATCAAATTTCCCTCGTATTCTTTATCGTCCAGCGCATCATCAAAGATAGAGCCTTTTTCCAAGCCATTCCACCGGATACAGAACATACGGGAGTTATAAACCGTGAGCTGATCGGTCATGAGTTTTCCGGCATTGGTCAGGAGTCCATCAATAAGGAAGATGATATGGTGGAAAGCAAGTCTGAAAATGGCTTGCTTTTTACTTTAAAATGATGTTAAGTGATGATAAAGAAAATTGAATTTCACAAAGAAAATAAAAATAATCGGATTTTATGTTTTACATAAATTTAACACACTTTTGCTTTTTTCGAATTGATTATGTTAGGTCTTTTTGTTATACTGTACTACAATACTATTTGAGAGGAGGAATATTTAACATGGACGAAAGTGATAATGATTCTGAAGCGAACCAATTCAATAGAATTTTTATTTATATATCGCAAGGCATGGACTATGTATTCGGAACATAGACCATGTCTTTTGTTGCTTTTAAGTAAGTGTGATATTTAGATAATTTTATTGTAGAAAGGTTTTATTTATGAGTACATCAATTTTTATTCTTTTAGTAGTGCAGATTATTTTAATTATATTAAACGCGATTTTTGCGAGTGCAGAGATCGCTGTTTTATCAATGAATGAAACAAAGCTAGAACGAATGGCAGAACAAGGTAATGGTCGGGCAAAGAGATTAGTACGATTAACGCAAGAGCCGGCACGATTTCTTGCGACAATTCAGGTTGCAATCACATTGTCGGGATTTTTAGGAAGTGCTTTTGCAGCAGATAATTTCTCAGAACCTTTAGTTGATTGGGTTGTTGGGATGGGTGTGAATATTCCACGTTCTACTTTAGATACCATAGCTGTTATATTGATTACATTGATTTTATCATATTTCACGTTGGTTTTTGGCGAATTAGTTCCAAAGAGAATCGCAATGAAAAAATCTGAAGAACTGGCAATGGGGATTTCAGGATTGGTTACGGGAATCTCTATCCTATTTAAGCCAATCGTTTCATTTCTTTCAATATCAACAAATATTGTCTTGAGGATTTGTGGTATTGATCCAAATGAAGCGGAAGATCAAGTAGGTGAAGAAGAAATACGTATGCTTGTTGATGCGGGAAGTGAAAAAGGAACAATAGATCATCAAGAAAAAGAGTTTATTCAAAATGTTTTTGAATTTAATGATATTATGGCTGGTACGATTGCTACACATCGAACAGATGTGACAATATTATGGATGTCTGATGATGTGAAGGAGTGGGATGAAACGATCCACAATACACGACATACCCTTTATCCCGTCTGTGGAGATTCGATAGATCATGTTATTGGTATTTTAAATGCAAAAGACTATTTTAGATTAAAAGAAAAAAGTAAGGATATGGTTATAGATTCTGCAATTTCTGCACCATACTTTGTTATGGAAACTACAAAAGCAGATGTGCTTTTTAAAAATATGAAACAATCGAAGCAATCTATGGCGATTGTATTAGATGAGCATGGTGGAGTGGTTGGAATAGTAACTCTTTTTGATTTATTAGAAGAAATTGTTGGCGATTTAAACGATATTGAACCAATATCGTCGGAAGAAGAAACTGTTATTATAAGAATAAGCGATAACAAGTGGGAAGTGAAAGGAAATATACGATTAAGTGATATTGAAGACGCTATAGGTGTTACATTTACAGCAGAAGATTGTGACACATTTACTGGATTTGTATTTCAAAAATTTGGTATGGTACCAAAGGATGGCGATACAAAAATAGAATTAGAAATAGAAAATATGCATATAATCATTGACAAAATAAAAGAGCATCAAGTTGAACATGCAATTATAGAAATTTTAGAATAAAAATTTTGAAATCGCATTTGCAAATTATTTTAGTCATGAGGTGCTCAGCGAAGCTATCAGCTCTGTCTGGTGCAGTGCCCCGCTGAGTGCAGACTGGAAAAAGCGTATAGACGAGGACTACAAAAAGCGCGGAGGCCGCAAACGCAAGTAAAGTTTTTTGAAGCCGGGGTGATGATTCACTCCGGTTTTTTCTTCCGAATCAGACGATACGGAGTACGGAAAGGTTAGCTATGCGCGTTTTCATATGCTTTTCGGATACCGTCCGGCAAGCGGTCAGGAATCAGTTCCTTTAATCTGTCCTCACTGCCGTCTTTGATTGCCTGCTCATAGTACCAGCATTTGAATTTCAGCATATCCAGTGTGCGGTTCATCTGCTCAAGCTCTGCCTCCATGTGCGACCGTTGCTCCTCAAACAGTGCCTTGCGTTGCGGATAGGTGGACGGTCCTTCTACACACCAATCCATGAACTGCCGGATGTCCTTGATCTCCATGCCAGCTTTTTTCAGGCATTCAATGACCCGGAGTGCTTCAATCTCCGTGTCCCCGAATTTGCGGATGCCGGATACTCGCTCCATGTTCGGAAAAAGTCCCTGCTTGTCATAATAGCGCAGCGTGGAGATGGGCAAGCCGAACATCTTTGCCACCTGTCCGATTGAATACATAAATTTCCCTCCAAAAATTTTTGAAAAATATCTTGACCTAAAGTCAAGTTTATGAATTACGATGAGAATAACACAAAAAATATAAAAATGCAAGGAGTGTTCTACGATGAATAAAAAGGTACTAATCATTTCCTCAAGTCCCCGTAAGGGCGGCAACTCCGAAACGTTGGCGGCAGCATTTGCCAAGGGTGCACGGGAGGCAGGCAATCAGGTAGAAACCGTATATCTGCGGGAAAAGCAGATTGGTTTCTGCAAGGGCTGCCTTGCCTGTCTGAAGTTGGGGCACTGCGTCATCCAAGACGATGCTGTGGAAATTGCCGCCAAAATGCACGATGCAAATGTGCTGGTGTTCGCAACGCCTGTCTACTATTACTGCGTCAGCGGTCCGCTCAAGACTATGCTGGACCGTGCCAACCCATTGTTTGATACGGACTACGCCTTTACGAAAGCCTATCTGCTTGCAACGGCGGCAGAGAACACACCAGAAACCTTTTCGGGCACAGAGAAGGCCGTGCAGGGCTGGGTGGACTGTTTTCCACGCTGTGCGTTGGTTGGCACAGTGTTTGCAGGCGGTGTAAACGGCGTGGGAGAGATCGTAGGTCATATTGCACTGGATCAGGCCTATCAGATGGGCAAGGAGGTGTGAGCCATGGCAATCAAACAAACGGCAGGCAGAGAGGCTCTGGGGGAATTTGCTCCTAAATTTGCGGAATTGAATGATGATGTGCTGTTCGGGCAGGTGTGGAGCCGGGAAGACAAGCTTTCCCTGCGAGACCGCAGCATTGTAACTGTGGTGGCGCTGATGGCGCAGGGACTGACGGATTCGTCCTTTCAGTACCATCTGACAACTGCGAAGAACAACGGCGTGACGAAAATGGAAATTGCGGAGATCCTGACACATGCGGCATTTTATGCGGGCTGGCCAAAGGCGTGGGCAGCCTTCCGCATGGCAAAGGAGGTATGGGCGGAGAACGATGCCGCCGATGCAAAGGCCAAGCATCAGAATGAAATGGTCTTTCCCATCGGCGCACCCAATGACGACTTTGCGAAATATTTTGTCGGGCAAAGCTATCTCGCACCTCTTTCTAAGCAGCAGGTTGGCATTTACAATGTGACCTTTGAACCCGGCTGCCGCAACAACTGGCACATTCATCATGCAAAAAACGGCGGCGGACAGATCCTCGTCTGCGTAGCCGGGCATGGTTACTATCAGGAATGGGGCAAACCGGCACAGGAGCTGCGCCCCGGCGATGTGGTAAATATTCCTGTGGGCGTAAAGCACTGGCACGGCGCTGCGCCGGATAGCTGGTTCTCTCATCTGGCGGTAGAGGTTCCGGGCGACGAAACCTCCAATGAATGGTTGGAGGTCGTGAACAATACAGTATATTTTAAGGCAACAGGCAAGGAGGTCTGAATATGGAAAAACTGAATCTGACACAGAAATGGGACAAGGTGTTCCCGAAAAGCGACAAGGTGGATCATAAAAAAGTGACCTTTCATAACCGCTACGGCATCACACTGGCGGCGGATATGTATACGCTGAAGGGCGCAGAGGGCAAGCTGCCCGCCATTGCCGTCAGCGGTCCGTTCGGTGCGGTAAAGGAGCAGTCCTCCGGTCTGTATGCACAGAAAATGGCGGAGCTTGGCTTCTTGACGGTTGCCTTCGACCCGTCCTATACCGGCGAGAGCGGCGGTATGCCCCGCTATGTAGCATCGCCGGACATCAACACCGAGGATTTCTGCGCAGCGGTAGACTTCCTCTCCGTGCAGGAGAATGTTGACCCGGAGCGCATCGGTATCATCGGTATCTGCGGCTGGGGCGGCATGGCGCTCAATGCCGCAGCCATTGACACCCGCATCAAAGCTGCCGCCGCTATGACCATGTACGACATGACCCGTGTAACTGCCAACGGATATTTTGATGCTGAGGATTCTGAGCAGGCACGCTATGAGAAGAAAAAAGCCATGAATGCACAGCGCACCATGGATTATAAAAACGGAAGCTATGCGCTGGCGGGTGGCGTAGTTGATCCGCTGCCGGAGGACGCACCGCAGTTTGTAAAGGACTATTATGCCTACTATAAGACTCCGCGAGGCTACCATCCCCGCAGCCTGAACTCCAACGGCGGCTGGAATGTGACATCCTCGCTGTCGTTCCTGAATATGCCAATCTTGCAATACAGCAGCGAGATCCGCTCTGCCGTGCTGCTGGTACACGGGGAAAAGGCACACTCCCGCTATTTCAGCGAAACAGCGTACAGCAAGCTGACCGGCGATAACAAGGAATTGCTCATTATCCCTGGTGCAAATCACACTGACCTTTACGATCAGATGGACATCATTCCGTTTGAAAAGCTCAACGCATTCTTTACGGCGTATTTGAGATAAAGCAGCATATTATGTGTTTTTGCGTAAGCATCTGGAGGAAAGCATATATCTGGTTTCTGCTGTTTCTACGTCGGATGTACTGAAACGAAATACAGCCTCTTTACGCTGTGCGGTCGAGAATGATGTGTTTGCCTCGCTGCCGCAGGATTCGCTTTTGGTCGAGTTGGGAATGGGGTATTAGGCGCAATATAACTGCTGACGGCGTTGAATCTTGGTGGCTAACTTGGTGGATAGCTTGGTGAGTGTCACCATCTAAGTTATCATGGGTTGCGTCATAGAACTTATCATTGGCTGTGCCCATGATAGAGTGCTTTTTCATTTCTGCGGAAAGAAAAATGCACCCGGCGTTTGTACCGAGTGCATTTTCTTACTTTCCAAATAAATCGCTGTGCGTTCCTGTTCGGGATAATGTCAAGACGAGCAAATCATTCTCAATCCGATAGACCAATAGCCAATCCGGCTGAATGTGACACTCACGATGCCCGACTCAGTTTCCGGTTAAAGCGTGGTCTTTATTCTTTTCTGGAAGCTGTTCGCTGCTTACCAGTTTGCGAATGATGTCGTCCAGAAGGTCAATATCAAGATGACGTTTCATCGCCAGCTTGTAGTCCTTCTTAAATTGATTTGTCCAAACAATATCTAAATGCGCACTCATTCTTTTAACGCCCTCAATGCTTCCTCTACATCAGAGTAGCGTTTTACAGAAGGACCACGAGCAATGCGTTCTGCTTCCAGCATTGCTGCCATTGTTTCCTTGTTCGGCTGCTCCATACGAACATCAAAAGGAAAACCGCCGACGCGGAGCGACTGGCGAAGAAACACATTGATAGCGGTAGTAAGGTTGATGCCTAATTCACCATACAGTGCTTCGCACTGTTTTTTGATGTCGCTGTACATACGGACACTGAAATTAGTTGTGGTAGCCATGAATGTCAACTCCTTTCCTTGCTATTGCACTTATATTATATGTTAATTGCATTGCATAGTCAATCTATTAGACACAAAATTCACAGAAAAGTCCACAATTATTTTTGGAGGAACAGCCTATTGAATGTGTGCATCATAGGTCGTGATTATGATGGATCATGTGCTGTATCATGTGCGGAAACACCGTACATGATATAATTTGCGTTTTTCATATAACCCTGAAGCCAGTTGCTGTTGAGGAAGTGCCAAAAACAATTTGGAAAATAAAAACGGAAAATCCGTTTTTTGAGGGAGGGACGAAAATGGAAACTGAAAAAGTATATGCCATGCCATTTGCAAAAATATATCCCAAGCTAGTGGATGAGCTGGCTAAGGGCAAAGCGATGGAGAAGATCAAGCGGACAAACAAATGAGGGAGGGGAAAGCAGCCTATTACACACCGACAGAGAATGTGGTATAATCCTTGAGAAAACATTGTATGGAAAGGACAAACACGATGAACGCTCTGGATATTATGAAACGCCCTGCCGCCTACGTAAGCGGCTATGAAAACACCCCCACGGAGGAACAGAACCGTGCAAAGCAACTGTGCTGGGAGTACAACCGCACCGCTCCCAACGAACAGGAAAAGCGGCGCAGCATCCTGCAGACCCTGCTGGGCACCTGCTCTTCCATGACCGGTATTCAACCGGATTTCCACTGTGACTATGGCTTCAACATCCATACCCACGGCTTGGCGGTCATCAACTATAACTGTGTCATTCTGGATACCTCTCCGGTAAACATCGGAGCAGGTGCCTTTATTGCCCCCGGCGTATGCCTTGCCTGCTCTGGTCATGCCATCGACCCGGAGCAGCGCAGCCACGGCATTGGAACCTCAGCACCTATTACGCTGGAGGAAAACGTCTGGATCGGTGCAAATTCCACCGTCTGCGGCGGCGTTACCATCGGGGCAGGCTCGGTTATCGGGGCGGGAAGCGCCGTCACCCATGACATTCCCGCCGGTGTCATCGCAGCAGGGGTGCCCTGCAAGGTGATCCGCCCCATTACCGAAAAAGATAAGTTCAAGCCGGAGGATATTCTGTTCTGAGAAATTCAGATCGGAAACGCTGAAAAACATACGCACAAGCTCTCCAGGGACATTTTTGTTTTTCGCCATGCTTTTCTGCGGGGAGAAGGCATGGTATACTGGGAATGACAATTCGGGATTTGTGAAATCCACATATTTTAAGAAGGAGTCTTCGCTTATGCGAAAGCTCCTTTTCTGCACACCTTACTTTTTCAGCTTTAAGCCATCTTGGAATGCTTCGCCCACACGCTCGGCGACTTTATTGCCGGACTCTACGCCGAAAAATTCAAATCTTATACATCTATTTTTATACAAGAGATTCGCAAAGAAAGGGGCTTTTTATTATGAGTAAAAAATTAGTAGCATTTTTCAGTGCAAGCGGAACAACAAAAAAAGTAGCAGAGATGATTGCAGAGGAAGCAAAAGCTGATTTATTTGAGATTGAGCCAAAAGTTCCATATACAAAGGCTGATCTTGACTGGATGGATAAAAAATCTCGGAGCAGTATGGAAATGAGTGATAAGAAATACAGACCGGAGATCATGAAGAAAGAGATAGATATGAGCTCTTATGATGAAATTCTTCTGGGATTCCCTATCTGGTGGTATGTAGCTCCAACAATTATCAATACATTTTTGGAAGCCTATGATTTCAGCGGTAAAAAGATCGTCCTTTTTGCAACATCCGGTGGAAGTGGATTCGGTAATACTGTAAAAGAATTGCAGCCATCCGCACCAGAGGCTGTTATCACAGAAGGCAGTCTGTTAAATCGCGGAACAAAACAGAAAGTCAGTGAGTGGGTAAATTCTTTATAAACAGCAGTGTTATGGAAGTATACAGAATATGGAAAAAATAGTACAGACAGCAGGAAGAAATGCGCTTGGCGAATTTGCGCCGGAGTTTGCACATTTTAACGAAAGGGCATAATTTTTTCATTCGTTCTTGACAAGTAACCATTCGGTAACTATAATGTAGTTACCGAATGGTTACTTTGATAAAGGAGGTAATTATGGCGGTCATCTTCCGAAAGCTGACAGATTCTGATGAGGATGCTATGCAGCTGGCGCTGGAGTTCTATGGGCCGATGTATCTTTTATACAGTGCCTACGACGGTGCAGAGGAAAAGGAATCGGTTTCTTCCTTGCTGGCAACACACATTGATCGCTTTATTGCCAAGATTGAGGCTGGTTACAGAGCAGAAGCTGCCGGGACAGCTGTTTTGAGCAGGAGGAATAACGGATGAACTATATTCGGATCACAAAAGAAAATATTGACAAGGAACATATCTGCTGCGCCATGTCTGGCAAGCAGAGTGTTGCAAAAAAGGAATGGCTGCGGCAGCGCTTTGATGATGGACTTGTTTTCTATCGCAGCGAGGAGCGCGGCAAATGCTTTATCGAATACATTCCAGCTGAAAACGCCTGGGTGCCGATTGCGGCAGATGGTTATCTTTACATTAACTGTCTATGGGTATCCGGCTCCATGAAGGGACACGGATACTCAAATGATCTGCTGGAGGCATGTATCTGTGATGCCAGGGCGCAGGGAAAGAAAGGTATTTGCATTCTGTGCGCGGAGGGCCGAAAGCGGGAATTCCTCGCTGACCCGAAATTCCTTACTTATAAGGGTTTCCGTGTGGCAGACATATCCGACTGCGGGATCAATCTTATGTATCTTCCCATTGAATTGGGTGCACAACCGCCGTATTTCAAGGAATGTGCGAAACATCCGGTGATTGAAGAAGCAGGTTTTGTTCTTTATTACACCGATCAATGCCCATATACCTATTATTGGGTGCCAAGAGTGCAGGAGGCGGCGAAGGAACATGGTATCCCGTTTAAGGTTATCCATATCACTGATAAAGAAAGCGCACAGAATGTATCTGCACCGGTCACGACCTATGCTCTGTTTCGGGACGGTCAGTTTCTGACACAGAGTATCCAGTCAGATAAAAAATTCCTAGCACTGGCAGGTTTACAAAATTGATTTTACTCCGCTATTTTTGTGTCGCTTTTGAGTCGCAACATAAACGCTCCGCGAGGATGTGCAGTGATTTTGTAGAATATGCATTTTTACTTGCAGATAGGAATTTTCTGAACTGAAAATTCCGTATGATATCGTACCGGCAGCAGATTTTTCCGATTTGGAATGCGAAGCATCGGCACGCTTCTGTTTGTCGAACTTTACGGAGATATTGATGCGATCACCCCAAAGGGTGTTGCGAAGGATATCCCTGAACGCTTTGCGTTGTTCAGCGCTCTGTTTATTCGTCTCTGGATTTGGGTCCTGACACCGTTGTAATACACAATAAAGCTATCGCGCGATTCACAAGGAGTGAGTATAAAGCCCTGCAAAAGTGCTTTCGGATTTAAAAAAGGGATTCTGATACTGACAGAAAGGAAAAACATGGAGAAAAAATTACAAAATCCAACCTCTAACAAAAATGAAACACCCGCACCGCAGGGAGGCAAATGGCCGGACGAGACGATCATTCGTTATATCATCCGTGCTTTTTTGCTGCTTATTGTATTCGCATGGGCGCTGGTAAACCTTGACGCTGTTTTGTGTTTTCTCGGCAAGGTGCTTGCACTGTTCACTCCGTTTCTGATCGGCGGCGCGATTGCTTTTTTGATCAACGTAGTTCTTCGGCCGATAGAATGCTGCTGGAACAAGGCGTGCCGCAAAGCTCCTGCAAAGCTGACCCGCCCCGTGTGCCTGACAGCAAGCACCGTGCTTATCCTTGGAATTCTATTTGCTGTGGTATTTATGATGCTCCCCAGCTTGCGGGAATCCGGCGATGAGTTTATCCAAAACATTCCGGTCTATGTGGAGGAAATCGGGCGGTGGTGGGCTGGCGTTGTCCAGTTTGCTGCAAAATATAACATTGTCCTGCCCGAATATGTCATAGACTCTGACCTGTTGATTGAGAAAGTCACCGCCTTGATCAGTGACGAGAAAAGCGGGATTCTCACCGTGACATGGGGCGCGGCAACCTCTGTCCTGTCGGTTTTTGTAGACGTTCTCTTGGGATTTGTTTTTGCACTTTATCTGCTTGCAAAGAAGGAGACCGTCGCGGCACATTTGAAAAAACTCATTGAGACAGTCCTTCCGCAAAAGACGGCGCAGCGGCTTCTTAGTATTGCCGCGCTGACCAATCAGACCTTCACAAATTTTGTCAGCGGGCAGCTTACCGAAGCGGTTATCATCGGTGTTCTGTGCTTCTTTGGAATGCTGATTCTTGGGGTTCCGTATGCCGGTGCTGTCTCCGCGTTTGTGGCCGTCACTGCGCTGATGCCGATTTTTGGCGCATGGATTGGCGGCGGCTTTGGTGCGTTTTTGATTCTGCTGGCAGAACCTGGCAAGGCTCTGTGGTTCATTCTCTTTCTGATCGTTTTGCAGCAGGTGGAGGGCAATCTGATTTATCCCAAGGTGGTCGGCAAGTCCGTCGGACTTCCTGGACTGCTTGTGCTGATGGCTGTTACGATTGGCGGCGAAGCATTCGGCATCTTAGGGATGCTGTTCAGCGTTCCCGTCTGCGCCGTGCTGTTCAGCCTTTATCTGGAGTTCATGAAGAAAGCAAGCACCCATTAAGTTGTGGTCTGTGTGAAACTTCTTTCATTAGTTCTTGACAAGTAACCATTCGGTAACTATAATAAAGTTACCGAATGGTTACTTTGATAAAGGGGATAATTATGGCAGAGGGTACAAAAGAACGGATTTTGAGAACAGCACTGGAACTGTTTGCGCAGAACGGCTATCTGGGGACATCTATGAATGATATTGCAGGGCAGTTGGGAATTACGAAAGCCGCCTTATATAAGCACTATGCCAGCAAACAAGAAATCTTAGATAAGATCGTGGAGCGAATGAATAAGATGGACTATGAGCGCGCTGAGGCGTATGAAATGCCGGAAACGGAACCAGACGGCTTTGCGGAAGCATATCTGCATACACCAATTCAAAAAATTCGCACATACAGTCTTGCCCAGTTTGACCATTGGACAAAGGAAACGTTTTCCTCCAATTTTCGTAAAATGCTGACGCTGGAGCAATACCGTGATCCAAAGCTTGCACAGCTTCACCACGACTATCTGGCGGGCGGTCCTTTGGAGTATATGGCGGCCATCTTCCGCAAGCTGGCAGATTCTGATGAGGACGCTATGCAGCTGGCGTTGGAGTTTTATGGGCCAATGTATCTTTTATACAGTGTCTACGACGGTGCAGAGAAAAAAGAATCGGTTTCTTCCTTATTGGCAACACACATTGATCGCTTTATTGCAAAGGTTGAGTCTGATTACAGAAAGAAGGAAAGAACAACATGAAAGATGGCGAAGAAGAAAAACGCTGGGTTTTATGTCCGTGCTGCGGTGCCAAGACGCGCTTGCAGATATTGCGGGAGACGGAATTAGTAACTTTTCCTCTGTTTTGCCCCAAATGCAGGCATGAGAGTATTATCAATGCAAAAAATTTTATCATTGAAACCAAACAGCCAGACGCTAGGACGCAGTGCTGATCGCAAAGCCGGTCATGCGCTGCGTCCTTTTTTTGAAGGAGGAGTACAATGGATGCAATTATTTACACCACCAACACTGGAAGTACCGAGCAGTATGCCAAGATATTGGCGCAGAAAACTGGGCTTCCGGCGTATACCCTTGCAGAAGCGAAAAAACAGATTTTTGCCAAAGCGGAGGTTGTCTATCTTGGCTGGATCATGGCAGGCTCTGTCAAAGGGTATGACGAAGCTGCGAAGCGTTATCGGGTGTGCGCCGTCTGCGGCGTCGGCATGGGACAAACCGGAACACAGATAGAAAGCGTGCGGAAAAAGTCAGCGATTCCAGCCAACATTCCGCTGTTTACCCTGCAAGGAAACTTTGATGTGAAAAAGCTCCACGGCATTTACCGCCCTGTGATGGAGATCATGGTCAAGACAGTAGGTAAAAGTCTGGCAGCAAAGAAAGACCGCACGACGGAGGAGAACGATATGCTGGATATGATGCTTCATGGCGGCGAGCGGGTCAAGGCGGAAAATCTAAGCGCTGTTCTCGATTGGTATAGTGCGGTAGGGGTTAGACAAGACCAATCAACATGCTATTGTTATGCCGATGCAAAAATGAAAAAGATGTGTGAGAAGAAAGAAGGAGAAGAAGTTATGTCAGAAAAGAATATTATCATTCGCCCGGAAACAAAAGACGATTACAGAGCCGTCGAAAACCTGACCCGCGAGTCATTCTGGAATGTTTACCGGCCCGGCTGTATGGAGCACTATGTGCTGCACTGTTATCGGAATGACCCGGCATTTGTGCCGGAGCTGGATTTTGTGATGGAACTGAACGGTGAGCGGATCGGGCAGGTCATCTATGTGCGGTCGGAGATCGACTGTGACGATGGAAGAAAGGTGCCGATTATGACCTTTGGCCCCATTGGCATCACACCCGCATACAAGCGGCAGGGTTATGGAAAGCAGCTGCTCGACTATTCCATGGAAAAAGCCAGGGAGATGGGGGCAGGGGCGCTTGCCATTACCGGCAATATTGACTTTTACGGCAAGTCTGGATTTGTTCCTGCTAAAACTAAGGGCGTGCGGTATGCTGACGACCCGGAGGCGGACTATTTTCTCATCAAAGAACTGAAGCCCGGATTTCTGGACGGCATCTCCGGCACTTACAAAGACCCGGAGGGGTATTTTGTCTGTGAGAAAGATCCGGAGGGCTTTCAACAGTTTGAAGCCACTTTTCCAGCAAAAGAAAAGCAGAAGCTGCCGGGACAGCTGTTTTGAAAAGGAGGAATAATGGCATCCAGTAAAGAGTATCTTCATTTCATTTTAGGACAGCTATCGGATTTGGAAGCGGTTTCTTACCGGTCGATGATGGGGGAGTTTATCCTCTACTATCGAGGTAAAATTGTCGGTGGGATATATGATGACCGGTTGCTTGTAAAGAAAACAAGATCCGCTTTGGAACTTATGCCTGCGGCAATCTGTGAGCTCCCCTATGAGGGGGCAAAAGAAATGCTGCTGGTGGATGAAGTTGACAATAAAGAGTTTCTTACGAAGCTGTTTGAGTCAATGTGCGATGAATTGCCATTACCAAAACAAAAACGAAAGAACAATGGAGTACGGTAGAAACCGCACTCACAGAAAAAAGAAAGCAAAATGGGTAACAAGGGTGCAGGATGCGGGTGCTACTTTGACCGATGCAGGACTTGCCGGTTTGCGAATGATGTCGTCCAGAAGGTCAATATCAAGATGACGTTTCATCGCCAGCTTGTAGTCCTTATTTATTTCTGGATTTCTGCAAGTGCTTTTTTAAACTGTACGGTAAATAAAACGGATGTAAAGAGTATCGCAACAATATCAGCGATTGGCTCTGCCGTATATACGCCTACGGTTGGATTGGATACAAGGTGAGGCATGATATAGATAAGCGGGAGCAATAATACAAATTTTCGTACAACCGCAACGATGATGGAGTTGACTGCTTTATCGAGAGAGGTAAATGTCATCTGGCATGCAATCTGGATACCAAAGAGGAATAAACCGCCCAGATAGATTTTCAGCATAGGTGCCGTAAAATCAACGAGACTTGCATCAGCCGTAAAAATGCTTACAAACATTCGCGGAACAAGCTGTACAGCGGTCCAGAGCGATATGGAATAGGTTAAACAGGTAATCAGCAGTAACCGGAACGTTTTCTTAACCCGGTCTGCATTTTTTGCTCCGTAATTATAGCTGGAAATAGGCTGTGATCCCTGGGCAATTCCCTGAAGGGGCAGCATAGCAAACTGCATCACACTGGTTAAAATCGTCATGGCTCCCACGGCAATATCTCCGCCATAACGGAGCAGGGATGAATTAAAGCAGACCGTTACAACACTTTCACTGGACTGCATAATGAAAGTGGCAAGTCCAAGTGCAACACAGGGAAGAATGATCTTTGAATCAAGGCGCATATTTTTTTTCCTAAGATGAAGCTGTGTTTTTTCGCCGCAAAGGAAAAGAATGACCCAGATGGTGGAAATCGCCTGTGCCAGGACGGTTGCCAGGGCTGCACCTTTTACACCCATGTGAAGGCCAAAGATGAATACAGGATCTAACGTAATATTGCAAATAGCACCGATCAGAACGGAAACCATCGAAATGGTTGTGAAGCCCTGGGCGGTAATAAAAGCATTCATACCAAGGGTCAGCTGAACAAACAGTGTACCGATCGCATAGATGTGCATATAATCGACAGCATAGCGGATGGTATTTTCACTGGCACCGAAAGCCAGTAATAAATCTTCACTCCAGATTAACAGAACGGCAGTCAGAATAAAGGAAATAACAATCTGAAGAACGAAGCAGCTGCCCAATATTTGCTCGGCTGATTCATTGTCCTGTTTTCCCATGGAAATAGAGGCTCTTGGTGCACCGCCGGAGCTGACCAGCGCCGCAAAAGCAGAGACGATCATGATGATTGGCATACAGACTCCGACTCCGGTAAGAGCCAGGCTGCCATTGCCAGGAATGTGACCGATATAGATTCGGTCAACGATATTATAAAGCATATTGATAAGCTGGGCGATTACGGTCGGAATAGACAGCTTGAGAAGCAATTTTCCGATAGGTTCCGTACCCAGGAAATTTTTGTTATCCTGCATGGATGTTCCCTCCTTTGTTTTTCGATAGTACATTGCGTTATTCATTCAGTATCTGGCGTGCATTCACCGCCATAGAGTCAATGATTTCTTTGTAAATGTATATCTGCTCTTCGGGTATATCCCGGGTGAGTTTCTGCTTGAAATTCTGCTGCATTTCCAGTCCGGCGTTAAGAATGGGCCGGGCCTTTTCCGTGCAGGACAGTAAAATCTTTCGTCTGTCTCCGACCACAGTTCCCCGCTGCAGATAACCGGCCGTTACCAGTTTATCAACATGGACGGACACCAGATTCTTTTTTATGTTCCGAAACTCGCTTATTTGCTGGGCCGTACATAATTCGGGATTGTTATTAAGAAACATTAAAATGTCAAAGGATACCTGCGGAATATCAAATGCGTGAAGAACCGGTTCACACATTTTATTGTAAGCATTTAATACATCACGAAAAAAGGCAATAAATGTGAATGGATTCATTCTATAGACCCCTCCTTTAAATGGTATTTTTTTGAACTGTATCAAATGATACTACAGAGCGTAGAGAAAGTCAATATAGGTTAAGGGGAGAAAGCAAAAGGATACGTATGCGTGAACAGTAACACGGTAACCGAAAAGGGCGGAAGTTCGACTTGAATCAGGGTGGAATCTGGCAGCAAGATCTGATAGAATGGACATAAAAAGAGTAGCGAGGAACGACATCATGGGACATTTTTATTTTGTGAGACATGGACAGACTGTGTGGAATGTGGAAAATAAGATTTGCGGAGCAACAGACAGTCCGCTGACGGAGCATGGACGGCAGCAGGCGGCTGAAACCGGGAAAAATATTGTAGAAAGCGGAATCAAGGCAGATGAGATTCTCTATTCACCCCTTAGCCGTGCGGCAGATACAGCAAAAATCATTTCCGAAATGAGTGGAATCCCCTGCAGGGAAGAACCAAGACTCATAGAGCAGAATTTTGGAAAATGGGAGTCTACGCCGAGAGACGGGAAAGAGTTTAAGAAGGCGAAAGAGTCATTTGCCTGCCGATATGAAGGGGGAGAATCCATGCTGCAGCTTGCGCAGCGTATCTATAATCTGCTGGATGAGATAAAACAGGAGTCTGACCATAAGACATACATTCTGGTGGCACACAATGGAATTTCAAGGATGATTCAGTCGTATTTTACGGATATGACCAATGAAGAATTTGCATCCTTTGGCGTAAAAAACTGCCAGGTGGTGCGGTATGACTTCTAATATGTATGACTTTATTATGCCAATTATCTCGGAAAGCTGTTTTGGTTCTGCCGGGATTTTTGTACACGAATTGCGATCACACTTGCTAAGCTAGTGCTTTCGGGTAAAAAGCAGGAAGTTGTGGAGGAATAGGATCATGTCAAAAGATGAGTATTTGATTACCGATGCGCCGCTGAAAGCGTTGACGGTTTTTGCAATGCCGATGATTCTCGGCAGTTTTTTTCAGCAGGTATACAATATGGCGGACTCCATTATCGTCGGCCAGTTTGTGGGTTCCTCCGCACTGGCGGCGGTTGGCGCCTGTGCAGCGCTGACGAATGTTTTCATTTGTGTGGCACTGGGGGCCGGTGCTGGTGCAGGTGTGCTTGTGAGCCGCTATTTCGGTGCCAAAGAGTATGGAAAAATGAAAACGATTGTGTCTACATCACTGATCAGCTTTTTGCTGCTGAGCATCATCCTTGGTGTCTTTGGCTTTTGTTTTTCCCATGCGATGATGAGCGGATTACAGACTCCTGCCGATATTCTGGAGGAAGCAGTGCTGTACCTGCGGGTCTATTTTGTGGGCTTTCCGTTTTTGTTCATGTACAATATTCTCTCTACCATGTTCACTTCCATCGGTGAATCAAAAATTCCGTTGGGACTGCTGATCTTTTCATCAATCCTGAATATTGTAATGGATCTTTGGATGGTAGCCGGTCTGGGACTTGGCGTGTTCGGTGCGGCGCTTGCAACTTTGATCGCACAGGGCATTTCGGCTGTGTTTTCACTTTTGATTTTCTTTTACCGGATGCGGCGGTATAAGAGTATCTTTGCCTGGTTTGAGGGACAGGAGCTGCGCTCGATGCTTCGGATTGCTGTTCCGTCGGTTCTTCAGCAGTCTACCGTATCCATCGGTATGATGATCGTACAGGCGGTGGTAAATCCTTTTGGCACACAGGCACTCGCCGGATACGCGGCAACGATGCGTGTGGAGAATGTTTTTTCCCTGATTTTTGTGTCCATCGGCAATGCGGTTTCCCCATTTGTTTCCCAGAATCTTGGCGCAAACAAAACCCAGCGCATCAAAAAAGGCTACCACGCAGCATTGGTGCTGGATGTGTGTTTTGCGGCGCTTGCTTTCCTTGTCATTGAAACGCTGCACACGCAGATTTCATCACTGTTCCTTGGAAAAGACGGAACCGCCCTGGCTTATCAGGTGTCTGGGGATTATATGAGATGGCTTGGTTACTTCTTTATTTTTATGGGAATTAAAATGGCGACCGATGGAGTCCTTCGCGGACTCGGAATCATGCGGCCATTCCTCGTTGCCAACATGGTAAATCTTGCGATCCGCCTGTCCGTGGCATTGATCGGTGCACCACGTTTTGGCATTGATTTTGTTTGGCTTGCCGTGCCGGCAGGATGGCTTGCCAACTTTCTGGTTTCCTATGCGGCACTGAGAAAATCCTGGCCGACTGAGAAAGTGGAGCCGTCTCGATAAATTTGGATGTACGGAAACGAAATACATACGTTTGTCTTGTTTGATTTATGAATATCGATTTTGTTAAAAATATGTAATGATACCAGGGTCAAAAGGTCAGAAGTTCGACGCAAGCTTGCTTGCGGGAGAATTTTTGACCCCAACATCATGTAATTGCTTTAGGAGGAAAAAACGAATATAATAACATAAACTGACAGAAGGAGAAATTTGTGATGAAGAGACAGAAAGGTTTTACACTGGTTGAACTCTTGATAGTGGTTGTTATTATTGGAATACTGGTATCAATTTCAATCCCGATTTTTACGGCACAGATGCACAAGGCAGAGGTGGCGGCAGACTGGGCGAATCTCAGGGCATATTATGCGGAAATACAGGCAGATTATATGTCTACCCAGCAGCAGAATCCGAAAGTTAAAATTTCGGGTATAGATAAAGATTATGATTGGAATTCGGTGACTTTTTTAGATGGGCATAAGGCTGAGATGAAGGCTGGAATATGTGGAGTTTCTTTTGTTGAGAATAAAGGATATCAAATTGCGTATAATTGTAATAAAGGTCATGAAAAATGTTACTTAGGCTTAGGAGTGGAGTATACGAAACCGAAACAATGATATAGCTTGAGAATACATAAGGAATTTCCGGTTCTAATGCTGGACATCCACCCCAAAGTCAAGTATAATGAACTAGAACAGTTGTACGATTATAATAAACGGGTAATCAGAGCACAAGCGGACATCTGATTTCCCGTTTTTGTATTGCAATGTATCCGGAAGACAAACAGAAGGAGGTACCCTATCCGATGTCAAGAAAAAATCCGTTCGTCATGCCCATCCTCAAATGGGTAGGCGGCAAACGGCAGCTGCTGGACAGCATCAATCCGCTGATCCCGGAATGTTCGACCTATTATGAGCCGTTTATCGGGGGCGGTGCGGTGCTCTTTGGGAGACAGCCGAACAAGGCGGTGATCAATGACTCCAACGAAGAGCTGATCAATGTATACCGGATGATCAAGGAAGAGCCGGAAGAGCTGATTGCGGCGCTGAGCGCCCATAAGGAACAGAATTGCGAGGAGTATTATTATACGGTGCGGGCGTGGGATCGCGACAAGGAGACGTATCAGACGCGGACCAACGTCGAGCGGGCAGCGCGGATCATTTACCTAAACAAGACCTGCTACAACGGCCTGTTCCGCGTCAACAGCTCCGGCGAGTTCAATTCTCCGTGGGGCAGATATAAGAACCCGAATATCACGAACGAGGCGACCATCCATGCGCTGAATGCGTATTTAAATAAAGCAAACATCACGATCAAATGCGGCGATTACCGCGAGGCGTTAAAGGGCATCCGGAAGGGCGCGTTCGTCTATTTTGACCCGCCTTATATGCCGATCAGCTCGTCGGCGTCGTTCACGGGCTACACCGCGGGCGGCTTCGGGGAGGAAGAGCAGATCGCATTAAAAGAGCAGTGTGACATGTTGAATGCAAAGGGCATCAAGTTCCTGCTTTCCAATTCGTCCTGCGAATTTATCGAGGATTTATATAAAGATTACATCATCGACCACGTGGATGCCAAGCGCGCGATCAACGTGAA
Organism: Clostridium sp. TF06-15AC; assembly: GCF_003481165.1. NCBI lineage: Bacteria > Bacillati > Bacillota > Clostridia > Eubacteriales > Clostridiaceae > Clostridium > Clostridium sp. TF06-15AC. Next base: position 482,590 of record NZ_QUKS01000002.1, read on the forward strand.
ACCGGAGAAGCGCGGAGAGATTCAGGAAGTTCTGGTACGCAATTATGAGCTTGATTGATGATAAATGGAGAATTTTGTTTGATAAATACCGGATTGAGCGGGAAATTGAGAAACATGGGCGGTTTTACATCACCGCTGACCAGATCCGCGAAGTCAAGGAACCGCGTCTGATGACGAAATTTGACACGCGGGAATCCCTGCCGCGGGTGTTTGGAAAGAAGATTTCGATTCTTCCGGTGTCGCGCGGCGGCTATGTGCTGGGCGAGTTTGACTTGTATCAGGATTTTCCGGAGATTCCGTCCGATATCAAACGGGTGACGAGCGCGAAGATACCCGATTACTTTGAGTCGATCGACCTTCATGACATCCGCTCGGAAGCCAGCGCGATCAACGTTATGAGCATCACGGGGATTCTGGATGATTTTCTGGGCGAGGATCGCATGGTGCAGACGGTTTCGGGGCGGATGGGGTCTGGAAATTTTGAGTTTTATGTCAGCGACTATCAAAAATCAGAGCCGATTGAGAAAAAGCCGCTTATCCAGGTACAGAATTCGCAAGTCGAGATCGACGGTGGATTTGAAAATGAGAATGTATTTACGCTGATCGAGGGAAAAAACGTCGTCCACAGCAATTTTCTGATCCGGCAGCTCTATTATCCGGCGAGACTCTGGGCGGAGAAGATACACAAGCCGATCCGTCCGGTGTTTATGGTGTATTCGAATAATATTTTCCGCCTGCTGGAATATGAATTTACGGACCTGCGCTACTACAATTCGCTGCGGCTGGTGCAGGAGCGAAATTACAGCTTAGAGGAAATCGAGATCACGCTGGATGATTTATACGATGTCTGGGCACGAACAAAGGTCAAGCCGGAACCGGCGGTTACCTTTATCCAGGCGGACAGCTTTTACAAGGTTATTTCACTGGTAGAACGGCTGAACGAGAATCCAATGACGGGCGGGGAGATCGCGCAGCTTTTTGGATTTAAGGAGCGACAGTCGGACTATTATTTCAACGCGTGCCGCTATCTGGGGCTGGCGGAGAAGCAGACGGATGAGGACGGCGTGAAAGTGCATATCACGGCGATAGGAAGACGGCTTTTGAAACTGCCGTATAGGGCGCGCCAGCTCGAATACGTCCGCCTGATTCTGGAACACCCGATTTTCCACGATTTATTTGAAGCTGCCCTTCAGATCGGAGATGTTCCGGACAAGGAGTATGTCGCAAAGAAAATGCGGGAATACCAGGTCTGCGGGGAGAATCTGATCGTGCGGAGGTCAAGTTCAGTGCGGGCATGGCTGTACTGGATTCTGACGCTGGTGAACGAAGGATAGGGAAATGGTGCGGAATTATTATATGTATCCGTTATCATGCTAAGGGGGTAATTTCGTCTCAGATGCGGCGGCGTCCGTGCATGTGATGCCTGACCGTTAGAAAAACAGACCATTTGGACAGAGAATAAAATATAGAAAGTTACAGGACAGCATATGGGCAGACAAGAGCAGACAAATCATCTTTTCAGCAACCGCGATCTGCGGATTCTTCTGGTTCCGCTGATCGTAGAGCAGATTTTAAACTCCCTGATGGGTACAGCGGACAGCATTATGGTCAGCAACGTGGGATCGGCGGCGATCTCGGCGGTTTCTTTGGTTGACTCCATCAATATTTTAGTGATACAGGCATTCTATGCGCTGGCGGCAGGCGGCACGATCGTCTGCTCCCAGTACATCGGGCAGAAAGATAAGAAAAATGCGGAGGAATCCGCGAGACAGTTATCTTTTGTGGTGGCGTGCATCTCGTCGGCGGTCATGGCAGTCTGCCTTCTGACACGCGGACCGCTGCTGCGGCTGATTTTCGGCAGCGTCGAGGCGGATGTCATGGAGGCAGCGCAGATCTATTTCTTCTACACGGCGCTTTCGTTCCCATTTATCGCCCTCTATGATGCTGGTTCCTCGATCTACCGGGCGCAGGGAAATACAAGGCTTCCGATGACGATCGCGGTCGTCTCTAACGGGTTAAATATCGCCGGAAATGCGGTGCTTATCTGGGGCTTCCATCTTGGAGTTGCCGGTGCGGCGATTGCCACGCTCGGTTCCCGCGTTATCTCGGCAGTGGTGGTGTTCGCCTTTTTGCACAATCCCAGCCAGGAAATTGCGGTGCGTGACTATCTGCATATCCGTCCGGACGGACGCCGGATTATGCGGATTCTCTCATTGGGAATCCCAAACGGTATCGAAAATGCGATGTTCCAGTTTGGAAAGCTTGCGATTCAGTCAACCGTCTCGACCCTCGGGACGATCGCGATCGCAGCCCAGGCGATGACGAATATTCTGGAAAACTTAAACGGCATCGCGGCGATCGGTATCGGAATCGGCATGATGACGGTGGTCGGACAGTGTCTCGGCGCGGGGCGCAAGGATGAGGCGATCTATTATATCAAAAAATTGACGGCAGTGGCGGAGGTCGTCATCATCGCAAGCTGTGCGCTCGTATTTCTGGCGACGAAACCGGTCACGATTCTGGGCGGCATGGAGCCGGAGAGTGCGAAGATGTGTCTCTACATGGTCGGATGGATCACGGTGGTAAAGCCGATCGTCTGGACGCTCGCATTTATTCCGGCATATGGAATGCGGGCTGCCGGGGATGTGAGGTTTTCGATGATTCTCTCCTGCATCAGTATGTGGGCGTTCCGGGTGACGCTGTGCATTTATCTCTGCCGCGTCCACGGCTTCGGACCGATCGCGGTGTGGATCGGCATGTTTACAGACTGGACGATCCGGGGCATCGTATTCACATTCCGCTTTATGGGCCGGAGATGGCTCGCGCATAAAGTTGTGTAAAAAACAGAGGGAGCAAAATGAAAATGGAGTTACAAATACTGGATTGGATTCAGCAGATGCGGACGCCGGTGGGCGATGTCTGGATGGTGTTTATTTCGCGGCTTGGAAATGCAGGAATGATTTGGATTCTGTTTACATGCCTGCTGCTTATGATTCCGCGGACGAGAAGATGGGGAGCTGCGCTGGCGACAGCGCTCTGTCTGGATGCGATCATCTGTAATATCTTACTAAAGCCTATGGTTTGCCGGATCCGTCCGTGCGATGTGAACCAGACAGTTCAGCTGCTCATTGCCCGCCCGGCGGACTATTCCTTCCCGTCGGGACATACGGCGGCTTCGTTTGCTGCGGTCGCGGCTCTGTACTTTGCCGGGGCGAAAAAATGGTGGAAAATCACGCTGCCTCTGGCGATCCTGATGGCGTTTTCAAGAATGTATTTATATGTGCATTACCCGACCGATGTTTTGGGCGGCATGATTGTGGGATGCGCGGCGGGGTATTTTGGAAACCGGCTGGCGGCGCATCTGATACGGTCCTGGAGACAGAAGATGAAAAAACCAGAGGACAGAAAAAATAGATAATTTTATGTAAGAGATGCCAGAAGTTACTGTTCACGCATACGTGAACAGTAATGCCAGAATACCTGTAATTGCCCCGTTTTTCTCTTGATATCCTTTATTTCCGATGGTATAATCTATAATCGAAATAATTTCTTTTATGATAGAAAAGGGATGATTATGATGGGGTTAGACCAGAATCAGTAATTTTATTCATTGTTAAAAGGTACGGCGTGATCTATCGACTCCAAAGCTTAGGATGATAGGAACTGCGTTTTTTGATGATGAGGTACCTGGAACGAGATCAGGGATAGCGTGATGGAGGAGAAAGACATGTTAAATTACAAGAAATATAAGAGAGTTCCGGTGGTAGATTACCCGGAGCGTGAGTGGCCGAATAAAGAGATTGAGAAAGCGCCGATCTGGTGCAGCGTTGACCTGCGCGACGGCAACCAGGCACTGGTTGAGCCGATGGTCGTAGAGGAGAAGATCGAGATGTTCAACCTCCTGGTAAAACTTGGATTTAAAGAGATCGAGATTGGCTTCCCGGCAGCTTCCCAGATTGAGTACGATTTTCTGCGCCAGTTAGTAGAGCGCAAGCTTATCCCGGACGACGTAGTTGTACAGGTTCTGACCCAGTGCCGCGAGCACCTGATCAAGAGAACCTTTGATGCCATCCAGGGTATTCCGAAGGCGATCGTACATATTTACAATTCAACTTCTACCTTACAGCGTGAGGTTGTATTCCATGCAGACCGCGAGGAAGTAAAGCAGATCGCGATCGATGGTACCCGCATGGTAAAGAAATATATGAAAGATTACGACGGAAAAGTAATCCTTGAGTACTCTCCGGAGAGCTTTACCGGAACCGAGCTTGATTTCGCATTGGATATCTGCACCGCTGTACAGGAAGAGTGGGGCGCTACACCGGACAATAAGATCATCATCAACCTTCCGGCAACGGTTGAGATGACGACTCCGAACGTATATGCAGACCAGATCGAGTGGATGAACAGGCATTTTAAGAACCGTGACAGCATTATTTTAAGTATCCATCCGCACAATGACCGTGGTACCGGCATTGCAGCGACCGAACTGGCGCTCTTAGCAGGTGCAGACCGTGTCGAGGGTACACTGCTTGGAAACGGCGAGCGTACTGGTAATATCGATGTATTAAATATCGCTTACAATATGTTCTCCCAGGGTATCAACCCGGAGTTAAATCTGGAAAATGTAAAGGAGATCACCGAGGTTTGTGAGCGCTGCACAAAGATGACCGTTGACCCGAGACATCCGTATGCAGGCAAGCTGGTATTTACCGCATTTTCCGGTTCCCATCAGGATGCGATCAGCAAGGGTATGCAGGCGCTTCAGAAGAGAACCGATGGCATCTGGGAGGTTCCGTACCTGCCGATCGATCCGAGCGATATCGGACGCGAGTACGAGCCGGTTGTCCGCATCAACAGCCAGTCCGGCAAGGGCGGCGTAGCCTTCGTTATGGATTCCTTCTACGGATTCCGTCTTCCGAAGGGAATGCACAAAGAGTTTGCTGACATTATCCAGAAGATTGCAGAAAAGCAGGGCGAGGTAGCTCCGGAGCAGATCATGGACGAGTTCCGTGCAAACTATCTGGACAGAAAAGAGCCGATGCACTTCAAAAAATGCCAGATCACAGACAAGGAGTACGAGGGCGGCGCATTCGCAACCGTTGCAATTCTTACCTTTACCGATCATGACACCGAGCGTACCGTTGAGGGCGTAGGTAACGGACCGATCGATGCGGTACAGAGAGCGATCGAGGAGGCACTTGGCATTGAGATCCGTGTTCTGGACTACAACGAGCATGCACTTCGTTCCGGTTCCGGCGCACAGGCAGCTTCCTACATCCACCTGATGGATGTAAAGAGCGGCCGGGCAACCTACGGTGTCGGCATCAGCTCCAACATTACGAGAGCATCTATCCGCGGTATCTTCAGTGCGGTAAACAGATTGTTCTACTAAAAATTAAAATGAATCAATTCAGGGTGACTGCTTGTGTACGTGTGGACAGTCGCTGGTTTGGGCGGTATGCAGAAATGTGTGCCGCTCTTTTTCTGCCTGCCCATCTTTTTTAAAACAGGTTTCACCGGATACTCCGCATTCCAATATTGACAAGAACAAAATTCCGGTGTTACGATATAGAAAACTGAAAAACTGCGTGAAATGACGATATTCGACTGAAAATTTCATGCTTATGAAAAAGAGAAAGGAAGTCCGTGAAAATGATTCTAAGGGCGAAGTATTTAATTACCGGAGATGGCAGAACCTGTTTGCAGGATCAGGCGGTGTATCTGGATAAAGAGGGAAAAATCGGCTGGATAGGAGACGCTGCGGAAGCGGCGGGGCGCTACCCGGAAGAGATGGTAAAGGATTACGGCGAGGCGACGATCCTGCCGGGACTGTTTGATATGCATGTACATTTCGGCTACTACTACAGCCAGCCGGATCTGGATAATTATGACGATTATATGGTGGCATACTATGCGCTGGAACAGGCGAAACAGTCGCTGCGGCTCGGCATCACGACGGTGCGCGATCTGTCCTGTCCGCCCAATCTGATGAAGCAGCTGCGTCTGGCAGGGCAGAAGGGGTATGTGACGGTTCCGCGTATCATCCATGCGGACGCAGGTATCTGCATGACCGGTGGACACGGACATCAGGATGGGGTCGAGGAGGCGGACAGCCCGTGGGGTGTGCGCGCCGCTATCCGAAGACAGCTGCGTGCGGGAGCTGACTGGGTCAAGATCCTGACGAGCAACCGTGGCGATATCCCGGAATTTACGCAGGAAGAGCTGGATGCAGCGGTCGATGAGGCGCACCGCCAGGGGGTGAAGATCGCGGTTCATTCGGGTACACAGCCGTCGATTCAGATGTGTATTGACGCGGGATTTGACACGATCGAGCACGGAACCTTTTTAACAGAGGCGCAGGCGCGCCAGATGGCGGAAAAAGGAATCGCGTGGACGCCGACGATCACGGCGTACACGTATTTGTATGAGCAGACGAAGCAGATGATCGAGGCGGGTGTGGACATGGACAACCCGATCGCCGCCAGAGCCGTTCACGATCAGGCATTTTTCAAACCGGCGTTTGAGGCGTACCGGGACAATTTCAAAAAGCTCTATGACACGGGAGTTACGGTGCTGGCAGGCAGCGACATGGTACTCTACAAAGCACCGCCGCTTCCGATTCATCAGGAACTCGGCTATATGGTAGACTATGGAATCACGCCGGTGGAGGCAGTGAGAACCGCAACCTACAATGCGGCGAGCGTGCTTGGAATCGAGAAGGAGACGGGTAGCCTGAAAGAGGGCCTGGCGGGGGATCTGCTGGTTGTAAAGGGGGATGTCTCAAAGAATATTCGTGCGCTGGATGATGTGCAGGAAGTGTATCTGGCAGGAGAAATAGTGTATACGGTGTAAAAGATATGAAAAAGCTGTCTTTTTCAGAAATGCAGGAGTTTTTGTTTCCTGAGATGGGAAAAACCAAAAAGAAAATAAAAACATCTTGAAATTCTAAAAGAGACAGCTTTTATTATGTTTCTATACCGCGCAGACTATTTAAAATACGACTTCATTCCCATGAACAAACGGATTCGGCGTGTGTACGGTCAGAATCTTAACGACACGGTTTGTGTTGTTGACCCAGTCATGCGGGGTCTGGGAGTGGATCTGGATGCTGTCGCCCGGATTCAGGCAGTATTCGCTGCCGTCCAGATATACGGTCAGGATACCCTCCAGAACGTAGATAAATTCTTCACCGTCGTGCTGATTCATCTCAAGCTGGTTTTCAGAGCTTGTGGTGGCAGACGGCATCAGGTGGAAAATACGCGGAAGACAGGCAAATCCCTGTGCATTTCCATTGACCAGGTACTGTACGATCTGGGGGTTGATCTGGGAACAGTGCATGGCAAAACTCCGGCTGACCGGGGATTTCTCCTGATCGGCGGAGGAGTCAAAGAACGAAGACAGACTGACTCCGAGGATCGTAGCAAGCTTTGCCAGAGAGTCGATTGCGATCGAAGAGAGACCGCGCTCCAACTGGGAAAGAAAGCCGATGGACAGACCGGACTCTTCGCTGAGCTGTTTTAGTGTGTATTTTTTTGCGGTACGGAAGGCCTTCACCTTGGCACCGATGGTAACATTATGATCCATAGATATATCCCCCTTGCGGCATCATTCTTTAATATAACATATCCACTATACAGGATTTTTGTTGGAACGTCAACTAAAGGGGTAGTTTTGACGGGTAAATTTAATTCGAAATGGAACGATTTTTTGGGAAAAAACCAAAATGGGCGGCGGATTTGGAGAAGTGAACCAGTGAGCGGATAGAAGGGGGAGAAAATGGGATAGAGAAAACGGGTGGACAGAAAATAAAAACAGGGGGAGAAACAGAATGAAGGAAATAGTACGTGCTTCGATCGAGGATTGTTCCCAGATCGAGCGCTTCCGTTTGGTGACCCGTCTGGGAAATGCGATTCTTTCCAACGGCGGGGAGGTATTCCGGGCGGAGCAGGCGATGGAGTATGCGGCGCGGGCGCTGCGTCTTGAAGCATTTAATGCGTATGTGATTGCGAATGGGATTTTTTCAAATGTGGTGATTGACGGGCGGTTTTATTCCAGCCGTATCTGTTATGTGCCGCTGGCACCTACGATTCTATGCCGGGTGGATGCCTTAAATGATCTGTCGAGAAAGATTGCGGCGGGTAAATGCGGTCCTTATGAGATGCGGATGCGCCTTGAGCAGATTGAACACATGAAAGTGCTCGAAAATCGGGGAAAGGTTCTGGCGGCAGGAATTGGAAGCGCTGGATTTTGTTACCTGTTCCAGGGCAGCCTGCGCGATACGGCGGCGGCATTTGTGGCGGGAGTGCTGCTGTATTTGTTCCTTTTATACGCAGCTCCGCGCTTTTCTTCGTCCCGGATGATGCAGACGATCATGACGAGCAGCGTGCTTGCATTGTGCTGTTGTTTGCTGTGCTGGATCGGGCTGGGAGAAAGCCTGGATCATGTCATGATCGGAGCTGTGTTCACGCTGGCGCCGGGTGTGCCTCTGACCAATTCGATCCGGAATTTTTTGGAAAATGATTATTTATCCGGTCTGATCCGTTTTGTAGACGCCTTTTTGACGGCGGGCTGTATTGCGATCGGAGTTGGTGTGGCACTGCGGTTCTGGATGTTTGCGATGGGAGGTATGCTCTGATGGAAATGGCAGGGGAAATTCTGGGGCAGCTTCTGGCGGCCTGTGTCGGAACTGCCGCCTTTTCGGCACTGTTTGGAGTCCCGAAGAAGTATTGGCTGGACTGTGGTATCTGCGGGGCAGTCGGCTGGGGCGTGTATCTGGCGGTCATGGCAGCTTATCAGACGCCGATCATCGGGACCTTCGCGGCGAGCGCGGTCTTGACGATGCTGTCGCGCTGTCTGGCGATACAGCGGAAAGCGCCGACGATCCTCTTTCTGGTATGCGGCATCTTCCCGCTTGTGCCCGGAGCGGCGATCTACTATACCGCCTACAACTTCTTCATGGGACAGGAAGCGCTGGCGCTCCAGTATGGCATGGATACAATCAAGATGGCGATCGCAATCGGGCTGGGGATCGGAGCGGCATATTCGCTTCCGGGACATCTGTTTGGATGGAAGCGGGAGATAGAGGTGTGGGAACCTGAGAAAGAAGGTAAAAAGTAGCCGCGGTTTACTTTTCCTTTAAAATATAGTAGAATACCCTCGTACTATTAAGGAAAATATGATCGGCTGCGGCAGGAGTGGGGTATTCTGCGGGCTTGGTGGAGGGGACAGACATCGATATGGACAGTAAATTTTATGAGCCAGAAGTTCTGAAACAGCTGCAGGGAGAGATTTTGTCGATTCTGGATGATTTTATCCGGATCTGTGAAGACTATCATCTGGAATATTTCGGGATAGCCGGAACGGGAATCGGTGCGCTGCGGCACAAGGGATTTATTCCCTGGGACGATGATATCGATATTGCGATGCCGCGGCGAGATTTTGAGCACCTGCTCCGGATCGTGGAAAAGAAGATGAGCGACCGGTATCTGGTTCTCAATGCAGAGCGATATCCCAATTATCCGCTGATGACGACCCGTCTGGTGAAGAAGGGGACGGTGTTTGTCGAGGAGGTTATGAAGGATGTGGACTGTCCGTTCGGTATCTTTCTGGATCTGTATGTGCTTGACAATGTGGCGGACAACCCGGTTCTATACCAGATTCAGTCGTGGACGGCATGGTTCTGGAGTAAGCTGATGATTCTGCGGGCGATTCCGCGCCCGACGCTGCAGCAGCGGGGCATCAAGGCGAAGCTTATCTGGGCGGTCTGCGGGATGGTCTACAAGGCGATGAAGCTGCTCCATATCTCGCCTCAGTGGCTGCGGATGCGCTGTGAGCGGGTCTGCCGCAAATACAATAAATACCGGACACGCCGGATGGCATTTCTGCCGGACACAAGCCCATACTGGAATGTCGTGGACCGGACACGCTGTTATCCGCTCCGAAAGCTGGAATTTGAGGGCAGGCGCATGAATTTTCCGGGAAATATCGAGGAAATGCTGACAAATATGTACGGCGATTTCATGCATCTTCCGCCGGTTGAGAAGCGCAAAACACACACACCGAGCCGGCTGGAATTTTCAAAGGAAGAGATACTGTAGTGATAAAATATTTAGCGAACGCCCTGATTGGTGGAGACGGGCAGATTGAAAAACGAAATATGAGCTGGAATATGATAGGGAGCTTTCTCTATGCGCTGGCGTCCATGGTGCTGACGATCGCGGTCATCCAGATTGTCGGCGAGGATGAGGGCGGTATCTTCTCCTTTGCGTATTCTACATTTGGTCAGCATATGTTTATGGTGGCCTATTTTGGCATCCGCCCGTTCCAGATCACGGATACGAGGCGGCGGTTTACGTTTGGCGAATATCTGCGGCTGCGCCTGATGACCTGTGGTGCGGCACTGGTGGCCGGGCTTTTTTATGTGACGGTGATCAACCGGGACTATGCCTTTGTCAAGGCGGCGACGGTATTTTTGATGGTAGCGTACAAGGTGATCGATGGTTTCGCGGACGCTTATGAGGCAGAATTTCAGCGTGACGGACGCCTGTATCTGACGGGCAAATCAAACGCATTCCGGACGGTTTTATCAGTCGGTGTCTTTTTGGGCTGTTTGAATGCGACCCATAACCTGGTCGGCTCCTGCCTGGCGGCAGTGCTGGCGCAGCTGGCGGGCGTGTGCCTGTTTGATTTTTCGGTAATCGGTCATCTGCCGCAGGTGGACTGGGAGGTCCGCTCCGGACGTGTCGGGCTGTTGTTTAAAGAAAATGTAGTCCTGTTTTTATCGGTTATCCTGGATTTTTATATTTTTTCTGCCGCGAAATATGCGATCGAGGGCAATATGGCGGACAAGTATCAGGCGGTATTCGGTGCGATCTTCATGCCGACCAGCGTCATCAATCTGGTGGCAGGCTTCGTCATCCGCCCGTATATCACGAAACTCTCGGAACAGTGGGAGCGGAATGCGCTCCCGGAATTTGCCGGGACGGTAGGCCGGCTGGCGGCAATCATCGCGGCGCTTACGGTGCTGGCAGTCGGGGGTGCCTGGATTCTCGGAATTCCGGTTCTCTCAATATTATATCCGAAAATTGCGTACATGCTGCGAGAATGCCGTCTGGCGCTGGTGTTTATCATTCTAGGCGGCGCGTTCAATGCGTATGTGAATCTGTTTTATTATGCACTCATCATTATGCAGGAGCAGAAACGTATTTTTCTGGGTTATGTCGGTGTGACGGCAGCGGCGCTCCTTATTTCTTCGCCCTGCGTACGCGCGGCAGGACTGCTGGGCGGATCGCTTTCGTATCTGCTTTTGATGGCGGCACTGACTGCCTGCTTTGGACTGACGTCGCTTGTGATGTACCGGAGACGGGCACGTGGGATATAGAACTTGTTTATAATGTACTCTCGGAGTCTTTCAGCACTTGCTTTTGTGGCTGATTTTCCGCCAGCCGCACCCGAATTTTATCAACGTACGCACCGCGTACGCCTCAGAAATTTGGGCACAACTGACAAAAAATCATCTCACAAAATCGAGCACAGAAAGATTTCGAGAGTACATTAGATAGATTTGGAGGAAATGTATGATTAATTTTGCGGTAGGACCGGTTCAGATGGACGAGGAAATCCGGGCGATCGGGGCGGAAGAAGTACCGTATTTCCGCACGACGGAATTTTCTGCAATTATGAAGGAAAATGAGCGCCTGATGAAGCAGTTCACCGGGGCGCCTGAGGATGCACGGGCGGTTTTTCTGACAGGTTCGGGCACGGCGGCGATGGAAGCGGCAGTCATGAACCTTTTTACAGAGCGCGACCGCGTGCTGGTCGTAAACGGCGGCAGTTTTGGCGCGCGGTTTGCGAAAATTTGTGAGATCCATGAAGTTCCTCATGAGGAGATCCGGCTGGAGAGCGGACGGGCGCTTCGGGCAGAAGACCTGGCGCCGTATGAGGGAAAAGAATTTACCGGATTTTTAGTCAATGTCCATGAGACTTCCACGGGCGTTCTCTATGATATGGAGCTGATTTCTGACTTTTGCAGACGAAACCAGCTGATTCTGGCGGTTGACGCGGTCAGCTCGTTTCTTGCCGATCCATTTAGGATGGAAAGATGGGGAGTTGATCTGGTGCTGACCGGCTCGCAGAAAGCACTGGCACTTCCGCCGGGACTATCGATTCTGGTGCTGGGGGCGCGTGCGATCGCGAGAGTGCAGGAGACGGCGGTCCGTTCGATGTATTTTGATCTGCGCGACTATCTGAAAAATGGCGAGCGGGGGCAGACACCGTTTACACCAGCGGTCGGAGTGCTTTTACAGCTTTATAAACGGCTGACAATGATCGAGGAAAAAGGGCTTGCGACAGAACAGGCGCGGATCCGCTGTCAGGCGGAAGATTTCCGAAGCAAAATTAAAGATCTGCCGTTTGAGATTGTTTCCAATTCTCTCTCGGCTGCATTGACGCCGCTTCACCCGACGGGTGTGGATAAAGATGGAAAACCGGTCTCGGCGCATCGGATTTTTGAGATTTTGAAGGATGAATACGGCATCTGGATCTGTCCGAACGGCGGCGCGCTTGCCGACACGGTGTTCCGCGTCGGTCATATCGGCGCATTGACGCCGGAAGATAATGACAGCCTGATTGCGGCGTGGAAAGATATGCAAAGGAGGGGACTTCTGTGAAAGTATTGATTCTGGCAGCGGGACGGGGAACCCGGATCTCGCGTTATCTGTCGGGAAAACCAAAATGTACGGTGGATATCGGCGGCGGGCAATGCCTGATCGAGTACACGATTGACCTGCTTCATTCCCGCGGCATCCAGGATATAGGCATCGTGCTGGGCTATGAGGCGCAGGTGATCCGCGAGGTCTTGGCAGACAAGGGAGTTTCCTTTTTCTACAACCCGTTTTATGATGTGACAAACAGCATCGCGTCTGCATGGTTTGCGAAGGAGTTCCTGACAGGGGACGATCTGCTGATCATGAACGGTGATGTATACCTGGAGGAAAAATTGCTTGACCGGATCCTCGCGCAGGGCAGGAGCCCGGTGATGTTTGCGGACGAGAGCCGACGGGAGACAGCGGATTATAAGTTCTTCTATGAAGATGGAATTTTGAAAAAATATGGAAAAGAGCTGACCGGGGATGATGTGACGGGCGAGTACATCGGAATCGGACGGTTTTCAGCGGCATTTATGCCGGAATTTATCTGCCGGATGGAGGAGATGATCGACCGCCAGGAGCACGGCGTCTGGTGGGAAAATGTTGTTTACAGCATGACTGGGCAGCAGCCGGTCTATGTCGAGGACGTCAGCGGGCATTTCTGGGCGGAGGTTGATTATATTGAGGATTATGAGCGCATCCTGGAACATAGAGGTGTGGAGAAGATAGTGCGCTAGATTTGATTTGAAGCGTGGAACAGGCGAGACTTTGTGGCGCTTGGAACGGATGAAGTGAATTGAATTGTTTCGAACGTGATGGATTATGATGGATTTGCTTGTTGCTTACGGACAGATTTTTGAAACTGAAAGTGCTGTATAATGACGGAATTGCAGTGGATTTTGCCGATTCAAAGCAGGAAGAGAAATAAGGGAGAAGTACAGATGCAGTTTAACAGGCATTTTATGAATCGAATAGAGAAAAAAGATGTGCTTCGGCTGCTTCTGGCGCTTGTGGCAGTCCTTGTGATGGGCGTTCTGGGCGAGTTTGTCTGCAATCTCCCGGCGCTCCGGGCAAATGGATGGACGCGGCAGACGACGCGGACGATCGCTCTGGACGAGGTGCAGGTGAGCGGATTTGAGCGGGTAGAGACAGAAAAGAACGGTTTGGGTGAAATCACCGGAGAGCCGGGTCAAACCATTGGAGAGAATAGGCGGCAGGTGGAAAATACAGAGGTGCTGCAGCTTTCGGATGCAAGCGGTTATCTTCACATTCCACTGGACGGCAGCTATGTCAGCCAGTTTCTCTACCACTATGATTACGATGGTCTGTTAAATGCCACCGTCCGCCTCGGTTACCGCAACATCTACGGCGAGCAGCGGGAGCACGACGCAAAGATGGTCATGGACCGCAACTGCCGGGTGCTGAAATTTTCTTCGGTTCCGGTGAATGGGAAGCTGGACTACGTGGATCTTCTGATCACGCGGGAGGATCTAGACGAAGAAGGGCTTTCCTACATGAATTTTGGCGGGATGCCGCTTGCACTGACCGGGTTTGCGACGGTGGCGCGGGCAGGTATCAACTGGTACCGGCTGGGACTTTTCTGGTGTGCGGCGGCGGTTTTGATCGCACTTCTCTGTTTCCGGGATTTCGTGGCCAAGCGCATCGAGGTTGGATTTCTGTTGATCTCCCTGACGTTTGGAACAATATTTTCACTGTCGCTCCCGGCAAATAAGGTGAGCTGGGATGAGGAAGTGCATTTCGCGCAGGCGTTCTGGATGGCAAATTACCGGACGCCGGTGCAGGCGGATCCGGCGCTTTTACAGGAGTTTACGGCGGGCGTAGATACCTGGCCGTACAATCAGCCGGAAAACCAGGACGAGCAGGCGGCGCTCACTTCGTATCTGAATCAGAATGCGGGTTACCGGCACGGTGAACATCTCTGGAGTACGGATCTCAACAAAACGACGATGACCGGATATGTGGGCTCGGCGCTGGTGCTGAAAGCGGGCGGGCTGCTTCATATCCCATTTGGAATCCTGTATAAGCTGGGGCGGCTGGGAAATCTCTATGTCTATGCGGCAGTTTTGTATTTTGCCATCAAAAAAACACCGGTCGGCAAGGCAATCCTGGCATTTCTGGCGCTGATGCCTGAGCCGATGATGCTGGCGGGGGCATATTCCTATGACCCGACCGTCACAGCGTTTTTGTGGCTGTCTTTTGCGGGCATTCTGGAAGCGGCGCTTGGCGGGCGGAAAATGGACTGGAAAGCGTATGCGCTCATCGTGCTTACCTTTGTCTGGGGCTGCCGCGTCAAGGCGGTATATGCGCCGCTCATTCTGCTGGGACTGATGATTCCGGCAGAAAAGTTCCGTTCTAAACGGGAAATGTACCTGATGAAGGGCGGATTTATCGTGATCTGCGGTCTGATGATGCTATCCTTCATCCTGCCGGTTCTGATCGCGCCGCGCGATATCGGGGATACGAGAGGCGACAGCACCAGCGAGAAAGGGCAGATGGCATACATTCTGGGACAGCCGCTTGCCTATGCATGGGTGCTGATGTGCAACCTGTTCCGGACGCTTCCGTCCTATGTGCTGGGCGAAAATTCCCTGGGGCTTCTGGGACACACGGGAACGATGTCATTTCCGTGGGCGCTGTATGCTGCTTCGGCGGCCGTTATCCTCACAGCCGGGCAGTCATCCTGTGGAAAACGTCTATCAAAAAAACAGAAGCTGTGGATATTTATACTCTGTGTGGGAACGGCGGTGCTGGTCTGGACTTCGATGTACATCGCATTTACCAGACCGGGTAATACCTATATCGACGGCGTACAGGGGCGCTATTACCTGCCATTTCTGCCGCTTGTCTGGCTGGTATTAAACCCGGAGCGGGTGATGGTGCGGATGGAGAATAAAAACTATCATGCGCTGGTGTTAGGGGCGGCGGCGCTGATTCTGGCGGCAACGGTTTATCTGGATATCTGGATGAAGTTCTGCCGGTAAGCATAAGCAAGCTAGAAGAAGGCAAAGGTTACTGTATACGGGTAGGCACTTTTGGAACCGAAAGTGCCGTAAGAAAACGTGGTGGTAGCAGGAATTTGCCGTATTTAAATGCGAAGCCACGGCAAATTCCGTTACTGGGCACGTATGCGTGAACAGTAACAGGAAAAGATGTTTGAAACGTTAAAATCGATCATAAGTCTGATAAAAATAAATTCAAGCAGGTACCGCTCTTGAAAAACGAGAAGGCAGAAGTGCGGCATGAAAGAGCGAGAGAGAAAGGGAAACGAGATGCAGCAGGAAATCATTCATACATTTGCGGTCTGTGCATACAAGGATTCGCCGTATCTGGAAGAATGTCTGCGTTCGGTGACGAGCCAGACGGTCAAATCGGAGGTGATCTGCTGTACCTCGACGCCGAGCAGCTATATCCGGGAGCTGACAGCGCGGTATCAGGTGCCGCTCTATGTGCGGGACGGGGCGAGCAATATCCGTGAGGACTGGATGTTTGCCTATGGAAAAGCGCAGGGGCGTTTCGTCACGATCGCGCATCAGGACGACCGATACCGCAGCGATTATGCCGAAAAGCTTTTAAAAGCATGGAAGAAATATCCGGATCTGCTGCTGTTTGCGAGCGATTATCTCACGATCCGCATGACGGAGAAAGAGGGGAAAATGAAAGCCATTCCGGAGCCATTTAACATGGTCTGGCTGGTAAAAAAGATACTGCGCCTGCCGCTGCGTTTTCATTTTCTGGCGGACCGCACCTGGATCAAGCGGAGCAGTGTCTGGTTTGGCAATTCGATCTGCTGTCCGTCCTGCACGTACAATAAAGAACAGATTGGGGACGATATGTTCCATTCGGAGTATGATTTTGCGCTGGACTGGGACAACCTTTACGAGCTGGCGGGCAAAAAAGGGCGTTTTATCTGTTCGGAAAAACCGCTGATTGCCTACCGCGTCCATGCGGCGGCGACGACGAAAGCCTGCATTGAGGACAACCGGCGCCCGGCGGATGAGATGGCGATGTTCCGGAAAATGTGGCCGGACTGGATGGTAAAGATTCTGATGCATTTTTACAGAAAAGCCTATAAGGAGTACGAAAAATGAGAAAAGCCGATGTGATTATACCTACGTTCAAACCGGGGGATAAGCTGGAAAAACTTCTGCGACGGCTGTTGGAACAGAGTGTGCCGGTGGGCCGTGTGATCATCATGAATACGGAAGAAAAGTACTGGGATGCTGAGCGGTTTGAGTCCTTATTTGAGGGGGAAGATACGAAGCTGACCGTGTGCCATATCCGCCAGTCGGAATTTGACCATGGAAGGACGCGCCATGAGGGAATTTTGAAATCAGATGCGGATGTCTGCATCTGCATGACGCACGACTGCGTGCCGTATGACCGGAATCTGGTGAAAGAGCTTCTGGAGGCGCTGGATGCTTCGGAACGTGTGGCGGCAGCATATGCGAGACAGCTTCCGGCGGCGGACTGCGGTGTGATTGAACGGTATACGAGGGACTTTAATTATCCGGCGGTGAGCCGTCTGAAAGGGAAAGAGGACGAGGACGAGCTGGGAATCAAGACGTATTTCTGTTCCAATGTCTGCGCGGCATACCGGCGGGATATTTACCTGAAGCTTGGCGGATTTACGAAGAAAACCATTTTCAACGAGGATATGATTTTTGCCGGACACGCGGTGGAAGCCGGGTATCAGATTGCCTACGCGGCGGACGCGCAGGTCATCCATTCCCACAATTATACGGCGATGCAGCAGCTGCACCGGAATTTCGACCTTGGCGTATCGCAGGCGGATCACCCCGAGGTGTTTGGGCACCTTCATTCGGAGGGCGAGGGAATCTGTCTGGTGAAGAAAACAGCGAAATGGCTGGTGGAAAATGGTCATGTGCTTCTTCTGCCACAGCTTGTGATGGCGAGCGGAAGCAAATATGCCGGGTACTGGCTGGGAAAGCATTATAAAAAGCTGCCGGAGGGGCTGATTCGAAGCCTGACGATGAATCCGGCATACTGGGAAGGAGAAGCGGGCGATGGAAGATAAGGCGTTATTGTCCACAGAAGAAGCTTCTGGGGCGGAAAAAGCCGAACTTTTGATAGTCATACCGGCGTACAACGAAGCCGAAAATATAGAGCGGGTTGTGAACCATCTGACTGCCAATTTTCCGCAGTATGATTATGTGGTCGTCAATGACGGATCGCGCGATGAGACGGCGGCGATCTGCCAGAGAAATGGATATAATCTGTTGAACCTTCCGGTCAATCTGGGACTGGCGGGGGCATTTCAGGCGGGACTTAAATATGCCGACAAGTACGGATATCAATATGCGGTCCAGCTCGATGGAGACGGACAGCACCGTCCGGAGTATCTGGAATCCATGATCAAGAAAATGGAAGAAGGTTACGATATCGTCATCGGTTCCCGGTTTGTCGGGGAGAAAAAGCCATTTACGATGCGGATGCTTGGAAGTAATCTGATCGAGCTGGCGATCCGCTTCACAACGGGTGTCAATATCAAGGATCCGACCTCGGGAATGCGGATGTTCAGCAAGCGCATGATCCGCGAATTTGCATCGGGGCTTAACTACGGTCCGGAGCCGGATACCGTTTCCTACCTGATCCGACAGGGCGCGCGGGTGGCGGAGGTGCCGGTCATCATGGATGAACGGATTCTGGGAGTCAGTTACCTGACACCGGTCAATGCGATGCGGTATATGCTTAAAATGCTGATTTCGATTCTGTTAATCCAGAATTTCAGAAAGAGGAGGTAGCGCCATGACGCCAACACTCAGAGTTGTCCTGATCGTCGTGTCGATCCTGACAACCTTTATGATTATGCGGAAGATCCGGCAGTCAAAACTTCAGATCGAGGATTCGATTTTCTGGCTGGGATTCTCGTCCATTCTCATTGTGTTCAGTATCTTTCCGGGGCTGCCGGATCTTTTGGCGGAGCTGGCGGGAACGTACACGACTGCCAATTTTATTTATCTGGCGGTTATTTTCCTCCTGATTGTGAAAATGTTCCATATGTCGATCAAACAGTCGCAGCTGGAGACGAAGATCAAGGATCTGGCGCAGAAGATTGCGCTGGATGAAAATGAGCGGGGGAAAGAGGCACAAACATCTGTAAAAAAGGTTGTCAGCCAGAAAAACGAATGATATAGTTAAAGATGGCACAGCCGAAAAGGATGATGCCAGTTACGTATTGAAAAATGAATTGAAATACCTGCATAAGAAGGAGATAGAAAAATGGGAAAGATTAAAGTAACACCATGTGACATCAAGGGACTTTATGTAATTGAACCGACTGTTTTCAAGGACGAGCGCGGTTATTTTATGGAGACATACAATCAGAACGATTTCCATGAGGCGGGACTCGACATGGTATTTGTACAGGACAACCAGTCCATGTCTGTCAAGGGCGTTCTGCGCGGACTTCATTACCAGAAACAGTATCCGCAGGGCAAGCTGGTGCGTGCAGTGCGTGGTACCGTATTTGATGTGGCGGTAGACCTTCGTACTGGTTCTGAGACCTACGGAAAATGGTTTGGCGTGGTTCTTTCCGCGGAGAACAAGAAGCAGTTCTACATTCCGGAAGGATTTGCACACGGCTTCCTGGTACTGTCCGATGAGGCAGAATTTGCATACAAATGTACCGATTTTTATCATCCTGGCGATGAGGGCGGTATGGCATGGAACGATCCGGAGATTGGCGTTGAGTGGCCGATCGAGGAAGGCATGGAGTTGATTATTTCGGAGAAAGACCAGAAATGGGGCGGCTTCCGGGATGCATTCAAATTTTAAGAATGGAGTTAGGATAGAATGCGGGAACTGATTTCCCTGTTTCGGGAACTGATAGGAAAAAGAAAATTGGTCACCGAGCTTGCCAAGGCGGATTTCCGCAAGCGCTTTGTCGGCTCGTACTTTGGAATTGTCTGGATGTTTATCCAGCCGATGGTTACGATCGCGATCTATGCGTTCATCTTCGGTGAACATGGCATGAAAAATGCGCCGCCGGTTCCGGGGGCGACCTATGTCATCTGGCTGACGCCGGGTATCATCCCGTGGTTTTATTTCAGCGAGATTTTAAATACGGGCACAAACTGCCTGCAGGAGTACCATTATCTGGTTAAAAAGGTAGTATTCCAAGTGGAGATGCTTCCGGTTATCAAGCTTATCTCCTGTTTTCTGGTACATGCCTGCTTCCTGATCATTATGGCGGGGCTGTACCTGATTGACGGGCGTATGCCGTCTGCAACCTGGATTCAGGTGTTATACTATTCCTTTGCGGCGTCGATGCTTGGACTGGCGCTTACCTATTTTACCAGCGCCGTGCAGGTATTCTTTAAAGATATGGCGCAGATCGTCGGTATCTGCCTCCAGTTCGGCATGTGGCTGACCCCGATCATGTACGACGAGGCAATCTTCACCAGCCGCGCATCCTGGCTGGAGTGGGTATTCAAGCTTAACCCATTCTACTACATCGCCGCAGGCTACCGCGACAGCATGCTTACGGGAAGCTGGTTCTTCGAGCGGCCGACGATGACGATTTATTTCTGGGTGGTAACATTTATTTTGATGATAATAGGACTGAAGGTATTCAAAAAACTTCGTCCCCATTTCTCAGACGTACTGTAGATGGGAAGGGAGCTGCTGTAGATGGTGTTGATGGCTATTGGATTATCGAGATGCGAACAACGATAATCTGAGAAGCTGCCAGTGCCGACTCCGGCAGCTCCCTTCTGCGACAACTTATCAATAGGAGTTTACATAAAATGGTTTTCAGCTCAATCATCTTCCTATGGGTTCTTCTCCCCTGCATCTTGCTCCTCTACTACGTGAGCCCCAAACCGTTCAAAAACGGCATCCTGACCGTATTCAGCCTCTTTTTCTATGCCTGGGGCGAACCGCGGTATGTGGTGCTCATGATTTTTTCGGTTCTGCTCAACTACGGTTTCGGGCGTCTGGTGGAGAAATTCGGGAAAAAGAGATGGCTTTTGGCGCTCTGCGTGACGCTCAATCTTCTGATCCTCGGCTATTTTAAATATTACAATTTCCTCGCCGAGGTGCTGAATCCGCTGCTTCGCGGGTTTGATATAGCGCTTCCGGCGATTCAGGTGACGCTGCCGATCGGAATTTCCTTCTATACCTTCCAGGCGCTTTCCTACGTGGTGGATGTGTACCGGGGCGAAAATCAGGCACAGAAAAATCCGCTCAACATGATGCTTTATATTTCCTTCTTCCCGCAGCTCATAGCGGGACCGATCGTGAAATACCATGACATCGAGGAGCAGATCGAAAACCGGACCGTCACGCTGGAGGGCTTTTCTTACGGCGTGAAACGCTTTATTTTCGGTCTGGGAAAGAAGGTCATCCTGGCAAATACCTTTGCCGAGGTGGTGGACGCGGTCTACGCGTATCAGGCGGCGGATGTGAGCCAGGCGATGCTCTGGCTGACGGCGCTTCTCTATATGCTGCAGATTTATTTCGATTTTTCCGGCTATTCGGACATGGCGATTGGGCTTGGAAAAATGTTTGGCTTTACATTTATTGAAAACTTCCGGCTGCCGTATACAGCGACTTCGATCCAGGATTTCTGGCGGAAATGGCATATTTCCCTCTCCAGCTGGTTTAAAGAGTACGTGTACATTCCGCTCGGCGGAAACAGGAGGGGCACGGCGCGGACGTATGTCAACCTTTGGACGGTCTTTCTGCTGACCGGCATCTGGCACGGAGCGGGTTGGACGTTCATTTTCTGGGGCATTTACCATGGCTTTTTCAACGTGCTGGAGCGCTGTTTTCTGGGAAAATGGCTGAAGCAGGAGAAATTCCGGCCGTTGGCGCATATCTATGCGGTGTTTGTCGTGCTGATCGGCTGGATTTTCTTCCGCGCGGACACGATCGGGCAGGCATTTTCCTTTATCCGGTATATGTTTGTGCCGCACAGCGCAGTCGTTTTGATGGAACGCTACATGAACCGGAAACTCTGGATGTTTCTGGCGGCGGCGCTGCTGGCATGTGGTCCGGTGCAGTGGTTCTGGATGAAATGGAAAGGGCGCGTGCTGGCGCAGGATGGCTCGGTGACGGTCACAAGCTGGATCGGCTACATGGCGATCCTGTGGTTTTCCATTTTGCTGCTTGTCAACAATACATACAATCCATTTATTTATTTCCGTTTTTAAAAGCGGTGTAGAAAGCATGCTTGCCTGTGCAATGAGAACATAAAAATGAAGGCATGGGCGGCAGGGCGTGAAAGTACAGAAAGATGGATTCATGCAGGGAGAAGAAAACGAGAGATATGAATCGAGAGACAGGGACAAAAATACTTCTGATCGGTTCCTTTGCGGCGAGCCTGGTGCTGCCGACGCTTGTCTATCCGGCGGTCAGGAGCCATCTGGACCAGCAGAATTATGAAAACAGGGAATTGGCATCCTTTCCGGAACTGTCGGCTGCCAATTTTGACAATATTCCGACGGAATTTGAAGCGTATTACAACGACCATGTTCCGTTTAAAAATCTATTTGTCAAGGCGAAGACAAAGCTGGATCTGGAGCTTTTAAATGAAAGCTCGATTTCGGATGTGACGGTCGGAAAAGAAAACTGGCTGTTTTACACCGTTTCGGAGGACGGCGAGGATGCGCTGGCGGATTATCAGCGGACAAATCTCTATACGGCGGATGAGAAAACAGCGCTGGCGGACGCGATTACCTCGGTAAACGAGAAAATGAAAGAGCGCGGCATCCGGTTTGTGATGTTTGAGGCACCCAACAAGGAAAGTGTCTATGCGGAATATATGCCGGATTCGGTCCGGGTATACGGAAGTGAGTCGCGTCTGGATGCGGCGCTCCCGGAGCTTGCGGCGCAGGGACTTCCGGTGTATGACATGAAGCCGGAGCTTCTGAAAGAGGCGGACACGTATCAGCTTTATTACAAATATGATACGCACTGGAACCAGATCGGCTCTTTTATCGGAAGCCAGCAGATTGCACAGACTTTGCTTGGAACCTCTACACCGCTCAGTGCAGTCTCGATTGAGGCGGCAGGACCGGCGTCCGGAGACCTGGCGCGGATGCTTAACATGGCAGCAGAGTACAGCGACGATACCGAATATGTGATTCAGAATTATCTGCCGGAGGTGACGGCTACGACGGTGGATATGAACGAGGACAACAGCTTTGCAGTATTTGAGTCGGATTCGCCGAATGATAAAACACTTCTGGTGGTAGGCGATTCCTTTAGCCAGAACCTTAAATATTTTATGCCGAAGCTGTACCGGAAAACGGTGTTTGCGACTTTTGACACATACACGGAGGCGCTTCTGGATGAGTACCAGCCGGATGATTTTGTCTATCTGACGGTCGAGCGCAACCAGGAGCTGTTTGAGGATGTGGAGACGGTTGTCTGGCGGGATGAGGTGCCGGAGAAGGACGGGTAAGGTGCCGGATGTCCGGGCGGAAGGGGCTGCAAAGTTTTTTTAAAACTAAATAAAAAGAATCACTCGTAAAGTGCTAGTTCGGGTGATTCTTTTTTTATGCCTCTTGATTCCATATTTTGTTGCGCGAGGGTTATTATAAAAAAATGGAAGAGGATGTAAAGAGGGAAATTTTGAAAAGCGAAGGTAGAAGGCTTGAAAATCAGGGGTGGATAGATTAAAATAAATGGATAATATATTATACAAAACAAATAAAATATAGCATTAATAGATAATATATTATCCATGATTTAAATGGAAAAAATTAAAATAGAATTTCCCCAAAGTTTGTGTTTATGGGATAATAAAGGAGAAAGGATGGGGCGGATGGAGACAGGAAAGAAACTTCAGGTTATGTATGAAGACAGACTGGTAGGAACTCTTGCATTAACAGCGAATCACAAGGTGGCATTTGAGTATGATGATGCATGGCTGGAAGAGGGATTTTCGATCAGTCCGTTTTCACTGCCTTTGAAAAAGCAGGTGTTTATTCCAAATAAGGATTATTTTGAAGGTTTGTTTGGGGTGTTTGCGGATAGCCTGCCAGATGCGTGGGGGCGCCTGCTTTGGCGGCGTCTTTTGCTGGCGCATAAGCAGCAGCCAGACGATTGGACAGTGTTAGATCGGCTGGCGGTTGTGGGAAGATCTGGGATGGGGGCGTTGACCTATCGTCCGCAACGGGAACTTTCGGTTGAGGAGAAAAATGATAATCTGGACGAACTTGCGGAGGCCTGCCAGAAAATATTAAATACCGAATACTCGGACAAACTGGATGAACTGTACCGGCTGGGCGGTACAAGCGGAGGTGCGCGCCCGAAAATTATGACGCAGATTCAGGGAGAGGACTGGCTGATTAAATTTCCGGCACATATAGATGGAAAAGATGCAGGGAAGATGGAGTATGACTATGCGTGCTGTGCAAAACAGTGCGGAATTGTCATGAGTGAATCGAGATTGTTTCCCTCAAGGCGATGCAAAGGATATTTTGGAACCAGACGATTTGATCGGGAAATAGAAAATGGGATGGTAAAGCGGGTTCATATGCTGACGGCAGCGGCGTTATTAGAACTGGATTTTGAACAGCCAAGTCTGGATTACCATCAATTGATGAAATTAACGAAAATATTGACGAACGGGAAGGCAGAAGATATAGAAAACATGTTCCGCCGTATGTGTTTTAATGTGTTTGCCCACAACCGGGATGATCATTCAAAGAATTTTACTTATATATATCGGGAGGAGGAAGAGCAATGGCGCCTGGGACCAGCGTATGATCTGACGTACAGCAACACATATTATGGGGAACATACGACCAGCGTAGATGGCAATGGACGAAATCCGGGTGAGAAGGAGCTGCTTGCAGTTGGGCTTGCAGCCGGAATGAAAAAAACGAGATGCATGGAACTGATAAAACAGATTCGTACATGTGTGCAGGACATGTTAGGTCATTATCTTTAGAGAGGCAGGAGAGCAATATGGAAGCACTTATCTGGGAAACTGCAGATGAACTGGATCAGAAACTGGCATCACGGCTGCGTAACATCCGGAAACGCCGCGCTATTTCACAGCAGAGACTGGCGGACATGAGTGGGGTGAGTTATGGCTCAATTAAGCGATTTGAGGCGACGGGGCAGATTTCCCTTTTGTCACTCACAAAAATCGCGATGGCACTGGATTTGGCGGAAGAGCTGCGGGGGCTTTTTACGCGGGTTCCGTACAAAAATATTGAGGAGGTAATCCGCGAATCCCGTTAAGCCACCGTTCACGCATTGTGTAGGCAGCGCCCATCCGCGTAGCCCTGCCAGAACCGTTCGCAGGCGACCGCGCGAGACGCCCGAATGAGCCAAGGTACATTCTTTTTTAGGCGGGATGCACAAATCCGAAAATCGCCGCCGGACGTTTTTGTTTATATTTCAAATATGGATGTTTTTGTAACTTTTGTACATAGTCAGGGTGTCAAAATTGGTACTTATTACATATATTAACTTATGTTTATATAATTGCAAATAACTTATAAGTTTATACCACTTCCGGGGATGGTACTTTTTGTTTGACAGTGTTATATTATTGCCATCGAAAGAAACAAGAGATTTTCACAGACGGATATCGTAATAGTATCATAAGAATATTGCAATGGATTTCCGCCTATCATATGAAAAAATATAATTTTATTTGATGGAGGTAATTATCATGATGAAAGCAACAAGAACATTCAATAACGGTTTATATCAGGAGAATTTATATCAGGCATATTACAACAC
The DNA here is from genome assembly GCF_003481165.1 of Clostridium sp. TF06-15AC. Taxonomy (NCBI): domain Bacteria; kingdom Bacillati; phylum Bacillota; class Clostridia; order Eubacteriales; family Clostridiaceae; genus Clostridium; species Clostridium sp. TF06-15AC. The sequence continues at coordinate 507,984 of NZ_QUKS01000002.1, forward strand.
ACCAGCAGAAAAGCATGTAGTTTCCGAGTCCTTAGAGCAGGAAGCAATGCCGGTACTGGTACATCGTTTAGCTGCACAGTTAGGTTATACCGAGTCTGAGGCAGAAGTAGAAAAAGAGTTTCTGTGCGAAATGTAATGGATAATCTGCTCGCAAGCTTATAACCATCCGGCAGAATTGGATGAGTTACCACCAACCTAAAGCATTTACGACAGAACAAGGCTTCTGAAGCCAGAAAAAGAAAACCGTCTGAGAAAGAATGAAAGATTCTTTTACAGACGGTTTTCTTTTTTACCGAATCGCGTTTTTCATGGATTTCACGTATTCTGCCATATACGGCACACGGGATATCGCTTTCTTCTTTTACCAGATTTACTATCGCGCCGATATCGGTCGTGATCTCACTCTGGACGCCGGTGCCACCTTGATTCATGGAGTGACTCCATGCGCTTTGCGAGATACCTGCATATCTCCGGCAACGAACGTATGCCCTACGTCGCAGAGTACTGGGCTGAAAATATATCCAGCTTTTGGCTGCGCCCTCAGAGGTCCATTTGGCAGCCTGCATCTCGATCTGGTTCTCAGCCTCCCGGACTCTCTGTGCGCGCATATGCTGCTTTGATCTCCGTTTCAACGGTTTTGGTGTGTTCGATTTTTTGTCAATATACTACGCATGATGTAAAATATCAAATATTTTTTGGGAAAAATTAAATTTTTTTAAAATTATGTAATTCTTTGGAAGTATGTTCCAACCTTGCCAGCAGCAAAATAGCGAAGAAAGTGATCATTTCCGACGCCAGGAAAGACAGCCAGACACCGTTCAGCCCAAACAGGCGCGCCAGTGTGACAGCGCAAGGGATGATAGCGACGGCCCCGCGCAGCAGAGAACCGGCGATGGCTGGTTTTGGCTGCGCGACGGCGGAAAAATAGGCAACCAGCAGGATGTTGATGCCAGCAAAGAGAAAGCCCAGGAAATACAGCCGGAGCCCACTGTGGGCGTAATGCAGAAGTTCGGCGTTCTGCTCCTGGTTGAAGATTTGGATCAGTGGATCGGTCATGCTCCAGGTCAGCACCAGAATGAGCGCTTCCACGATCAGGCAGGCGATGACGCCCCAGGTCAGGAACTGGCGGCTCTGCGTGTGATCGCCTTTTCCGTAGCTCTCGCTGATGAGCGGCTGCGTGCCCTGCGCGAGTCCGTTGAACAGGCACATGGCAACGACGGAGAGATTGGCAGTGACGCCGTAAGCGGCGACACCGACATTTCCGACGAGCCCCAGAAGCAGGAAATTAAAGACGATCGCGATCACGGCGGAGGATATTTCGCCGACAAAGGCGGATACGCCGAGCTGGCAGCAGGCGATCAGGTGGAGCAGGGATGGAGCGCGGAAATGGAATCCGACCTGATTGTGTTTTCCCAGGTAGTGCGTGCTGCAGATGATCATCGTCACTAGCGGGCAGAATGCCGTTGCCAGCGCCGCGCCGGTCAGTCCCAGACCTGCCGGAAACATGAAGACGTAGTCAAACACGATGTTGAACATACTTCCGGCGATGGAGCCGAGCATCGCGATCGCCGGAGCGCTGTCATTGCGCGCAAACGCCGTGAACGCGTAGTTGGACATAAAAAACGGCGAGGCAGTCAGAATAATGCGGAGATACTGCTTTCCGAGCGCGGTCAGCCCCGCGTCTGCGCCGAGAAGCTGCAAGATTTTATCCGGGATGAAAATGCCTGCCAGCACCAGCGGAATGCTGATGAGAATATCCCAGGTTACGGCGGAGAGAAAATAGAAGCTGGCGCTTTTGCCCTGCGCACGGTCGATGGCATAACGGGTCGCCGATCCGATCCCGATCATGGCGCCAATCGCATAGATCAGTCCGTAAACCGGTAAAATCAGATTTAAGACCGCCAGACCATCTGCACCGGAGTAGACCGAGATAAAATAGGTGTCTGCGAGGATGTAGACGGAAATTCCCAGCATGCCCGCCATGCTTTGGAAAATGTATTTAAAAAATTTCTGCAACATAAAAAATCTCCCTTGTATCTGTTCTCATAAACGGTAACGACCATTGTACCGAAGAATGAGAATAAATACAAGGGAGAATGTGTTTTTTACAGCGTCTTGGCCCGCTCTTTAATATTCTGGTGGAAGTTGATGATGTCATGCTCATACTCCTCATCCATCAGCGGCGAGGTAATCATAAAATCGGCAGTCGCTTTATTGTTGGCGATCGGGATATCGTAAACCTGGGCGATTCGAAGAAGCGCCTTGACATCCGGATCGTGCGGCTGGGCGGTCAGGGGATCGGAGAAGAAGATGATAAAATCAACCTGTCCCTCGACGACTTTTGCACCGATCTGCTGGTCGCCGCCCAGAGGACCGCTGTTATAGCCCTTGACCGGAAGCCCGGTATATTCCGTAATCATGCGGGCGGTTGTGCCGGTTCCGCATAAGAAATGTTTTTTGAGGATCTCTTTGTTCGCCTCACACCAGTCGATGAGTTCACGTTTTTTATTGTCGTGTGCGATGAGTGCAATATTTTTTTGTTTTCGAATTGTCATTGTTAAAAAATCCATAGAATCATCCTCCTTTGCCATGATTTTTGCATAGCATCTGGATATTGTCAAGAAAATACAAAACATTTCACAAAAAAATACGAATGTTTTTCGTGAGTACATAGAAAGAGGTGTGTTTTTCTGCGTACAGGAATTGCAAGAAACATAGAAAACATGCTATACTACGAGAATAGTGGAACAGGAGGAACGAGAAAGATATATGTCTGCTGAAAATACAACAAACACAGGGGCACAAGAGGCGGAGAACGCAGAGAAGTACGCGGTCGAAGTGAAAAATGTGACCAAGATATACAGGCTGTATGATAAACCGATCGACCGGCTGAAAGAATCGCTGAGCGTCAGCCATAAAGAATACCACAAGGATTTCTACGCGTTGAGCGATCTTTCCTTTACGGTTGAAAAAGGTCAGACGGTCGGCATCATCGGTACGAATGGTTCGGGTAAATCGACGATCCTTAAGATCATTACCGGCGTTCTCACGCCGACGACCGGCGAGGTGACGGTGCGCGGCAAAATTTCGGCGCTGCTGGAGCTGGGAGCCGGATTTAACCAGGACTACACCGGTATCGAAAATATCTATATGAACGGTACGATGATGGGATATACCAAAAAAGAGATGGATGCAAAGCTGCCGGAGATTCTCGATTTTGCCGAGATTGGCGATTTCGTCTATCAGCCGGTCAAGACGTACTCGAGCGGTATGTTCGTGCGTCTGGCATTTGCGCTTGCGATCAACGTCGAGCCGGAGATCCTGATCGTCGATGAGGCGCTCTCGGTCGGGGATGTTTTTTTCCAGTCCAAGTGCTACCGCCGCATGGAGGAGATCCGCAAAAACGGCACGACGATCATCATGGTAACCCACGATATGGGAAGTATCATCAAATACTGCGATAAGGTAGTGCTGCTCAATAAGGGAGAATTTATCGCACAGGGTTCGGCTGGCAAGATGGTCGATCTCTATAAAAAGATTCTGGCAGGACAGATGGACGCGCTGCGCGCCGAGCTGGAGGTGATGAACGATTTTTCCGGGGACAAGGTAATAAAAGCGGAGAAATCAGGAGCCGGAAGTGCGGAGAACGGTGCATCTGAAAATGAGGTTGGAAATAACGATGCCGGAAATGTAAACGGCTCCGGGGCAGTGGATGGCACCGCAGAAAATGGAGTCGCTTCAGCATCGGACGGTACCGGAAATCCGGCTGCTTTGAACGGAGAAACGGCGAAAAAGCCGGGCTTAATGCGCGACAAGCTGACGATCAACGCAAACCGCGAGGAGTACGGCGACGGCAGGGCGCAGATCTTCGATCTGGGACTGGTGGACGCGCGCGGCAATATCACTAACCTGCTCTTAAAAGGCGAAGAGTTTACCATCCGCGAGCGCATCCGTTTCAATGCACCGATTCAGGCACCGATCTTTACTTATACGATCAAGGATAAGAAGGGAACCGACCTGACCGGCACGAACACCCTGTTTGAGGGAACGGATGTCCATCCGGTCAAGGAGGGCGATATTTACGATGTCGCGTTTACGCAGAAGATGACCCTGCAGGGCGGCGAATACCTGCTGTCCATGAGCTGTACCGGATTTGAGGGCGGCGAGCACGTGGTGTACCACCGTCTCTACGATGTGGCCAATATTACCGTTATTTCCAATAAGAATACGGTCGGTGTCTACGACATGGAGCCGGATGTAGCAGTCAGGTTATCGCCGGCCGGAGAGGCAGCGAAGCAGGCGGAGTCGCTTAGTGCGGATGAGGCGGCACAGGAAGATCTGCAGGCATGATAAAAGGAGAAATAAGATGAAAAAAATCAATCAGGAGCTGATTGCTCTGTTTGATAAATACGGCAGTGACCGGCGCCAGGCGCTGCGGGAAAATAAGAAGCTTTCCTATCTGTACGCACTGGCAGATTTGCGGGAAAACCTGTTGGACTGGTGCCAATTTGACCCGGAACAGCAGGCGCTGCAGATCGGGGCGGACGCGGGCGCGCTGACAGGGCTGCTTGCCAGACGTTTATCATCGGTAACGGTGCTGGATGTTTCCGAAGAAAATCTGGAGGTAGTACGCCGTCGTTTCCAGACAGAGCCGGAGCTGGTGGCGAAGATCCGCTATGTCTGTGCGGATGTGGAGACGTATGCGAGGGAAGCGGAAAAGTGCGGCGGGACATATGGATATGTAGTGCTGATCGGGGATTTGACGGCGGCAGATAGGGCTGGACGCGCGGCGCAGATGACAGCCGCAAAACAGCTTCTTTCTGCTCATGGAACCTTGATTGCGGCGGCTTCCAACTGGTTTGGCGTGAAATACATGGCAGGCGCAGAGCGGGAGACAGGCGCACTTTCCTGGAACGAAATGAAGCAGCTGCTTCCGGGCGGGGAATTTTACTATCCGATGCCGGATTACCGGACGGCGGGAGAGATTTTTTCAGATGCCTATCTGCCGAAAAAAGGCGATCTGACCGGTGTGTTACCGGTCTATGACTGTCCGCAGTATATGCTGATGGATATGGGGGCGGCGCTCGATGCAGCCTGCGAGGACGGACGGTTCCCGGAATTTGCGAATGCATTTCTGGTGTTTTGGCAGAGACAGGCTGCGCCGGAAGCAGAGAATGCTTCACAGGACGTTATCTATGTGAAATACAACCGCACCCGCGAAGACTGCTTCCAGATCCGGACAGAGATCCGTGAAAAGAATGGAACCCGCGAGGTCTGGAAGACGGCGCTCTATCCGGAGGGAAAGGCGCACATCCAGTCCTTCGAAGAAAAATATCAGGTGCTTGACCGTCAGAATCCGTCCCTGAAACTGGCAAAACCGGAGCTTCGGGACGAGGGAATGACAGCAGTATTTCCGTATTTAGAGGGAAAAACGCGGGCGGAACTTCTGGGAGAAATTCTGACTGCCCAGGGCGCGGATGCGGAGGTTTCCGCGATCCGGACTGCGATGGATGAGATCTACAACATCCGCCCGGAGGAACGCAAACCATTTGCGGTGACACCGGAATTTATCAAGGTATTTAATGCGCTGGGCGAGCTGGATTCCTATCGGGATAAAGAAACAGAAAATGGCGGCGGGTGGGCTTCTTTAGGGGCAGTTCTTGCGGACGAGAGCTACAGCGCTTCCAACATTGACGCCCTTTTTGAAAATATGCTGGTGACGGCGGACGGAACCTACGCAATTGACTATGAGTGGGTCTTCTTATTCCCGGTTCCGGCTGGCTTTGTGAAATACAGGACGCTGGTTTATTTCTACCGCCGTTATAAGAGCCTGTTGGGCGGTCAGGCCGAGCGGGAATTTATCGGACAGTTCCCGGAGTATGTGAAGGCGGATGAGAAGCTGCTTTCGCTTTACGAGGCGATGGAGCGGGGCTTCCAGGAGTACGTGCACGGGGAAAACCAGCGCACCTATCAAGAAGATTACATGGTAAAAACGAAGACATTAGCCGATCTTTCTCATGTGGACGGAGAACTTGCAAGGGCAAACGAGCGTCTGGATGCGCTCCGGGCAGAAAATTCGGAAAAAGATACGGCACTCCGCAAAGTGCAGGAGGTACAGCGCCTGACGAATAACCACGTGGCGAATCTGGACGTTATTATTTCCGATCTGCGCCATGAAAATGCAGAGCTTGGCAAGACGCTGACCTACTTAAATGGTCATGAGGCGGTCATTTTCAAGGTGCGCCGCAAGCTCGGACAGGCATTTAACCGGTGCTATCCAAAGGGCACGGTACGCCGCAAGAAGCTCGGCTACTGGAAACGGACGATTCTCCATCCGGGCAAAATGATGAAGATGTACACGACCGGGGAAGGAAAGAACCTTATCAAAGGTGATTTTGAGATCGGTGAGGAGTACCTGACCTACGGAAAAATCCACCTTCCGAAGGAAGAAAATCCGACGGTTTCCATCGTAATTCCGGTATACAATCAGATTCACTATACCTATCTGTGCCTGCAGTCGATTCTGGAGCATACGAAGGATGTGAGTTATGAGGTTATCATCGCAGATGACGTTTCAACCGATGCCACCGAGCATCTGGCGGAGTTTGCCGATAACCTGGTGATCTGCCGCAATCAGACCAATCAGGGATTCTTGCGCAACTGCAACCAGGCGGCCAAGGCGGCGCGCGGCAAATATGTGATGTTTTTAAACAACGATACCCAGGTAACAGAAGGCTGGCTCAGCTCCCTGGTAAATCTCATTGAATCTGACTCCACCATCGGTATGGTAGGATCTAAGCTGGTATATCCGGATGGACGTTTACAGGAGGCAGGCGGCATCATCTGGAGCGATGGTTCCGGCTGGAATTACGGCCGCCTCGACGATCCGGATAAGGCAGAATATAACTACGTCAAGGATGTAGACTATATTTCCGGCGCAGCGATCCTTTTATCCACCGCACTCTGGAAGCAGATCGGCGGTTTCGACGAGCGGTTTGCCCCGGCGTACTGCGAAGATTCGGATCTGGCATTTGAGGTGCGGAAAGCGGGCTACCGCGTCGTTTACCAGCCAAAATCCAAGGTCATCCATTTCGAAGGCATTTCCAACGGAACGGATGTCAACGGAACCGGTCTGAAACGGTATCAGGTGGAAAACAGCGAGAAGCTCAAAGAAAAATGGAAAGAAGAGTTTAAGAACCAGTGCGTCAACAACGGCAATCCGAATCCATTCCGCGCACGCGAGCGCAGCATGGGCAAAAAGATCATTGTCGTGATCGATCACTATGTGCCGACCTTTGACAAAGACGCTGGTTCCAAGACAACGTTCCAGTACCTGAAAATGTTCCTGAAAAAGGGGTATGTTGTTAAATTTATCGGAGATAATTACCTCCATGAGGAACCGTATACGTCTACGCTGCAGCAGATGGGGATCGAGGTCCTCTACGGACAGGAATACCTGACCGGTATCTGGGACTGGCTGGTGAAAAATGGAAAAGATATCCACGTGGCATATCTGAACCGTCCGCATATCGCGACAAAATATGTGGATTTTATCAAAGAACACACGGATATCAAGATGATTTATTACGGTCACGACCTTCATTTTATGCGTGAGTTCCGCGAGTATGAGCTGACCGGCGATGTGAAGAAGCGTCAGGAATCCGAATATTGGAAATCGATCGAGTTTTCACTCTTCCACAAAGTGGCGGTGTCTTATTATCCGTCCTACGTCGAAGAAGAGGCGATCCACGCCGTTGATGAGACGATTCCGGTCAAGGCGATCACGGCATATGTCTATGAGGAGTTTTTACAGAATCTGAACAAAGACTTCGCCAAACGGGAAGGACTCCTGTTTGTCGGCGGCTTTGCGCATCCGCCGAACGCAGACGCGGTGCTCTGGTTCGCGAAAGAAGTATTCCCGAAGATCCGGGAACAGATCAAGGTCAACTTCTACATTGTAGGTTCCAAAGTAACCGACGAGATCAAAGCGTTGGAACAGCCAGGAAACGGCATCATCGTCAAAGGTTTTGTAAGTGAAGAAGAACTGGCAGACCTGTACCGGAACTGCCGGATTGTAGTGGTACCGCTCCGCTACGGCGCAGGTGTTAAGGGCAAGGTGGTGGAAGCCATCTATAACGGTGCCCCCATCGTCACCACCTCCGTCGGCAGCGAGGGAATCCCGGATGTAGAAAAAGTTCTCCTCGTCAAGGATCAGCCGGACGAATTTGCCGAGACAGTCGTAGAGCTCTACAAAGACGAAAAACGCCTGGAAGACCTGGCAGAGAAAACGCAGGTTTATATCCGCGAGCATTTCAGTATTGATGCGGCTTGGAATGTGATTAAGGAAGATTTTGAATAAAAAATAGTAAAAGATAGAAAATTATATATAATAAAGAAAACGATCAGGGGAATGTGCTTCTGATCGTTTTCTTGCGTAAGGATAATTTAAAGTTATTCAAGGAAGAAAAGAGGCAGCTACGCCGTCATGCTGCAGGCTCTCAGTTTATCGATTGTACGCATCTTGAGCCATCTGTCCGAATGAGGCGGACGTAAGTCCGACACAGGCGAACAGATGTAGCGAAAGCAAGCTATATTACCGATCGTTCTTCCGCAGCGCTTCCACCCGTCCATACCTCCGATACATCAAAAGCTCAAATACCACCATACAAGCCCATCCAATCGTCGTACCAATCGCTACAGCCTGAATTCCCAGCCGTCCAAACAGCGCATAACTGATCACAACGCGGATCGGAATCTGCACCAGAGTCGCGAACAGGGTGATCATCAGGTGCCCGATTCCCCGGTAATATCCCTGAAAGGTATTGGTGATACCACTGATGAAGTAAAAACTAGCCATCGGCACCAGATAGGACATGCCTTGACGCAGCGCCTCCGTTTCATTCGGCTTCAAGAAAATGCCGAGCAGCGGGTGACGGCAGAACAGCACGACCACCGCTGTCAAAATAATATAAATTTCTGCAATCACCAGCATTTTCCGAAGCCCTTTCGGAATCCGGTCATACTCTTTCGCGCCGAGGTTCTGTGCGGAGAACGTCGTGATAGATGCCGCGAGGCTGTCGCCCGGGGCGAGCACGTAGCTGTCGATGATGGAGACGGCATTAAAAGCGGCAACTGCATCGACACCGAGCGCATTGACGCCGGACTGGACGAGCAGGCGGCCGACGTAGAGAATCGTCTGCTGGACGGCGGAAATGGAGCTGAAATCGATCGTTTTTTTGAGCATCGAGGTTTTCAGTTTCAGATCCCGGATGCCGAGCCGTAAGAGCGGCACTTTCGACCAGATATAGACAAAGAGGGCGAGCGCAGAGACTGCCTGCGAGATGATTGTAGCGATTGCCGCACCGGGAACACCGAGGCGGCAGATGCCAACCAGGAATACATCCAGAAATACATTGACAATGGTCGTCAGGATCAGGACATAGAGCGGCGCTCTGGAATCTCCGATCGCACGCAGGGCGGCGGAGAAAATATTGTAAAAAAAGGTAAAAATAAGACCCAGCGAGATAATCTGCAAATACAAGGATGCCTGCGCCGATATCTCTTCCGGCGTCTGCGTCAGGCGGATAAACAGGCGGCTTCCGGCCAGTGAGATTCCGGAGAGCACGATGGTCAAAAGCAGTCCGGAGAGTACAGAGGTCGCAAATTCATCTTTCAAATGCTGGTAATCTTTTGCTCCAAAGTAGCTTGCCATCAAAATCGATGCGCCGAGTGACAGTCCCACAATCAGAAAAGTCAGGATATTCATGATCGGACCCGCCGCACCGACTGCCGCCAGCGCCTCTTTTCCGTAGAACTGTCCGACGACTACCGAATCGACCGTGTGGTAGAGCTGCTGGAAGAGGTTGCCGAACACCAGCGGAACCGCGTAGGTGATCAGGTGTCCGGTTATATTTCCTTTTGTCATATCACGTGCCATATGCATTTCCTCCAAATCCCAATTTATAACCAAGATTGTAGCACGGAACAGAGTGTCTGCCAAATAAAAAAATCTGTCGAATCATGCCGATTTGGAATGCGAAGCATTGACAAGCTCCCGTTACTGGGCACACATGTGTGAACAGTAACAGGAGTTGGAGCAGCATAAAACCGCCCTATCTAGTGGAAATCATTAGGGAAATGTGGTAAGATATATAAGTTAAACTGGACTTAATAGCGGTTGACAGATTGACAAAAGTAAAAATTGTATCTTTCAGTATAAAAACAGTAAAAATTGAGTTGGAAACAACAGACAGAAAGGAAGTACAGTATGCAGGCAATCATTCTGGCTGGCGGACTGGGGACGCGGCTTCGCAGTGTGGTAAGCGATCGTCCGAAACCGATGGCGCTGGTTGAAGGTAAGCCGTTTCTGGAGTATGTGCTTCAGGGGCTGAAAAAAAGCGGAATTGATGATATTATTTTTGCCGTCGGTTATAAGGGCGGCATGGTGGAAGAATATTTTGGAGACGGATCGCGGTTTGGCATCCGGGCGCGGTATGCGTATGAGGAAGAGCTGCTCGGCACGGCGGGCGCGATCAAGAATGCCGGGAAATATGTGACGGACGAGCAGTTTTTTGTCCTGAATGGCGATACATTTTATCAGATGGATTTCGGCGATTTGAGACGGATCCAGCAGGAAAAAAATCTGGAGATGGCGCTGGTTCTGCGCGGTGTGCCGGATATTTCCCGTTATGGGGCGGCGCGCCTGACTGACGGGCTGCTGACCGCTTTTAATGAGAAAAACGGCAATACTGGGGCGGGCACGATCAACGGCGGTGTGTACCTGATGAAGCGGGCGCTGCTGGACGAGGTTCCGGAGGGAAAAGTTTCGCTGGAAAATGAGTGCATCCCCAGGTGGATGCAGGAGGGAAGACGTCTCGGCGGCATCGTAAATGATGGCTATTTTATTGATATCGGTGTGCCGGAGGATTATTTCCGGTTTCAGGAGGACGTAAGAAAAGGAGACATTACATGGTAATCAGAGGAAGAGCGCCGCTGCGCGTGAGCTTTGGCGGCGGCGGTACGGATGTAGAACCATTCTGTGTAGAACAGGGCGGTGCCATTATCGGAAGTACTATCAATAAATATGCATATTGTTCGATCATTCCGAGGGATGATGACCAGATCACGGTTCATTCCCTGGATTTTGATATGACAGTCAAGTACAATGCGAAGGAAAATTACGTCTGCGATGGACGGCTGGATCTTGTCACGGCAGCGCTGCGGGCGATGGATATCAAGCAGGGATGCGAGGTTTATTTACAGTGTGATGCTCCGGCTGGTTCGGGACTTGGAACCTCCTCGACCGTCATGGTAAGTCTTCTGACCGCGATGGCGCGCTGGAAAGGAATTACTCTGGATAATTATGCGATGGCGGATCTGGCTTACGGCGTGGAGCGGATCGATCTGGGGATTTCCGGCGGTTATCAGGATCAGTATGCGGCGACCTTCGGCGGCTTTAACTTTATCGAATTTCACGGACGCAACAACGTCGTGGTAAACCCGCTCCGCATCCGCCGCGATATTATCAATGAGCTGCAGTATAACCTGTTGTTATGCTACACGGGCAATATCCATGTATCTGCGAATATTATCAAGGATCAGGTGAGCAACTATAAGAAACCGGATGCATTTCAGGCGATGTGCGAGGTAAAGGCGCTTTCCTATGCGATGAAGGACGAGCTTTTAAAGGGAAATCTCCACAATTTCGGCCGCCTCCTGGATTACGGCTGGGAGAGCAAGAAGCGGATGAGCAGCAAGATCACAAATCCGCAGATTGATATGCTCTATGACGAGGCGAAAAAAGCGGGCGCCCTCGGCGGAAAGCTTTTAGGTGCTGGCGGCGGCGGCTTCCTTCTTGTGTACTGCCCATACAACGTTAAACATCAGGTGGCGCACCGTCTGGAAGCGGCAGGCGGACAGCTGATGGATTGGAATTTCGAACTGCGCGGTGCACAGAGCTGGATCTGCGATGAGGACCGCTGGGATTACCGTGATATTCAGGTGCAGATGCCGGATAAGGAGTATACATTCCATGTGTAAAGATAACTGTAAAGTAGTATTCCTTGACCGTGACGGTACGATGAACGTGGAGGTCAATTATCTTCACCGAAAAGAAGATTTGAAGCTGATTGACGGCACCGCAGAGGCAGTCCGTCTCCTGAACGAGGCCGGATATAAGGTGATCGTCATTACCAACCAGGCGGGCGTGGCGAGAGGTTACTATACCGAGGCGGATGTAAAAATCCTTCATGATTATATGAATGAGGTGCTGGAGCGTGACGGAGCACACGTAGATGCGTTCTACTATTGCCCGCACCACCCGGAGCATGGGATTGGACTTTATAAGAAAAAATGCCATTGCCGCAAGCCGGAGACGGGAATGTTTGAGATGGCAGAGCGAGATCTGCCGGAGGGCATTGATAAGGTGCATTCCTATATGATCGGGGACAAGCGCATCGACGCGCAGGCAGGAAAAAACTTCGGCGTGACCGGAGTCCTTGTCGGAACTGGCTATGGGGCAAAAGAACACGCGGAAGATAGGGCGGCTGGACTTATAAAAGAGGACGGAAGCTGTCCGGCGGGCGGTTATGATGCGTATGCGGAGACGCTGCTGGATGCGGTGCGCGGGATTTTAGGCGGGCGTATATAGAATGCGGCTCACAAAAAGATTCCGGGAGTACATAAACTAGAAAGAGAGGAACCATCGACATGCAGAATCAGAGACAAAACGGACGACCAGACGCAGCCGTGCGCATGGCTGGTCTTTTTCTGGTGCTGTTCTGCGTGGCGGCGGTTCTGATTCCGGCGAAAACGCTGTTTACGGGAAATGGTTTTTTTGCGGATTACATTCATTTCACGGAATCGAAACGGATGTATGTGGAGATTGCGATTCTGGCAGTCTTGATCTTTGGGGGGCTGGCGCTTTTGAAGCGCGGACGCAGCCGGATGTACTGGCTGACGGCGGTTGTGTTGGTGTTTTCCTGGATTCATGTGGTATTTCTGCCGATGGTGGTGTCGGCGGTGTATCTGATTAGCCTGTTGGCGATCGGGCGGTTTTTGAGAAAACGGGTGTTTTTCAGGGGAACGGTCTGGGAGCGGTCTTATTTTTCTTTTTATATGGACTTCCTTTTTGGCGCCTCCTTTGCAATCGTTGTGTATTGCCTCCTTTCTGCCCTTGGCGTTGGAAAAATCGCCTGGATGCGCCTGAGCGTCTATGCTCTGGGTGCGGCGGCGCTGGGCTTTGATTTTTCCTCGATTTCCTGCCAGTGCATCATGGGATGGCAGACGCTTTCCTGGATGCTGGATGGCAGCGGGGTATCGCGGGAAATACCGCGCCGGGTGCGCCGGGCATGGACGCTGGCGGCTGGCTGGTGTGCCCTGATGTTCCTGATTCAGGTGGGACGCCTGAATATCGCACTCGACTTTGATACACTCTGGTATGGCGTTCGCTCCCAGTATATCGTGGCAGGCGGAACCGGGCTTTATGAGAATCCGGGGCTGGTCGGCATGGTCTATGTGTATTCGAAGGGCTTTGAGGTGCTGACCCTGCCGCTCTGCGATCTGGCGAGTCACAGCTACCTGACGTTCTTTAACCTCTGGTTGGCAGTCCTGGGAATTGGGGCGATGGTCTGGAATGCGAAACTGCTGACGAGTAATCGAAAGCAGGAGACAGGGAAGAAACTAACGTATCGCAGCGTCTTGCCGGGAATTATGGCAGCTGTTTTGACGGTTTCGGTGCCGGGCATCATGAATATGGCGCTCACAGCCAAGGCGGATTTGATTACGTGGCTGCTGCAGCTTATTATGCTGGGATGTTTCTTTCAGTATATTCATGTGTATGAAAATCATTGGATATTCCTCTCCGGGGCAGCCGGTTCCTATTTCCTGTCCCTCACGATGAAGCCGACCTCCCTGGTCTTTTCCACTGCCGTATTTGGCATGATGGGGCTGTACCTTCTGTGGTTCTGGTTTCATGAGCGCGGGGCGGCGGCTGACCTGTTTCACCATATAGTCCGCCTGATTGGCTCCTTATGCCTGCCATTTGGGGCATTGGTTGGTATCTGGGCGCGGACGATGAAGATCACGGGAATGCCGGTCACTTCGGTGTTTACTTCGATTTTTGCATGGTTTGGTTTTAAAATGAAATACCCATTTGCCACCTCGGAGCTGCCGCAGAATTATCAGGAGGAATCAACGCTTCATGTGCTGGCGCGGCGCATCTGGCAGATGCTGATGCAGCCGCAGGGTGAAGATATGGGGCATGTAATTCTGGCGTGGGGAACCTCGCTGATGGCGGTGCTGATTGTGATGCTGGTGCTTTATGGGATTTTGTCTAAAAAGGGAGATGAGCAGTCCCATATCTGGAACGCGGCATTGGTAATTTTCTTCCCATTTGTGATCGTCAGCCTGATCAGCCTGTCGATGCTTTACCAGATCGACGGAAATTATTTCATGCTTCTGTATTCTATGCTGATTCTGGGGGCATGCCGGGCGATGGAGTATTTTAAGAAAATCGGCTTTTATCCGGTCGCGTCGAAGTGCTTGGCGCCGCTGCTGGTATTAAATCTGATTGTCACGGCGATCAGCAGCTGGGCGTGGACGGCCGGATTTTCGGAGATTCATTTTCTGAATAAAGGGCGTGTCAACCATCGGGCGCAGGAACAGGCGCGGATGGAGGAAAAGGGAAATACGCTGATCTGGCAGGAAGTGTCGCAGAATCCGGAAAACCGGGTGATCGCATTTGGAACGCATCCGTATTGTTTGCAGTTCCCGTGCAATGTGGAGTCGTATAAGGACATTACATCACCGTGGGGCAACGTCGAACTCGTCAACTCGCCGGAGGCGTTTGAAACCTATATGGCGTATGCGAAGACAGATTATGTCTACGCGGAAGCAGGCTATCTGGGACCGGGAAGCTGGGAGTGGAGTCTGGATCTCCTGCGGGAGCTGATCCACAGCGGCAGCCTGACCGATCTGTTTTTTGAAAATGGAAATATGCTTGCGCGTGTATCCGACACAGCGGTGCCGGAGGAAGAAGCGCAGAACAATCTGGAAATGTTTGAGCGGGAGTATTTATTTTATGATGCAGAAGCTCAATAGACATCGAAAAACCTGACAGGAGGAAATAGAAATCATGAAGGAATACGAGTATCTGGACGAACTGATCAGCCGCTATCCGGTTCTTGCACCGGTGAAAGCGGATATTCGCACTGCGTATGAGACGCTGAAGGAGTGCTATGAGCGCGGCGGAAAACTTCTGATTGCCGGAAATGGCGGAAGCTGTGCGGATTCGGAGCACATCGTGGGCGAGCTGATGAAGGGGTTTGTGAAGAAACGCCTAGTTTCGGCGGAGATAGAGGCGGCGCTTAAAACGGTAGACCCGCAGATGGGAGCGGAACTTTCTGAAAAGCTGCAGCAGGGACTTCCGGCGATCGCGCTGACTGGCCATGCAGGACTGACCACCGCATTTATGAATGATGTGGACGGCAGCATGATTTACGCGGAACAGGTGCTTGGATATGGAAAAGAGGGGGATGTGTTCCTCGGAATCTCAACCTCGGGCAATTCAAAAAATGTCCTGTATGCAGCCGTGACGGCAAAGGCAAAGGGGCTTAAGGTTATCGGGCTTCTGGGACGCGACGGCGGGCGGATCCGTGGGTACAGCGACACTGCGATTGTCGTGCCGGAGCAGGAGACATTTAAGATTCAGGAGCTGCATCTTCCGGTGTACCATGCACTGTGCCTGATGTTGGAAGAATATTTCTTTTAAGATATATTTTGTTTCATGGAAAGGAAGTAATGATTCAGCAGGTTCATGAAGAAAACTGGATGATTACAAGGGAAAAGTATGTTATTTGGAAACAGGCCGGCAGACAAAACGGCAAAATGGAGAGTCACTACCCGCAGTTTTGCAGTGCTGCTTGCCTATACGCTTTTTATCTGGTGGCTGGAAGTGCTGGATCTTCTGGCATGGCTTTTACATGTACCACAGGGAACGATTTTGTCGCGGGCGGCAGCGCTCGTTTTATGCGGCGCTGTCATGGCGGCAATCGGAAGATTTGAATGGGACCATGCGGGAGTGAGCCCGTTTTTTATAGCGGGAAGCTTGTTCATCCTGGCGTTCTTTTCGGTCAAGGGATTTGCCCCGGATCAGAGCTATGATACGCAGAACTATCACCTGCTGTCGCAGATTCCCGGATTTGTGGACAACCTTCATTATCATGTGATACCGGGACGGTTCCAGATGTTCGGTTTCCGGCTGGGCGACCGGATGTTTTATCCATTCCGGGCACTTCTGGGGCTTCGGATGGGGACATTGTTAAACGCACTGGCGATGCTTGTGATTTATCGGCAGGTAACGGTGTTCCTGAGCATGGAGGCAGACCGGCTGGAAAGAAAATGCAGCTGGTCGAAGCATCTTGCGCCGGTACTGGCATTTCTGATTGTCAGCCGCCTGGAGTTGATTCAGGAGAGCGGCAGCTACATGGTCGAGCTTCTGGCGCTGCCGTTTCTGCTGGAAATGGTATTTCTGCTTCTGCGCGGGCTGGATGAGGCGAAGCGGGAGCACGAGGCGGTTTTATTCTGCCTGTTTGGTGGAATCCTGTTCTGCCTCAAGATGACGAATATCGTGTATCTGGTGCCGCTGGTGCTTCTGTATCTGTGGAAAATCCGGAAGTACCTGACACCGAAGCTGTTTCTGGGGTGTCTGGTGACGGGGGTGATTCCCGTCAGCGTGTACCTGATTTATAATGGGATAGCGATGAAAAATCCAGTTTATCCTTATTATAACAGCCTGTTTCATTCGCCGTATTTTGGGGAAACGGACTTTAAGGATCCGAGATGGGGACCCAGCAATATAAAAGAATTTCTTTTGTGGGCATATTCGATGATCCGGCATCCAGATTACCGCTTGAGTGAGATTCCGGCGAAATACAACCTGGATCTGGCGCTGATGTATCTGGGAGCGGCGGGGGCCGGGCTTTGCTGGATTTGGAAGCGGGTCAGCAGCAGGACGGGAACCTTATTTCTGCTGTATGCCGCATCCTTTGTCCTCTGGGCGGCAACGACGGGGCACAGCCGCTATTTTATGGGCGGAATCTTATTTGCCGGAATGCTTTGCGGGTGCCTGGTGCTGCAGGGAATGGCTTCCATTTCTCCCAGGCTGACAGGCGGCGTTATATTTGCAATTATGTTTATAGTTGTTTACGCCGGGCGCGCTTACGATGCTTACACCTGTGTCTGGAACGGCGGGGAATGGGCGATGCGGGCGGTGAGCCGTGAGAGTATCCGCAGCAACCTGCCTTACGTATTTCACGATCATCAGCTGTTTACACCGGAAGAACGTTCCAAGATTGACCGCATTTTCCTGACCTGGTCGGATGTGGGAAGTTATGCGCGGCTTGCGGGCGAAGATGTGCCGGTCTGGAACCGGTATTCGATCGTCAATGAGCTTTCGGAGCAGAAAGACGCCTATATCGATGAAATCGAGGCGGCGATGGAGGCAGGCGAGGGCGTCTATGACATGATCCCGCAGGGACTTGAGACGTTGGAAAGCTATCTGGAATGGATGAATGAGGCGGGATGGTACGTGCATGATATGGAGTATCAGGAAACAATCCTGCAGGGCAGCCAGTCCTTTACGCTGGCAGGGCTTGAGATGGCGCATGGACGCGAAAACTGCTGGTACCGCACACAGGAGATTTTCATGGATGCACAGGAACCGGAAAAAGAAGTACCAGAATGGCGCTGGGAGAATACCAGCGGGGACGATCATCCGACTATCCGGGCGGTTCTGTGTGATCCGGACTACTGGGTGCTGAAGCAGCCATTTGAAGTGGAAATCATCGCCTCGGATGGGACAAACAGCCGGACGGCTGCTGTGATCCAGGCGGGACAGAAGGAATATGAACCGATGGAAGTACAGCTTGATCTGACAGGGCTTCAGAGAGAGATAAAATTGGAATTGGTAAGTACAGCTGAGACAAAACGGGCTGTTGTGATCAATCCGGAATGGTCCGCCAAAACGGTGGAAGAGTGAAAACGGGAGGAGAAAAATGGACAAGATAGCGGTATTAATTCCGTGTTATAATGAAGGCCAGACGATTGCCAAGGTGGTCAAGGACTACCGCGAGGCATTGCCGGAGGCAACAATCTATGTATATGACAATAATTCATCGGATCACACGGATGAGATTGCCAGGGAGGCAGGCGCGGTTGTGCGCTATGAATACCAGCAGGGCAAGGGAAATGTCATCCGCAGCATGTTCCGCGACATTGACGCGGAGTGCTATGTCATGACGGACGGCGATGATACCTACCCGGCGGAGGACGCGAGAAAGCTGGCAGATCAGATTTTACAGGGAAAAGCGGATATGGTCATCGGCGACCGCCTTTCTTCGACGTATTTTACCGAAAATAAGCGTCCGTTCCACAATACGGGAAATCGTCTGGTGCGTGGGCTTATCAACCTGATTTTCAAGAGCAATATCAAGGATATCATGACAGGCGCGCGCGCATTTAACTATGAATTTGTCAAGAGCTTCCCGATTCTTTCGACCGGATTTGAGATTGAGACGGAGATGAGCATTCATGCGCTGGACAAGAACTTTAAGCTGGTGGAGATCCCGGTTGGATACCGTGACCGCCCGGAGGGAAGTGTGTCAAAGTTAAATACGTTTTCGGATGGATTTAAAGTGCTACGCACGATCGCGAGACTCTTCCGGGATTACAAGCCATTTGCGTTCTTTGGATGGCTGGGACTCATTTGTTTTGCGATTGCAACGGCATTTTTCGCGCCGGTGCTCAGCGGCTATCTGGCAACCGGCATGGTGCCGAAGTTCCCGACCCTGATCGCGTGTTCCGGGCTCTATGTGATTTCGTTCCTGTTGTGGATCAGTGGTGTGATTCTGGAGGTTATTACGAAGAAACACCGTCAGTTATTTGAACTTTACTTGAACCAGCTGAGCATTTTAAAGAGGAGAAACGGATGAAACGCCGTGTATTTTTAGGACTTCCGGTTATTTTGGGGATTTTATTTTATATCTGGTATATATTTCATGCCTCGGACAATGTGGCGTATTCGGATTATATCCGGCTGATCAATTCGTATCTGCCGGATGTGACAAATCCGGCGAAATTCTTTGTACCGGATATCCTGACGCGCGTTCCGATCACGTATCTGGGGCGCATCATCAATGTGAAACTATTTGGCTATAATACGTATTTTGACATGATTCTGGGTGTTTTGAGCCTGGGTGCGGGCGCGGCGGTGCTGGCACTCTACGCAGAGCGGAACCGCTCGGTCGGCTATCTTTCCTTCCTGTTGATTCAGTTTGTATATTTCAGTCTGAATAAATGGGAAATGATGACGAACGGGACCGGCTGGGTCTGCACTCTGTCGATCTCCGGATTTTTATTCCATTTTGCAGTCCTCGACCATGCAGCGGCGACCCGGTGCCGGAATATGTCTGACCGGGTGCTTCTGGCAATTCTGCCGATCCTGCTGGTCGTGCTGGTGGCAGGACCGTACAGCGGCGGCTATGCGGTGATTCTGGTGCTGGCATACGGCGCACTGTGGCTGGCGGATCGGCGCGGGGGTGCTGAAACAAGCAGCCGCTCCTGGAGCCGAAAGTGCCGGAGAACCTGGTGCATCGGGGCATTGACAACGGTTCTTGCGATGGTATTATATCTTTGGAGCAATTCACAGGCAGTTTACGTGCACCGTGGAGCAGTGACGGATGTTTCAATCGCTCAGGAATTTGCCGCCCAGCCGCTCTTTTTCCTGCGGTTTCTGCTGAAAGCGGTGGCATCGTCGGTGATTGGCGTGGCGCAGATTCAGGAGCTGGAGACAGGAAGCCCCTGGTTTGTCCGGCTGCATCTGGTGTATCTGCTGGGGCTGGCAGTGTTTGTTTCGTATCTGATGGCACTGTATCTGAATGTGCGGTTTCAGCTTTATAAAAAGACTATTTTTCCGCTTCTGCTGGTTCTCAGCGGCGGCTGTAACCATCTGCTGGTGCTGGCGGCGCGGTGGATTTTCCTGAAGGACGAGTACGGGATGTCCTCGCGATACGAGATACAGTATCAGATGGGAATTGTAGGAATTCTGCTTACGTTTGCACTCGTCTGGAGTATGTGCCGGGAAAAGGCGCAGGAAACAGAGGCAGATAAGGCGAAAACACGCGTGCCGGAGAAACGGGCAGCCCGCACACTTTTAAAGGTCTGTATGCTGGCATTTACCGTGCTGACGGTCTTTGGAAATGCATGGACAACCCGGGCAGAAATCCGGACAGCGCCGTACCGGAAAGCATATTTACAGGTATCAAGGGAGCTGGGACTGAATTACCGGACGGCGAGCGATGAGGATCTGGAAACCTACCTGCATAACGACCCGGATGCAGTGCGGGATGCGATGAGAATTTTGGAAGAAAACCATTTGAATATATTTCGATAAAAATAATGGACAGAAGGAGAAGCGCAATGAAAGTTGTAATATTAGCGGGTGGATTCGGCACACGAATCAGCGAGGAAAGCCATTTAAAACCAAAGCCAATGATCGAGATCGGAGAACAGCCGATTCTCTGGCATATCATGAAGCACTATTCCCAGTATGGGTTCAATGATTTTGTGATCTGTCTGGGCTACAAACAGTATGTAGTAAAAGAGTATTTTGCCGATTATTTCCTGCATACGTCGGATGTGACCTTCGATCTGGCGAAGAACGAGATGCAGGTGCATAACAATTATTCCGAGCCGTGGCGCGTGACGCTGGTCGATACCGGACTGCACACGATGACGGGCGGTCGTATCAAACGTATCCGCGATTACATTGGGGATGAGACGTTCATGCTGACCTACGGCGATGGCGTTTCCAACGTGGATCTGGACGCGCTGGTGGCATTCCACAAGCAGCACGGCAAGATCGCGACCCTGACCGGCGTCAACATCGGACAGCGTTTCGGTGTCATGGATGTTGACAGCGACGGACACATCCGCGAGTTCCGTGAGAAGAACGATGATGACGGCAAGATCGTCAACGGCGGCTTCATGGTACTCGAACCGGGCGTCTTTGACTATATCGAGGGCGATGATACCGTCTTTGAGAAAGCGCCGTTGGAGCAGCTTGCCAAGGACGGACAGCTGATGGTATACCGCCACGACGGTTTCTGGAAATGTATGGATACCCAGCGTGACAAGATGCAGCTGGAACAGATGTGGCAGGAAGGCAATGCGCCCTGGAAGCTGTGGAAATAATATACTGTAAGGGAAAATTCAAGGAATATACACAAATCCTGTAAGAAAGTATGGTATAATGAGCGCAGAAGAAAAGAATGCGGCTGCGAAGCAGACATATTCTTTTCTTGCGCCATTAACGAACGAACAGCCATGCGAAGCAGGGCGGTAGAGCGCGATAGCGCGGGTTCGTGAGTGGACGGGTGAGAAATATAATAAGAGCACTCAGCAAAGATAATGGAGTGATGAAATCACGAAATTAATTAAAAAGAGGAAAACCATGGAACTTCTTGATTTTTATAAAGGAAAACGGGTCCTTGTGACCGGTGACACAGGCTTTAAGGGAAGCTGGCTGGTCCGCATCTTCCATCTGGCGGGGGCGGAGGTAACCGGCTATGCGCTGAAAGCGCCGACCGAGCCGTCGATGTTTGAGATCCTGCATCTGGGGGAGACGATTCACCATGTGGATGGGGATGTGCGCGATTTTGCCCATTTAAAACAGGTGTTTGATGAGACGAAGCCAGAGATTGTACTCCATCTGGCAGCGCAGCCGATCGTGCGCGAGTCGTACCGGGATCCGGTCGGCACGTATGCGGCGAATGTCATGGGTACGGTTCATGTGCTGGAATGCGCCAGACAGTGTGAATCCGTCCGCTCTCTCGTCAATGTGACGACGGACAAGGTTTATGAAAATAAGGAATGGGAGTACGGTTACCGCGAAAATGACCCGCTGGACGGCTATGATCCCTATTCCAATAGCAAATCCTGTTCGGAGCTGGTGACACACAGCTATAAGCAGTCGTTCTTCACGGACGGCCGCTGCGCCGTCTCAACCTGTCGTGCTGGCAATGTGATCGGCGGCGGTGATTTTGCGGCGGACCGGATCGTGCCGGATTGCGTGCGCGCAGCGGAAAAGAAAGAGCCGATCATCGTGCGGAATCCGCATTCGACGCGCCCGTTCCAGCATGTGTTAGAGCCGCTGTTTTTGTATCTGACGGTGGCAAAGGCGCAGTGGGAAAATGCGGAGCTGGCGGGCTGCTACAACGTCGGACCGGATGACTGTGACTGCGTCAATACAGGACGTCTGGCGGATCTGTTCTGTGAAACATGGGGCGGCGGGATGCATTGGATCAACCGCTATGACGGAGGTCCGCATGAGGCGAATTTTCTGAAACTGGATTGTTCCAAAGTGAAAAAGGTATTTGGCTGGAAGCCGCACTTCCATGTAGAAGAAGCGATGGCTGCGACGGTGGAATGGTCGAAGAAGTGGCTTGCCGGAGCGGATATGCGCGAGGTGACGGATGAGCAGATCCGGGCGTATGCGGCTCGGTTTGAAGAAAAATAGATAGATGCAGGCGGCTGCACGAAAGGTGTGTCTGGCAGCAGGCAGAACGGGTGCGGCAGAGAGCAGTAGCAAAAGCAGGAGGAGAAACATGTCAGAAGAAAAAGTAACCTTGTCGGACGGAAAAGAGGCTGCGCGTCAGCAGATTCTCGATCTGGTGGCAGAGTATTGTGATAAATATCATAATCAGAAAAAAGAATTTACCGAGGGACAGCGGATTCCGTATGCGTCCCGCGTTTACGATAACCATGAGATGGTCAATCTGGTAGACAGTGCGCTGGAGTTCTGGCTGACCTCCGGACGTTACACCGATCAGTTTGAGGCGGGGCTTGCGAACTACCTGGGCGTCAAATACTGTTCCCTTGTAAACTCCGGTTCCTCCGCGAACCTGATCGCATTTATGGCGCTGACTTCCCCATTGCTGGGAGAGCGCCGGGTGTGCCGCGGCGATGAGATTATCACGGTTGCGGCAGGTTTCCCGACGACGGTAACCCCGGCGATCCAGTATGGCGCAGTTCCAGTGTTTGTGGATGTGACGATTCCACAATACAACATCGACGCCGATAAGCTGGAGGCGGCGCTTTCAGAGAAGACGAAAGCGGTTATGATCGCCCATACACTGGGAAATCCGTTTGATTTACAGAAGGTAAAAGAATTCTGTGACCGTCATAACCTGTGGCTGGTGGAGGACAACTGTGATGCCCTCGGAAGCCGCTATGAGCTGAACGGCGAGTGGCATTTTACCGGTACGATCGGAGATATCGGAACGTCCAGCTTTTATCCGCCGCACCACATGACGATGGGCGAGGGCGGCGCCGTGTACACGGACAATCCGCTTTTAAACAAGATTATCCGTTCCTTCCGCGACTGGGGACGCGACTGTGTCTGCCCGTCCGGTTGCGATAACCTCTGCGGTCACCGATTTGACCGCCAGTATGGTGAGCTGCCGCTTGGCTACGACCATAAATATGTATACTCCCATTTTGGATATAATTTAAAGGCGACCGACCTGCAGGCATCGATCGGCTGCGCGCAGCTTGAAAAGTTTCCATCCTTCGTGGAGCGCAGAAAACACAATTTCGCCCGTCTGAAAGCGGGACTTGCCGGAACCGAGGACGCATATATCCTGCCGGTTGCCTGTGAGCATTCCGATCCGAGCTGGTTTGGTTTCCTTCTGACCTGCCAAGAGGGCGTGGATCGGAACAAGGTAGTCAAATATGTCGAGGAAAAGGGCGTGCAGACGCGTATGCTCTTTGCCGGAAACCTGATCAAGCATCCGTGCTTTGATGAGATGCGGAAAGAAAACTGCGGCTACCGCGTAGCCGGAACTCTGGAAAATACCGACCGTATCATGCGCGATACCTTCTGGGTCGGCGTTTATCCGGGCATGACAGATGAAATGATTGATTATATGGCAAAGACACTTCGTGAGGCATGCCGTCAGTAGGGACGGGGACCGCGGTAATTCACAGGTGGGGAGATACTCTGCCTGTAAGAAAATGCCTGTGAAAATGAGTAGCTGTGACAGAGAATGAACAGTTACAGGAGAAAATGAGGGGACAACCATCATGAATGAGGAAAAATCAGAGAGCCGCAGGGCGGTCAAACTGCCGCCGTATCCGGGGCTTGAGAAGGTTCACCGGGCGAATCTGCGCCTTTTGAAGGAGATAGACCGGATCTGCCGGAAATACAAGATTTCCTATATGCTGGATTCCGGGACACTTTTGGGCGCGGTGCGTCATGAGGGATTTATCCCGTGGGATGATGATGTCGATCTGGCATTTACACGTGCCAATTATGAGATGTTTTTGAAGGTAGCGCCGCGGGAGCTGCCGGAGGGAATGTCCCTGCTGCGCCCGGAGGAGATCCGGGGCGGCAAGGTGTTTTATGATTTTACAACGCGCGTCATCTATGACAACAGCCGCGTCCATGAGGACAATGAGCAGATGCAGTTTTATGAGGGAAAATTAAACCATCTCTGGGTGGATCTGTTCGTCCTTGACCGCCTGCCGGATAGTAAGGTGGGCGCGTGGAGCGCAAAATTTCTTCAGAAGGTTATTTATGGAATGGCGATCGCACACCGTGATCAGATTGATTTCAGCAAATACAGCCTGATGGATAAGCTGCGGGTTGGTGTGCTGGCAGGTGTGGGACACCTTGTCCCGATGCCGGTTTTATTTAAGCTGCAGAGACTTGCAGCGGCGAAGGATCGCAAAAAGAAGACGAAACACTGGTATTACAGCAATTACCAGCCGGATTATCTCTATGTAACGCTGGAGGGCGCATGGTGCGAGCACGCGGTGGATCTGCCGTTTGAGGATACAAAGCTGATGGTGCCGGTGGGCTATGAGCATGTGCTGGAGTGGATTTACGGCGACTATATGACGCTGCCGCCGGTGGAAAAACGGGTTCCGGCACATTCTTCGATAGCGATCGAAATTTTGGATGACCCGGATGCTTAATTGAAAGATGAAATATGAGTAAGAAAGATAAGAAAAAACGGACAGACAGCATGGAAGATAAGAAGAAAAATGAAACCAGACAGTCAACCATGCAGAACAGGATGGAAAATATGAACGGACAGAAACCAAAGACGATCTCGATCGTGATTTCTGTTTACAACGAGGAAAAGGCGCTGCATGAGTTCTATCGGGAGGCAACTCCGGTTTTTGAGGCGTTGCCGTGGAATTACGAACTGATTTTTGTCAACGACGGAAGTGCGGACGCCTCGGGGCAGATTCTGGCAGAACTGGCAGCAGCGGATCCGCGGGTACGTGTGATCAACTTTTCCCGTAACTTTGGCCATGAGGCGGCGATGCTTGCGGGGCTGGACCACAGCAGCGGGGAGGGCATCGTGTGTATGGATGCCGATCTGCAGCATCCGCCGGAATGTGTGGCGCAGATAATCGAAAAATTCGAAGAGGGCTATGAGGTTATCAACATGGTCCGGACGAAAAATAAATCGGCTGGATTCATCAAAAACCTGACGTCTTCTGCTTTTTATAAATTTTTGAACAAGATTTCAGATGTGAAGCTGGAAAATAACGCATCCGATTTCTTTGCGCTGACTGCCAATGCGGCGCAGGTGTTAAAGACCAATTACCGGGAAAAAGTGCGTTTTCTGCGCGGCTATGTGCAGAATATCGGATTTAACCGGACGACCATCGAGTATGAGGCGAGAGCCAGGGTGGCGGGCGAGAGCAAGTACAGCATCCGGAAATTATTTAAATTTTCGATCAATACGATTCTCTGCTTTTCGGATCTGCCGCTAAAGCTCGGCATTTACTCGGGAATTATCGTGGGCTTTCTGGGGCTGCTCGTGATGCTGGAAACGATTTATGAGTGGGCGGTCAAGGGAACGCCCAATGGTTACGCGACGATCGTAGTGCTTTTATGCTTTATGTTCGCGATGCTGTTCGTGATTGTGGGAATTATCGGGGAGTATATCGCGATCCTGTTTACAGAATTGAAGGATCGTCCAATTTATATCGTTCATGATACAAAAGGATTTCCGGAAAAGGAAAGCTGACAGGAAGGAATCGTATGAAGAGATTAAGACGTTTACTGATAAGTTTGATGATCACGGCACTGATGGCTGCCGGAATGCCGATGACGGCATTTGCAAAGCCGGACTGGCCCTCGGATACGGGGATCGAGTCGGAGGCAGGCATTGTCATGGATGCGGACTCCGGGGCGGTTTTATTCGGGCAGAACATCCATGTGCAGAAGGCACCGGCAAGTATCACGAAAATATTGACGGCGCTCGTAGTCATTGAGAACAGCAGTCTGGATGATACGGTCACATTTTCCCACGATGCCGTTTACAACGTGGAAGATGGCAGCGGAAACAAGAACGCCATCGAGGAGGGCGACACGCTTTCGGTGCGCGATTGTCTCTACCTGCTGCTGATGCGTTCTTCCAACCAGGCGGCGAATGCGTTGGCGGAGCATGTGGGCGGAAGCCGCGACGGTTTTGTGAAGATGATGAACGAGAAGACGGCGGAGCTTGGCTGTGAAAACAGCCATTTTGCGAATCCGTCCGGTCTGAATGACGACACACAGCTCACTTCTGTGTATGATATGGCGCTGATCGCATCGGCGGCGTATAAAAATGACACGCTTTTAACGATCAGTAAGGATAAGAGCTACCGATTACCGGCGACGAAGAACAATCCGGACGGTGTGACCATCCAGCCGGAGCACAAGCTTCTTATCACGACTGACACAGAGAGTCCGAACTATTATCCATATGCGGTGGCCGGAAAGACCGGTTACACATCGATTGCCGGGCAGACACTTGTTACCTATGCGATCAAGGATGATAGACGCCAGATCGCGGTCACGATGAAGAGTACGCAGGCGACCCATTATCAGGATACGATTGCATTGCTGGATTTCGGCTTTCTACGGTTTGAAAATGTAAATATTTCGGAAAATGAGACGGCATACACAAGCGGCGATCAGCCGGTGCAGATCGGAGACAATAGCTATCAGCCGTCCGATTTATCGATGGATACGTCGGCAGTCATCACGATCCCGAAGGATGCTTCGTTTGCGGATGCGGAGAAGACGGTGGTAACGGATCTGCCGGAGGATGCACCGCTGGGCGCGGTGGCACTGCTTTCTTACAAATACAACGACCGCAAGATCGGACAGGTGTATCTGATCAGCGCATCGGCGGCAGAAGCGGCAGCAAACGGGGAAACGGCTTCGGATGACGGAAATACGGCATCGGATCCGGCAGCATCCAATACAGGCGCGTCCGGAAAACCGAAGCAGGCGAAATCTTCGTTCCACCTGACCCTGCCGAAACTTCCGAAAGTATCGGTGAGAACGGTGCTGATTGTGGTCGTCAGTGTGCTTCTGGCAGCGGCGTGTGCGGCGCTTGTATGGTTGTTCTACCAGCGTCGTCAGGAAGAAAAGAGACGCCAGGAGGAGCGGAGAAAACGGAGAAGACAGCGTCTGCAGGAGATCGGCTGTTCGCGGGAAGAGTTTGAAAAACTGCTTGAAAAGCGGATGGGCGCGTCCTACAGGGCGCCTGGCACAGCGGAGGCAGATGAGAGCACAGAGCAGGCGGAGTCTGACATGGATGTGCGATCTGGTTCAGGACAGGTTCCGGCGGCAGATGCAGCCGCGTCCCGGCTGGCAGAGAGTGGAAAAGTAAGAACTGGTTCCACGGAAAAGAAGCCGCTGAAAGAAAAACCTGCACAGAAAGAGGCAGAGGATGCCAAAACACAGCAGGGTGTGCAGGAGGATGACACAGAGCTTACGGTTGAGGATTTGGATTGACAACCTGGATGCGCTAAATGGCGGTAAAATGGTCCAGATGGATTGTTTACGGGAAATTTTGGAAAGTATGAAGATTTTTTGAATTTTTCTAAAATGACTACAAAAACAAAAGGCGATATTATATAATAGCCATGCGGTTCGGGCTGGTTCCGGCTGTGAATGAGTGAATGAAGGGATAGAAGAACACGATGAAAAAACTTCTGATAATGATGGTTGCGTGTATGGCGCTGCTCAGCGGATGCACGGAGAGTACGATTGTAAAACCGACTTCTGAGACGGTAGTCGGAGATCCGAATTTTGAGACCCAGGAAAATGTTGAGATCGACTGGACACAGGTCAGCACGGACGCGGAAGACATGTTCAAGGATACAAGTACCTACGAGTACGGCCGCGATTTCCATTTCTATATGGAGCCGAACAAGAAACAGATCATGCTGATCTGGGTAGTGGCAGATGATCTGCCGGATGATCAGATAGGAACCTATGCGGAAGATTTAATCAAGGGATTCAACGACATTGTCCACACCCAGGACTTCTCGATTGAGATGTCTGGTGAAGATTCCTACGGCGGACTGTGGAAACAGTATGCACTGTCCTACAGCATCGTTCCGGAGAGCGACCAGGATAACGAGGACGCATGGTTTATCAGTGGTTCCTATGAGGCTGGCGCAGATTTCAAACTTCCGGATACCAAAGAGCTGATTTCCAAGGTGAAAGAGAAAGAAGCAGCAGGCGAGTACGATACGACTGAGGCGGAGGAAGAGACAGAGAACGCAGAATAAGAGGTTGTCTGCACAGACACGGGATATTTTCTGTGTATAATTAAGAGAAAAGTGATCAAAAAAGCTGTCATATGAGAAACAGATGAGTGTTCTTCATATGACAGCTTTTATTTACCAGGAACCGAAGTACGTGTTTTCACTCAACAGGTAGTCCGCTGTGATAAGACTCATTCCCCAGTTCAGCCAGAAGCGGCGATAAATCCTGTTTATCTAACGGCATGTTGTCTGTGACGGCGCTGTTTAAAAGCGCATAGACACGGCTGCATTTGTCCAATGTTTCATGGAAGAGATCAACAAACGAGGCGGTTGAGACGCGGGTCGGATCCCACGGGTTGCCCCATGCTTCGTGGTTTAGGTTACAGCTGCTCCGGTAGTCGGTTACGGAGTCCGTTACCATTTTCGCGGAAGCAACTGGGTGGTTGACGAAGATGGATTCGACCTGTGCAATGCCGAATTTTTTCTTGCCGTTCTTGTCCGAGAGTGTCCGGCAGCCGAAGCGCAGCGCCCAGATGGAGCGGTGCACCATCGCCGGAGTAACCTGGAAGTTGTTGCGGTAGGTGATCGGATAATAGGTTTCGTTGATGCAGGAAGCCAGGAAATGGGAAATAAACTGGATTTCCTGTCCATTTAGACAGATCGTGGCGGTCTGGTTAAATTCGGACGGCTTCTTTTTTTTATATTTCCAGAGCAGGATCGCGTCGAGCTCGTTTTCCAGATGTGCGTGCATCCCGTGATGCATGGAGGTCGGGGCATCCACTGGATAGCCGATGCGCCCGTACACGTAAGGATGACAGATCGAATCGGCAATGTAATGGTTTATAAATCCGGCCAGATAGGAGATGGCTTCCTCCTGCTGCTGGCGCGAGCGGATGGTTCCAATACGGCGCAGACAGCACTCAAAAAAGGCGTTTACCTTGTGTTCGTGCATATAGGAACCGACGTTGCGGTAATCGCGGTGGCGCAGGATCGGGATATTATAGAAAAACATATCCGGTCCCTGCAGACCGAGCTGGTAGAGCCAGCGGTATTTGGCGATCGTGTGTTTTAAGGGTGTGAACGGCATATCGTTGTATGCTTTCATGCCGAATATATAGTGCGTGGTAAAACCTGGCATATTGTTTTCATCCTTTCCAGAAGGACAGAGATTTGGAAATTTGTCCGCCTGTCCGATATGCTTATTGTAGCACTGCCGGTCTGGTTTGTCATGGGGTTTGCGGATGTTTACAGAAAGTGTAAGAAAAGGTGGATGGAAAGAGAGTTCTCGGAAGGCAATATCACGGCTTGGAGAATAAAATATCATAGTAAATCATAAGATTGGTTTGATAGAGTGAAAATAGATATAGAAAGGTGCTCGGATGGAAGCGCTCAGAATCGTACAGAAAATGGTGTGGGGACCGTGGCTTCTGGGACTGTTTCTGGCGGTTGGAGTCCTCTGCATGGTGCGTCTGCGGGGATTTCCGATCCGTCATATCAGAGTCTGGTGGGGAGAGACGGTTGGGAGCGGCGGGAAAGGACAGCTTTTGACGACCTGCACCGCGCTGGCGGCGACGGTCGGAACGGGAAATATCACGGGCGTGGCAGCCGCGTTGGCGATCGGTGGTCCGGGTGCTGTGTTCTGGATGTGGGCGGCGGCATTTCTGGGGATGGCGCTGGCATATACGGAGGTTTATCTGGGAATTTTGTATGGGGGCGGACCTTATGTCTATCTGGAAAATGGGGTTGGAAGCTGTTTCGTTGGAAAATGCTATGCCCTGTTTTGCGTGCTGGCGTCGCTTGGAATGGGATGTATGGTACAGGCGGGGGCTCTGGCGGATAGTCTGCGCTATGCAGCGTCCCTGCCGCCGCTTGGAACCGGTATCATACTGGCAGTTTTGACTGCCGTGGTGCTCTTTGGTGGGGCAAAACGCATCGGATGGACGGCTTCGGTGCTGGTACCGGTATCGGCGGGGCTGTATCTGCTGGCAGGTGGAATCGCCGTGTTCAGCTTTTACGATCAGATACCGGAAGTATTGGGGAACATTGTGGGCGGGGCATTTGGACTGGCAGATAATGCAGGACAGACGGATGGAAGCAGTATTTTGAATTTTTCAGGAATTTCGGGCGGGATGACCGGGTACGGAATGGCAGCGGCGATCCGGAGCGGGGTATCGCGCGGTGTGTTTTCCAATGAGGCGGGCCTGGGGAGTCTGGCGGTGCTGCATGGGATGAGTGAGGGAAAGGGGAGGCTAAGACAGAGGCAGGAAGCGCAGAAACAGGGAATGTGGGCAATTTTCGAGGTGTTTTTCGATACGATCATAGGGTGCAGCCTGACCGCTTTTTTACTGCTCTGTGTCTTTCCGCACAATCTGACCGGGAAGATCGATTCCCTGGGCGGCAGCGGCGCGGTGGCGGCGGCTCTGGCAGCCCGTTTTGGAAATGCAGGCGGCATAGTGACGGCGGCGTGCATGGTGCTGTTTGCCTTTGCCACGATCCTTGCCTGGTTTTACATCGGCGATCAGGCACTTGGATGGCTGATGCGGGATGTCCCACAGAAGCGTGCCGACAAAATATGTATTTTGTATCACGGAGGTTATCTTGCCTCGGTCTTTCTCGGCTGCGTCAGCCGGATGGAAGCCGTCTGGGCGGTATCTGATATTTTCAATGGGCTGATGGCGGTGCCAAACCTTGCAGCGCTGGTGCTGCTTGGCAGGAAGGTACGAAGACCGGAATGGTGAGAGAGTTGAGGGATTCAGATACAACAAAAGACCTCTCCAGCAGTGAGAGGTCTTTTGGTATTGAAAAAGGGAGGAGAGCTGATATAAACTCAGCTCGGTATTATGAAAAAAATTTGTAAGCATTGCTTGTTGCTATGGTTATAGTATAGGGAAAAATCGTGAAGAAACCATGTTAATTGTGTAAAAGGTTTTTTAATGAAGTGTGAACGAAATATGAACGCGGAACATGGATTCCATGATTACGATAAATATATTTTATGTTCAGAGGATCGAAAATGGCAGCCTGGGCAGGAAACGCAGATAATTTGCGTGCTTCGTCTGTCAAGACTGCCATAAAAAGTATGGGTATAAAGAGTGTCAACAAGTTACTGTACACGGGTAGGCACTTTTGGAACCGAAAGTGCCGTAAGAAAACGTGGTGGTAGCAGGAATTTGCCGTATTTAAATGCGAAGCCACGGCAAATTCCGTTACTGGGCACGTATGCGTGAACAGTAACGTCAACAATCCTTATTCCGCTTTTTTAACTGATAAAACGGTTCCGCTGAATGCATCCACCTCGCTGACGGTTCCCGTATACGTTACGGTAACTTTATCCCCATCTTTTACATCAGAAAGCCCGTCTGGTTTCTGATCCTGCTCGAAGTTGAATGCATAATCGGTTCCGTCGGCGGTGATCGTAAACATAAAGTCTTTGATGTCGCTGATCGTACCAGTCATTGTGGACTGTTTTGTATCGGCAGTTCCCTCGGATGGAAGAAGGGTGTCTTTGGCGTCTTCTTTTAAATCATCCATCGGGCTGCTTTCGTCCATGCCATTCGAGCTGGACCCGGAGGAGGCGGACTGGGACGATTCATTAGCAGTCGATTCATTCACGTTTTGGGAAGAGCAGGCGGTTGCGAGCGAGAGGATCGCAGCCGCGCCCAGGATTGCAAAATATGTTTTTTTCATAGTACATTACCAACCTTTCTTTTGACTTGGTTTGCTCACAGATGTATGATGCAGGACAGATGATGATTCCTGAGCGCAACATTCATCTTTTCGCATAGAATGTCCATTTCGACATTGTGCTATACATCTTAAGCCATAAATGTGAATGAATTGTGAGGAGAAACTTACGAAATGTAAAGAAAATGGACAAATATGGAACGAAAAACAGTCGATTTTCGAACGTTCTTATGGTATAATGTGACCACTTAATGAGGTATTTTTTAAAATTCAGGAGGAAACATACATGAAAAATCCAGTTGTTACCATTGAGATGGAAAATGGTGATATCATGAAGGCAGAGCTCTACCCAGAGATTGCGCCGAACACAGTCAACAATTTTATCAGCCTGATCAAGAAGGGCTTTTATGATGGTCTGATCTTCCACCGTGTCATCAAGGGCTTTATGATTCAGGGCGGATGCCCGAATGGAAATGGTATGGGCGGTCCAGGGTATACCATCAAGGGTGAGTTCAGCCAGAATGGTTTTACGAACAATTTCAAGCACACCAAGGGCGTTCTCTCCATGGCGCGTGCGATGGATCCGAACTCCGCAGGTTCCCAGTTCTTCATCATGCATGAGACTTCCCCGCATCTGGATGGTCAGTATGCATCCTTCGGGAAGATAGTTGAAGGTCTGGATATCGTGGACAAGATTGCCGGCGTCCGCACCGACTGGGGCGATCGTCCGCTGAAAGAGCAGAAGATCAAAAAGATGACCGTTGACACCTTCGGCGAGGAGTACCCGGAGCCGGAAAAAGGAAAAGAAAGATAATCTATGACAATCGAACGAGAAGTAACCATTGCGGGACAGACATACCCGGTGATCCTCTCCGATGAAAACGAAGCTCTTCAGGCTGCGAAAGCAGCCGGGAGAGCTATTGTTGGCTTATGGAGGGAAAATGAGGAAAAACAGCCGGCCGACTATTCATCTTGCCTTTACCTTATTACAGACCCTGAAGACGCCGATGAAACATTTCTGGAACGCGTCGTCCGCCGCCACCTGGCTCTCCCGTGGCTCATCGCTGAAACTGACCGCCTCATCATCCGTGAATTTTCCCAGGACGATCCGTTGGAACCGGCATCCGCTGAGGATGCCGACGGAACTTTTTCTGATTGGAACAAGCGCGAGGAATACCGGAAACACCAGTACCGCTTTGCCGAGTGCGGTTTGTGGGCGCTGGAACGCCGCGTGGACGGTGTGCTGGTTGGAAAGGCGGGGCTGACGGACGGAGAGCTGGGATATCATATCTATGAACCGTTCCGCCGTCAGGGCTATGCGCTGGAAGCCTGCCGGGCGATTGTGAAATATGGGTTTGAAACGCTGGAGCTGGATAAGATCCGGCTTTGCACGAAGCGTTCCAACACGGCTTCGCGGATATTGGCGGAAAAAATGGGATTCATTCAGGTACCTTCATCCTGCAAGGATTCTATTGTATTTTGTATGCAAAAAGGATATAATAGCTTGTATACAAAATAATGAAAAAATACAATCTAGTGTGATTACACTAAGGGAACGATGGGAGGAATGACCGATGATCAGGCATCTGGAGCTGAAAGCATATGGAAAGATCAATCTCGGTCTGGATGTAGTCCGCCGGAGAGAAGACGGCTACCACGAAGTGCGGATGATCATGCAGACGGTGCGCGTGTACGACGCGATCGAACTGAACCGGACGGAGGAAGAGGGAATCCGTCTTTCAACGAACCTTTATTATCTGCCGGACAATGAAAATAACTTAGGTTACCGCGCGGCGAAGCTTCTGATGGATGAGTTTGGAATCCGCGACGGTGTGGAGATCAAGATGAAGAAATTTATCCCGGTGGCAGCCGGGATGGCAGGCGGCAGCAGCGATGCGGCCGCAGTCCTGTTTGGTGTCAACAAGATGTTCGGACTGGGGCTTTCGAAACAGGAGCTGATGGAGCGCGGCGTCCGTCTGGGGGCGGATGTGCCGTACTGTATCATGCGGGGAACGGCTCTTTCGGAGGGAATCGGGGAGATCCTGACACCGCTTCCGCCGATGCCGCAGTGCCGCGTGCTGATTGCCAAACCGGCGGTCAGCGTTTCGACGAAGCATGTGTACGAGAGCTTAAATCTGCCGTCTCTGGGCGCAGAGGCGCATCCGGATATTGATGCGATGCGGGCGGCGATCGAGAAAAAAGACCTCTCCGGCGTCGTTTCACAGCTTGGAAACGTGCTGGAAACGGTGACGATCCCGGAAAATCCGGTGATTCAGACACTCAAAGATAAGATGATGGAGATGGGCGCGGACGGCTCTTTGATGAGCGGAAGCGGTCCAACCGTATTTGGCTTGTTTACGAACCAGACGGCGGCGCAGGCGGCGTATGAGGAACTCCGCTATGGCAGCAGCCAGGATCTGGCGAAACAGGTATACCTGACTAGTTTTTACAACAGGAAGGGGCACGCAGATGGGGAACAATTTTGAGGTTAAAATGAATGAATATCTCCCACTCAGGGATGTGGTATTCAACACACTCCGGCAGGCAATCTTAAAGGGAGAGCTGGCACCGGGCGAGCGCCTGATGGAGATTCAGCTGGCACAGAAGCTGGGCGTCAGCCGCACCCCGATCCGTGAGGCGATCCGCAAGCTGGAGCTGGAAGGACTCGTTCTGATGATTCCACGGCGCGGCGCGGAGGTGGCGCGGATTTCGGAAAAAAGCCTGAAAGATGTGCTGGAAGTGCGCCGTTCGCTGGAGGAACTGGCGATTGAGCTGGCGTGCCAGCGCATGACGGAAGAAGATATGCAGGCATTGGAAGAAGCACAGAAAGCATTTAAAGCGGCGATTGATCAGGGCGATGCGATGAAGATCGCGGAGACGGACGAGGCATACCATGACGTGATCTACTATTCGACCCGCAACAAGCGTCTGGTGCAGATTTTGAACAACCTGCGTGAGCAGATGTACCGGTTCCGTCTGGAATACATCAAGGACGAGGATAAACGGCAGATTCTGCAGTTAGAGCATGAAAAAATATTGGCGGCACTGCGTCTGCGCCATATGGCGGAGGCAAAGGCGGTAGCCAGGGGGCACATAGATAACCAGGAAATCACGGTACTTAAGAATTTAAAGGAGCGGAAGGAAGTATGACATTTAAAGAATTGTACCTGTCCGGACAGGTACCATTTGAGGAAATCGATCGCTATATTTCCCGTTGGAACCGGTCGGATGATGAGCGGACATTGGCAAAATATCTCGGTCTCAACGCCGATGAGGAGGATGTCTGGATCGATGACAGCGACGAGGCGCTGAAAGAGATGCTGGACGCAAGAGAAAGGGTAGCCGGTACGCCGGTTACCCTTGGAAAGACGGATATTATTGTCAATAAAAATGGATTTGGCGCGCTGCCAATCCAGCGTATTTCTTTTGATGATGCGAAGGTACTGCTTCGCAAGGCGTATGACGCGGGTGTCCGTTTCTTTGATACGGCGCGCTTTTATACGGACAGTGAGGAGAAGATCGGCTATGCGCTGAGCGACGTGCGTGAGCATATCTATATTGCGACCAAGACAGCGGCAACGACGGCGGAAGGCTTCTGGAAGGATCTGAAGACGAGTTTACATAACTTAAAAACAGACTACGTGGACATTTACCAGTTCCACAATCCGGCAGTCTGTCCGAAGCCGGGAGACGGAAGCGGTCTTTATGAGGCGATGCTCGAGGCAAAAGAGCAGGGGAAAATCCGTTTCATCGGCATCACGAACCACCGCATGAGCATTGCGGAGGAGGCGATCGAGTCGGGGCTTTACGATACCCTGCAGTTCCCATTTAATTATCTTTCCACCGAGCGGGAGATCGCGTTGGCGAAGGCCTGTGCGGAGCACGAAATGGGATTTATCGCAATGAAGGGTCTGTCGGGCGGTCTGCTGACCAATTCGGCTGCGATCTATGCCTATATGGCACAGTTTGAGAATGTACTGCCGATCTGGGGGGTACAGAAGGAAAGCGAGCTGGACGAATTTTTAAGCTACATCGGCAATCCACCGGAACTGACGGACGAGCTGAAAGCTGTTATTGAAAAAGACCAGAAAGAGCTGGCAGGTGAATTCTGCCGGGGCTGCGGCTACTGTATGCCGTGTCCGGCAGGAATCGAGATCAACAACTGTGCGCGTATGTCCCTGCTTCTGCGCCGTTCTCCGTCAGCGAGATACCTCTCCCCGGAGGGACAGGCGAAGATGAAGAAGATAGAGGACTGCCTGCATTGCGGACACTGCAAGTCGATGTGCCCGTATGGTCTGGATACGCCGAAGCTTTTGGAGGAGAATTATAAGGATTATAAAGAGGTCCTTGCAGGGAAGAGACTGTAAAGAGAGGATAAATGCAAGAGGCATTTTTCCGTAACTGTTCACGGATAGGCACTTTTGGAACCGAAAGTGCCGTAAGAAAACGTGGTGGCAGCAGGAATTTGCTGTATTTAAATGCGAAGCCACGGCAAATTCCGTTACTGGGCACATATGCGTGAACAGTAACTAGAAATGTAGTGAAATAGACCAGGGAGGCGGAAACAATGGATATAAATCAGAAACAGAAAGAACGTCTGGAGCAGCAGTTTGCATTTATCCGGGAGATAGATAAGGAGAAATTTATCGGTCGCCAGACGTATCTGACAGACGGCGAGCGGAAGGAAAATGACGCGGAGCACGCATGGCATATGGCGATCATGACGGTGCTTCTGGCGGAGTATTCCAATGAGCCGATCGATGTGCTGAAAACGGTTACCATGCTTCTGATTCACGATCTGGTCGAGATCGACGCCGGCGACACGTATGCCTATGATGAGGAGGCGAAGAAAACCCAGCGGGAGAGAGAATTAAAGGGTGCAGAGCGCATTTTCGGAATACTGCCGCCGGATCAGGGCGAAAAACTGCGCGCTCTCTGGGATGAATTTGAAGCCGGGGAGACGCCGGAAGCGCGATTTGCACATACGATGGACAACATCCAGCCGACGATGCTCAATGATGCTTCCAAGGGAAAGGCGTGGGCGACGCGCGGCGTGCACCTGAGCCAGATTCTTGGAAGAAATAAGAATACCGCCAAGGGCTCGGAGACGCTGTGGAACTATTCTTATGAGAATTTCATCACTCCGAGCCTCCGGGAAGGAAAGATAAAAAACGACACGTTACCCGAAGAGTAATCGAATTGTCGGAGGAAGCATGAGCTTTATCCGGCAGACTGCTGTCAGCGGAAACGGTGTGCGTGGCTGCTATTTTTGAGTTCGAAGAGGATTCTGTCGGTTCGGTGGTTGTTTTGGAAGCTGAAGCTGTTCCAGAACGTTCCGAGTGATTGGAGCAAGTCATCGGGTCAGCTTTAGAGGAAATCAGAGCAGCAGCTTTCTTGTTTACGTCAAAAACGATATGTTTCTTTTGCGACAGCCAGTTCATATCGTTATCAGAAATCAGAGCGTCAGAGACGGAATCGGCGCTCTGATTTTTTGAGTTTTCTTCCGGCATGATACCTCCGGACAGGGCGGG
Source organism: Clostridium sp. TF06-15AC (assembly GCF_003481165.1). NCBI lineage: Bacteria > Bacillati > Bacillota > Clostridia > Eubacteriales > Clostridiaceae > Clostridium > Clostridium sp. TF06-15AC. The sequence continues at coordinate 545,816 of NZ_QUKS01000002.1, forward strand.
CGGCGGATAGAGAACACCCCACCAGTTGTCGATCACATGAGTCTGCAGGAACGGCGGGGTGATCGCGTACGCCAGGACTTTCTGCTGAATCTGGTTTCTGGTAAAAGTCAGAAGAGGCAGGCAGAAAAGCAGAAATAAGAGCATGGAACATAATGCGAGAAGCGGGAGTATTCCATCGTAGATATGGGAAAGCTTGCAGGAACCGGTGGAAAAATGGCGGCATTTATTGGTAACAGGTGGATGAATCCTGGATGCGGATGACAGAGAATTTTCAGACTGGAACGAAATCACTTGATTTAACATAATGGCTCTCCTTTTACTGAAAGAAATCGAATCTTCTTGTCGCAAGTATTGACAGTTATGGTATAATCTAAACTATATTTTGGAATAGCATTCCGGCGTGTGGTGACGCTTCCCACACCCGGCAGAAAGGCGGATATTATGAAAAAGAGTGTACTTGTGGTATTTGGCGGACAGTCTTCGGAACATATTGTTTCATGTATGTCGGCAATCAATGTCATTAAAAATATAGATACAGAGCGCTATGATGTAACCCTGATCGGCATTACCGAAGAGGGAAAATGGCTGCTGGTTGACTCGGTCGAGCAGATCGAGGATGAGAGCTGGAGAAAGAACACGACGACCGCGATCCTTTCCCCGGATGCAACGGAGAAATCCGTGATCGTCCTGAAAGATGGTAAGGCGGAAATGATCCGCATTGATGTGGTATTCCCGGTTCTGCATGGACTCTGGGGCGAGGACGGCACCATTCAGGGCATCTTTGAGCTGGCAAAAATCCCGTATGTCGGATGCGGTGTGCTGGCGTCCAGCGTTTCGATGGATAAAGTGTATACAAAACAGATCGTTGACCACACAGGCGTGCGCCAGGCGGCATATGAGCTGGTCATCCGCAAAGAACTTGAAAAAATGGATGAGGTTGTGGCACGCATCGAGAACCGGTTCGCATATCCGGTATTTATCAAGCCGTCCAATGCAGGTTCTTCCAGAGGTGTCAGCAAGGCGTCGGATCGCGAAGAGCTGATTGCAGGCTTAAAGGAGGCGGCGCACCATGACCGCAAGATTCTGGTTGAGGAGACGATCGTCGGCCGTGAGATCGAATGTGCGGTCTTTGGAAATGGCACAGAACCGGTCATCGCTTCTGGTGTTGGCGAGATTCTGGCAGCAGCCGATTTCTATGATTTCGATGCGAAATATTACAACGCAGAGTCCAGAACCGTGGTAAATCCAGAGCTTCCGGGCGATGCGACCGAGCGTGTGCGTCAGGCGGCGAGACGTATTTTCAAGGCGGTAGATGGCTATGGTCTGTCGCGTGTCGATTTCTTTGTGACGAAGGACGGCGAGGTTATCTTCAATGAGATCAATACCATGCCGGGCTTTACCGCGATCAGTATGTACCCGATGCTTTTTGAGGCGGCCGGAATCCCGAAGCCGGAGATGGTGACAAAGCTGATTGAACACGGACTGAAACGCTACGAAGCCTAGAAATAAATAAAAATGTTTCAGAATCCTGAAACAGTGTGAGAGAATCTACTTTTGGACGTTATATGATTCGATATACACAGATGTTCGGGAAAGAATGGAAACATGACCATAAGAATTTTGCCGAAAGGAAGGTAAACATGGATAGAAATGCCCCGATCGGAGTTTTTGATTCAGGCATCGGCGGTCTGACGGTAGCCCGTGAGATCATGCGTCAGATGCCGCAGGAGCGCATCGTATACTTTGGAGATACGGCGCGCGTTCCATATGGAAGCAAATCGCAGGATACGGTGCTGCGCTATTCCCGCCAGATCATCCGTTTTCTGAAAACACAGGGAGTCAAGGCGATCGTGATTGCCTGCAACACGGCCTCGGCGTGTGCACTGGAGACGGTCAGACAGGAATTGGATATCCCGATCATCGGGGTTATCTACGCGGGCGCGCGCACGGCTGCTGAGGCAACCCATAATGGAAAGATTGGCGTGATTGGAACCGAGGCGACCATCCGGAGCGGTATTTATACCAGAGAAATGCAGAAGCTGCGCCCGGATATTGAGGTCATTGGAAAACCGTGTCCGCTCTTTGTGCCGCTGGTGGAGGAAGGACTCTTCCATGATTCGGTAACAGACGAGATTGCCTCCCGGTATCTTTCTTCGCTGAAAGAAAAATACATTGATACGCTGGTTATGGGATGTACGCATTATCCGCTGCTGCGTTCGACGCTGCACCGGCTGATGGGCGACGAGGTGACTTTGGTAAATCCGGCATATGAGACGGCGGTTGAACTTAAAACTCTGCTGCGGGACATGGATCTGACACGCAGTTCGGAGGATCTGGAACGTTTTTCGGAGGAAAACAGCCGCCGCGCTGCTGCCGGGGAGCCGATTCTTGACCCGTATCAGTTCTTTGTCAGCGACCGGGCGGAGAATTTCACGCGTTTTGCCAAGGCGATTCTGCCAAAAGAGGTAAAAGACACGAAACAGATTAACATTGAGGAGTATTAAAATATGACGAAAGATGTGCTTGTATCCGTGCGCGGTGCCCATATTGCGGACGGGGAGACGAATAACCTGGAGGTTATCACGGCAGGCAGCTATTATTTCAAAAATGGCAAGCATTATATCATCTATGATGAGATACTGGAGGGCGAGGAAGGAAGCATCCGCAATACCATCAAAGCCAATGCGGACAGCGTCGATATGATCAAGGGAGGCGATGCGCGGGCGCATATGATTTTTCAGGAGAACCGTCCGAATGTCAGCTGTTATGTGACTCCATACGGTCAGATGATCGTGGGCGTCACGACCGACCGCATCAAGATCAATGAAGGTCCGGATCATCTGAAAATCCAGATTGATTATACGCTGGAACTCAACTATGAGCAGACCAGCCAGAGCCATATTGAAATTGATGTGAAATCGAAGGCGACGGCGAAATTGAACCTGAAAGAGTAGTAAATATAAAAGAATATAGAAACAAAGAAATAAAATCGATGAATCAAAAATCCCGGAAACGTGCAATCAGTTACATTTCCGGGATTTTAAGATCCATTATTTATTTTTCTTGGACTTGGAAGCTTCTTTCTTTGCTGCCTCTTCTGTATTTTTCTTGAAACGGTCAAAGAATTTTTTCTTCTTCGGCAGCGGCGGGATGCCTCCGCGCACGCTCTTGATCTCTGTGATATAAAGACCGCTGATGACAACCTTTGCCTCGGTGCGGAGCGGTAACTGAAGGAATACCTTCTCATCCGCGATCATGGTCACAACCTTCGGTCCGATCTTAGCCTTTACGATCGGGAGCTTCGCCCACTTCATATACCATGGAGTCTGGTCGATAACCATCTTCGGGAGACCGGAATCTCCGATTTTCAGTTTCTTTTTGTCAATCGCCAGAATCGAAACAGTCTGTTTCGAAGCGTCGATCATAGTCTGCTGCTCTGCCTGACGTTTCTGCATCCGGGAACCCAGAATATACAGTACGACAAGAAGGATAGCCAGAATGACGATAATAACTAGCAGTACATTCCAAAATGACATATATATACCTCCGTTGTAGATAGCGGCGGGACGAAAATCCAATCCCATTTCGCATGGAACACGAAAATAACCGCACAATTACTATATATTATAGCATTGGAGTGGGGAAATGGCAAGAAAAAGCTGAATCTGTAAGTGCTGACAGCATCGGAAAACTGGTAAATAGCTTGACAATCAGAGTGACCGTGTGATATGCATATGATAGTTGATACTTGTGTGATGATGAATTCTAATTAGATCAAACAAATAGATGTGAGGGCAATCATGGTAGAAAAACAGCTGGGGTATAAATACCAGGTATATAACGAGATAAAAAAGGGGATCATGACGGGGATTTATTCGCCGGGATCTGTGATGAATGAGAGAAAACTGTCAGAAGAACTTGGAATCAGCCGTACACCGATTCGTGAGGGGATGCAAATGCTCGCCAGAGATGGCTGGCTTCAGATGGAAACCTATAAGGGAACGGTGGTACGGGAGTTTGACCCGCATTATATGTGGGAGCTGACCCGTGTCAGAAGCGCGCTGGAGTTATCTGCGATCGAGGACGCTGCGAAAAATATCACAGAGAATGATCTGAAATGTCTGGAAGAGATTCAGGAGAAACAGAAGGAAGTCCTGGAACATTATGATATAACGAGATTTATTCAGCTGGATCGAGAGTTTCATACCTATATCTATCAGATGAGCCAGAACAGGGAGCTTTTAAAATTGCTGAGCAATTACTATGACATGTTCCGTTTTATGGGAATGCAGGCGGTGATGGGGACGGATAAACGGCGCCAGACAACGATCGATGAACACCAGGGAATTTTAGATGCATTGAAACAGAAAAATGTGGAAGCGGCAGTTCAGGCGATGAAAATCCATATGGAGGAGACAGAGAAAAATATCAACCAGAATCATGCAATGGAGCGGAATGCCAGATAAAATTGGAAGATCATCCAAAAAAGGACAGCGGTTTTTGTGAAAAGAGTAAATTGACCATAAAAGATAAGGGTGTTATTATTCTAATAACTGGTATACCAAATACCGAATACCAAATATCGCAAAAAATTGGAGGTCAGGTATGAGAGTTGCGATGATTCAGATGGATATGCAGTTGGGGAAGCCGGAGGCGAATTTTGAGAAGGCAGAAAAGCTGGTCCGGATGGCTGCAGAGCTGAAACCGGATGTGATTACACTTCCGGAGACGTGGAACACCGGATTTTTTCCGAGAGAAAATCTGAAAGAGGCATCGGATGTAGATCTGGAACAGACCAAAAAGCTGTTTTCCAGATTGGCGAAAGAATACCGTGTCAATATAATTGCCGGTTCCGTGGCAAATTGCCGGGATGAGAAGATTTATAATACAGCCGCTGTCTTTAACCGGGACGGCGAAGTGGTGATGGAATATGACAAGGTGCATCTGTTCAGCCCGTCCGGCGAACATGAGTATTTTGAACATGGAAAAAAAATCTGCAATTTTGAATTGGATGGAATCCCGTGCAGTCTGGTAATTTGTTATGATATCCGGTTCCCGGAACTGATTCGTTCTGAGATGCTTGCGGGTTCAAAAGTCCAGTTTGTGGTAGCACAGTGGCCGGATACGAGACTTCTTCACTGGGATACCTTGAACAGGGCGAGGGCAATTGAAAGTCAGAGCTTTTTATGCTGTACTAATTCGGTCGGAACGGCTGGAAATACAAAGTGCGGCGGACATTCTGCCGTCTATGGACCGATGGGAGAGTGCTTGGTGCTGGGCGGAGAAGCGGAACAGATACTGATGGCAGATATGGAGATTGGAGCAGTCGATGGGGTCAGAGATTCGATCAATGTTTATCGGGATCGGCTGCCGGAAGTATATAAGATATAAAAGAGGGAATGGAATAAGGAGGAAACAGGATGGATACAATGTGTTTTACGGTTCAGGGAAAGAACGGAGAAAAGCCGCTGGAGCTGAATTATGAGAGGGTGTTTGCCATTGGATATGCAGGCAGAAACATTGAAAAGACGATGGAGCATATCAAAGAACTGGAACGGGAATTAGGCGTTCCGGCACCGAAGAAAATACCGACCATTTTCCAGTGTGGCAATTACGTTTTAACACAGGAAAAGAAACTGGCGTTTGTGGGTGAAAAGACCTGTGGAGAAGTCGAGTATGTGATTGTCATTAAAGATAAGACGATTTACATCGGATTGGGAAGCGACCACACAGACCGGGAGCTTGAGGCAGCCAGTGTTCCAAAAGCGAAACAGATTTGTGCGAAGCCGATTTGCGATACCGTTTGGGAGTACGAGGATGTCAAGGATCACTGGGATGAAATAGAGCTTCATTCCTGGCAGACATTGGACGGAACGGAAGTTTTATATCAGGAGGGAACGTTGGCAGATATTCTCCCGGTGGAGACCATCTTAAAAGAACTGGACGAGCGGGTTGGCGGAATTGATAATTGTGTGATCTTTTCCGGAACGGTGCCGGTCAAGGATGGATTCCGTTTCGGCAGTAAATTCCGCTATGAGATGGAAGATAAAAAGCTGAACCGGAAGTTATCGTCGGAGTATGAAGTGGATGTCATCAGTGAGGAGGAACGGTAATGAAAAAAGGTTGGGCAGGGACGTTCGCGGCACTTGTCTTGGGAGCAACGGTGTTGACCGGCTGCGGCGGTACATCAGACAGCGGACATATCAAGTTGAAAATAGCGACAGTTGGAAATGAGAAGCACCAGTCAACGATGGCGGCAGCGGCATTTCAGGAAAAGCTGGAGGAACTGGCAGGTGATCGGTTCGAAGTGACGATTTACCCGAGCGCGCAGCTGGGCGGTGAGCGTGAAATGGCGGAAGGCGTCAAGATTGGTTCGATAGAGCTTGCGATTGTAACAACGGATGGCGCGCTTCCAAGCTTCGTGCCGGAGACGCAGGTTCTGGCAATCCCGTATCTCTTTGCGGATAAGCAGGAAGCATACTATGTCCTGGATAATACGCTGCAGAAAGAACTGGAACCGAAGTTTGAGGCACAGGGCTTTAAACACCTGGGTTTCTGTGAGTTAGGCTTCCGTCATTTTACGAATAATAAAAAAGAAGTGACCAAGGCATCCGACATGAAGGGATTATCGATCCGTGTACAGGAGTCGCCGATCTGGTTCTCATTGGCAGATCACCTTGGATTTATTGCGACGCCGATCGCATTTAACGAGCTTTATACTGCTCTTCAGCAGGGAACTGTAGATGGTCAGGAAAACCCGATCGCGTCTATTTCCAGTTCTGCGTTTGATGAAGTGCAGAAATATATGGTTCTGGATGGTCACACATATGCGCCGGAAAGCATGATCATGAACCTTGACTTTTATAATAAACTGACCGATGAAGATCGCGCTTGGATCGATGAGGCGGCTGAATACGCAAAAGATACACAGCGTCAGGAAGTAACGGACATGGAAGAAGAGATGCTTGCGTCGATTGAAGCGAACGGCGTAAAGGTATGCAAGGATCCGGATTTACAGTCCTTCCAGGATGCAACGGCCAGCCTGTATCAGGAACCGGCTGTAACGGCACTGGTTCCGCCGGAATTGACGGAAAAGGTAAAACAGGCGGTTGAAGAGTATAGAAATACGCATGGGAAAGAATAGGGGGATGGGAAATGTCTGGTCTGGTCGATAAGATTACAAAAGCTGTCATGGGAATCAGCGCGATTGTGGTATTTGTCATTACCTTTTTGCAGGTTTTATGCCGCTTTGTTTTAAAATCTCCGCTTCCGTGGAGTACGGATATCCTGCGTCTGGCATTTACCTATCTGGTATTCTGGGGCGCTGCGTGGTGTGTGCGGGAAAAGGAACACCTGAACGTGGATGTTCTGCTGATGTCGTTTCCAGTTAAAATCCGCAAGGTGGTGGAACTGGGAATTGACCTGGTATTGTCTCTCTTTTTCATTTTTATGATTGTATTTGGAATTAAATTCTGTGCGTTTGGATGGACGCAGACGACTTCCTATCTGCCGATTCCAATGAGTGTTTACTATGCAAGTATTCCAAGTGCCGGAGCGATTATGCTGTTCTATATGATTAAAAATATGGCAGAGCAGCTGAAAAAGAATGATTAGGAGGGAAAGGTATGATTTATATTGTCTTATTATTTGTCTTGTTTTTAATAGGAATTCCGATCTGCTTTTCACTCGGAATGGTATCGGTGGCTGGAATTATCCAGGGAGGAACCCCGTTAATTGTTGTTATCCAGAGAATGTTCACCGGTGCTGACAGCACGGCGCTGATTGCGATTCCGCTGTTTATCCTTGCCGGAGGTCTGATGGTTCAGGGCGGTATTTCCAGAAGAATCGTCGATTTTGCCGATGCGCTGATCGGACATTTTCCAAGTGGTCTGGCGCTGGTAAGTATTCTGGCGTGTATGTTCTTTGCGGCGATCACAGGTTCTGCGATCGCGGCAACCGCAGCGATCGGCGGCATTATGATTCCGATCATGCGTGAGAAAAACTATGAAGATACGTTTTCGGCTCCGTTAATCGCCTGCGGCGGTTCGATTGGACCGATCATTCCTCCGAGTATTCCACTTCTGCTGTACGGAACGATGGCAGGTGTGAGCGTTGGTAAATTGTTTATCGGTGGATTTATCCCGGGCATTATCATGGGACTCGGACTGATGATTTACAGTTATTATGTAGGAAAAAAGAGACATTATGTAGGACGTGAGAAAAAGGCGAGCCGTGAGGAGAGAATTCGTACCGGAAAAGATGCCCTTCTTGCCCTGATTATGCCGATTATCATCATTGGAGGTATCTTATCTGGTATTTTTACGGCAACCGAGTCCGGCGCTATCGCGTGTGCATATGCGATTATCATCGGCGGTTTTGTTTACCGGGAGTTAAAGCCGTCCAAGATGTTTGACCTCTTTGTGGACTGTGCAAAATCAACGGGACAGGTTTTAATCGTTGTGTCCTGTGCGAGCCTGTTTACCTGGGTTATCACGGTTGCACAGGTTCCGCAGACCGTCAGCGCCCTGCTGTCCAGCACGGTCAGCAACAAATATGTATTGTTGATGATCATCAATGTGATTCTGTTAATTGCAGGCACCTTCATCGATACGACAAGCGCGCTGGTTATCTTTACCCCACTCTTCCTGCCGCTTGTTAAGGCAATGGGAATTGACCTGATCCATTTTGGCCTGGTCATGGCAGTCAACCTGACAATTGGTATGTGTACGCCTCCGCTGGGCGTGTGCCTGTTTGTATCGGGATCGATTGCCAAGGTAAGCCTGAAAGACCAGATGCGGGATTTGCTCCCTATGTTAGCAGTCCTTCTGATTGTCCTTTTGGTGATTACCTATATTCCACAGACCGTTACATTTTTACCGAATTTATTTGCATAAAATTTCTATAAAAAATCGGACGCCGCTATCATCTGGGGAGCGGCGTCTGTTGTCTGTCCGGATTCTGGTGTTTTTTGAGAAAACTTTTTCATAATTATTCCAAATTTATTCCAAATCTATCAAAAAAACCACTTGACACCCATCAAATCCCATGCTAAGATGGAGAATGCACTATTGTGGAAAACTGTGTTTTCCGGGTATTCGTATGCCCAAATGACAGTGCGGCTCCGGCGGCATGAAACAAGGCTGGTTCGGAGATGGAAAAATGCAAACCATAGAGATAGAAAGAAAACAGGGGTGAAACATCGAATGGAGAAAAGCAGGATGCGTCCGGTAAAAACCGGTAAAGGTGTAAGGATGACCTTCTCAAGACAAAAAGAAGTTCTGGAAATGCCGAATTTGATTGAGATTCAGAAAAACTCGTATCAGTGGTTCCTGGATGAGGGACTGAAAGAAGTGTTTGCTGATATCTCCCCGATCACGGATTTCGCAGGTCACTTGAGTCTGGAATTTGTGGATTTTACACTGTGTAAAAACGATATCAAATATACGATCGAAGAGTGCAAAGAGCGCGATGCGACCTATGCAGCTCCTCTGAAGGTAAAGGTAAGACTTTGCAATAAAGATAAAGATGAGATCAATGAACATGAGATTTTCATGGGTGATCTTCCACTTATGACCGACACCGGCTCCTTCGTTATCAACGGAGCGGAGCGAGTTATCGTCAGCCAGCTTGTTCGTTCCCCTGGTATTTATTATGGAATCGCGCACGATAAGATCGGTACAGAGTTATACAGCTGCACCGTTATCCCGAACCGGGGTGCCTGGCTGGAGTATGAGACAGATTCCAACGACATTTTCTACGTGCGTGTAGACCGGACCAGAAAAGTTCCTGTTACTGTTCTGATCCGTGCTCTTGGTTACGGTACTAACGCCGAGATCATTGACCTGTTCGGCGATGAGCTGAAACTGGAGAAGAGCTTCGAGAAGGATCCGTCCAACAACTACCAGGATGGTCTTCTGGAATTATATAAGAAGATTCGTCCGGGTGAGCCGCTTTCCGTAGACAGCGCAGAGAGCCTGTTAAACAGCATGTTCTTCGATCCGCGCCGCTACGATCTGGCAAAGGTAGGTCGTTATAAATTCAATAAAAAGCTTCACTTTAAGAACCGTATCGTAGGTCACGTTCTGGCTGAGGATGTGGTTGATACAACTACCGGAGAGATTCTGGCGGAGCAGGGAACAAAGGTTACCAAGGAACTTGCTACTGACATCCAGAACGCAGGCGTTCCGTTTGTATGGATTCAGGGTGAGAAGAAGAATCACAAGGTTCTTTCTAACATGATGGTAGATCTGGGCGCTTATGTGAATTTCGATCCGGAAGAAGTAGGCGTCACAGAGTTAGTATTCTATCCGGTTCTCCAGGGTATTCTGGAAGAAAATGCCGGCGCTTCTGATGAGGAGTTAAAAGAGATTATCCGCAGAGATATCCATGACCTGATTCCGAAGCACATTACGAAGGAAGATATCATCGCTTCCATCAACTACAACATGCATCTGGAAGGCGGCATCGGCAATCCAGATGATATCGACCATCTGGGCAACCGTCGTATCCGTGCGGTCGGCGAGCTGCTTCAGAACCAGTACCGTATCGGTCTGTCCCGTATGGAGCGTGTGGTACGTGAGCGTATGACAACACAGGACATGGAAGGTGTTTCTGCCCAGTCCCTGATCAATATCAAGCCGGTTACAGCAGCAGTCAAGGAGTTCTTCGGAAGTTCCCAGCTGTCCCAGTTCATGGATCAGAACAACCCGCTGTCCGAGCTGACCCATAAGAGACGTCTTTCCGCCCTGGGTCCTGGCGGTCTGTCAAGGGACCGTGCCGGATTCGAGGTACGAGATGTACACTACACACACTATGGTCGTATGTGCCCGATCGAGACACCTGAGGGACCGAACATCGGTCTGATCAACTCCCTGGCATCTTACGCACGTGTCAATGAGTACGGTTTCATCGAAGCTCCGTACCGTGTAGTAGATAAAACCGATCCGTCCAACCCGGTTGTTACGGATGAGGTTGTATACCTGACAGCAGACGAGGAAGATAACTTCGTTGTTGCACAGGCAAACGAGCAGTTAGACGAAGAAGGACACTTCGTCCACAATAACGTATCTGGTCGTTTCCGTGAGGAGACTTCCGAGTTCCAGAAGAAGAAAATCGACCTGATGGACGTATCCCCGAAGATGGTATTCTCCGTAGCTACTTCCATGATTCCGTTCCTCCAGAACGACGATGCGAACCGTGCTCTGATGGGATCGAACATGCAGCGTCAGGCGGTACCGCTTCTGACCACCGAGAGAGCCGTTGTCGATACCGGTATTTCCGCGAAGGCAGCTGTTGACTCCGGTGTGTGTGTCGTTGCAAAGAATGCCGGTGTGGTTGAGCGCTCCGCTTCCAACGAGATCATCATCAAGAGAGATTCCGATGGAAACCGCGATGTATACCATCTGACAAAATTCAAGAGAAGTAACCAGTCCAACTGCTACAATCAGAAACCGATTGTATACAAGAATGACCATGTCGAAGCTGGCGAGGTTATCGCAGATGGTCCGTCCACCTGCAACGGTGAGATCGGTCTGGGCAAAAACCCGCTGATCGGCTTCATGACCTGGGAAGGCTACAACTACGAGGATGCCGTTCTTCTGTCTGAGCGTCTGGTTCAGGAGGATGTATATACCTCCGTCCATATCGAGGAATACGAGGCAGAAGCACGTGATACCAAGCTGGGACCGGAAGAGATCACAAGAGATGTTCCGGGTGTCGGCGAGGATGCACTGAAAGATCTGGACGAGCGCGGTATCATCCGCATCGGTGCAGAGGTTCGTGCCGGTGATATCCTGGTAGGTAAGGTTACCCCGAAGGGAGAGACCGAGCTGACTGCAGAAGAGCGCCTGTTACGTGCGATCTTCGGTGAGAAGGCAAGAGAGGTTCGTGATACCTCCCTGAAAGTACCGCATGGTGCATACGGTATCATCATTGATGCGAAGGTATTTACAAGAGAGAACGGCGACGAGCTGGCTCCGGGTGTAAATAAGACCGTTCGTATCTACATTGCACAGAAGAGAAAGATTTCCGTCGGCGATAAGATGGCTGGCCGTCATGGTAACAAGGGTGTCGTTTCCCGTGTACTTCCGGTTGAGGATATGCCGTTCCTTCCGAATGGCCGTCCGCTCGACATCGTACTGAACCCACTGGGCGTACCGTCCCGTATGAATATCGGACAGGTCCTGGAGATTCATTTAAGCCTTGCTGCCAAAGCACTTGGTTTTGATGTATCCACCCCGATTTTCGACGGTGCAGACGAGAAAGATATTCAGAACACTCTGGAGATGGCAAATGACTATGTCAACACCTCCTGGGAAGAGTTCGAAGCAAAATATAAAGATATTGTAGATCCGGAAGTTATGGAGTATCTGGGTACCCATCTGGAGCACAGAAAACTCTGGAAGGGCGTTCCGATCGGACGCGACGGTAAAGTCCGCCTGAGAGATGGACGTACCGGCGAGTACTTCGACAGCCCGGTTACAATCGGACACATGCATTACCTGAAACTGCATCATCTGGTTGATGATAAGATTCATGCACGTTCCACAGGTCCTTACTCCCTCGTTACACAGCAGCCGCTGGGTGGTAAAGCTCAGTTCGGTGGTCAGCGTTTCGGAGAGATGGAGGTTTGGGCTCTGGAGGCGTATGGCGCATCCTACACGCTGCAGGAGATCCTGACCGTGAAGTCCGATGATGTGGTAGGTCGTGTGAAGACATACGAGGCAATCATCAAGGGCGAGAATATTCCGGAGCCGGGTATTCCGGAGTCCTTCAAGGTACTCTTAAAAGAGCTTCAGTCCCTGGGTCTGGATGTCAGAGTTCTGGCAGAAGACGGTTCCGAGATCGAGCTCAAGGAGAACATCGACGAAGGCGATACCGATCTTCGTTCCGTCATCGAGGGTGACAGCAAGCGTTACTCTCAGAATGAGTCCTTCGGCAACTACGGTTACCAGGAGCAGGAATTTAAAGATGGTGAGCTGACCGATGTAGAGCACGATGAGTATACAGCAGAGGCAGACGGCTATACAGACGATGACTATGCAGACGTTTCCGATGATAATGGATCTGACGACGAAGAATAATCGATAGGAGGGAGTACCGCTCATGCCAGAGACAAATGAAACATATCAACCATTGACATTTGACGCAATCAAGATCGGTTTGGCATCCCCTGAAAAGATTCTGGAGTGGTCTCACGGCGAGGTTAAAAAGCCGGAGACCATCAACTACAGAACATTAAAGCCGGAGAAAGACGGCCTGTTCTGTGAGAGAATCTTTGGACCGAGCAAGGACTGGGAGTGCCACTGTGGTAAATATAAAAAAATCAGATATAAAGGTGTTATCTGTGACCGCTGCGGCGTTGAGGTTACAAAAGCCAGCGTCCGCCGTGAGCGCATGGGTCATATCGAGCTTGCAGCTCCGGTTTCCCACATCTGGTATTTCAAGGGAATTCCGAGCCGCATGGGTCTGATTCTGGACATTTCTCCGAGAACTCTGGAGAAGGTTCTGTACTTCGCTTCCTATATCGTGCTGGATCCGGGACAGACCGGACTGCAGATGAAGCAGGTTCTGTCTGAGAAGGAGTACCGTGACGAGATCGAGAAATACGGTTACGGTTCTTTCCGTGTCGGCATGGGTGCCGAGGCGATTCAGGAGCTTTTAAAGGCGATCGACCTGGAGAAGGATTCTGAGGATCTGAGAAACCAGTTACAGGATGCAACCGGACAGAAGCGTGCCCGTATCATCAAGCGTCTGGAAGTCGTAGAGGCATTCAGAAATTCCGGCAACAAACCGGAGTGGATGATCATGACCGTTGTCCCGGTTATCCCGCCGGATATCCGTCCGATGGTACAGCTGGATGGCGGACGTTTCGCAACTTCCGACTTAAACGATCTGTATCGTCGTATTATCAACCGTAACAACCGTCTTGCAAGACTTCTGGAGCTCGGCGCACCGGATATCATCGTGCGCAACGAGAAACGTATGCTTCAGGAGGCAGTTGACGCATTAATTGATAATGGCCGCCGTGGCCGTCCGGTTACCGGTCCTGGCAACCGTGCCCTCAAGTCCCTTTCTGATATGTTAAAGGGTAAACAGGGACGTTTCCGTCAGAACCTTCTGGGTAAGCGAGTTGACTATTCCGGACGTTCCGTTATCGTCGTAGGACCGGAGTTAAAGATTTACCAGTGCGGTCTGCCGAAAGAGATGGCGATCGAGCTGTTTAAACCGTTCGTTATGAAAGAGCTGGTTTCCAACGGAACCGCTCATAACATTAAAAATGCAAAGAAGATGGTAGAGCGCCTTCAGCCGGAGGTTTGGGACGTTCTCGAGGATGTAATCAAAGAGCATCCGGTTATGTTAAACCGTGCTCCTACACTGCATCGTCTGGGTATCCAGGCATTCGAGCCGATTCTGGTAGAAGGTAAGGCAATCAAGCTGCATCCGCTTGTTTGTACCGCGTTCAACGCCGATTTCGATGGCGACCAGATGGCGGTACATCTTCCGCTTTCCGTGGAGGCACAGGCAGAGTGCCGTTTCCTGCTGCTTTCCCCGAACAACCTGTTAAAACCGTCCGATGGTGGTCCGGTAGCCGTTCCTTCCCAGGATATGGTACTCGGTATCTACTATCTGACCCAGGAACGTCCGGGCGCCAAGGGCGAGGGCATGGCATTCAAGAGCATCAACGAGGCGATTCTTGCATACGAGAACAAGGTTGTTACCCTGCATTCCCGTGTCAAAGTAAGAGTAACCCGCACGATGCCGGATGGCACAACGAAGACTGGTATCATCGAGTCTACCGTTGGACGTTTCATCTTCAACGAGATCATCCCGCAGGATCTGGGCTTCGTAGACCGTTCCCAGAAAGAGAACGAGCTGAAACTGGAAGTTGACTTCCACGTAGGCAAGAAGCAGTTAAAGCAGATTCTGGAGAAGGTTATCAATGTCCATGGTGCAACCCAGACAGCGATCACCCTGGATGATATCAAGGCGATTGGCTACAAGTTCTCTACACGTGCAGCCATGACCGTATCGATTTCCGATATGACCGTACCGGCAAGCAAGCCGAAGCTGATTGCTGACGCGCAGGCAACGGTTGACCATATCGCAAAGAACTTCCGCCGTGGTCTTATCACAGAGGAAGAGCGTTACAAAGAAGTTATCGAGACCTGGAAGGCAACCGATGATCAGCTGACTCACGACCTGCTGACAGGACTTGACAAATATAACAACATCTTCATGATGGCTGACTCCGGTGCGCGAGGATCGGATAAGCAGATTAAACAGCTTGCTGGTATGCGAGGACTGATGGCAGATACGACCGGTCATACGATTGAACTTCCTATCAAGTCCAACTTCCGTGAGGGTCTGGACGTACTGGAGTACTTCATCTCCGCACACGGAGCTCGAAAAGGTATGTCCGATACGGCTCTGCGTACTGCCGACTCTGGTTACCTGACCAGACGTCTGGTAGACGTATCCCAGGATCTGATCGTCCGCGAGGAGGACTGCTGCTGGGATAAGCCGGAGATTCCGTATATGGAGATCAAGGCATTCATGGATGGTCAGGAGACCATCGAGACATTGCAGGAGCGTATCACAGGACGTTTCATCGCTGAGACAATCACAGACCCGGATACAGGTGAAGTGGTGATTGAGAAGAATCATATGTGTACGCCGAAGCGTGCAGCGGCTGTTATGGCAGCATTGAAGAAACAGGGCAGAGATTCCATCAAGATCCGTACCGTTCTGACCTGTAAATCCCATATCGGTGTGTGTGCGAAGTGCTACGGTGCCAACATGGCAACCGGTCAGCCGGTTCAGGTCGGTGAGGCAGTCGGCATCATCGCGGCACAGTCCATCGGTGAGCCTGGTACACAGCTGACCATGCGTACGTTCCACTCGGGCGGCGTTGCCGGTGGCGATATCACACAGGGTCTTCCGCGTGTCGAGGAGCTTTTCGAGGCACGTAAGCCGAAGGGACTTGCTATCATCGCTGAGTTCGGCGGTGTGGCAACCATCAAAGATACCAAGAAGAAACGTGAGATCATTATCACGGATAATGAGACGGGCAATTCCAAGACATACCTGATTCCTTACGGCTCCCGTATCAAGATTCAGGACGGCGCGGTTCTGGAGGCTGGTGACGAGCTGACCGAAGGTAGCGTGAACCCGCACGATATTCTGAAGATCAAGGGCGTCCGCGCCGTACAGGATTACATGATCCAGGAAGTACAGCGTGTATACCGCTTACAGGGTGTAGAAATCAACGATAAGCATATCGAGATGATCGTACACCAGATGTTAAAGAAGATTAAGATTGAGGAAAGTGGAGATTCCGACGTACTGCCGGGCGTATCCATGGATGTACTCGATTTCAACGAGATGAACGAGGCGCTGGAAGCTGAGGGCAAAGAGCCGGCGATCGGACGTCAGGTTATGCTGGGTATCACCAAGGCATCTCTGGCAACCGACTCCTTCTTATCCGCTGCATCCTTCCAGGAGACAACCAAGGTTCTGACCGAGGCTGCCATCAACGGAAAGGTAGATAAGCTGATTGGTCTGAAGGAGAACGTTCTGATTGGTAAGCTGATTCCGGCTGGTACCGGTATGAAGCGTTACCGCTCCATCAAGCTGAACACTGATGTTGAGGAAGAGGATGATATCGATCTGGCAGAGGACGACTTCAACGAGCCGGCTGAACTGGACGAGGCAGACAAGATTGTACTCAACGAGGATGAGCTGAGTGAAGAATAATTAAAAATGAAAACGGAATCGTTTTTTGGAGATCGCCGCAGAGATGCGGCGGTCTTTTTTTGTTTCATAAAACCGTAAGAAATAGAAGCGCGGGATTGGTTGAATCGAAGGGGAAAATCCGTTATACTTATAAAGGAAATGTTTAAAATCCAAAGTAATGTGATTGAATTGTATAAATTTAAAAAACAAATTTAACGATTTTAGACTTTCAAAACAGAAACAATTATTAAAAAAATAGAGACATTGGAAGGAGATTATATAGATGAAGAGACACAATCGGCTCAAAAAACATGCACTGGGACTGGCGGCGGCTCTGCTGATGACAGCCGGTATGTCGCAGATCGCGCTGGCAGGCGACTCGGTGTATGTCAATACGTCTTCCCTGCGCTACCGGACATCCGCGCAGATCAAGGACAATAATATCGCGGGCAATCTGTCCTACGGTCAGAAGCTGGAGCGCGTGGGAACCAGCGGACAGTGGACGATGATTCTTTTGAATGGAAAGAAGTATTACGTTTCATCTGCCTATGTGACAAGCAAAAAACCGGCATCCGCAGGTGCTGTCCAGACAACCAGCCAGACAGCAGCGGGAGCGCAGACATCCGGCGGCACGGCGATCGCACTTTCTTCTAATTATAAATACGCAAATTATTCGAAGATCAACAGCGGAACTGCGACCCTGTACCGCTCGACTGCTTCCAACAAGAAAAATAAAGTGGTCTGTGTCAATGCCGGACATGGAACAAACGGTGGCGGAAGCGTCAAGACCCAGTGTCATCCGGATGGAAGTGCGAAAGTAACCGGCGGCACAACCGGAGCCGGTGCTACCTCAGCAGTGGCAGTTTCCAGCGGTATGACCTTTGCAGATGGAACAGCAGAGAGCAAGGTAACACTTGCTATGGCAAAGGTGCTTAAGACAAAACTTCTGAATGCAGGCTATGATGTACTGATGATCCGTGAATCAGATGATGTACAGCTGGATAATATAGCCCGTACGGTCATTGCGAATAACAACGCGGACTGTCATATAGCCTTGCACTGGGATTCAACCAGCAGCAACAAGGGTGCCTTTTTCATGAGCGTTCCAAGCAATGCAACCTACCGTGCGATGGAGCCGGTTGCCTCTCATTGGAAGCAGCACAACCAACTGGGCGAGTCGCTGATCAGCGGCTTAAAGAGCGCGGGTGTGAAGATTTATTCCAAAGGCAGCATGGAGATGGATTTGACCCAGACTTCCTATTCAACGATTCCGAGTGTGGATATTGAGCTGGGAGATAAGGCGTCCGATCATTCGGGTGCGACGCTTGAGACGCTGGCGAACGGATTGCTGGCTGGCGTGAATACGTTCTTCGGACAGTAAAAACTGAAAGGAGGAAAGCATATGGGATTGGTGGCGTTTATTATGGCATATGCATTATTTGCGTTTATCTTTTATATTCTGCAGGTAATTGCATACTGGAAGATTTTTACAAAAGCCGGGGAAGAAGGATGGAAATCCATCATTCCGATTTACAATGGCTATGTACAGTACCGGCTGACCTGGGATGTGCAGTATTTCTGGGTGGCACTGGGACTGGCGGTCGGCGGAGGTATTTTAAATTCCTTCGGTGGAATCGTGGGAGTTATCGGTTCGCTTGCGCTTCTGGGAACAGCACTCATGAATGTGGTGGCACTCTATAAGCTGGCGTGTGCCTATGGTCACGGGATAGGATTTACGATTGGTTTATTTTTCCTGAATCCGCTTTTTATGCTGATTCTTGGTTTTGGTGATTCGGAGTACATGGGACCGCAGGAGTAGCGGAAATGAAGTTCCGGGATATTTAAGATATTTTCCAGACAAAAAAGAGTCAGACGAGACAATAGAGGGTTTTGCACTGTACCTGTCTACAGCGTAAAACCCTTGTTACTGCTCACAGGTAGGCACTTTTGGAACCGAAAGTGCCGTAAGAAAACGTGGTGGCAGCAGGAATTTGCCGTATTTAAATGCGAAGCCACGGCAAATTCCGTTACTGGGCACGTATGCGTGAACAGTAACAAACCCTTTATTTTACGGGAAAAATTTGCATTTTATACCTTGACAGTGCAACTCAAACTAGCTATAATAAGTAAGCGTGCAAAATTCAAGGAATTTCTGCGCGGAAATACAAGCTTAAAAAAGCAACCACAGACAATATCACAGGAGGTGAAAAGGATGCCTACATTTAACCAGTTAGTAAGAAAGGGAAGACAGACATCTGAAAAGAAATCAACAGCTCCGGCTCTGCAGAAGGGATACAACTCTTTACAGAAGAAAGCTATCAACGTTTCTGCACCGCAGAAGAGAGGCGTGTGTACAGCCGTTAAGACTGCAACACCTAAAAAGCCTAACTCTGCTCTTAGAAAAATCGCCAGAGTTCGTCTTTCCAACGGTATCGAAGTAACAAGCTACATCCCGGGTGAGGGACACAACTTACAGGAGCACAGCGTTGTTCTGATTCGTGGTGGTCGTGTAAAAGACTTACCAGGTACCAGATACCACATCATCAGAGGTACTCTTGATACTGCAGGCGTAGCCAACAGAAAACAGGCGCGTTCCAAATACGGCGCTAAGAGACCGAAAGACAAGAAATAATTTTAATTAGGTAGAAGTTCTATTAGATTTAGAATGAATGTGCCGGACTTTGATATTGATCCTGTAGGTTGCAGGGAATCATAGAACCGCGCACGAGACGCAGGTTGAACTTAGAGAGAACCTGCCGAGTAGGAAGAGAGGAAGCACCATGCTCAATGTCGCGCTGAAAGACGCGCTCGTTTCGCAGGTGCGCTTTCACACTAAGCTCGTGAGGAACCTCGCTAAGTGTTCAATGCGAGTACCTAAGATCTAATGAATGGCTCCCGCGGCTCCCCGCCGGAGCAGATATTAAGGAGGGAAGTAACGTGCCACGTAAAGGACATACTCAGAAAAGAGACGTATTAGCGGATCCGCTGTACAACAACAAGGTTGTTACTAAATTAATCAACAACATCATGCTGGACGGCAAAAAGGGCGTTGCTCAGAAGATCGTATACGGCGCGTTTGATCGTGTCGCTGCAGAATCCGGTAAGGAAGCTGTAGAGGTTTTCGAAGAGGCAATGAACAACATCATGCCGGTTCTGGAAGTTAAGGCAAAACGTATCGGTGGTGCTACCTATCAGGTACCGATCGAGGTTAAGCCGGAAAGAAGACAGGCTCTTGCACTTCGCTGGATCACTCTGTACTCCCGTAAGAGAGGCGAGAAGACTCAGGAAGAGAGACTGGCAAAAGAGATTCTGGATGCAGCTAACAACACTGGTGCATCTGTGAAGAAGAAAGAAGATATGCATAAGATGGCAGAGGCTAACAAGGCATTTGCTCATTACAGATTCTAATAGGAGGAAAAAGCTTTGGCTGGAAGAGAATATCCGTTAGAGAGAACCAGAAATATTGGTATTATGGCTCATATCGATGCTGGTAAGACTACCACTACTGAGCGTATTCTGTATTATACTGGTGTTAACTATAAGATCGGTGATACTCATGAAGGTACTGCTACCATGGACTGGATGGCTCAGGAGCAGGAGAGAGGTATTACCATCACTTCTGCAGCGACAACCTGTCACTGGACTTTGCAGGAAAACTGCAAACCGAAACCAGGCGCTCTGGAGCATCGTATCAACATCATCGATACCCCAGGACACGTTGACTTTACGGTTGAGGTTGAGCGTTCCCTGCGTGTACTGGACGGTGCTGTAGGTGTATTCTGTGCTAAGGGTGGTGTAGAGCCTCAGTCTGAGAACGTATGGCGTCAGGCTGATACCTACAATGTACCGCGTATGGCATTCATCAACAAGATGGATATCCTGGGTGCAAACTTCTATGGCTGTGTAGAGCAGATCAAGACCAGACTTGGTAAGAATGCTATCTGTTTACAGCTTCCGATCGGCAAGGAAGATGATTTCAAGGGAATTATCGACCTGTTCGAGATGAAAGCATACATCTACAATGATGATAAGGGTGAGGACATCAGCATCCTTGATATCCCGGAGGATATGAAGGATGACGCTGAGCTTTACCACACCGAGCTGGTAGAGAAGATCTGCGAGCTGGATGATGATCTGATGATGGCATACCTTGAGGGTGAAGAGCCGTCTGTAGATGAATTAAAGAAAGTATTAAGAAAAGCAACCTGTGAGTGTCAGGCTATCCCGGTATGCTGTGGTACCGCATACAGAAATAAGGGTATTCAGAAGCTCCTGGATGCTATCATTGAGTTCATGCCGTCTCCGCTTGACATCCCGCCGATCAAGGGTGTTGACCTGGATGGCAACGAGACTGTAAGACATTCTTCCGACGAAGAGCCGTTCTCTGCTCTTGTATTCAAGATCATGACCGACCCGTTCGTAGGTAAGCTGGCTTACTTCCGTGTGTACTCAGGTGTTATGAACTCCGGTTCATACGTACTGAATGCAACAAAGGACAAAAAAGAGCGTGTTGGACGTATCCTTCAGATGCATGCCAACAAGCGTCACGAGCTGGAAAAGGTTTACTCCGGTGATATCGCAGCAGCGATCGGATTTAAGTTCTCCACCACAGGTGATACTATCTGTGATGAGCAGCATCCGGTAATCCTGGAGTCCATGGAGTTCCCGGAGCCGGTTATCGACATCGCTATCGAGCCGAAGACCAAAGCTGGTCAGGACAAGATGGGCGAGGCTCTTGCAAAACTGGCAGAGGAGGATCCGACTTTCCGTGCTTATACAAACAAAGAGACTGGTCAGACAATCATCGCTGGTATGGGCGAGCTCCATCTGGAGATTATCGTAGACCGTCTGCTTCGTGAGTTCCACGTTGAAGCTAACGTAGGTGCTCCGCAGGTAGCTTACAAAGAGACCTTCACAAAGGCTGTAGATGTAGACAGCAAGTATGCAAAACAGTCTGGTGGTCGTGGTCAGTACGGTCACTGTAAGGTACACTTCACTCCGATGGATCCGAACGGCGAAGAGACCTTCAAGTTTGAGTCCAGCGTTGTCGGCGGTGCTATCCCGAAAGAGTACATCCCGGCTGTAGGCGAAGGTATTGAAGAGGCTGCTAAGGCAGGTATCCTCGGCGGATTCCCGGTACTCGGCGTTCACGCTGACGTATACGATGGTTCCTACCATGAGGTCGACTCTTCTGAGATGGCTTTCCATATCGCAGGTTCCATGGCATTCAAGGATGCTATGCGTAAAGGTAATCCGGTACTGCTTGAGCCGATCATGAAGGTTGAGGTAACCATGCCGGAAGAGTATATGGGCGATATCATCGGTGATATCAACTCTCGTCGTGGTCGTATCGAGGGTATGGAAGACATCGGCGGCGGCAAGCTGGTTAAGGCTTATGTTCCGCTGGCAGAGATGTTCGGTTATTCTACCGACCTTCGTTCCAGAACTCAGGGACGTGGTAACTACTCCATGTTCTTTGAGAAATATGAGCCGGTTCCGAAGAGCGTTCAGGAGAAAGTTCTTGCTGGAAAAGCTGAGAAATAATTAAAAATGTAACTATATTGCCTTTTCCGGGCAGATAACTGCCCGGAAAAGCAATATTAGGCTTGAAAAAACGGCTCTAATCGAATATAATTAGAGTCAGCCTAACATAAATTGAGATACCCGTATTGGGTGTAAATTAAGGAGGACGTCTTAAAATGGCAAAAGCAAAGTTTGAAAGAACTAAACCGCATTGTAACATTGGTACTATCGGACACGTAGACCATGGTAAAACAACCCTGACAGCAGCTATCACAAAAGTTCTGGCTGCAAGAGTAGCTGGTAACACAGCTGAGAACTTCGAGGATATCGATAAAGCTCCGGAAGAGAGAGAGCGTGGTATTACTATCTCTACTGCACACGTTGAGTATCAGACAGAGAAGAGACATTACGCACACGTTGACTGCCCAGGACATGCTGACTACGTTAAGAACATGATCACTGGTGCTGCTCAGATGGATGGCGCTATTCTGGTTGTAGCTGCTACCGATGGTGTTATGGCTCAGACAAGAGAGCACATCCTGCTTTCCCGTCAGGTAGGCGTACCGTACATCGTAGTATTCATGAACAAGTGCGATATGGTAGACGATCCGGAACTGCTTGAGCTGGTTGAGATGGAGATCAGAGACCTGCTGAACGAGTACGAGTTCCCGGGCGATGACACACCGATCATCCAGGGTTCTGCTCTGAAGGCTCTTGAAGATCCGAACGGCGAGTGGGGCGACAAGATCATGGAGCTCATGGACGCTGTAGATTCTTACATTCCGGATCCGGTACGTGCTACAGATAAGCCGTTCCTGATGCCGATCGAGGACGTATTCACCATCACAGGTCGTGGTACTGTTGCTACCGGCCGTGTTGAGCGTGGTACTCTGAAACTGAACGATGAGGTTGAGATCGTTGGTATTCACGAGGAGACTCGTAAGACTGTTGTAACTGGTATCGAGATGTTCCGTAAGCTGCTTGATCAGGCTGAGGCTGGTGATAACATCGGTGCTCTGCTTCGTGGTGTTCAGAGAACTGACATCCAGCGTGGTCAGTGTCTGGTTAAACCGGGCTCTGTAAAATGCCATAAGAAATTTACTGCTCAGGTTTACGTTCTGACAAAAGACGAGGGTGGTCGTCATACTCCGTTCTTCAACAACTATCGTCCGCAGTTCTACTTCAGAACCACTGACGTAACAGGCGTTTGTGAGTTACCGGCTGGTACCGAGATGTGTATGCCGGGCGACAACGTAGAGATGACTGTAGAGCTGATTCATCCGGTAGCTATGGAGCAGGGTCTTCGTTTCGCTATCCGTGAGGGCGGCCGTACAGTAGGATCTGGTAGAGTTGCTACTATCATTGAGTAATCAATGAATTAAACAAAGGTGCTTCTTGTATGCGCAGCAGGCAAGAAGATGTACCGTATATATATAATATAAAGTCGCTTCCAGGAAGCGCATTGTGTCCAGACGTAAGAGATACCCCGGAACCGTAAGGTTTCCGGGGTTTTTCTGTTACAGAATTTCAGCCCTTTACGCATTGTCGGTTGCCAGAAGTCCGGCGGCACGCAGGTTGGCAAGAAGTTCATTGAAGCGTTCAACGACATCTTCAGCACTTGTTGCATCTGCGACGGGACTAGCGGCGGTGACGGTGGCGGCGGGACCGGTAGGACCTGTAGCGCCGGTAGGACCCGTTGCGCCGGTAGCTCCTGTAGCGCCGACAGCTCCTGCAGCGCCGGTAGGACCTGTAGCGCCAGTCGGACCAGCAGCGCCGGTAGCTCCTGTAGCGCCAGTTGGGCCGGTAGCGCCGTCAGCCCCGGTCGGCCCTGCCGGACCAACAGCACCGTCAGCGCCGGTCGGTCCAGTCGGACCCGTAGCGCCCGCAGCCCCGTCAGCGCCAGCAGGCCCAGCCGGCCCCGCAGCCCCTGTAGCGCCGGTCGGTCCAGTCGGACCCGTAGCGCCCGCAGCCCCGTCAGCGCCAGCAGGCCCAGTCGGACCCGCAGCCCCGGTAGCGCCGGTCGGTCCGGTCGGACCCGCAGCACCCGCAGCCCCCGTTGCCCCGGTCGGTCCAGTCGGACCCGTAGCACCGTCCAGTCCATCGAGTCCGGCAGCACCAGTGGGACCGACAGGTCCGATCGGTCCGGGGCAGCCGCGTGGTCCTATGGGACCGGGACGACAGCAGTTGTAGGGTTCAAAAGAACCGGGACAGCCGCGATCGCGTCCGCAGCGCCCATAGCCGTTATTTTCACAGTCATTATCATCAAAATAGTAGGGATAATTACATGAATGACGAAACATAAAAAACTCCTTTCCAGATTTAGGACATCCATCCTGATGTAGTATATGTGTGCGATGAAAGAGATGTGCATTAGCAGAAAAGGGCTGGGAAATTGAGGGCTGGGAACTGTGGAATATTATAAGTGTGGAAGACGGTAAGAATGAATGTAGGAAGTGTGGATGCCGCTGGATGGAACGACTCCCAGTCCGCCGCTCAGACCACCGCAGAGGTCGGAGAGAATGTCACAAGATAGGTAATCAGTTTGTTTTATGGTTTGAGGATATGGTTTGAAAGTATTCTTCATTTGTCAAAACCGCCGGAGAATCCGGGCGGATTTTTTTTGTTTCCTTATGATAATACAGTGCCTTATCATAGTTTCCCATCCGATCATAGCAGACGCAGAGCTGGATTAAAGGAATGAAATCATAGTAATCGGCTTCGATAAAGGCATTTGGATGATATTCTGGTCGGTCTTTGAGGGCAAGCTGGTACCAGAAAACAGCCTGGGAAATTTCTCCGAGGGAAAGTTTCAACCGTCCAATCTCACAGCAGGTTTTAGCACGTGGGCGGTCGTAGAGAAAACTCTGGAACAGGGAAAGCTGACTGGCAGCTATATTTCTGAGTAGTTCATGGCAGCGCGCCAGAAGCAGACAGGCGTCCGCCTTATTTTCATACCACCCGTCCGGTTCGTTTAGGAAATGTTCCAGAACCGGGCGGGCTTTTTCGTATTGTTTGTGGTCGATGAGTTCGCGGGCGTAGTAGTATTGATGGCGCGGATCGAGCAGTTCGCCGTCTGCAAGCATTGTTTCATAGATTTTCAGGTTCCGGTCAGAATGGGTGAAAGCGGAAGCAGGCTTCCGGTGTTCGATCTGAATAGGAGAATAGAGAATTCTGCCGCGTGGCGCGATGGCTTCGTGGACGCGTCCTTTCCAGAGAAAATGCCGGTCCGTTCTCAGAATCCGTTCGCGATCGTAGGTAAATGCAGGTGTGCCGTCCGGCTGGAATCCAGCGATGTATTTCATCATGACAACGTCGGGCTGCGGGGATTTGCTTAAAGTTTCTTTCAACTTTAAAATCGCTGTAATCGATTCTGCGGGAACGACATCGTCGGCGTCGAGCCACATCCAGTATTCGGTTGTGACCTTTTCACAGATGAAATTGCGCGCGGCGGCGAAATCATCGTTCCACGGATAGTGATAAATATGTTTGGTGTATTGCCGGGCGATTTCTACAGTTCGATCGGTGGAACCGGTGTCGGCGACGAGGATTTCATCCGCAAATTGTATGGCAGATGCTAAAACACGCGTCAAAACGGCGTCTTCATTTTTGACGATCATACATAGGCTGAGGCGGATCATGGGATCTCCAAAATCAATATCAAATTGATATTAATATATGAAAGAAGTTTTTAGATGTGTACAGACATTATATATATAATTATATAAGGATAAACAGGAGAAAAGTAACGTTCTATTATTTTGCGGGTACTTTTGTAACTGTTCACAGGTAGGAATTTTCTGAACTGAAAATTCCGTACGATACAGTTTCGGCAGCAGATTTTGCCGATTTGGAATGCGTAGCATCGGCAAAATCCCGTTGCTGGGCACACGTGTGTGAACAGTAACGTACTTTTCTCCTGAAATGATGGCTGCAATTCACTCTGCGCTATTTAACAGCACTTGAAAAAAATTATTATAGAGCTTCAAAAAAAGCATTGGTCAATTTCTGTATATTCAGATACGGGTTCTCATAATCAAAACTACGCATCCGTCCCTTGGCAGCCAGAACACCGAGCTGGATCGGTTCAGCAATATCCGAATTGAGCCGATCATCGAGCATACCGCTGATGAAACCGCCGGCAAAGGAATCACCGGCGCCGGTATCGTTGTTTAACTGGTACTGGTAGAGCTTTTTGTGGCGGACTGTGCGGATCTGACATACGCCGTCCTTAAAATGGATCAGCTCATGGCGGTCATCGTGCTTGACAATGAGGGTGCGGGTGGGATCCGGGTTGATCGCAGAAAAATACTCACAGAGGTTCGCGTAGAGCGGACGGGCGCTGCGGGCATTGAAGCCGAGGTTTTTCTTTTCGGATTTATTTAAGAAAACATAATCGGCATATGCGATCAGTGGCTGTAAGCGCTCACGGCGCAGCGATGTATACTCAAAACCAGGATCCATGCTGACTTTCATGGCAGGATTTAAATGTTTTGCCTGGATGACCGATTGCATGATTGCCTCGAATTGGTCGAAATCAGACAGGGATGACAGATGGATCCAGCGGGCCTGCGCGAGGTACTCCGCCAGTGTGGTTCCCGTCCGGGCTTCCTGTTCATGGATGCGGTCTAAGAGAGTGTTGTTGGCACACGGCGCGATCTTGATGCAATTGCGCGTGTGATTATAAAGGCGGACAATCGATTTGGCAATCGCTTTGGAATATGGATCGTCGAAGCGCTCGCGCGTGGTAAACAGCCAGTCACGGTTATCCAGGTGCGCCAGCTCGGCGTCAATGTCATTTGTCTTGCCGAAGCGCAGATCGAATGGACTGGGAGTGCCGCACACGCCGACGTAAGCGACCTGCAGGTTAGGGAGAATATGCTTTGCCACTTTCAGGGTGATGAAAGCAGAACCGCCGATCTGGGTTGTGTACTCCTTGCCTTTTATCGCCAGCTCCTGAATATCGTTTTCCACATCGGAAATCGGGTTGCTTAAGTTCTCGTCGCCTCCACCGGCGGATGTCTCCACCAGATCAAGCCCGGTGCAGTGAAACATATAGTCATAATTGATAGCGCCAATGCAAATAATATCTAAACCTGCCATGAGATTCTACCTCTTTTGTCCGTGTATTTTTTAGTATTTAAAATGAAGAGCGGTGCGGGATTTTTGCTTTTTCAGCAGGATCTCGCACCAGCACCATTTACAGAATATAACACGGTTTTTCGTTTGTCAAATAAAATGTAAAATTAGTGTAAAAAAGACGCGGAAAAGTGCCGAAAAGCCTTTATTTATAAGAAAAAACTACATTTTTTTATTAGAGAAAATAAAGAAAAAAGATGGGGAGAAAGAGTGGAAAATGAGAATGGGAAAATAGGGGAGATGGAGAAAAAGGGAATGGAAAAGTGCGGATGGACAGCGGGTGAAATGTTCAGTATAATTTGATGGAATAGAGATAGAATGGACAGGAAACGAAGGGAGGAGAGTGCGATAAAAGATCGAATCAAGGAAAAGCAGAATGAGAAATCAGAGGGGATGGAAAGAGCGGTTTTAACCCGCCTCCATCTCAGCGCCTCCGCCCTTAAATATTTAGCACTCCTGGCGATGACGGCAGACCACATTGCGGTGATCTGCAGACCGGTTCCGGGATTCCGGACATTTGGGGATCTGGCGTTTCCATTGTTCGCCTTTTTATTAGTAGAAGGTTTTTTTCACACGCGGGATCGCAGATGTTATGGACGGAGGCTGCTTTTGGCGGCGGCTGTGTCGGAGATTCCGTATGATCTGGCATTTTCCGGACGGTGGATGGATGCACAGCACCAGAATGTCTGCCTGACCTTTTTTCTGGCGCTGGTTGCGATGGAGCTGTTAGAGCGGTATGGAAACGGTATCTGGGAGAAGCTGGTGCTGACGGCAGTGTTCTGTACGCTGACAGAAGCGGCGGGAGCAGACGGCGGCGCATGGGGGATGGGACTGGTGCTGGCATTTTATTTTTGTGTAATAGGAAATTCAGGCACTAACGTGCCAAGGCACATTCTTTTTCATGAGAAAACGGCGGGGGTGTTTATGAAGATGATTGCCGCCGTCCTCATCGGCGCGTTCGCGTGGCAGGAACCCCTCTGGGTACTGGCGCTCACGGCTGTCTGCCTCCTGTTATATGACGGTTACAGAGGCCGGAGCAGATTCCGTTCGTTCTTTTATATCTATTATCCGGCGCATCTTCTGGTGCTGTATTTTTTGTCATAGAAAACTTTGTCCTATGACAAAAAAGCTCCGCAGGATGCACATTCGCGCGAAGAAGAAACATGTCGCAAGCGACCGCGCTTGGCGCGAGAATGTGCCAAGGTACATTCTTTGTGAGAAAATGGTTTGGATGACTTTTAACAACACTTTGCAAGAATTCTCCCATCCTCTCTAGGTGGTGAGATGAATTGCCTTTTGGGAAAATCATGCAATATCTGGCATATTAAAACTGCGCATATCTGTGCACATAAATGAAAACAAATACAGAAGAACAAATGTTCTGAAAAATATAGACAAACAAGTGTTCCTGTGTTATAATATAATCAGTCGAAAGTAAAAAGAAAGGCTGATTTTATGAGAAAATTGGACAGTAATGCACATTCAGTGTTTCTACTCTATTATCATTTGATTCTGGTTATAAAATATCGAAAAAAGATACTGACGGATCCTGTTTCTGAGCGTGCCCGGGAGATTTTTGAATATATCGCTCCGAAGTATCATGTTACATTAGAGGAATGGAATCATGATCGGGATCATGTTCATATTATGTTCCGGGCCCATCCGAAATCGGAACTCAGCAAATTTATCAATGCGTATAAAAGCGCAAGCAGCCGATTGATTAAAAAAGAGTATCCGGAGATTCGGCAGAAGCTTTGGAAAGAAATGTTCTGGAGCCAGAGTTTTTGCCTGTTAAGTGCTGGTGGTGCACCCATTGAGGTTATCCGCCAGTACATAGAAACACAGGGAGAAAATAAGAGTGAACATCGTGTACCGTTTTCGGATTTACCCGAATAAATCTCAAAAAGAACTATTTGCAAGGACATTTGGCTGTGTGCGTTTCGTGTATAACCGGATGCTGGCAGAGAAGATAGAATATTATGAGAAAACCGGAAAAGTATTAAAGGTTACGCCTGCAAAGTATAAGGCAGAGTTTCCGTGGCTGAAGGAGGTAGACAGTCTGGCATTGTGTAATGCACAGCTGCATCTGCAGACAGCCTATAAGAACTTCTTTCGGGATTCTTCGGTTGGTTTTCCGAAGTTCAAGTCAAAAAAGAATCCGGTAAGAAGTTATACGACAAACTGCGTAAATGGAAATATTACTTTGCAGAGTGGTAAACTGAAACTTCCGAAAGCAGGTTGGATTCACATAAAACAGCATCGGAATATTGATGATAGTTATATATTGAAGGGTGCCACCGTCAGCCAGGAAGCAGATGACAAGTATTATGTATCATTACTGTATGCGGCAGAAGAAGCGGAACATGAAATCAGGCCAGTAAAAATCGCAATCGGGCTTGATTTCTCCATGAGTGAATTGTATGTAGATTCCAATGGAGTTCATGCAGATTATCCTCATTTTTTCCGAAAATCCCAGGAAAAACTTGCAAGGGAGCAGCGCAGGCTGAGTCA
>NZ_QUKS01000003.1:0-344103 GCF_003481165.1 Clostridium sp. TF06-15AC
TTCTGAATATCCCGCTTTCTCCATAAATGAAGCTTTTGTTTCTTTTTTCCGGATATTTTTCCCTGCATTTCCAGATACTCAAACACAATTACACCTGCCTGATACTCTGCGGCATATTTCGTGATCTCCGCAGCTATTTTGCGGGACAGCTCCATATTCAGCCTTTTTGCATAATCCCATCGGCTTTGGACCTGTCTGGAGGAATGTTCCCTCTGAAAACGGCGGATTCTGCCAAGCACATGATACAAATGGTCTTTATCACTGGAGAAATTTATAAATTTACGTCCCAGGATAGTGCCATCTGCACGCATGATGCTGCAGACCGCATCCGTATTGATTCCTAAATCAACGCTGCATATCACCTGCTCTTTTACATCTGTTTTTGATAAGCTTACTTCCTCTGTGTATGAAAACCGAAGGAAATATTTATGATGTTTCCTTTCCAAAGTAGGGGCAGATGCCTTTTTACCACTCCATTTTTTTCGCAGATATTCCATATCGGTATGAAGTAATTTTACCTGAAACCACTTCCACTCCCGCCCATCAAACAGCTTTAAATGTGCCGCATCTTCTCCCGGTTCTGCTTCCTTATACATGACATCCCGATAAAATACCGGCATCGCATGATTTTCACAGACCAGCTTCGGTTTTCCTCTCAGTTCTCCCTTTTCCCACAAACTAAGGCGTGTCTGATAGGAGGACACGGCTCCAAGTGCGTGTTGAATCGCCGCTCTTCTCAGATAAGATGGCATCTTAGGGAAATGACGGTCAAACAGAAATCTGGCATGATTCTTTTTTGTCTCATGTACCAGATGTTCCGCTTCATTAAAGCGTTTTTGTGGATTTCTGATTTCTGAAAGTTCTTCCCAGGTCTCTGCATACACCGGAATCAGATAGGAAACTGCCTTCCGAAAAATATCCAGCGTAGAGCGGAGCGGTATATTCTTTTTTTTAATTTCTACTCCATAGCTGGATACAATCTAATGTATGCCACTACCTGATCCCTGCTTCGGTCACTTACGGTGACTGCACAATACGATGGATTCCACAAATGTCCTCCCCACAGCTCCTGTTTTAATTCCGGATGCGAAAGAAACAACTGACGTGCCAGATTCCCCTTCATAATCTTTATCATGTCTGATATAAAAAATTGCGGTTTGCAATCCAGAAGTAAATGAATATGATCTGGCATAACCTCCATCGCCAGAATCTTAAATTTGTATTCCTCCGCAAGCCCATACAACATTTTTTTACATTCTGCGTCTATCCCATTTTTCAGGACCTGTTTTCGATATTTCGTGCACCAGACAAGATGATATTGCAAAGAATACACATATCCTCTACCATATGAAAGTGTATTTCTCTTAATAGTAAATATATCTTTTTCCATGTTTATATTATACCATATGCCCCCACACTTGGCAAACGCTAGTTCTGTATCTTGATAAAAAATTTGGCGCACCTAACTCATCACTAAAGTAACGAGAACGCGGTGTGCCGTTTTTCAAACATTTTTCGAAATAAAAAGACCCATAGCCTTTCACTATGAGTCTTTTTCATACATCCCTTTTCTCTACTGGATAAACATAGCATCCCCGAACCTTTAGGAATGTAGCCGAAATGTTACATTTGTCAGTATATCATATATATAGGAAGTAATCCAGTTCTTTTTTCTGTACTATTCCTCATAAATAAATCCGTTGTCTGTAAGGTATATGTATCCGTATGGTTCCGCTATGCATCCATCCGTATCCAGTTTCCCATATACGGCACAAGCATAATATGAGCCGGCATGAACTATCCCGGTGCCATCTCCACATTTAATTACGAACCATCTGTATCCGCTGTTCCTCACAACCTCTTCGGCGAACGCTCTGTACTCCTCCTCTGATATTCCCTTTAAGGTGTCTTTGTCAACCTCAATGTATGCCATCAAGCTATCGCCTACTATTTTGGATTGCAACTCTGCATCAATCAGTGGATTCCCTGTTTCATTTTTCCCCGGTATGATAACGCTTTCCGGAACTTCCTGCGCACTTTCTTGAGTTTTTGAATCGCTTTCCTGGGTTTTGCATACATTTTCTTCGATTTTGATAACATTTTTTGTATTTTCCTGCGTGATTCCATATTTCTGCGCTATCATCTGTTTTCTTTTTTCGGCACTATTCTTGCTTATAGCAAAGGCGGCACATACAAGTACCGCCACAATTACAAGAACCGCCATTGCTCTTGCTTTCTTCATTCTCTCTGCTCCTTTTAAGCTAATATTTTGTAATTTTGGATATGTGATACCCGGAACAAACACGTTTTGCATACTCCATAATCATCTGTCAAGAAGTAATAGTTCTTCGGCAAATACAGGTTCGGGTCGTTCCGATATCGTTCATCTCCCGATTTTCTTAAATATCCCTCGTATTCTGCTCCGTCGAATAGTCTGACCTTTATTCTTCGTCCCAGGTTTTCTTCCAGTGCCTTTCTATTCATCCTGCGCCTCCTGTATTGTTTCTCCTCTGGCATACGCATTGAAAGCATCCTCAAGCCCTATTTTTTCTATCACAACCATCAGACCATATGTAAGTTTTACTAAATCGAACGCTTTTATATTCAACCGTTCTACGCTTAAATCGTCACTGCCGTTTTTCAGGTCTACACAGCATCCTTGCTGAATTTCTTTCGTGCTCCCATCGTCATACGTTACCGTAATCCCTGCAACTTCCTTGTCTTTTTCCTTGATTGTATAATCGTCCATCGTTATTCCTCCTGCCTATTTATCCTTTTATTTTTTTCGGTAAACTTTTTTCCTACGCTCCCTGCCTCTCTTGCACTTTATCGGGCAATCAGGCATTCGCCTTTTGTCAGCCTCCCCGGTATCTAGCCGAACTTCACTTCCGGTTATATAGCATCCAGCAAATTCTACATCCGCCATTGGAGCCGTCCAAAAAGGACACCATGTGCATGATTCAGGCAGATGCTCCGCCTTAATTTTGAAACCGAATTTTTCATAATTTGCAAGCATTGATATTTCTCCTCATAATTCTAATTGAACGGTAAGCCGGTATCATCATCTGGGACGCTCATAAAACCATCGCCATTCGGAGTTGGCATCTGACCGGTTCCCTGTGCTTCGCTACTTCCTTTGCTCTCTGCGAACTCCTGCTCCTCCACTGTTATTTCAGTGGTATATATTTTCTGACCATCCTTGTTTGTATAACTTCCTGTTGTGATTCTTCCAGAAATAACAACTTTTGTTCCTTTTCTGAAATACTTCTCGGCAAACTCCGCCTGTTTTCCAAACACTACGCAAGGGATGAAATCTGCTGTTTGTTCTCCCTCTCTTTTGAATTTTCTGTCTACCGCAATAGTGTATCTTGCTACTGCTGTATTGTTCCCCTGCGAATATCTAACTTCCGGGTCGCGCGTAAGGCGGCCTATCTCGATTGCTTTATTCATTTTTAGCCTCTCTTTCTTTTACCAGCAACTAACTGATGCACCATATTTCCGAGCCAGCTTGCGGCTATAACCTTTAGTACCCCCCCCGATTGTAATATAGGCTGTTCTTCTGCTGTTCATCTTTACATCTACAGGACTACCGCAAGTAAAGCATTTATAAGTAAATTCCGCAGTATTCATATTTGTCATGTACTTAAATTCATTGCCACACTTGCATTTCGTATAAAGCGGTTTAAGGTTTACCAGTTCCGTTTCTTTGCCACATTCACATTTATAGGACTTGATTTTTTCTTTTGCACAGAATCCTTTTTCCTTTCCGCATTTATCGCATTTGATATACAGGAACCCTTTGTATCCGTCAGGATGTTCCATATCCTGCGGCTCTTCGGTTTTCTCTGGTTCTTTCTTCCATCCAGTACCAAACAGGCTGTCATTCCGGCTGTGAGGCTTTTCCTGCATTCTTTTCACAAATTCTTGTGCTGTGATACTTTCCTTGATTTCCTCTTCCTTTTCAGCTTTGATACCAGTATTATCCTCAACACCGTCAATCGCTTTGATTTTATTATGGAATCTCATGGCGTTATTAAGAAGTGACATTGTATCCGCATCGTCCATCTGAAATGTATTTTCTCCATATCCACTAATAATTTTAACTTCCATCTTTTTTCTCCTTACTGTCTGTTTTTCTGCAAATCGTAAATAATTCCATTTACCGTATCAACCCACCGTTCCAGTTCTTTCCAGTCTTTCTGTTCCCCTGCAAAAGGTCCAAGGAGCAGTAGCCTCTCAGATGCAGATAATCCACTCGACTTAAACTTCTTTTCATTTTTCAGCAAATACTCTTCACATTTTCTGTAAGTCTCCTCATCAAATGGCTTTCTTTCATGCTCATATGCACTGTATTCAGCCGGACTGCAACCGGCAATCTTTGACATTTCCATCATCGATATTTTTGCGTCTTTCCGTAATGCTGCTATGTACCCTGCGTACATTCTTTTTCGGCTGTTCAGATTCTGGATTCTGAATCTTTCCTGCATGGCTTTTGTTTCTGTAACCTTAATCAGTTGCCGTACTTCGCATTTCTCATTCTCGCAATCATGTACAAAGCCGCTTTTTCCGTTTTCTCCATCCCAAAACCCGACAACGTGTTTGGTCGGTTCATTGCATCTTTCACATTTTGTATTTAACAGCATTTCCTAGTCCTCCCTCGGCTTATTCAAAACATCCAGATGCTTTATCAAGCATTGCACGCATCCTATCTGCTGAAATCCTGGTTTGCATACCATTTCCACCGGTATAGGGCAACTATGAGCATTTGAGATAATGTATTCTGCAAGAGCTTTTTCTCCGGCTTTCGCCTTTTTCAATCTCTTGTCCGCCGCATCCAGGCGATTATCTACATGACCTATGAAATCTACCATTATCCGCATGGTTTCTTTGCAATATTCTTCGTTGATTCGGTATTCCTCATGTGTGAAATCATGCAGGAATAGGTCTATTCGCCGTTTCAACTCATTTTTATTTTTTATATCCATCTTTTCTGTGCCTCCTGTATTTTACAGAACACTTGCGGCAGCAATATTTCTTTCCTGGAATATCCGTCTGAAATATCTTCCTGCAATACAAGCACTTTCTTTCCTCCATCTTCTAGCCTCCACTCATATCGAATAGGTCAAATAACGTAAGCTGTCCGGTAGGCAGTACCTTTTCTTTTGGAATCTCTTTCAGGTATTCCTCAATCTGTTTGCGACAATATTTAAAACTGTCCTGGTATCTTTCCGGGCGTTCGTGCCGCCTCATTCCGACATAATCATTCCCATTGATAAAACTCTGCAATCCTGTAATATATCCCATGACCGCACCGATATGGCACTGTTCTTTTTGCCTTTCGTTCAACTTCCCAAGATTCTGCATGATAAAAATATAATTTTCATCTGCCTTATAAACCAAGAGAGAGCTTTTAGCATTTTCCCTGATTTCATCCATCCTCGCCATATAATAATTGTCTACCTGCGGCGGTGTTTCTCTGAAATATTCTTTCGGGTAGTCCTTTTCTTCCAACTCCTCCTGGCACTTCCGCTTGTCATATATGATGTGGTTCCGCACAATGTTCATGTTGAAGCCATCTTCATATAATGGGTCGCTGCCTCCATGCGTGTTGAGATATTCCCATCTTTGAAAATCTTTCTGCAAATTTTCCTGCAATTCCTCTGCTCTCGTCCTTTTCTTCGCCATTCTGCGCCTCTTTTCTATCCCCTCCCCGGCATCCATGGGTGCCGGGATGAGAAGATTGATAGATTTCTATGCAATGGTACAAGCCGGAGCGCAGCGATTAGCCCAGCTCGCGTAGTAGTTGGTGACGTTACCATCGGAGTACACATACCACGTAGAGTACGAGTAGCCCCGATTAGCCGAGCGGGTCCAGTGTCGGCAGGTGTTGCCATCCTCTGTGAATTTCACTCTGTTCGCCTTATTTTCATAAAATTCGTATGGTGTTTCCTCCGGGTCGAACTCCTCTTTTGAGAGTAGGAAAAACAAATCTTCTGTCTGTTCTCCATTGCTGTTGTTTTTCTTCACTTTTGCCAGGTAAGGAATGAGGTCTGCAAATCTTTCTTTGAACTCATCACTCTGTAAATATTCTCTCAGCTCGGAATCCGCCCATACATTACTGCCGTAATCTCCTTTTGTATCGAACTCTCTCGCCTCAATCGCTACATGAGCCTGGATTGTCATGCTATGGTCAAGCGTTTTGTCCGCAAGTTCCTCCACATCAAAGCCGATAACATCGTATGGAACCTCTTTTCCGTCAAACATAATCCAGATTGTATCTCCAACCGAAACATGGTTCTGGATTTCTCCGTTTCTGATAAGTGCTCTTAATTCATCCAGCGTAAATGTTTTCTTGTATTTATGTGTGATGTTCAGCTCTTTTCCGGTATCTTTTGACTTTTCATGCTCCTGGTCCGAATCCACACCAGGCATGGCGCAGTTGCAAAATGGATGCAACGGTTCTGCGCATACTGCCTCTGCTAATTTCTGTGCCGTTTCGTTTACTCTTCCTGCCGCAAATTCCAGAAACGCATCTCTTTCCCTCTTGATAAACTTCTTGCTGCCTACTGCCTCCATACGGAATCCGTATGCACTTAATCTGATTGAATTGATACTCATTCTTTTTGTCCTCCTGTTATTCGATATGTTTTGTTTCTCCTGCAAAGCAATTTCCGCAGAACCGGTATATGCCTTTCTCCACCCTTTCAAAAGTCGGGAAAGTGTCACGCTCCGTTCCCATCTCATCGTCCATCACTCTGCTGTATGGCGCACCCACCTGCAAGTATCCATCTCTGTATATTCTTGGTGTTGTGACATCCATAAAATATATGAATACGCTTTCATCCACCAGGTCACCCGGTTTCGCATAATCATACCAGCTATATTGGCAATTACCGTTTGCCTCTCTTTCCCAGTCTTTCATGGTCTTGAGCTTTCTCCGATGCATTTTCAGCCGCCTTTCTGTATTCACTTACTATGTAGCTGTCCGCATGGAATCCGTTCAGGATATTAACTGCCTGTAATTCCGTTATTCCGCATCGGTTCTGTAACTCAATTCTTAATTCTCTTCGCTCCCTTATGTCCTGCCCTGCTGTGTCCGGCAGAGCTTTTGCACGTTTCCGGTATTCTTCTACAATCGCCCTTGTCAAAAGTTCTGCCATACCTCTGTTACCTCCTATACGCCCGAAGCAGACGTTTTCTGTAATTCTGTGATAACTTCTTTCAAAGCATATTTGCCATTCGTTGTAAGCTGCCTCTGCCAGCATCCATTCTTCGGTGACCATCTGAAACCATGTTTTTTTACAATATCCCTTGTTTCTTCATCCGGTTTTCCATCAAAGAAAAGCTGTAATCTCATAAGGTCTGTATTTTCTACCACTTTGAAGAAATCGTTCCCTGTTTCCTTAGTTCCTGCCTCTTTTGCCTTTTTCAGTCTTTCCAGTCTTGCCTTGGTATTTTTGATTTTTGCATTATTGTTTGAAAGCTGATACCCTGCGAATGGTGCATCGCTCAAATGCCAACTTTCTGACATAGCCTTTTTCAATTCTTCCTGCTGTGAAACGGAAAGTTCCGGGCATCCCTCGACTGTTTTGTGCTTTCTCCAATATGCATTGACCGCTTTCATTCTGTCCTGAAGCTCTGTAAGGCTTTCCAGCTTTTCCTCCAACATCTCAATGGCCTGTGCGTCCCCGGATAAAATCGGCTGGTTCATTGTGAGCAGATTTGTAATCTTCTTTGCATAGGATTCCAGGCTGTTCCACTCCTGCATGAGTGAATCCCTGCGGCTGTTCTGCTTGTTCTTTTTCTTAACCGGGAAGTTACCGGCTCCAGAAATCAGAACTGACGGACAGCTCGCTTCGTTTCTGTAGTAGGAATTGTAGTATTCCGCCAGCTTTTTGCTGTATCTCCCTGCCATTCTCTCTGCCTTTTCAGCAAGGTTCGGTCTCTTCTGTTTGATTTTCTCAACAACCGCATAGACACTCTCCACTCGCTTGCGGTATTCCTCTGTTGCGCTGCCCTGCTTATAATCACTCATTGAATTGGCATCGTTGGCGGCTCTTGCCATATCCTCGCTGATTGTATAGAACTGAATCTCCATTATTCGTCCTCCTCCATTTTTAAGATTGTTCTGTGCTCATATTTCATCGTTGCCTGTGAATCTTTGAACTTTGAAAGCTCCCAATCTGAATTGTAAGGATGGAAGTTAAGGTATCCATCACTGCCAACTGATATGCTCGCTGACATTTCCTCGCCATTCCCTTTTAATGCCTCCTGAATTGCTTTCAGGTGCGGATATACTGCTTTGCATAATTCCTCGAACTGTTTCTCTGTCATTTCAATTTTTTCTTTGCTCATTTTTGTGAGTTCCTTTCTTATTCTGCTGTTGCGTGGAAGAACATTCTTTCCACTTCCTCTGCTCCCTCTTCCGCATCCATGATACCGGCTGCCATCTCATTCAGGATTGAGCCAACATACAATGCCTGTAATGCTTTTCCTGTCTGAATCAAAATCATCTGTACGCCGTTGTTTTCCTTGGCTGTAGCGGTTGCCCCTGTTCCATATAACCTGTTTTCGACTGCATTCATAAGCTCTTTGAATAATCCCATCTTCATTCCTCCTTGTGTTGTAACTCACTATATTGAGTTGTTTGAGTATATACTAACACGTAGTAGGTAGGTGTCAATACCTTTATTAACAAAATCTCAATTTTTTGAGTTTACTTTTCAGGTGGTACTATTTCGAGAGAATATCCCATAGAATTTATGACGTGCTCAATAATTATGAATCTTGCAGAATCATCCTCTGTATCAGCCGCTATATCTTCCAGCTTTGTTATATCCGGCTTTCCATCCTGCGTCAGTTTAATTTCAAAACCAAGACCGTCCGCAATTTTTTTGATTGTTCCATAGGTTGGTGATACTCCCACATTCAGTTTGTACCACAGATTCTGCCTGGTCCATCCGATACGTTTTGCCGCCTCCTCGTATGTGATACCATTATCGAGCATATACTGCTTGAATTTTTCTATAATATCCACTGCCTACACCTCCACAAAATTGAATTTTGGATGTTTCTTTCGCTCCTCGCATTTCTGGAACCACTCCTGCACCTTTTCTGCACAGAAATCTTTCCCGGCTGTATATTTCCCACTCGAAAAAATAATGCCACTTTCACTGTCAATTTCGTGAATCCAGTACACATATCCCCCATAATTCGGTCGTACTGAAATTTCATACCACTTTCCGAATCTATCGGTCGGAAATGTCAAGAAATCGCATCCCGGCTTTTTGGTGTAGTCAAGCTGCATCTGGTCGAATATCCAATCTGCCAATTCGTCCAGATTTTCAAACGTCTTGTCGAACGCTTTCTGGTTATAATCGTTATAATACTTTACGATTTTTGCTGTTATCATTACGCACATTCCTCCTGGTATTTATATTTTATGCCCTGCATATTCTCTTCCCATTTGGCAGACTCGGGCGTTAATTTTACGAACTGTTCTACAATCTCTAACAGTTCATCTTCGTCCAGTTCCACCATCGGGCAGCCGTATTTGCTTTCCAACTCTTCCTGCTCCTCATCCAGGAACAGATAGTCCTCTCTCAATGGCGGCGGCTCTTCATCATCCCACTGGCTCCGCCTGCGTGGTGGGTTTTCAAATTCTTCTCGCCTGCGCTCCCAGTATTCGTCCTCATCCGGTATATTCCACACTTTAGTCCTCCTTGAGATTCCCCAGGATTTCATCTGCCCTTTGCATAATCTCTGCAAATTTATTGTTTGCCTCTTCCATCTCCTGGCGTTTTTTCTCTCTTGCCTTGTAAAATTCTTCATTTTTCAGCTCATCTTCCCACCCATTTATGAACTGTCGAACCTCCCGGACATTATTAAACCCGCATTCGTTTTCATAGTCATTTCTGGCTGTGAAGATAACGTATTTCTTTTCCCTGCGCTTATCATCAATGGCAACTCCGAAATACAACTCATCTCTCTGCTCCTCATCAAGAGGCTCGAATCTTACATCATCATAAAGTGGCCCGACCATCGGGCAATTATTTTTGAACCACACCCGGTAGTTATCCAGTATGTAATCGCTTGTGATACCTTTCAGAATCCCCCAGATTTTCGCCAATCTTCCTGCAAGTGCCTTATCATCGCAAAACCAGTCATACCAGCCTGCCTCAATCTGTGTTTCTCTGTCTTTCGCAAGGAAATCTCCCTTGCGGTATCTCTCGCAAAACTGTCTTAATGTCATATCTGCCATAGCTGTTCCTCCTATTGTTCATCGTTTGTGCTCATCGCCTTGTGCTCCACTCTCCGGCGTTCAGACCTTGCTTTCTTTTTCAAGTTCCTTTTCCATCTTTTGATTGTCTGTGCTTTTGTATGATTCCGAGAAAAATCGTAATCATCCAGAATGTATCTCCCTCCGCTTTCTCTTTCTCCGTATGCGTGCATCTTTCTCCGGCTCACGCTTCTGCCCTCCCTCCATTCTGTATCTGCCTCTTAATCGAGGCAGACTTCCTGTGAAATTGTGTACTGTTCTTTTAATTTATCGAACGCTTTATTGGTTACTCGGTATTCGTTCCAGCCTACCCGGTAATGCCCCGGTGTGCAGAAATCCTTATCCGTATATTTTTTCAGGAATGTAATTCCCCGGCCTTTGATTTCCAGTGGCGTATCAATAAACCAATGACCGCCATAATATCCCCGGCTCGCCTCCATCTGGCAATCAGGCTTTGCGCCTCCCATCTCCGGCGTATACTGATACACCCCAGGTTCGGTTGCCTCCTGCGACTCCTGCTTTTCTGGCTGTGTCAGCTCCAGGCGTTTTCCTCTGCCAATCCTGCGAAGAGTGTACATCTCTTTTTCAGAAATATATCCTTTCTGAAAAAGCTGTTCTACGCTTTCAAGATAGAAATTGCAGGATTCTAAAGAATCGCAAATCTCAAATAACTGAATCAGATTGTTATAACCGTTGCTATGTTGTACCGGAAACTGGATAATCTGTGCTGCCATGATTTTGACCTCCTACTCACTTTTGTGTGTTTCATAACTCGTTCTTATGAGTTTAATATAACACGTAGTAGGTAGGTGTCAATACCTTTATTTACAAAAAGCTCAAAAAATGAGTTTTATTTCTTTTCCTTGCTTTCCTCTGGATTTTTCTTCGGTCTGCCTCCAAGTTTTCCTCTTTCCTGCTGTTTCCGGCAGTATTCTTTTCTTGCCTCGGTTTCCATATCCATTTTTGTCCGAATGAATATAAATGCCATATCCGCCGCCGCACTCAAGTCTTTTGGTTCTTCGCCCCTCCATCTGTAAATCATAAGCGCTTTGAAGAGTGTCCCCATATCTCTATCGCTCAACGTCATTACCGGCTCTGCAATATCAGGGTGTAGAATTAAATCCTCCATGCCTCACGCCTCCTATCTGCCTTTCTTGATTCTATCTGCCTTTGTTTCTGTTGCCTCGCTTTGAAGAAATTTCTTTATTCCCTCTCTGCAATACTGTCCTGTGTACGGATTCGGACACGCTCGCTCGCCAGCTTCATGTGCAATCGCATCATCATAAATACAGTACGCGCATTTCTTGAATGCCCCTCTCAATATTGCACTTGCTATCGCATCATCGCTTGCACTGTTAAGCATTTCCCTTACTGTCATAGCTCCCTGTACCTCCTGTTCTGAATAAATCACACGCCATCATAAAGCCTGCGATGAATCCCTGCTTTTCTCTGCTATCTCCATACTGGACCATACTGTCCCATATATCGCCCTGCAATTTCATAAGGCTGTTATCTGCTTTGCTGCATATATTTCTAAACTGGCGAATCGCCTCCTGCTCCTCTCCGCTTTCTGCGCTCTCCATGCGCTCATCGACATATGCCTGATACAGTAAATCAATCGTTCTCACTTTCCGCCCTCCTGTTCCGTTATCCTAAGTAATCGTACCTTGTGTGCCAGTGGTATTGGTAAAATCCATTGGCAGGGTTAATCCCCTCGTACCGTTCTCGCCATTCTTTCAACATTTCCCGATATGTAAACAGCTCTCCTGTTTCTTTATTCCGGTACAGTTTCGCCGGCTGTTCGCCGGTATTTTCTTTATCCATCCTGCTCGCCTCCCTCTTCCGGTAAATACTCAACTTTAATGTGAGCCGCCATGAAGCAATCAGGTTCTCCGTCAAATTCGTTGCCTGCGGATGAGTTGAGCGTATCTCCTCTTTCCTCGCAGCACTCTCTCGGACTGCAACAGTCTGTATTCTTCCAGAGCTTTCCGTTTTCATCCTCATACACGTACCGTCCCCAATCATCCCTGCCGATATATTTCAGATGCAATGTTTTAATCTTTACAGCAGCCAATTCATAATTGATAACATCAAAATGTCCGAGCGGCTTTTTGTATTCGATATAGCCCCATGCCTGGCAGCCTACTTCCTCAACAAACTTTTTATTGTCGAAGTTCTCAATCTCCAGGACTTCGTTATTTTTTGGCTTCGGGTATCCTCCCGGCATGATTGGACGCTGTGTGCTGTAATACCTGTACCCTGCCGGGGAGATTTTCTTTTCTTTCGCATCAGGGTAATGTGCTATGACATCCTGTTTCGCATCCTCTATTGTTTTGAATGGTCCTGTCCCTGCGGCTCCTTTTCCCTTGTCCTCATCATAAAGAAAATGATTGTGGTATCCATCAACGTCCTGGACTATTGCGATATGATTCACGTATCCATCATCCATATGCAGTGCTGAAT
Organism: Clostridium sp. TF06-15AC; assembly: GCF_003481165.1. NCBI lineage: Bacteria > Bacillati > Bacillota > Clostridia > Eubacteriales > Clostridiaceae > Clostridium > Clostridium sp. TF06-15AC. The sequence continues at coordinate 12,743 of NZ_QUKS01000003.1, forward strand.
GAAACATTGCTACAATATTCGCCATCATTTGTATGTCCTCACTTTCTGCCCTCGTACCCTCCGGGGCGGGTAACTGTTTTATAATTCAAATGCCATTGCTGCATCTTTCTCCGATGCTCCCTGTTCCATGCAGGCGTTGTATCTCATCAACTGCCGTTCCTCTTTAATCTCCCTGATTCTCTTTAAGGTTGGCCAGTCCACCAATGCGCCCACGCAATACGCCTTTTCCATAAGCTCCTCGACTTCGCTGATTCTTTCCTGGACCTCATCCCACTGCTCGTCTGTATATGTGTGTGCCGGTGCCTCCTGCATGTCAATTTCGATGCATTTCAGCTTATCGTGCATCGAATACAGGTTGAAATGTTCGCTCTCGTTTACTCTGTACTTTTTCATCAGCTCTGCTCCTCCTAAAACATAGTATCAAGAATCCTCTGGATAAGTTTTTCGCTTTCCTCAACCAACTGTTTGTTATGTCTGTTGTCCTGCACAGCCTGCTTAAATTCTGCGCTATCCGGATTGTCCGCAAATTCAACAATTTTTCTGGCGGATTCTTCTGTTCTTCTTATCGCCTCCGTCTTGCTATCAATAAGAATAGCTTTTATTGCGCCAGCCTCTTCCAACGTGAGAACTTTCTGTTCAAGTTCTTCGACAGTTCTCTTCTCTGCTTCATAATCTTTCACTGCACTTTCGTACATTTCTTTATATTTTGCTGCCTCTGCCGCCGAACTTTCGGCTCTCTGTTTCATGCTGCATCCGAAATCATTTTCAATGTTTCCCTCGGCAATTTCAAAGCATCCCTCAAATGCCATGCTGATATAGCTATCCTCTCCAAGGTCTGTCACGATTTTTTTGATTTTTTCCAACGCTTTCCGTTCCTGCTCTTTGGTTGCTGCCATCTCTATGTCCTCCTGCATTCCGCTCTTGATTTCTTCCACCGCCCTGCTATAATAAAAGGGTAAGGCTTGGCGGTGGCAGGAACCGCCTTACCCTTATTACGGATTGGAAACCCTCTTACTTACCAGGTGTCGGGGTTTCCTTTTTTAATACCTCAATTTTCTTTCGTATGATGCCTGCGGCATCTTCTCCGGTCTTTGCTTTCAGCTCCACGTTTTCTGCTAATGTTTCTAAAAATAAAATCAACTCTGTCTGTGTCATTTCAAATTCCTCCATGTACTCTTAACCTCCTGCCTTGGTTTATTCCAACTCGTTTTATTGAGTTGTTGACATTATAATAACACGTAGGTTAGTAGTGTCAATATGCTTATTTACAATTTTTGAAAAAGTTTTTGAGGTACAAATGAACATAAATATATTTATATATCTGTATCTTTATCTGTTTCTGTATCTGTATCGGGTTTTTTCGGTTCAGAAAATAACCGTTCGGTAATTCGGTTTTTATTTTAGAAATGAATCATCAGAAAATCCTTATTTTATGCGGCTTTCAAGGATTGTAAGAAAATAACCGTTCGGTTTTTCGGTTTTCTGTACTGGTGGTACAAATTTTGAAGTCCAGGTTTGAACCTGGTACAAACTCAAAAAATAAACCGAAATTTTCCGAACGCATAAAAAAATAACCGTTCGGTATCGGTCGGTTACCAAACGATTATTTTATCAACTCAATATTTTGTGGATAATGTGAATAACTATGGGGATAACTCTGTTATTGTATCTGCTCAATATCTCCATTATCAAGATAAACTATAAAATCCTGGAGGACTGTTCCACTGAACATCAGGTTAGCATCGTGCTCCTCTCCCTTTACATACTCATGGACCGTAACGAACAGGTTTCCGCTAAGATACTGTATCTTCGTTGTTGTATTATTATAAAAATTCACAATGCAGTGAATCTCATCATCGTTCGTAAATTTCCATTGGTAGTAATCTTTTGCGTATTCCACCATCTGCACATCCGCAGAAATGGCAGACACTCTCCACTTTCCAGTAACATCATTCCGCACTTTATCCCTGGAAAAGGTTGCATCTATATCGTGACAGCTCTTGTCACTGATTCCGTACATTCCATCCCGGTGTGGTACTTCCTGCGTTTCAGGCTCTTTGGATTCCTCCTGCGTGTCCTCTACCGCCGCAGGCTCTGTTGTTTCTTCCTGCTTTATCAATTCCCCTGTTGTGTAGTTATACGCATCCTTACCGGTTGTAGGATAATACAAATGTCCATTCTCGCTGTCAGTGATATAAACAACCGTCCAGTTATTATTCAGGTACTGGCATCTGACGATAAGGTTTTGTGCATCTGTGATAAGGTAAGCCTCCATATCGACAACACTTCCGGCTGTCTTGTAATTCCCCCAATAGCAATCAGAAACTTTCTTTACTCCAATCGACTGTAAAGCCGTTTCCAGAGCTTTGACCGCTCCATCCCCATCCGGGCATGATTCAGCCTGTTCTTGCGTTATTTTTGTGAATCCGTCCGGCATTTCTACCGTCGATGTCGGCTCTACTTCGCTACTTTCGCTTTCCGCTACGCTCTCGGTCTGCGAGGTATCAACATCCGTTGTACCCCCCCCCGAACATCCGTTCAGGGCAAGACCAGTTATGGCAAACGCCAATAATAAAAAATGTCTTTTTCTCATTCCTCTTAGACCTCCTGGCTTTTTCTACAGTCTACCATATATGCATAATATTTTCGAGTATAAAAAAAGAACCCCTCCACCACATTTTGTGTGATAGAGAGGTCCGTTCTCCTTATTTGTCAAGCATTAACAGCGTACAGAATATTCTGACTGTAACGAAAACCATCCTGCGCCAGATTTCAGCTTGCCCCATTTTACGCCATTTACAGTGCGTTCTTCCACTACTGTATATTTGTAATTCTTTTTCAAATATCCCAGTACCTTTGTTCCACTGGTTCCAGGATTGTCCCTGTATCTCAATCCATCAACTGTGATTTTTACCACATAGTTGCATGACGTTCCGGTATTTGCCGATGCCGGATATACCTTGTTTCCGTTGGAATCAAATACGCTATAACCCTTATTTTCGTCAGCACATTTTTTTGCGTTTTCCAGGCTCGTAAATGCACCTTTCTGACTCGCTGCATCAGCCCAGGTTTTACGCACTCTGTACATCTGCTTTGTCTGCGTTCCACCGGAAGTGCTGTTGCCGGTTCCTCCACCATTAAGGATGGATTTTACCATATTTTTGAATGCTACCCATTCAGCATTGTTACTTCCTGCCATCTGTGCCGGGCAATTCTTTCCTGTAACATCCCAGTGACGGAGTACATACTTGTCAACTTCGCCTGCACTGATGCCAAGCATTTTACAGATATACGCGCACAGATATGCGGCGTTCTGTTTAGTCTTTTCGGAAATCTTATAATTTCCGGCGGTACAGCACATCTCAATACCGATACTGTTTGCATTTCTGCAATATGCGTGTTTATATGTCTGCGCTCCACAATGCCATGCTACAGAATTTAACGGTACACTCTGGTAGATTTCCGTATCATCCACAAACAAATGGGCGGATGCATTTCTTCCGGCTCCACCGAAATAGTTTGCATTCGCCCTTGCTGTGTCCTTATTATTTCCTGTGTAATGCATAGTCACGTATGAAGCATCTCTGCTTGACCTGCTGCTGTAATTATCCAGGTTGCATCTCAAATCAGATTTGATTTTAATTCCATTGATAACGGCTGAAAGCCATCCTGTTGTAATCGTCTTTCCCATGATAGATGTTCCTCCTTTTCCAGACGCATATTTGTCATAAAATTTCTGTCCGCATTCGGCTCTTTCTTTTTGTACGGAACTTCCCTGGTTTGCCGGTTTTTCAAAATTAAGCAGTACGGCATTTGATGCCTGGGAAACGCTCGTTGCTGTTTTCAGCACGTTCAGCACAGATTTATAGCTGCTGCTCAATTCCTGTATAAGAAATTCGAGTTGCATTTCCAGGTCACCGATGGAGGCTCCCTTTTCCTGCGCATACTTCTGCAGGTTTTGTTTTCTGCTCCAATACGTCCACTGCGCAATGCCGTATCCTGCTTTGTCATGTACGAAATTCTGATAATCGCCATTGTCTACGGATGTTGTGTAGGTATCATCCGTAAATCCCAGTATTTTCTCGTAGGTATTCTGCAAGTTAATAGGGCTCAACCCACTTTCTCGGTCCAGATTTCCCATCAAACCTGCAACACCAAATGGATTAAGCCCCTTGCTTATCAGAAAATTCCAGATGCGCTCTTCATTGCTATTTCCTTTGAGCGACATGGTATCATCTCCTGTCTTTTATTCAGTTTTTGTTGTCTGTTCGTCTACTGCTTCGATTACGATTCCTGCGTTTTCCTCCATCTTCATCTGCTTGACAGCCGCTTCAATCAAAATGTTAAGCTGTTCATCAGTAATGGAAATATTCTTTGCTGTCAGCATTTCTTTTAGCAGGTCAGTAACAATAGCTTTTTTCTCGGCTCCACTCTTTGATGTGAGTACCTGCTGCGCGTATAGTACGGCCTGTGTAACCATCTTTTCGATGGCTGCCATCTTATCCTGCTCGATTCTGCTTTTAAGCCAAGGAATAACGTATCTGGCAATCACAGCCACGCAAACCATAATCAGTAACTTTAATGCTTCAAAAATAATGTCATTCATCCTCTGTTGTCCTCCACATTTTCTATGTTTTCATTTTCACTGTTACTGGTCCCCATATACCGGGAACCCTTGCCGCCAAAATCGTTGTATTTGAATATGTTTTCAACACCTGCTTTGACTATGTTCGCCCCCACCACAATTCGGAACGTTTCATTCGTTTCGCTTATAAGAGTATCTAGGTAGCTGAATTGCCCGGTTTCCTTTATCGCAACCACAATCACGACCAGGGAATACAGCCAGTTCAGCACATACAATACCGACAGGCAGTTCACAATCATTTTGGTATGCTCCCACATCCAAAGAATGGCGGCTTTACTTTTATTTTTAGTAACTCTTCTTTTCCTCACTCCGCAACCTCCAATCAGTAAAGTTGATGTAAAGCCTGGGAGTTCAGGAAATCTTTCTGTTCATGCTTCACTTTCTGAGCATAATCCAGGGCGGCGTGCATATCTCCATTGCATTTCGCATCAGGGATACGCTGTACCGCTTTTGCTGTGGCTTCTCCGAGCGCAAGCGAGGCATTTATGCAGTTGATGATGCACAGCTCGCCCTTTTCTCTCGCCTGTTCCCTCTCGTCCTGCTCTTTCTGCCTTTTCTTGCGTTCCTCCTTGTCCCGCTCCTCTCGCTTCTCCATGTGGTGTTCCAAGCACCAAAAGCAAAAACCTGTGATTGCCGATGGAATCCCTATGGCGATGGCTAATGAAAATAAATCCATTGTCCTATACTTCCTTTCTCTCACTCCAACAAATCCCGGTAGTCAGCCGGTGCGTCCTGCGGAGTAAGGTTGTAATCCTCAATTATTTTCTGAATAACAACACTGAAAATGGCATCCGTAAGCGCATCCTCGAAAGGACGGTACGAATGCCATATCAAATGGTTATGCAGGTTGAATAATTTTTCTTCATTCTCCTGCTCTTCTGTATTCAGATGTAATTCCCTTGCCGCATCCTCCAACCGGTCAAAGTTGTAATATTCTGACAAGGGCGGTATCGATATTTTATTCATAAGGCATTATGCCAGGTGGACTTCTGCAAAGCACCTGCTTTTTCCCTCCTCTTACTGGTATTCCTTTCCGGTAATCTCCGTATATTCTTCTGCTGTGATTCTCTTTTTCTTGACAGCATTTTTTACCATGGCGGCGTTCCAGAAACCGCTGTCATGGTAACCTTTGATGTCCTCAAATTTAGGACTGTGCTGTACTTCCTGCGCCTGTTCCATGTTCTGTGTATCACTCATCGTCTACGCCTCCCATTTCGTTTTTATCTTCTGTCGGAATATCAATATCTGCCATCATAGCCAGATAATCAATCGTGGCTGCCTGCTCTGCAACTGTTGCACGCAGGTTTTCATTCGCCCGGCTATCATAAATACTGCCGTCCATCTGCTTAATTCTCATTGTCAGTTACCTCCGTTTCTTGGTCATTCCATAAACTCTTGTAAAATTTGTCCATGCGGCGTATAAGGTGAAAGGAATTTCCTTTGCTCGCATGGCTCCTCCATGCTTGATAACAGTCATCTACTTTCGCCTTTGTGATTTCGCCTCTTTTGGCTTTCCTCACCAGCTTACGGAGCTTTCTGCGCCTTTCTTTGACTTTCTCCGAGCTGACTGTCATGATAACTTTTCCAGTATCCGTCAACCGATACTTGAATCCCAGGAATGTAAAGCCCTCTTTAATGCTGAATACTTTCGTTTTCTTCGAGTTGTACTCCATTCCCCTGCTTGCAAGGTATTTCTCATTTATCAATTTTAGGTTTTCCAGATATTCTTTTGATGGATGGAACAGTGTTGAATCATCCATATATCTGCCGTAATCCTCGGCTTCGGTCTGCTCCCTCATCATATGGTCGTACTCACTTAGAAATGTAATACCGGCTATCTGTATCATTTGGCTGCCAGGATTATATCCCACATCCCCTGCGTACTGTCCGTCAAGAACAGTTGCAGTCTGCTCATACAGCCAATCGTCCAGTTTATCCCGGAACAATTCTTTTGTAAGGTCATGCCTCATATTCGGGTAATATCCATGAATGTCGCATTGTAAACCATAGAAATCTGTGCCATATTTCCGGTACATCCTTTGCAGAAATATTTTCATTCTATCCCTTGCATCGTCCGTTCCCTTTCCTTTCTGGCAAGCCCAATTATCACGAATGAGCTGTTTTGTCATAATCGGGTATAGAGCGTTATCATTCAAACTCCGCTGATATACCCTATCCCGAAAGCAAGTACTTATTATGTCCCTGGGTTTCGGTGATGTTATCTTAAATTGTGTTGTCGGCCTTGCTTTATAGGTTCCCTTTTCAAGCTCTTCGCTCAATTTGTAAGTTTCCTCCATGCTGTTAAGCACATAATGAGCAACCGAACCTTTCCAGGTAACCCCTTTCTTACTTTTCATCATTGAATCGTACAAGGCATCGAAACCGATTATCTCTTCTCTATCCACGTAATTTGAATTATTGTCCATAACGTATATAGCAGTACCAGTCCTTTCAAGGGCTGACTGCATCGCTACAGTGGTGTTTTGCCATTCGGCAAGGATAAGAACTCCTTGTGTTAGATTGGTCGGAGCACCACCTCTGTGAGGCAGCCGTATGTCCTAAATACCACACAATCCGGAGCGCAGCGATTAGCCCAGTTCGCGTTGTTGTTGTTGACGTTACCATCGGAGTTCACATACCACGTATTGTTCGAGTTGCCCCGATTAGCCGAGCGCAGGCGGACGTTCTGCGTTTCAGTCCTCATCCCTGTATAATAAACACTATTTCCGTTGTTTTACGGCATAGCGTTCACTATCGCTTTCATTCCAGTTTCGTATCATTCCCCGGATTTTTAATACTTTACCAACCCAGTATTTGACACGCTTTGATTTCAGGTGAAACGAGGATTTTGCGATGCCTATGAGTGCTAAAAGCCTGTTGCAATTTCTTGCGGCTCTTAACTGTAGACGGCTCCTCTCCTCCCAGTTGCTATCGCCACGTTTCTGTACTCTGATATTGTTTGCGTCCCATGAATCTATGTAAATATTCTTTGCGGTTTCCACAATATCGTCCGTAACGCAGCCTTTATATTCTGGAAGAAATATTTTCTCATTTCTTGTAATCTGGAGCGTATATGTCACAAGGTCCAACTCGTGCATGAATACGTCCATCTTACATGGTCGTCTTTCTCCCTCTGGTACTGCCATCTTGATTCCTCCTTTCAAAAAATATCCCGGCATCCGTGGGTGCCGGGGATTAAAACGATTATTCGATTAGCAAAGCCAACAAGCCGGAGCGCAGCGATTAGCCCAGTTCGCGTAGTAGTTGCCGACGTAACCATCGGAGCTCACACACCACGTATAGTTCGAGCCGCCCCGACCAGCCGAGCGCAGGCGGACGTACTGCGGCGAAGTGTGATTCTCAATCGCAAATGTACGAATCTGCGGATAAGTCTTGTACTGCTGCATTTTCTCCGCCATACCGGATGCACGTTTCCAGTATTCCCATACATCGTCCTCGCCAGCTTTCTGCGGATTGATTGACATTGCCTCCAAACTCGGCAGGAACACTTTATCGTAAGTTACCTCAATACCGTCCGTATCTCCATTGTCTGTAAGAGTGTTCTTCCAGGTGGATACTTTCGTTGCTTTCAATCTCTTTGTAAATTCCTCATCGAATCCGGTAAGAAATCCATGCTTTTCTTTGAGCTGGTCCGGTGTACGGTCAAAATTGTGCTGTGGTGTCCACCACTTACCGTTTGCCTCTTCAGAATTAAGCCACTGACGCATAGCACTCTGCGCCCAACGGTTATATCCGTAAGCTGTGCTCTGCAATCCATTCAATGGCGATGTCGGTTTGAAAGATAATGTACCAAGGGCGGTTCCGCCTGTTCCCTCCACCATCGCTACAGTTTCGATAGGGTCTGTTGCCGTATTGCTCTCGAATGAATATACTTTCCATTCGCTCGGGCTGACATCCGGTGCTCTGTATAATCCTGCAAGCTGTCCTTTCGCTGGTACAGGCTTCGTAAGCGTGAACTGGTATGTTTTACCCTTTACGCAGTTATTTCCCCAGGTATCACCGATAATGACATTGTAGGTTCCTGCCGGTAACTGCTCCTCGCAATACTTAAACGCCTGGAACTGGTTGAACTGCACGCCAAAAGGCGTTGCATAATGCCACTGTACCAACATTCCCGGTACAGTTTCGCCATCCGCAAGTGTGACATCTCCAAAATGTACCACATCAAGCGGACACTCATATGTTTTTCCGGTTGCTTTGTCGGTCCATGGTAAAATAATCTGGTCGCCATAATTAAAAACCTGGCTTGCATTTCCTGACTGAACCACTGCAAACACATCTGCAATGGAAGTCGGTTTGTAATTGTACCCACTGGCAATCGCTGTGAGTAATTCGTTCTGTTTCTCCATCAATCCAAGAAACTGCTGACCGGTTTTATCCAACAGCATCGGTTCTGTAATTTTGCTCATCTCTTTTATTCCTCACTTTCATAGGTTACGCATAACGTGCCATCGACAACTGAAAATCCATATCCGTCCATCTGCTCTTTTAATGCGATGTCATTCTCAATGAGCTGTTTCGGTGCCTGGTTCACATTATCCGCATGGTTTGTGTCGGTTGTTTCCACTATCGGAATGCTGTCTTTGTAGGTAGCGGAACTCGGTTTGTATGCTTTCATGGTTTCCTCCTCTCTGCCGGATTAGAAAACATCATCCAGCGTGTATGTCATTTCAATATCGTTATCCTTTCCCTTTCTGGTAAAGGTCTTGATACAAACAATATCGCCGTTGGCATCATACAGCCCAATTTCACTGATATACTGTCCGGCAAGCTCTGATTCTCCAAGCGTGCATTCGTATCTGCATGTGGTTTCTGTGATAAAGTTATAGCCGCTGATAGGCTTACGGAGCAGTTCCTTTTTCAGTGCTGTCTGTGTTTCAGACGGAGAAATAACATTTCCTGCGCTGTCTACTCCTCCAGAGCCAAATGCCATGCCGACAATTTTAGGAAGTGTAATCGCTCCTGCTCTTGCCTGTACCATTTTCTTTCTGGCTGATTTTGTAATAATTACATTCTGTGCCATTCTTAGATAGTCTCCTTTCTGTTTAATGAATTAAGCAATCTTGAACCGTTCATTTTCAATGAACCATCAAAATATGCCAGATTCCTTTTCACTGTGCAGGTAGCATTTCCATAACTTTCAGAAATGGATGCCACCGGTATTTTGATATTTGCCGTAGTCTTATTGTCTGCTCTGCAATAATTCATCAGCAAGTTTCCATCCATCGGAACAGAGCCATCAAAAAACAAAGACTGCCAGTTAAATGCTTTCGCACTGACAGTCTGCTTCTCAATATGCATTTTTTCTGATAGCGGAACTTTCGCCCTCGCTGTCATTCGCTCAATATCCAACGTTTCTGCAATCCGAAATTCGCCCTCTTTGTATTTCACTCCGAGTCGCATTTCATATTCGATAGCCGCATCCATGAGATGTGAACCATCCCACAACTCGGAACCATCAAACCGTCGAGCTTTCCAGAACGGTATTTTGAATAGCAACCCTATATTGCTGACCATGAATTTTTCAGAAAACACAATTTCGAACATCGAATAGTCATTCACAAAATATGTTGTATGTGATTCCTTTAATTTATCAATCAGCTTTCGGACTTTCTTTGAATCCAGCGTGCCATCGCCATTGAAAAAAGCCTTAAATACATTCGGGTGAGGCGGCTTATACTTCAATGGTCCTGCATCGTGGCAATCTGCTATATGTACCGTAAATCCGGTTGCATTTTCCAGATACCGCTCCATAATGTACGGTGTCATTGGCGAATGATAATCTCTCTTTTCGTATATCGCTTGTCTGCGCTCCTGGTAAGAAAGATTTTCCTGCACCGGCAATCCCCATTTTATTTCATGCCAGCATAATCCCCAGGTCGCTGTTTCCGGGAAAAACTGTTCCGGTAATTCCTCCGCTAGCTTCAAGGCCTTGTCATATTCCAACCCCATGACCTGAAACATCCATTTGCCGACATACGATTTATCGTAAAATCCGGGTGTCACATAGGACAGCATTTTTAAGGCGCTCTCGCTCGTCGGGAATAATTCCAATTCTTCATCTGTCATCGTCCGTCCTCCTAACTTCTGAAATCAATCGTTCCAGTAACCGGATATTCTTCTTTCTCCAACTTGATATTGCTCATTTTGCCATTTATCAGGAATGTGTCGAAGTCCTCCACTCCATCAATGGCAGTTATCAACGGGCGCACATCATTGTATCGAAGTATCCCCTCGTTTTTCGCCACACCGTAAACGGTAAGCACCAACTTTTTGAAATCTTCCTCCACACGCGACTTGTCCACCGATTCATCCAGCAACAATCCAGTAATGGTATAATTCATCTTTACAGTGGTTGCAGCCACGCATGACAGTTTTGCGCACGCTGTCGGCAATAATCGCTGCATCCGGTCATTCGGAGAAACAATGTAGTTATATACATCATTTATCAACTTTGCATTTGCCGGCTGTCCGTTTCCATCTACCAGTACCAGTTTTACGGTTCCGGGTCCATCAAAAGCCGCCACAACGATGCAATCTCCTGCGCCTGCTTCTTTCGCCCATCGGACAAAATCGCTGTCATTTCCGAGGTATGTTTTGCTGTTATCATATTCAGCAAATATCCTGTCGAAATAATCTCCGTCCTCTTCCCGTACCGTTCCGCCAGAAATCGGCTCTGCATTATCTATGCCGGTAATGTTCTTGTCACTTTTTGCCATGATACATACGGTATGCGCTGCCACGTTTGAACCGATACCGCTTTCAACTGCTGTTACGGCTACTGTTACAGTGCCATCATCAGCTATTGTGCAGTCCTCATTCGTGGCAAATTCTATCGCAGGGTTATCATCTACAGCCGGTACGCAAAAAACGGTGCCTGCGGCTATTACGCTGCCTGCAACACCGGTAATTGTTATGTTTCCAGTCGCATACTGTTCTGCGTGCCTTGTCACATGAACCTGCGCCCCATGCAAATCGAGCCAATCATCCCAGGCATACTGCGGAAACGCAAGCATTACTGCCCTTATCAGATGATAATTGATAAACTCTGATTTTTCCTCTGCCGCCGGTCTTGTGAAATCATAAGGAAATCCGGCAGGCATATCGTCTATATCATCCGGCAAGCTCGCCATCATTCGCTCGTGTATTTCATCGGTTGTGCTCCCATCGAAGCACTCCGGTCTATGAAATTCTGGTTGCGCCATCTTACCACCTCCGTTCTAAATATTGATTTGAAATACTTTGTCCCACTCTTTCCCCTTAACCTTGAAAGAGCAGTTCATGCTATCGCCGTTCCATTCAAACTCGAAATCTCGCACCCATTCAGTCCTCGGATTTACAAGCAGTGCATCTCTGATGGTTCGCTCCACCATTGATTCGACTGTCTTTTCATCGTCCTGCGCCAGTGCGTCCTCCATCTCAACACCTATATCGTTGGAATATGCAAGGCAGGAATATCGTTCTGTCATAGATACTTTCATGCACCAAATCATGTAGCCCTCTTCTCCGGTACACTCCACAACCTGGTTTGCTGCATTTCTCACGAAATCCCCTTTTTCGGGATTCCATTTCATTGTCCTTTTGTATTGTGTATCATACTCGGAACTTTCTTCGATAAACGCAGGAACGGCAACTGTTACAATATTTGCCATCGTTTACCTCCTACGAACCTGTTACAACGTCTATGACGCAGGCTTCATTCATTACCCACGCCACAAGCACCCTGTCCCCAGGCTTTATCTGTGGAGGCGTAATTGTGTGACCATGTGAACCATCGCCGCTTGAATGTCCTCCATGCTTTCCGCCGCTTGTTGTAAAAGATAATCCTCCTACGTGTCTGCATACCGAATATTGACCTTTCGGAATTGCTACTGGGAAAGTATTTGTGATGAGGCTGCCGTTTCCCTGGATTTCTCCAAAGTCCAGGCATAACGATGTATCATTTTCTCTTCGCATCCTGTCACTTAAAACATTTGCCAGCTTATTTGTACCGGCATTCGCATCGAAATTTTCCACGTTATCGCCTCCCATTATTCAAAAGTTCCATCATCCACCCATCCGTAAACATTGCTGCCACTGTCAGTGTGTATCAAGTGCCAGGGATGAGTTTTTCCAGAACCATTTTTGATTGTTATTTTCGCTTTTCCGGCTCTTGCGCTATATCCTCTTGAACCAGAATAGGACGATACATAATGCGTACCGCCCTTAAAATTTACAATATCTCCGACATTGTAATCCTTTTTCTTTGTTGTCTGTGTTGCTGTTTCGGTCTTAGCAAGTTCCAGGTCCATTGTCATGCTGTAATTATCGCAATCGTGCCGGATTCCAACCACGTAATAATAATTCTGTGCGGAACCTATCATAACGTAAACTAAATCGCCTTTTCGGATGAATGGCACATCTGGAGCCTGCACTGTGATTTCTTCATCAATCACACCATCTTCATCGATGATTTTTTGTGCGGCTGTCTTTGCCTCATCCAGGCTTTCGTCTTTTCCTCTGGTGTAGATTCTCTGACGGATTCCGTATTTTGTAAGCCCATCTACCGTTGCCTCGACCGGAGAATTACCATCATCGTCTGCCTGCCCCAGCACCTTTACCCTGGTAACAAGGCTTGCGGTGCTTATTGACTGGCTGATAGATTTTGTGTTATCCACCCGGAACACATAAACATCTGTGTTCGTGCCACGCTCCACCACATCTGCATACCCCTCCGCCGCCCGGATGATGAATTTTCCTCCGCCCTTTTTGTAGGCATCGTCCAAAACATCCAGCAACATATCAGATACATACGAACTGCTGTATTTCATTTTTTCGTGAGATACATTCGGTCCGCTATATCCTTTTGTGGGTATTCCCCACTCGTCAAATGCACCGGTCATAATGGATTTTGTACCGGTTCCTGCGGAATAAAATTTGTTGTCCTGGCTCCTCTGCAAATCATACAGAGAATCATATGCAACGCATTTTAGGGTATTGGAACTGCTTTGCTCCTGCGGATTCCATTCCTGCACCGTTCCCCTTGCCACTTCTCTGTCCTGCTTTCCTCCATCACTCGCAAAAATACCAATAAGACATCCGGGTTTGATTAACTCTGATAATCGCCCCGCAGATGTCTTATCATTCTTTGCTGTAAATGAAGTTCGGACAGAAACCTCATTTTTGTTTTCTTCCCAGCCAAGACCTGTGACAAATTCTTTTATGTTATACTGCTTTCCGCCACTATCCATAACGGTAAGTCGGTATGCGATTTTTGATAAATCTATCATCTTCGCACCTCCTATGCCGCCGGAATCGACAGCGTTGTTCCCGGCCATATCCAATGACCATGGTCTGAACTGCTTTTGCCATGTTTCTTGGCTGCCGCCTCAATCGTTGAAGCATTTGCATCGTAAATCTTCGTCCACTTTGTACCACTTCCAAGTTTTCGTGAAGCAATCCCCCACAACGTATCGCCACTGACAATCGTGTAGGAAGAGCCTTTATTTGAGTTATCATTTCTCGGAACTGTCTTTTTTACAAAGGCGGCAATTTTCAATTCGTTTGTTGTATAGATTTTCAGGTCTTTTGCCTGTGAAAATTTAATGCCATAGCTTACATCTCCATAAGCACCAAAAGGGTCGGGTGTAAATGAATCAATCGTAACATCCATGTTAATCCATGTTTCTGTTACAAGCAGATTCAGCACCGTTCCCTTTTCCTGCCATTCCCTCAACTGCTTAATGCACTTATCGGGTTTCTGGTAACTTTCCGCTTTCACAACCGCCAGATTCTTTCTGTCCGGTCCGAAGAAAACGGCATCCCATGAGATTTCCGCCACTTCTGTTCCCTTTGGCACCTTTACGGCACCCTGGGAGATAATATCATAGGTCTGATACTTCGTCCCAAGACTGCCGCTTATCTTCTCCGGCAACGAAGAGAACGTAAACGACTTCTTTTTATCAGCCGCTTCAAACAGTTTTATTTCCATCGCCTACCCCTCCTTCACTACCGGCATATTTGAAAATACCTGTTCCAGTCTGTCAGCAATTTCTCCTCCCAGTTCATCAGCCATTGACTTCATGTTCTTTCGGATAATTGCCATGATGCTTGCCTCATCCATTTTTCCGGTGCCTGAATCCGAAATATTGAACTGCGGTGACATCTGGATATTAAGGTTTATATTTGTCTTTCCGGTTTCCACTGTGCTCGAACTGCTCAAAGGTTCATCTGCGGTATCTGAATCGCTTTCTGTACCCTCTGTGAATCCGTTATAGCCTGTGGCTCCGTTTCTAATCGCTTCGGCTAACAAATTATCATTGAGAGATAAAAAGTCCGAAATGGAGCTGTAAGCAAACATTTCTGTTGCTGTACTTCCGATGGTTGTACTTCCACTTCCTCCACCTAAAGGTGCTGCCTCTCCGATGATGTTACCATTCGCATTTGCCTGTACTCCGAGAATGTCCCCAACCTCTTTGTACAGTTCCAGCGCTCTGTTTCTTCTGCCGGGAACTAAAGGTATGATTGCCTCCGGTCCCTCTTCTCCAACCCATGACAACTGCTTGTCATTTACATAACCGCCGCTTGCATGAGCCGATACAGTAAGTGTTGTACTTCCACTTCCTCCACCGCCTATCGTGAACGTCTTTGTCGGATTCACAAGTGAATAGTCCAGGGTTACGCTTACCGGCATTGTTGTAGAAACGCCTGCGCCAAACGCACTGTTTACGGAACTATCCGTATTTGATTTCAGTGCATCTACCGCACTGTTAATCTGTGCCATATCAGCATTTGTAATAGCACTGCTGATTCCACTTCCAACAGCCGCACCTACACCGGAGTAATCCGCAGCCTGGAAAGCTGTTGCCGCATCGGTTCCAGATTTCGTTCCAAGCTCCGCAAATGCTGTTGAGAATGCTGACGTATCAGTATTCAAAATCGAATCACTCATTTTCGTGCTTAATGTTGTGCCAATACTAGAAAAATCTGCGCTCTCGAAAGAGCTGTTCATCGCTTCTTTGTATTGCTCTACTATGGATTCGTATGCCTCATTGGAAATTGGACCGTACTCTGCCATGACTTCCTCCATCGTTGGGATGGATTCTTTCAGACTTTGCACGATTTCCTCTTTAGCTGTCGGTGCCATATTTTCTGCTGTTGCCACCAACTCCTGATAGATATTTTCAAAAGCTGATGTGTCTATTGTCATATCATCAAGTCCAAGCCATCCCATCATATCCTCCTGGGTCCAGCTTGATATATCCGGTTTTTCTGATAATGCAGTCTGTAAAGCAGCGTTCAATTTTTCAGAAACGCTACCCTCCATATCCGGCATAATACCGGCAAGCTCATCATTCCAAGCCTCTGCTATCGTATCCAGATTGAAACTTGATACTCTCACCTCCATATCGTTGATGTTTGCGTAATATCCATCGGTAGCCTGCTGTACAGCCGCATCGTACTGCTCCTGCGTGATAGCTCCCTCGGATAACTGCAAATTAAGGTTTGTGAGGGTTACTGTAAGCGCATTATCATAAGTTTCTTTGAAAGAACTTACCTGTGCCTGCAACTCCTCCTGCAACTGATTGAATGAATCAATATCAAGACTTGCACCATTTCCGTACTTGATTTTCAAGGTCTGGAACGATGCATCCTCCTGCGCTTTTGATACTTTCTCTGTAATTTCTGTAATCTGTTCTTGCAGATTTGTGATTTCTTTCGATTCATCCAGCGTGATAACTCCATCTTCCAGGGCAATGTTCACTGTATCACTCAATTTTCCCGATAGTTCTTCTATCTGGGATTTCATGTTGTTATACATACTGTCAAGCCCCTCTGTGCTGCCCTCGCCGTTTGTAAGCAATTCTAGGGCAACTGTAGCCTCGTAATGGCTGTTTTCGATGTAGTCCTGCGCCGACTTCACAAAATTATCAATGGATGTTTTGTAATCATCCACATCCGTTTCGGATAACTGCATACCCAGACCAACTTTCCAGTTTTCCTTTTTCATCGTGGAAACAGAACTCTCCAAAGATGATAAGGATTCTTTTGCGCTCTCCGTTGCCTCATTGAACTTTGTAATTCCATCGCCCATATCAGCAAACGTGATTTTGTTCGCAAGGTCTTTAATTTCACTAAGCGATAACTTTATGTTACCGAAAGCCTCTTTTCCGACCTTTGCAACATCCTCCTGGATGTATGATGCAAGCTGTTCTGCGGTTACGGAACTGTCATTCATTGCATCGTTCAAATCATCATTCGCAAATCTTACTTTGTCGATTGATAATCCAGTGGCATCGAATACCTTTTGAGCTTTTTCAGCTTCTTTCTGCATCTCCTCCACATTGTCCTGATACTCTTTCTTGACCTTGTTTCCCTTTATCCAACCTGCAATGCCTCCAACTCCTGCGCCTACCAAGGCACCTACCGCAGTACCAAGACCAGGAATAATGCTACCGATTGCCGCGCCTGCGGCTGCTCCGGCTGCAACTCCCCCTGCTTTCCATGCGGCGGATTCTCCATAAGCTGACTTTTCGGCTTTATCATCGGATTTCAATGCTTTGTACGCATCAATTCCTGCACTTACAAGTGTTGCTCCTGCGGCTACCCCTCCGGCTGTACCGGCTGTTCCTGCCGCAATCAATCCTGCACCGGTAGTGGCTCCAGAACCGAGTGTGTTTCCAATCATACCCATCGTTACGCCAAGTCCTTTTAGACCGGTTCCCTTTGCGGCTGAACCTATGATTGAACTTCCAATACTTCCGGCCAGTGATGTTCCGGTGGCTGCATCTTTACCGAAAATTGCTTTTCCTACGCTGAAAGCACCTTTGCCAAGGCTCGCAACTGGACCTGCGATTTTGGCAAGCATAATTGCAGAAAAAATGGAGGATAAATCTGCCGATTCTCCCCCTGGAAGTAACTTTCCTGCGCTCTTTACCATATTTCCGAAGCCCTCAAACAGTTTGCTTGCTATCGCATCTGTATCGAACCCCTCTGCAAATCCTTTCGCAAACGAAGCCCCAACGCTCGCACCCTCATTCAAAGTGTCCGAAACATCCACTCCAAGAAGTGTTAATATTCCGAGCTTTAATCCGGTTCCGATGCTGGTTCCCATATCGCCTGCAATATCTGCGATTTTCTGCTTTCCGGTGCTGTGCCACCATTCGCTGAACGGTTCTGCGATGAAATCATCCCAGGCAAGTTTCACTTTTCCGAAGAAATCCGCATTTTTCCACTCATCCGACTGTGATAATTCTTTGAATTTCCTCTTCATTCGGTCCACTTTGCTGTCTACCCAGTCCATCATCTCATTAAGTCCCTGCTCAACTTCCGGCATCTGCTCCGTCAGCCAATCCGCAATGCCTCTCACATAAGGAGATAATCTTTCTCCGAATGAGATTTTTACTCCATCCATAGCTGATTGCAGCAATGTGATTGAACCCTCTAAGTTATCCAGCATAGTGTCAGACATTTTAGATGCGGCTCCATCTGCATTGTTGATAGATTCAGCCAGTTTGTTGTAATCGGATTCTGTCGCATTGATAATTGCCAGCATACCAGACATAGCCTCTTTACCGAAAATGGTACTTGCGGCTGCTGTCTTTTCGGTTTCAGATAATCCTCCCAGGCTTGAACGTAAATTATCAAGAACGCCTTTCAGCGTTTTCATATTTCCGTTGCTATCCGTAAGGCTGATTCCGTATTTCTTCATGGCGGTTGCCATCTTATCTGTTGGTGCCGCCATATTCGCCAACGCTGTTTTTAAGGATGTACCAGCCATCGAACCCTTTACGCTTGCATTTGCCATCAGTCCCAGGGCAAGAGATGTGTCCTCAACGCTGTACTTCATCGCTCCTGCGATTGGTGCAACATATTTGAAAGATTCTCCCATCATGGAAACATTGGTATTTGCACTCGCCGCCGACTGTGCCAATACATCTGAAAAATGCGCCGCATCGCTGGCTTTCAAACCAAACGCTGTGAGCGCATCTGTTACAATATCACTGGTTGTTCCTAAATCCTCCCCGGATGCAGCTGCCAGGTTCAGGATTCCCTCGATACCATCAAGCATCTGCTGTGAATCCCATCCGGCCATAGCCATATAATTAAATGCCTCTGCACTCTGCGTGGCGGTAAATTTTGTGGTCGCTCCCATCTCCTTTGCCTTGGCTGTTAATTCATCGAATTCACTGCCGGTTGCCCCGCTTACTGCTTTGACCTGTGACATAGCGGCCTCGAAGTCCTTATATGTATCAATCGTATCTTTCAATCCGATACTGACACCGAGAACCGCCCCCACTTGCAAGATTGGATTTTTTAGGAGGTTTATTACGCCTCGTATCGGTGCGGTGGCAAGGTCTACTGCTTTCATTGTCACGCTCCAGGTCTTTCTTCCAAAACTGGTAAGACCACCCTTGATTGTTGACAATATTGGTGAAATCTTATCTTTCGCCTCCAACAGCACCGAATACTTTTCTTTCGCCCATGATAACAAACTTTTCTGTGTTTTCTGTGCCGACCGGTCAAACTTTGTAACCTCATCATTTGCCTTTTTCGCAGATGTGCTCATTTGGTCGGTAGAGCTTTTCACTTTGTCGGCTGCATCCTTGACTTTGTTCATGTTCTTTTCAACACTCGATGTACCAGGACCAGTGTTATCATCGACTTCGATAGGTATCTCAATTCGTATTGTTTCCGCCGTCCTCCTCTCCTCCTTTCGTGCTTTCTAAATAAATCCGCATGGACGCAAGCATAAACGCCTGTACTCCATGCGGTTTTTTATAAAATTCATCCGGTGTAATTCCTGTCCGTTGGAATATGTGATGCAACAGACAAGTCTTTCCTCCGGCTTTAATTAGTTTTTTGCTACTTCCTCGATATTCTCCTCGAATCCGCTAAGAGAATCGATGCACTCAATAATCTTGTCTTTCTCTCCGGCTTTCAGGCAGTATTCGATAACATCCAGACCATTCATAATCTGGAGGTCTTTTGCTCTAAGGCTTTCCCATACCTTTTTGTTATCCCAGAGCTTTTCGCGGTCTGCTTCAACCGTCGCTGTATAAATCAGTGCATCTCTGAATTTGACAGTGTTCGTTTCCTCCGGTAATTTCATACCGAACTGTTTGTTTCTCACGTACTTGGTGTGTTTCTTCTTGCACTTGTTGTATTCCTCTTCGGATAACGGTCTGATTTCAAATGCGAAAAGCACCTTTCCATTTCTGGCAATTTCGATGCGCTGTGTATCATCTTTCGCATAATCAGCCGCACTGATAAGTCCCTGGATGAAATCATCCTCATTCATTCTGATGAGGGTTTTGTTCTCCTCTTCGGTTGTTTCCACTTCCGTAACTGCCATGTTCTCCTGCTCCTCATTTACAATCTGTACACTTGCTTTTTTTGTTGTATCTGCCATATCGTTTTTTCCTCCATCTTTCAAAAAATATTGTTAAAATTAAATGGAGGATGCCATCTCGGCACCCTCCGGTGAATCGCACTGTATTTCTTAACCCAGTGCAAGTAAGTTCTGTAATTTCGGTGGTCTGTTGACCGCAAAGTTCCATGCTCTCTTGATAACATCCCCGACGGTAATGTTCTGTAAATCAACCTGTCCACTCGGAATGCACTCACGATACACCATTCTTTCCTCGGTGCCGTTTCTTCCCTTGAGCACGCCCTGGAAATCCCATACAGGCATTGTCTGTGATTCCATAGCCTCGACAAGCTCCTGGATGAAAGCATCATCCTCAACCACAACCTGGGACATTGTAAGGGCAACCTTAAATGTGTTTGCGGTTTCAAGCTCCTGCGCATTTCCTAAAACGGAATATGCGGCATTGTTATAAGTTACATTAGCTGTGAAGCTGTCTACGGTAGCCAGCAACACGCCGTCAGCGTTGTAAATCGCTCCATCTTTACCGGTTCTCGCAAAACGAGAATCTCCGGCTGCTCTTGTGTTAATCATCTTCCGTTACCTCCTTATGCATTTGTGCTGAACTGGAATCTATAAGACAGGTAGATGTGTTCCATAGAATCCTTGTCAACAACGTCAATATCAAACCAAGCACTGTCCCCATCAGCCACATTTACTGCGCTTTCGGAAACGGTAATCGCTGTCAGTTTTCCCTCGGCAATCATATTGTCACCGATTGCCTGTAACTGGCTTACTACAGTGCTTCGACCATCCTTGTCATTGTCTACCTTTCCGACAAGTGCATCTGCCGCCGCATTCATTCTGCGGATAAGCTCGAATCTGGTCTTTACTCTTCTGATTTTCTTCCAACCATCATCCTGATTGTCAGCCGGTGTAATAAGAGTGTTGATAGCATTATCAATCCACACCTGTTTTGCGCTGCTGTAGCTGAGTACGATGCAGCCTTTCTTTTCTGCAGCAATCATCTG
This sequence comes from Clostridium sp. TF06-15AC, assembly GCF_003481165.1. NCBI lineage: Bacteria > Bacillati > Bacillota > Clostridia > Eubacteriales > Clostridiaceae > Clostridium > Clostridium sp. TF06-15AC. The sequence continues at coordinate 33,786 of NZ_QUKS01000003.1, forward strand.
TGTATTTGTGAGGCGTTCCAGGATTTCACTGAATCCACTCACAACAGTATGTGTAAGGGAAGAATTTGAAGCGCAAGCTCCAATCATTCCTGCCAAACGTGCCGCCGTCTGGTATCCGTCAATCTCCTTGCCCTGCTCATTCACATAAGCATTGAGAACATAGTTCATTTTTTCATCATTGAATGATGCCGCATGGCTCATTCTGGTTTCCAGGTCAACAGTATGCTTTTCTGCTACAACTCCCTGTGTCAGGGAACCTACACCGAAAATACGTTTCATGAATGACTGCATCAGGATATGTACTGCTGTTTCCTCCGTATCAACACAGATTGTATTGAACTCGTAAGGCTCGACAGCTACAAATCCGTTTGAGTAATCCTCATTCGTAACCTGCGGGTCGGTTCCCGGAGTAAAGGCGTTCTGTGATACATTCATCACGATTGCCTGGTCTTTTCCAGACTGTACCTCTGCTTTGAATTTCTTCGTTGCTGCAAATGCATCTGCAAGTGCTTTTGCTTCTCCTGCGCCTGCGGTAAATTCGACTTTCTCAAATTCTGTCACACCGGCATAGATGATACACTCTTTCAGGGTGCTGTCTGTCAGCTTTTCCCTTACCGTTACGGTAAAGGCTTTCTTTCCCGGATATGCTGCTGTGATTTTTACTGCCGCCTGTCCCTCTGCTGTGTTCAGAGTGGCAGTTGCCGATGTTCCTCCATTACCAACTCGGCAAGCAATAATTGTCTGCGCTCCGCCGTTGATTGCCTCCTGGATGGCATCTGTTGTGCCTCCATTACCGAAAGTGTTTGCAAATCCATCATCGGGATTTAATTCAACCGCAGTATTTAACGGTCCAAAATCGGAACGAAAAAGGACAGCCGTAACACCGCTTACAGTGCCACTCTGCTGTCCTGTCCCTTTCTTCTGAATATTGAAATATGCTCCCGGTCTGACTTTTGTTTCTCCTAAGACATAAGTTCCAGCCATATCTTATTTGACCTCCTTTTTCATGAATCCGTCCACAAGCTCTTTGGCTTTAGACACTGTACACGTTGTTACTCCTGCGACTTTTAATGCCGCAACAACACATTCTCTTTGGACTTTGAAAATGTTTCCTGCCCCGTCTGCAAGTTCCTCGATTGTGTACTCGGATTCTGCCGGAGCTTTTGGCTCTTCTGCCTGTACCGGTGCAGTATCTTCGACAGCATCGGTTTTCTGTTCCTCCACTGCATCTGCTGTGGATTCTGCTTTTGTTCTTGGCATCTTCATACCTCCTAAAAATAATTTTGCGTGGTTCTATTAAGCTGATGTGGTTTTGCTTTGTATCGCAATAAACCATATCTGCCTGTTACAAAAATCTGACCGTCTTTCAGGTAATCAGATTTATTGTCCATCTGTAATTTGCGGATAAACATTGGTGAGTAATCCAGCATTGTGACTTCTCCGTCTAGTGACATCGCATTTGTGATAGCGGCTGCCATTTTCAGCCTCATATCAGTGTCCGGGCATAAAATATGGATGGCAAGTTTACCATCCATCCAAACAACCGTATTCGTTTCCTCTACTTTTTCCATGCTATTGAGCCTGCAATATATAACAGGCGTTTCTCTTGAAGCCTCTGTAATTTCCTCCATACGGTCAATCCCTACCACGATGCACTCTGGATACAGTTCTTTTACGAACTTATTCATTGCCATTACCGGGTCCGGGTCGGTTGTTTCCTGGCTTGTATATTCCAGGATGTCAAACCTCACATCGCTACCGATAATAAGGTCTGTTTTGCTTTCTGCCAGTTCAAATGCGTCCGTCCGGTTCCATGCGAATGCATACAGCTTTCCATCTTCGGAATGGAGCAACACATCTTTCAGACAATCCCGAACCAGCGGTTCAAGCATTTCCGGTGTTATATCTTCCTCTGTCGCATCCTCTGTGTTCTGGCATAGCAACGATACAGACAATGTTCCTGCGCTCTTCCGCTCCTCATCCGCCTGCATATCATAGTTATATACAAGCCTCGGATAATGAACATCTGTACCCCAGTTCTGGTTATCCTTTGGAGCCTCCGGGCTGAATATCGCCGGGTAATCTCCAAACTTGACAAGGAATTTTGTTAATCCCTCACGCTCTGTAAATCTTTTTTGAATCAGTTCTTCCAGTTTCATTCCTGCCCTCCATTCTCGACAGGCTCCTCCTCATGCGTTATGCCGTACTCATATACTTCGGACATATCCACAGACCATCGGATTTCCCATTGCCCTGCGGCTGCCTCTGATGCCAGGATAAAAAAATGATTCGTCACATTCCCAATGCCCGGATGAAACTGCACCGCAATTTCATTTCCGTTCACTCCTGTAACGAATCCACTCTTTCCTGCATCCCATGAGGAATGCTTTGCATATATGAGATTGCCTTTCGCTATGGCGGATGTGTCGAACTGCTTCACTGGCTTTTCTGTAATCAGTTCCATCTCTTCGCCTCCTATCAGCTATCTTCGCTGAAAATACTTTCTATTTCCGGCAGTGCCTTTTCTTTGATTTTTTCCACATACGGTCTTGCCGCCATTTTGCTTGTACCGTTTTCCAAATACCCTGCATACGGAACCTGGCTTTCGATGTATGCCGTATATTTTGCTCCACCACTTCCAGATGAACCACCATCAACGCCTTTGGCCCACTGTAATCGCAATGCACCTGTTCTTCTTGCCGGTGGTTCTCCGGGTGATGATGCCTGATAGGTACGTTTTGAATGCGGCTTGCGGTATCTCTTTCCGCCTCTCTGTCCTTTCAGCACTTCCAGCTCTGCATTTCTCAATGCATTATTTACTCTGGCTGCCTTTGACCGGACTTTCTGATTGATGTGCTTTACCTCTTTTTCGACTGCCTCTCTTACTCCATCAGGAGCCTGTTCTGGTGTCATTTTTTATATCATCCCTTTCCTCGACATAATACAGGGTGGAAATTCCAAGACCTCCTGTATCATCTACTGCAACAACATAAAAAACACGATTTCCCAGCACTAATTTATCAGTTTTCTTCGCTAAAGGTGTTCCTCTCTGCACAATCGTATGTGTAACGGTATGGTCCTCGGTAGACTTATTTTTCGCAGTTTCTGTGGTTGCATCTGCAAGGCATCCATACAGAGTTTTTATGCCGTCCCCTTTATGGTCATTCACTACTCGCCCGGTGGATGTCACTTTCTGCCGGTTATTTTCAATCACAAATTCTTTGAAAAGGTTGCCAGGTCTTAAATACATCATGTTTGCATTTATCATCCCTGCCTCGTCCTTTCATTCTCCTGCATACCGGTAAAGAAATACGGTGGTTTCTTGCCTGCGTTTCCTGCAAATGCCGGAACGGAAATATTTTCGGCTTTGACTTCTTTCTTCAATGCCTCGTATGCCTCTTTCCAGGTTTCCGCCCTTTCGTGTAGGCTCAAAGATAATGGTCCTGTCTTTGTATCCACCTCATACGAAAAACGCCGGTAGATACTCTCTACCAGCATCAGCTTTGCTTTCTTCCATGACTTCGGGTACATTTCAATGGCAGCATTGATTTCCTCATCCGTTACCGCACAAGTATTTTCGGCTCCCTGTACCATCGTATCGCCAAGCTCAAAACGCATACGGCTCATCGTGTTTCCTTTAAGGTCTGCCGGGTTGTAACTGTAAGTTCCTGTTGCCATATTCACGCACCGCCTTTACTTTTTCTCCGTATCTTTGTCTGTGTCTTTCGCACTACCCTTTGTAGGCTTCTTACCGCCTGTGGCTGCCTTTTTCTCGCCGCCTGTGCTTAATTCAACGGCTCTGGATTTTGCCGCCGCTTTTACCGCTTCTCTGCTCTCTGTGGCATGAATCGTAATAAGAATGTTTTCATCCTCAATTCCTGCAATTTCTTTGACAGCATCCTCTTCCGGCATCTGCATAACCTCAAATACTTTCACAACTCCTGAAAGCACAAGTGATACCTCCATTTCTCTGCCATCTTCTGCCTTTACCGGGATTGTTACCTGCTCGATAACCACTTTTTCCTCCGGTTTCTTATCAGCCGGTGGTGCTACTTCCTCTGTAAGCTCTCCAATAAAGCCGGATGTTTTTAATGCTCTTACTCTTTCAGGGCGGATTGCCCCATCAGGGATTGCATCCCCAGGGGCATAATCAACACCACTGATACGAAGAGCTTTTGTACAAACATAGCTCATCGCTGTACCTCCTTACTGTTTACACACACGCAGACAGGTAGCAAGCCAGGTCATCGGAGGTTTTCTTCATATCCGTAGACATTAAGCCCTCGATGAACTCTGAATGAGTACCACCCTCGCCCTCGAACTGGTCTGTTGCCATGTAGTTTCCGTTGCCGAGCATATCCCATGTAAAGATATATCCTGCGGACGGCTCATCAATAGCCGGTGCATTTGTTGTGTATGTAAGTAATGCTCCATCAGATTCGCATACAAACTTCATATCGTCCGGCTGTCCCTCTTCTGCGGCATTGTATGTTGCCTCCAGGACCTTTACTTCCTCAAATCCAAGTACCTGTGCAAGTACCTGTTCATTTACGATTGCCGGATTTGCCGTACCGCCTGTGTACTTCACACGCTCCAGGATGTCCGGGTGATTCTTTAATGCTGTGAATGAATCATAGCCGAGGCTTAACTTATTCGGCATACGTCTGCCTGCCAGCTTGATTTCTCTCTTTCTTGCATCGAAGAAATTAACCGGGTCGAAATTCGCATCATTGAATTTCAGGAACTGGCTGCCGCTCGGTGTACCAGATGAAATACCAGTGAACTCATTCGCCCAAACTCCTGTCTTGAAAAAGCTCTCTGCGAATAAAATATCAAGGTGAAGCAACTGCTGTTCTGATACAAAACGTACCTTGCTACGTCTTGGGTCGATGGATGCCGGTACTCCTGCACGCTGATAGTTTATGGCTCCAATCTGGTCTACGCCTACGATAATCTGGTCTACAACGCATTTGTAGCTGTTATCAGTGTGTCCCATCTTTGCCGGTGATACTTTACCGAAAGCCGGCTTTCTCGCAACATTATCTCTTGCAAGGTCGCCTTTCAGAAATTCATAATAAAATCCGGTAGAAAAATCCACCGGACAAATCGGAAAAATACTGGTTGCAACATGGTCTTTCGGGTCAGCAAAATAAGCCATGCTCATGTTTGTTAAATAGCGGTTAGGTTTCCATCCCTTATTGATTCTCGCAAGAATCGCCGCATTTCCGTTTACTTCTCTTGTGTTGCCCATCGTTTATAGTCCTCCTCTTTCTTACTCTTTCGGTTTGTAGCCAGCCTTAATAAGCTGAACCTTTACCACGCTACCTGCTTCTGTTGCTGCACTAAGGGCAACTGCTGTAATAAAATTACCTGCCGCCGCTTTTACTGCCTTTCCCTCTGCATTGGTTGTAAGCTCATCTCCAACCGCAACTGCCTCTCCGGCAATCCACTTTCCGATGTCCTTTACCTGGATGTCTACATCATCACCGGCCTTTACTTTCTCATCATTCGTAAACAGTGATAAGCCGATAACATTTGCACCGGCTGTCGGCTTTTCAGCCTTACCATTCTTGATTGCCAGGGCAATTCCCTGTGCGCCCTCAATGTCTTTTCCAGCCTCTAACACGATAGTCGGGCTTTCATTGATGCTTGTGCCAAAATAATCTGCCATGTCTTACTCCTCCTTTTCACATTCTGCTGCAAGTTCCGGGTCATTCTGGAATACTTCATCAAGTGCCTGCGCCTTTGTCACATTCTTTGATTTCATAATCTCTGCCGCCTGGGTTTCTGCCTTTAACCATGCTGCGCCATCTGTTGTGCCAGCTCCACCGGATTTACCGATTTCAGTAAAAGCACCGGACTTCTCAACGGCTGCAACCGCTCCATCGAGTACAGCAATCATATCTGTATATGCTGTGCCTCCTGCGGCTTTCAGACTTTTGAGTACCGGTACAAGCTCTTCTTTCTTCTTTCCGATGATTTCATACTTTTTGGCAACGTCCTCAAGCTCACGCTCCTCTGTTGCCTCTCTGAACTTCTTTAAGTTCTCAAGTTCCGCTCTTACTGCCGGATGCATACCCTTGTAGATATCTTCTCCGCCATCTGTTCCCTGCGCCGGTGTATTGGATTTACCGACCTCTGTTGCCGGTATTCCCTCCGGATTCTGCGCCAGTGGAGTTACGCCCTCTGCTCCTGCGGCTACCTCCTCTTCGCCGTAACGCTTCTCAATGGACTGTAAGAAAGCCAGTTCTGCAGGTGTAAGTTTGCTCTTGTCAATTTTCATTTCTTCTGCTCCTTTCGCATCGTTCTGATTTTTGTTCTGGTCCTTTTTCTTTGGTTCTCCGGTTCCAGGCTCATCCTGCGCCTTTTCTGCTTTTTCGATGGTATCATCCAATCTCTTGCGGATGGATTTCATCATCGCCAGGTCTGATGCCGTAACCTCCTCTTTCTTCACAATGTTGGTTGCCTTACCACTGGACCACTGCGAGATTGCATCTTTTGTAAACTCGCAAAACTCGTCAAGGCTTTCCTGCATTGCTGTTGCTGCACTGGTTCCATCCATTTCCTCATCATTCAGAATGGAACACAGAGAAGATTGGAGGGCGTAACAGATATCCCAGATTTCATCTGCGATTTTTCGGTTTTTTACTTCGGCAATTCTTTCTCCGAAGCTCTCCGAACTCTTCTGAATATCATCTATCACGCTTTCCAGCTCCGATGTATCCGGTTCACTTCCTGCGGCTTTTGTAATCGCCGTAATCAGGCGTTTCCAGATATTCGGTTTCTTCTCTGCACCCTCATCATGTGGCGGCTCCACACCGTCCTTGCTCTTAAACAATCGGATGTGTGCCTCTGGATTGGCTCCATCGTCCACAAAATCAACTTTTGTGATTTTGAGGTTTTTCAATTTTGTTGCCATCGCTCTGCTCCTTTCTTAAAAATTCTTTATAATGCAAGAAAAGCACCCTCCCGGATGCCTCCCTGTATTACCGCTATTATTTTTCATCAAAATATTTTCTCGTGACTGTGCTTAGGGATATTAACAGCACCCCAACAGCCACACCGAAAAGGAAATCCCTATTCCTGCAAGTATTGTCATTCTTCCTCAACCTCCACTCGCTCTGCTTCTCCCTCAATGGAGAACATCGGGTATTCGCCGCTTTTGACCTTTTCCCAGACATCCTCATCAAGCACCTTGAAGCCAATCCACCATCCGACAGGCAACGTGCCCTCCGGGATTCCCATTGCTTTCATTTTCTCCTCGGTAAATACCACCGATTCGATAAGGACTGCGGCTCCGCCTCTTTCGTGCATCTCTCCGCCCTCCCGGTACAGTTCTGCGAACTTGTAAGCAGCACTTTCAAGTTCCTCCGGTTCGATGATGTCCTCCTGGTAATCTTCTATCAATTCCCCATCTGCGGTGATGGATACATTCGCCCATCCAAACGCCAGCATCTTATCATCATCAGATTTTGCAATCTTGAACCGCCCTTTCTGCACTGCCGGTTTCTTCTTTCCGACTCCATCTTCTGTTGATTTCTTTATCAGCTCCGAAAACTTCTGCATGATTCCTCGCCTCCTCTACTTTTTATTTTTATCAGGTGTGACCTCTATGTACTCAATAGCGCACGCACATCTCGGATGCGCTGGTGGTGTGAGGTCGGTTGTAACTTTGGTTCCTATTCCCTTGAAAGAAAATTCCTCATCCATGCCAATTTCCACACCCTCCAAAGAACTACACAAAGAGCACACCATATCATCGCCTGATGTGCTCCATCTCTTTATGACCTCGCCTATAAGTTTCTGTTCCTGCGCCTGTCGCACGCTCTCATCAGCTCCCTTGTTGTAAGCGTATGCCATTTCCGTTTGTGCAATATTGTCCGCCCTCTGCCGGTGCTGACGTTCTGCATACTTCATTGCGGCTGTCCTGGCTTTCTTCTGGATGCTTTCTGCTTTCATCCTCGGATGCTGTTCTCTCAAAGTTTTGACCATATTTTCGTAATATTTGAGATTTGCCTGCGCCTGCGGCTTCGTCAGCCCAATACAGGGGCGAATCATCTTTGCCAGTTCATCAACCGAATGTCTTTCCCGAACTGTCCTTTCCAGGAATACCTTGATTGCCTCTTTCTGCGTATCAGTGCATTGTGTCACAAGCTCGGCCCCTCTTTCCTGTATCCATCCAAGAACCTGCTTCGTTGAAAAAATATAATCCATATCTGCAAGAGCCTGGATTATTGGCTGGCTTGTGGAACCGGCTATAATCGCATTCTGCCACATACCGTTGAGTTTTCCCTGCACCAATAAAGAATAGTCCTGCATCCATTCATCGGCTGTCTTTTCGTCCAGCTCTCCATCAAGCACTGCCTGTCTTAATTCCTGATACGTGATGGCATTGGACTGGTCTTTCCAGAATCCGCATAACAGCTCAACCGGTTCTGAACTGGCTGTTTTCAGATAATCCTCCAACTTTTTCAGGATTTCCGCACCGTTACCGGCTCTGGCTTTTCTGAACCTCTTCCCAGGTCTTATCAATATTGCCATGATTAGTACCTCCCTAGCCGCCGTTTGGCAGCTTCAGTAATGTCACTGGGTATTTCTCCATCGCCATCCTTTGGCTCTTTCCCTGCCGCCGTTGCGCTTTCTGGCGGTTGGTTCTGCGTCTGTTGCGTTGCTCTTACCTCATCAGGTGTTCTTGTGTCAGATGTTCTCTCCGGTAAATGCCCCACCTGTCTGATGTAATCTTCCAAACCATCATCGGGAACCAGTACACCGATACCGGTCATATCTTTGATAAATGCAGAAACTTTCGTGATGTCTGCATCCTCAATATCCCCATGCGTCATTTTGGGATAATCTGTGATGCCCTTGAAATGCTCTCCGTTAATATCAATCAAAGCCGGGATTGCCTGGCTGTTGAATGTTTCGCAGATAATATCAAGAAATGCTCCACACGCCATTGAGAACAGCTCCGTTTTATCGGAACTCAGCGCCCAACTGCCGTTTTGCTCATGCCCCAAAAATATAAAATCCGCCAGTACCGTCATTGCAATACGGTTATCATAGCGGTTGATGATTGCGTTTGTATCGAATTGTCGGCTGCCTCCGGTACTTAATAGTTCCAGTTTATAGCCATCTGGAAGAACAACGCCCTCCATCTCATCCCTGCGGATGTTCCTAACCTGCGTCTGTAATCCGTTCAGGATTTCTTGCGCCTGCTCATCGTCAGGATTCCAGATATCTAAATCTGACGGTCCATATATTACCGGAAGTCCTGCAAGGTCACGTTCAATACCGATGCCCTCAACCTCCTGTATTCTTCTCTTGAAATACCAGGAACGGTACGCATTACGCAAAATAGACCTGCCCTCCGGGTTGTCCTTTCGGCTCTTGGTTCGGAAAAGCAATGCCTTTTCAATCGGAATCGTGTACAGGTTGTAAGATGGAGGCGGCATCTGCGTCATTCCTTTCAGATTGTCCTCATCGTCATACTCCCATTGGTAAAGGGTTTCCTGCGCTCGTATCGGAAGTTTTCTCCATCCGATAAGCCCATCTGCATATTTACTTCGTGTTCTACCGTCTTTTGTCCTCCCCATTCTTCGTTTGTAAACAATCTCGTGATAGCTCCATCCGAATGTGAGGAATGACAAGATTTCTGATATGGTGTCAATCCATGTGTTCTGCATATCATTCATGCAGCTTTCGACAAACTCTGCCGCATCAATATCTGCCTGGCTATCTCCTCCAGGTTCCACGTTCCAATCAGTCTGTCGAACCAACATCTCGATAGCAAAAAGGATAGCGCCTACAACATCGTCATTTTCAGACATTTCTCTGTAAGCCTCTATCCCTCGTTTTCCTCTAAGCTCATGCAGGAACTCTTCGTAAATCACTCCACCATATCGCCTTTGTCCTATTCGTCCAATTTCTTTGTTATCGGCCATCTTTACCACCTCACTTTCGCCAGTAACTTTCTTTGCTCAATCCTCCATCTGTCGGAGGTGCGGAATATGTATTTCCGCTTTCAAGTTCTGTAAACGCCGAACTGCTCGCATCCACCATATCCTTGAACTTGCTTTCCGGGAAACTCTCAACCTGGTTGAAATACATCTCATTCCAGGGAGCTATCAGCACATCAACGTTGCCTTTATCCATTCCCTCAAGTCCTAACCACTGTGCAGAAAACGGCTCTGCTCTTGTAACCTTATCCCCGGATTCAGGGATGCACTTAACAGTAAAACCGGCTAAGAATTTTAAGAAACTCTGCGCCTGGTCCTTTCCTGCCTGTCCTGGGTCTTGCGGAAGTCTTGTGAAAACTCTTTTGTGCTTTGCCCTATCGGTAATGCAGGTCTGCTTTATTATCTCCCGGACATCTGCCGAGCTAAGTCTTTTATTGATAACATCGGCAATGATATAACGTCCGTTCCTCCTCTTGCCAATAAGAACACCGGCTGTATATGCCGGGTCGCCCTTTTCATCCTCGGATGTGGCTGCAAGGTCCCATCCTCTCGCCCACTTGATAACGTCTGTCGGTAATTCTTCCAGCATATTTACCTTTGTGCGGCGGAACATCAAGCCTGCGGCTGCCTTAATCTTCCAGTTGCCTCGGAGAAGCCTTTCTCTCTCAACCTCCGTCAATGCTAACAGGTTGGCTTTGTATCCTGGGTTTTCTTTCATCAAGATTTTGTTATCATCCAACGTGGACATAATGAATGTGACAGATTTCGGCATTGTTTCTGCCTCTTCCTCGCCTATATTGGCATCAAGGGCAATCTGTACAGCCTCTTTCCTTGTGGCAGCCCACATAACAGTTTCGTTAATGCGGACGAACCATCTCTTCTTGCCGGAACGTTCCTTTATCGGATAGCCGGTGTCCTGGTCTATCCACCATGAAATAAAATCAGCAACCCACGAATCCGCATCTGGATTGCAAGTTGCTCTCATGTATGGCTTTACTCCGCAAACACTACGGTTTCGGGATAGCATATAAAAAAATTGTTTCTCGGAAAAATGGGTAAGCTCATCAAATCCTATCATGGTTATCTGCGAACCTTGCCATTTCTGCAAATCATCATCTCGGTTGATATAGTCAAATGCAACTGTCATACCGTTTTTGAACTTCCACATACCTGCGCTGTATCTTCCATCGGCTCCCTTTATATCTCCATATACGTCATTGCTCGTATCCCACAAGCCGCCCTGGTTGAATATCTGCTTATATTCGTGTCGGAATATTACAGCACCAAACCGTTTGTTGTTCTTATACCTCAAAGGCTCAATCAGCAATCCGTATGACTTTCCGCCTCCTGCGGCTCCACCGTAAATAGCAATATCTGCTGTTGTTGAAAGGAATTTTTCTTGCGGTCCTTTCTGCGGCCGTATGACTTTGATATTACTCATCGTCCTCGCCCTCCTTTTCTGGCAGATATATTTCTACTGGCGTTCCACCGGTCATGCCTCCATCCTCTTCGGCTTTCTTTGCCTCTCTGTCCTGTTTCTTCCGGTATGCAAATTCTTTTTCTTGTAGCTGTTGCGTTGGGTTCTGCCCTGCGGTATCTCTTAGGAACTTTGCAGCATTTACATTTCCATTCGCCGCCTGCACCAACATTGCCGCCATCACTCCCATACTGTAGTCCATATCCTCTTCGTCAATCCCTAAAGCTGTGAGCGTGGCTTTCATGGTCGATTGCTTATTCGATACCGGCATATTCAACAGCATTTCGGCTGCCTTTCGCATATCCCTTTTCTTACGCCTCGCTGCCCCGGATGCTTTACCTCCTGCTGTGGCGATTTTTCTTTGCTCGCTCTTTGTTCGGCGGTTCATAGGTATCAGATTTTCGTCATTTGCCAATGCCACCACCTCGCTTCGTTCTCAACTCCGATAAAATTAAATAAAGCAAGCGTCCTTTCTCGCCTGCTCCATCTTTTTGACCTCCAGATTAGGGGCTGTCATTCTACAAGGTATGTCGCACATTGACATATCCGTTACCGCCGCCATTTTCTTTGCCAGAATATCTTCGTCCATGATATGACCTATAATCTGATACGGCTTATGACAGCAGTACATGACTTCGCCTTTTTCATTTAAAGCCATCTGCGCCCAGCTTGCGGTGCATCTCTCTTCCTGCCTGTCGAGTAATCCCCATTTGAAATTGAGCGTCACCCTTTCATCATCCATCGCCATATCCGATACGATTTTCTTTATTTCCTCCGCATCTCTCTTTTTCCTCTCATCCCTGTAGTAACTTCCTGCGGTGCTTTCCACTGGTCTGAAAACCATGTAGTCAACGTCCAGGTCCTTATTTGCATCGTAAAATCTCTTTACATCCTCCGGCTCTTTTACAAGCTGTTGGATTCCAAGAGATGTGCCAGGACTGTTTTCTTTTTTCCATGCTGCATACGCTTTTATGTTCTCCCGGACTGTTTCATATGCCGCCACGCCTCGCAACTGCTCATAGCTTTCATTGCTGTACGCATCAAGGGACACTTTCAAGTAATTCGGTTTGACCTTTACCAGCTTATTGAAATTCGTATTTATTCCCCACTGGAAATTGTTCTCGGTAAGCCATCCTGCAATCTTTTCAAAATCAGGATTGATGGTCGGCTCTCCTCCACCGGTCAGTATAAATCCCTGTACACCCATAACTGCCAGTCTTTTTGCGTATGTGATAAAATCCTCATATCTCATTGCCTGCGCCCCTGTATCCAGCTCCCACCGTCCGTAGGTGCAATAGGGACATCTGTTATTGCAATAATTTGTGAGGAATATATCTGCTGTTATGGGTTTCTTTTCCCCTGCAATCCTGTCTATATGGCTTAGCATCTTTTCGCCTGTTATGTTTTTCTCCATTTTCTAGGTATCCTCCTTTCTCTCTTTCCTCCACTTTTCATTCAGGATTTTCGGGGCTGTGTGTTCCCAGTTTATCCTGTGGTGTATTCTCTTGTGCGTGGTATACATCATGCTGACTTTTACAGCGCTCGGCATACTCATAATCGCATAAAAGGTTTTTAGGTACGTGCCGCCCTCCTTATACGCATCTGTCATTCCTCCCGACAGGCTTTGGGTTGGCAACTGTACCACGCAATATTGTGTATTTGAAAAGAACAGGTGTCCCCGGCTGCTCAATGTTGTATATGTCACAACATCTTCGTTCATGGTTCCCCTGTACTCTATCGGCGTATCTGTCTTGCAAAAGAAACTGTTCATCGCCTTTCGTAATAATCCTTTGTGGAAGTTTCCTCCGTCTACTCCTCCAACGAAATCTCCTCCCTGGCAAAATGCCACTGTATCAGCTCCCGACACCTCCAGGAACTGAATCATATCTTCAAACACTCTGTCAAAATCATGCGATGGCTTATATTTCAGCTTTCCATCTTCCTCGTACCGGTAATCAATGCTTTTGTAATCATCATCCAGCATCAAGAAGTATTTCAGCCCCAGTTCTTCCGCAATCCTCCAACATTCATTGCGAGCATAAATGATTGCCCTGTGGTCGTTGAAATTATCCATCGTATCTGCCCGGTCATATGCTGCCTGCTTATCAAATATAATCACTCGGTCTGCCCCGAAGTTCTTTTTATATTCTTCTGCCTGCTCGTCCTCATCATCTATGATGAAATATATCTTACCGGTATATCCTGCCTTTTTAATTGCAGGAACCGTAACCACATTATCGGCTCGCCCATGTGTCAGTATGAAAACTGCGAAATCATTCCTCATCGGCTTCGCCCTCCATAATGTCTGTGATGTCAGTTGCCAACTGCACATATCCGTTTGCTATGGCATCATTCACATCAATTATTACGAGTGCGGACTTTTCAAACAATTTCTGCACTTCCGGCTCTGCGTGTGCGTAATACTCTGCGATATTCCGGTAATTAAATACATTATGTCTGCGTGCCGCCTGTATCAGGAACTCCCTTATCTCCTCCGGGATGTCTGTGGCTTCAACTTCCTGTATCAGCTCATCCGCCTTGCTGCTATCCAGCATATCAGATATTTCCGGGCACTCTCCTGTAATTTCATACTGCGGTATTTTGACTTTCAGAGTGTACTTATCGTCCTGCATCTCCTCTCCCAGTTCATCCTCCCCAACAGAAAATCCGAACTGGCTCATATCAATGTTTATGATTCCCTGCATTTCTTTTCCCAGTAAGTCCTCGTCCCACTCTGCCAGCTCTGCGGTCTTGTTGTCTGCCAGCCGGAACGCCTTAATCTGCTCGTCCGATAAATCATCTGCACTGATACATGGTATGTCGGTGATTCCCAGCTTCTTTGCCGCTTTATATCGGGTGTGTCCTGCGACAATCACTCCATCTTTGTCAATGATAACTGGATTTTTGAATCCAAACTGCTGAATAGATGCTGCTACTGCATCCACCGCCATATCATTATGTCTTGGGTTGTTCTCATACGGTTTCAGTTCTCCAATCTTCCGCATGACAATTTCAATGCTGCTGTTCATTTATTGCCTCGCTCCTTTCATTTCCCCGGCTCCTGCGTCTGTTCATCCTCTGCGCTCCTCATTCCGGACAAAACAAAAAGCCATACCATGTTCAGATATGACTTTTCATGTTACTGATATTTAATTTTAGGAGCGTGGCAGGTATTTCTCCTGCCACACGAGAAAAAGAACGAGTACAGCAGCCACATTCTTTACAATCAAAACTTCTTCTGATTGCACCATACACTATATCATCGGTCGAATTGACGGTCAAAGGAAAAAAAACGGATTCAAAATAAACCGAACGGTTTTTTATTTATCCATCGGGTTCCCAAAATCATGCAAAATCATAGCATCTAAGCCGAAAAATAGCACCGTCAGGTCATTTCGCGCCTCTTTTGCATCTTTCTGGATTGTGGACAATTCCATGTTATAAAATTCCGCAATTTCCTTTGTGCTCTTCTTTTTCTCTCTGTCAAGGTACATCATCTGAATGACTTTCCATCTGCGCTGTATAATCTCATTCGATGAGGTTTCGCACTCTCTCTGGTACACTTCCAGCATCCGGTCTACGTGTGCAAGCATAAATTTTACTGCATTGATTCCCTTTAACTGCCTATGTAACGTTTTATCTTCATCAAAGATTCTGAATCCGTACAGAACATCCATATTTACGATGCTCTCATCCACCTGCTCTGCCTCATCAATAGTGCAGACTGCCTTTTCTGCATAGTCTTTCAGCTTCGTGTAATTCTCTAACAGCTTTTTGGTATTATACAGGAGGGTTTTCTTTTCCTGCGCAATACTCTTTTTTCTTGCCTTTTCGCTTCTCTCAACTGCTTTATCGGCAGCCTCCTCACAGAGTGCTTTTATTTCCTCTTTCGTGAGTGATACTCTTCTTTCTGCTTTTCCCACTTTCTCTGACCTCCTACAATTACAGATTGACTTTTCGGAATTGTCATAATAAAATGACAGTAGTTTTTGTGTTTTATGAGCCGATTGTCAATCATCGTATTGCAAGAGGCTCTATTTTTTTATTTTCTGCGGAACATATTAGCAACCGGGCAAGTGGCAAAATGTGAAATGTACCCTACGCCGGTGGCATCCTGCGTCCCAGGCTGTACAATTTCCGCGCTTACCGTTTCACCGTTCGGTGTGACGATTCTCTCTTTTCCTTTTCCCTCTTTCGGAACCCGGTATGTTATCAGCCTTGCGTTTACTGGCATATTCTTACCGTTTATGGTCTTAATCCATAATATCTGCTGGCGGCATTTTGCACAGGTTCCAAAATTTCCACGATTCGCCTTTTTCATCCTTTATCGCCTCCTTTCCAAGGCTTGAATCTTGATTATTCACTTTCTTTGCTCAAACCCTCTGTTGCTTTCCTTACCTTTTCGACCTCTTCCAGTTCAGGAAATTCAATGGTTTTGCTTAATGCTTTTACTGCCAATGCGCAACCGTTTTTCTTTTCCACCTGGTCTGCCAGGTATCTCAACGCAATTACCAACAGAGTTGCATCCGCTTTGGAATATGGCTGTACCGCTCCGATAATTTTATTGGAGTAATACTGTAACCCCTGAATGACCATCTTTGCCGATTCTTCTCTTTTTCCATCTGCAAGGATTTCCTGTGCTCTGATAATAAAGCTATGCATTCTCTTTTCTCTCTTGAACATCTCTATTCCTCCATCGGGTCATCGTATGGGTAATCATCATCGCCCTCGCTGAATGGTAATGGCATACCACTATCGTCTGTGCTATCGTAATCGCCGCTAGGAACGTCGGTATCTGTTTCCTCATCCACATTATCGGGTACGGTCATCATACCGTCTGATTCGCCGTCCTGCTCTTCCTCCTGCGGCTCTTCTGATTCCTCATTCGCCTGATTGTCCGGTAGGAAGTATGTAGGCTGTCCCTCAACGGCTGGTGTTTCACTATCCACAATATCTGCATCGTTCTCTGCCTGCTGCTCCATATCGAAAATGTTCATCTGTCCTCCGGTAGAAACATATTTCAGCACATATCGTTTCAGCTTTTCATCATATACCAGGCACATTCCTGTATCTCTCTTACCGTCCGCACTGTCCTTTACCGGCACAACGGTGGAAATCTTATGCTTGATAAGAGGCTTTTTGATTCTTACCGTTGTTCCATCTTCCTGCGGTACGAAATCCTCATTCAGTTCGATGCTGATTTTGAGGTCGATACTTCCCTCGTCCATATCAGACTGTTCCATCTTTCTGAATAACTTCTGCATCATCAGATTGAATGTTTCTCTTGCCGCCTGGAATGTATCGCTTTCCAGTGTCATTTCCTCGTAATTTAAAATACTCATTTTGTTTGAATCCTCCTATGTTTTATTTGAAAATCTATTCCACTGCCCGGATGAATACGTCCACCCTTGGTGTATCAGAATAGAACTTTCGCACCTGCGTATCTACAATCGCATTATCGTCATACCACGCTACGCCATTCAACGCGTCATATATGAGCTTTGCCACATTATCAAGGTCCGGCTTCACTGTTGGTCTGATTCTATGCTCAAGCATTTCTTTCCGCCGCTTCTTTGAGGTTGATTGTGGTATCGGATAATATGCTATGATGCGAATATCAAGAGGCTCCTTTTCCTTAAATCTCCTGCCTCTGGCAACTTCCAGGAAACACTCTGCAACCTCTTTTTCATGCTGTGTTGTCTTTTTTGGCGTGTAAGTCTTTGTATATGTACCCATTCTGGCGAATTTTGGTCGCTGTTTTCCGAACGGATTTCCAGGTACTGTAAATTTGATTGATTTCATATCGCCAGCCTCCGTTATTTCCAGTATCATTGATTCATCGCCTTTCTAATCTTCAAAAATATAGAACAGTGAACCCTCCATTGTGTAACCAAAGCAAAGGTTTCCATCATCGCAAATCAAGGCAAGCTCCAACTGCGACAGATTTGTGTTATTCTTAATGACTGCATAGGTTGAATGATTATATCCGGCCGTTCTTTTTAATACGATGTCATAATCATCCGGGTTTTCCACTTCATATCTTGAAATTTTGTACTTTTCACAAAGTTCTTTGTAAATTTCACGATTGATACTGGCTTTTTCCGATTCGTTTCCTGTAAACGCCCACTCCCGATATATCTTTTTCTCTAAGCTCATGACTTTTCCTCCTCTTTCTCTCTGTATATTTTCAAGGTGTAATCATAAGATTTCCCTGATTTTCTAGGGATTCTGCCCGGTCCTACTGTGTATCCGTTTTTTACCAGGATTCCAGTCATGATTGACCGGTCCTCCACTGTTGAACAAATCAACTCCGCTACTTTTTCCATCGCTTAATCCTCCAATAATCTCTTTCGCATCTCATCGTATCTATCCGCCGCCTGGTTCATCCTCCAGGATGCCCCGGCTACTCTGTGCGGAAAACACATCGCAAAAATTCTGTCATATATCCTTTTGTATCTCGTATCCATGTTTTCTTTCATATCCGTCAACATCAAATTAGTTGTCAGAATCAGCGGCTTTCCTGCGAGGTATCTGCTGTCTATCACGTTGTAAACCTTTTCCAGTCCATAATCCGTATTGCGCTCTGTTCCTAAATCATCGATGATAAGCAGCTTTGCATTGTTCAGCCTTGCTATCAGCTCTGATTCCTCCACCTGCTTGTCCTGTATCATCTGTAATATTTTTACAAATGATGTCATTATTACCGGTATTTTCTGATTCAGCAGTTCGTTTGCAATGCAAGCGGCAGCATAACTCTTGCCGGTTCCAACTGGACCATACAGAAGTAACCCCTGATTGTTCCTGTACATCTCGTCAAAATTCTGCACATAATTTCTGACTATCTTATAAAGCTGTGCATTATCTTTGTTCTGCTGAAATGTGGCAAGGTTGGCGTTTTTCAATCTGTTCTCAATAAGACTTGCTGACCGCAGGCGTTCCATGCGCTGTAATTCCTGTCTGGCCTCTTCCTGCTTCTTTCTATCCTCTTCTGCCTTTGCCTCGCATTTACAGATACAAGGAACCGTAATGGTTGCCCCATCACCGCCGGGGATTTTTACTCTGGTCTGTCTTTTCCCTCTGCATTTTCCGCAATGGATAAGACCGTCCTCGATATAATCTCCCTCGCGCATCATTTCCTGCTGTGTTCCTTTTTCTCTTGCAATCCTCTCTGCAAATCCTGTGAACAATTCTGCTGTTCCCTCCATCTGCTATGCCTCCAATCTATCTGAATGGGTTTCCCTCATCCTCTTGTGATTCCTCAACCCTATTATTTTCCCGTTTATTCAAGAAGTCCTCAAAAGGTGTATTCTCACTAAGGAACGTCTTGGCGTGTTTTATGTATTTACTCTCTGTTCTCTCTCGAACCAGTTTTTTCTTGTAATTTTCAGCCGCTTCGCACAATTCATCGGGTGACCATCCATCATTGAGGCGTGCCTTGTATTTCTTATACGCTTCGCCTTTTCCATCTTTTCTTGGGTATATCCTCCAAAATCTCTGGAAATCTGTGCTGTACTCTGTTTTCTTCGGTTTCTTTGGTGGCTCCTGCGGTACTTCCTGCTCCGGTGCTTTCTCTTCCGCCATCTCTATTCCAGGAATATCAAGAACCGACTGGGTTTCTTCCATACCATCCGGTTTTTTCGGTTCTTCTGTCTGTACCTTTTTCGGTCTACCTCCCAGCTTTCCGTTTCTTCTGTTTATCTCACATCTGGCATCGTACTTGTCGCTATCTCTTTTGAGCTGTGACCGGATAAAGGAGAAAGCCATTAAAGGCAGTCCTGCCAGCTCTTCACAAGGCAAATCATTCACATAACAGAAGATTGCCTTTATCAGCTTTCCAGCCTCCTCATCAGACATGAGCGAGAAGTGGTCTATATAATCGTTATAAAGTTGAAAGCTCTTTTTGTCCTCTGACTTTCCCATTGTATCCGCTCCAATTTCTCTAAACTTCTGCTACAAGGTCGGCTATTCCTATCGGTCTTTTCAGGACTTTAGTTTCCCGGCAGTAATCGCAGCAATGGCATCTCAAAGGTTCGATTTCTCCTCTCTTTACTGCCAGTACGTGATTGATATTTGCTTTTACAACCTCCCTCGCCTCTCTCAGGTAATTATCCTGTACATGGATAATCTCAATATTCGGTGTGCTTTCCTTACTGATTCCGGCAATATAGAACGGCAATCTCTTTCCGGTATTCTGATATACGACTTCCTGATATATTGCGCCCTGGATGTCGTACCCCCAGTAGCGGACGAAATCTAAGTATCCTATATCTCGCACCCACTCCAATTTTGTAAGGGATGCCATAACTTTAAGGTCCACAATCGCAACTCCCGGAATATAACTGTCCATTTTGATTTTCCAGGGTGTTCCATACAGTTCTGCGGTCATTATGACCTGCTTTTCCCCGGACATATATTTCATAAAGAGTTCGTCCCTCTCTGCTCTCTGAATCAGCGCATCCGCTTTTACATATTCCGCTTTCAGATTTCCATCTTTTTTGAACATTTCCGTGTGTTCACTCTTAAATGCATCAAGTGTACCCTCGAAATATCTATCAACATAGCTGCCAACCATCAATGCTGTTGAGCTTGCCTGCGCATACTCGCCTTTGAGTTTTGCAAGGGCAGCCTCCTCGCAAGCCACCCTGCCATATGTACCGTTGAAATCCTTGAACTGGGATACGGACATATACTCATAATTTGCAATGTCTGAATAATAATTTTCTTCTGTCAACTGCATTCCCATTTCTTAGACCTCCCTGTACTCTGCTCCAACAAATTTGATATAATCCAGAATCTTTTTATGCTGTTCTTCGTTTCCTCTGACCTGGATTGTCCAAATCTTTTTGCCTCCACTTAATCCCGGCTGCTGTGTTACCGGATTAGCAATCGTTCCGGTTACTGCCTGCTGATATGCGTGTCTTTCAATGCTTTCGATTGCCTTTCCCATTTCAGTCTTAGGTTCTGCAGAAGCGACAGGCTCCGGTGCTTTCTCTGGTTCCTGCGGCTGTTCTTCCTTTTTGGCAAGTGCTTCACGCTTTGCCGCCTCTTCTCTCTCCCTCTTCTGTCTTTCTCTTTCCAGAATCATTTCTTTCTGCTTGCGAAGCTCCTGGACCTTAGATAACGCCTCGGATAATACCAGATTTCTCTCATATACCTTTTTCGCATCCTCTCTGAAATCTTCCTCAATTCCATCAAGGATGTTCAGGTCGCCTTTTGTATTCTCAAATGCAGTATTTACCGCATCCTGCCAGGTTTTCTTCGTGGTGGATTTGTTCTCCCACTTACTGTCATAAATCTTAGATTTCAGCTTAGAGGCAACTGTTTCCGGTAATTCTGCAAACACTTCTGCCATGTATGCAAGAATTTCCTCTTTTTTCTTCTTTTTCTGTTCCTCTTCGTAATCCTTTACCTGCTTTGCAATCGTATTGATAGGCTCATCAATAAGCTGTGTCAGCTCCTTTGCCTGTTTTTCCATCTCATTGTATGGCTCCAGGCACTTCTTTTTGACGTCTTTTCTTCTGTCCTCAACGGATTCTTTTAACTTTCTAAGATATGCAACGGTTTTCTTCGCATCTGCGATTGAATCATCGTCAAACACAATGCCAGTGTATTTCTTCATCTCTGTGGCAAGTGCCGTTTTCAATTCTTCAAAATTCCAGTTAATTTTTCCTACTTCCTGTTTTACTACTACCTGTAATTCGTTCATTTTCTCATCCTCCTGTTATTTCCAAGGTAAATCGTCCATTGCTGATTCATCCGGCATCATAAAACCCGTGCCATCAGGCATCGGCTGTGGCTGTTCCTCCTGCTGCTGTTCAAAAGGAATTGCCTGCTGTGTCGGTTCTTTTGTTTCCTGCGGTTGTGACTGTTCTACCGGTACAGGCTCTTTCTTCGCCTGCTCCATCTGCGCGAACACATCAACCGGCGCGCCATTATCCGGTAATGCGGCTGTAGCTGTTCTTCCATCAATGAACACCGGCTGACCGTTTTCAAACTCCACATCGCCGCCTGCAAGATATGCTTTCTGCTGTTCGATGTTGTCAAAATCAAGGTCAATCAGCTTGCACAATCTGCGGAGGACTGTCTTTTTATACATCTCTCCTGTGCTACTCTTCCAAGCCTGGCTGTCTTTGGCTTTGGAATATGTATTTCTGACATTCTCGATTTCTTCTACGCTCATGGTGTCATACATCATTGAGCCATCTTTGAAAACTACAATCGCAAAAGCTCCAATCATTGGCTTGTTGGAAAACGGCTGTGGTCTGTAGATTACATTCTGAACGCCTGCGTCCACCTCTTCTGTAAAGAAATCATCCTGTCGGACCACTTTTGCAAAAATGTCCTTAATCGGATTTCTGGAAAATCTCTTGCACATTTTGATTTCGCCTTTATAGTCCGTTTGAAAATTAAGTTCCCCTCCATACGGAATTGCGTAACATTCTCCGTTGAAATAATCCAACCCCAGATATGCCGCTTTGCACAAGCACACTGCCATTGATTCAAATGTCAGCTTGCAAAGCTCCGTCTTTTTCTTTTTGTCTTTCAGCATTTCGGAAATAACCGTAACCGTATTCAAGGCGAAACGCTCCTGATTAAATCCTGCTGGCAATGCTGCTTTGTGGGTAGTTAATTCCTTGATAATCGAACTCTGCACCCCTGAAAGCCACTGTTTTTCTGTCATTTCTGCCATCGTCTGTAACCTCCTGTTTTTGTGTTTTTATATATCTCTCAAATTCCATCATCCCGGTTGAAACTTCATTTATTGCATTTCTGATAAAATATTCTTTTATCACGTCCGGGAGTAAATACGGAATGTAAGATTCATCCTTACCGGCTACTGCCGCTTTTCTCTCTGCGTACTGCACCAGTTCTGTAAACTTCCTGTCTGTCATGCTGTACCCTTGCTTTTCTGCGTCTTTTCTTATGTCCTCGTATAATTCCTGCATCAATCAGCACTCCTCTCATCATCCTTATGAGCCATTCCAGAAAAAGCATAAATGCCGGTGCTAACCATTCGCCGCCTATTGCAAAATGCCCCTGCGTGTTGTATCTCACTCTGATGAGCACTCCTAACAGTGTGAATCCAACAGTTAATGCTATCCAGTGTTTCACTATCATGCGTTCCAGCATCTTTCTCATTCCTCCCTGTCTATGTAAAAATCATGCCCGCCATGCGAATACAGGTAATTCAGATTATCTCTGTGCCATGTTCTACTGCTTTCACTCTCGAAATAGGTTGCTCCCAGGCTGCCGTCCCATTTTTCTGATACAATCATCTGCAAAGCCTCAAAGCATTCTTTGTTCGGCTCAACTTTTTGGAATCTTCCGTTTGCAACCGGTGTGAATTGCCCTTTTTCGTAAATCACTTCTGACACCGTATCAGGAAATCCCTCTGCTTTTGTTCTATTCAGAACTACCAACATGACAAGAGCTTTCCCCTCCACATCTTCGCCCTCGGCTTCTGCCATGGCTATTTTGCAAAGCATATAGGCATCATCTGCATTTATTTCTTCATTCATGATTGTGCTGGTATATTCTGTCTTGAATGTTTCCTGCGGTTCCTCTGTGGTAATTGTTTGTGTGTTATCTTCAATAGAAACTTCATAACCAGATACATCCTGCGCTGATGCAGTATATCTTTGTTTCCCATGCATACACACTGTCATTTGAACTGCGGCAAACATCATCGCCGCATCAACTACAAGGACCTTAATTTTTCTTTTATGCGCTCTTTGCATTGTTATCTCCTTTCAGCGGCGTAACGAATATCCCTAAATCAAGTTCTGGCATCGACTGTACAGCCTCCAAAAGTTCCTCGTCAGAGCAAATATTAAATTCTTCTTTCAGGACTTCTTTCAGTCTGTCAATCAGTTCCATGATTTTTACTTCCTCTCCGCCATCATTCGCAGTTCTGTAATAGCCTTATAAACTCCATCTAAAGACTGAACCATTTCTTTCAGTTCTTCTCTCTCGGCTGCCTCAACCTTTCCGTCCTCGGCAATCCTCAATAATGTTTTTTGGATTTTGTCGATTTTCTCATCCTCCAACCCTGAAAGCATTCTTACCGTAATGCCCTCTATGTTCCCTGCCTCTGTTGCTATTGGCAGTTCCTTTCCTATCGGACATTCGCTCTTGCAGTAGATGCATTTCAGCTCTGGTGCGTTGTACACCTCCGCCATCATCACAACCACATCTACAGGAATGTTTTTCGTTATTCCCAATTCGTAATGTGCAAGGGTTGATTCGGAAATCCCAAGTATTTCAGCCGCCCCGGCTCTGCTGTTCAATCTCTCATTATGTATTGCAGCTCTTTTCCTGCACTCAAAATACACGTTTTCGTTCATATCCTGTAACCATCCTCTATGTCAGTTCTCTTCGCTTTGCCCTATACTATTAGCAGGTTGATAAATGGCGTCGTAATCATTGCTGATTCCCAGGCAATCGCTCACTTTGTTTACTGCCGGTTGGCTGTAAATCCTGCCGTTAATAATTGAGGATAAATATGGTCTTGCCAGCCCGGTTTTTGTTGCCAGCTCGGACACATCCATGTCCTTGTCAATTAAGGTGTGCTTTACCAACTTGCACCAAGGCGGAAGTCTTTTCTTCATCTCGCACCCTCCCTTTCTCGGTTCCGCTTATTCTTTACTTTTGTAAGGTTCTCATGTAAAATAATGAGTATGTAATCTTTATTTCATTCTCAAATGCATCTTACATTGGTAACTATAACTCATAGTTTTGAGTAGGTCAACCCCTGTAACGCATTTTTTTGAGTTTTTATTTTAGGAGGTCATTATGTTATACGATAGATTTCGTGAAGCCTGTGAAAAGCGAGGCACTACAATAACACAAGTTCTGCGTGATATAGGGCGTGCAGAGGGAAATACAGGGAGCTGGAAAGCAGGAAAATCCCCGAAACTGGACATTGTTATGGAAATGGCTGAACACCTCAACATGACATTGGATGATTTTGTATATGGCGATAATCCACCTATCGCAAAACCATCAACGCAAAATAGTGAGTTATCCGATATGGAGCAGGAACTTCTTGAGGTTTTCTCCCACATACCGGCGGACAGACAGCAACTGTGTCTGGACTTCTTACGCACTCATATGGTCCAACCCGAAAAGTATGCCGACAAGATGAACGCGTAATCACTTTGGACTATGCCAGATACCGGCGTCTTAATAAACCGGAATAATTTCAGAAAGGACGGTGTGCTATGTCAAAAACTGACAATATCATAAAGCTGTATGAGCCATCATCCAAAGGCAATGACAGCGAGCGTGATGCTTACGTTCAGGAACTCCAACGTTTGCTCGCTTGCTATCAGCTTGCCAGTTCAGATGATAAAAATGTCGTTTGGGCAGTGCTGAACAAATATGCACCGCATATCGACACGATATAGCCCCAGGCATGGGGCTTTTCTTGTTGTATGGGAAAATCATTATGAGAAATAAATCATTGGCAGGAAGAGCCAATAACCGGGCAGAACGCCCTCGTAAGGTTGCTATTTACATTCGTGTATCTACAACCCATCAGATAGATAAGGATTCTCTGCCAATGCAGCGCAAGGACCTTATCGCATATTGTGAACTTATCCTCGGCATTGAGGATTACGAAATATTTGAGGATGCAGGGTACTCCGGGAAAAACACCGACCGGCCTGCGTTTCAAGAAATGATGCAGAAAATACGTGCCGGCTCATTCTCCCATTTACTTGTCTGGAAGATAGACCGTATCTCTCGTAATCTTCTGGACTTTGCAGAAATGTACGAAGAGCTTCAATCCCTGCGAGTAACTTTTGTCAGCAAAAATGAGCAGTTCGATACTTCAAATGCTATGGGTGAAGCTATGCTCAAAATCATTTTAGTGTTTGCGGAACTCGAACGCAACATGACATCGGAGCGTGTTACTGCAACAATGATTTCAAGAGCTAACCAGGGATTGTGGAATGGCGGCAGGATTCCTTATGGATATTCCTACGATGCGGAAACTTCTGCGTTCTCCATCATCCAGGATGAAGCGGATGTGTGTCAGCTTATGAAAACAGATTATTTTGAGCATAAATCCATTATTCATACTGCCAGGTTACTGAACGATAAGAAAATTCCTACCCGGTCAGGTGCGCTCTGGTCCCCTACTGCGGTATGGAAAATACTGTCCAGTCCTTTTTACGCCGGTGTCTACCGGTACAACCATTACAAAGGAACTGAAAACAGAACTCTCAACCCGGAGGAAGAATGGGTGCTTGTCCCAGACCATCATCCTGCAATATTCACTTTGGAAGAACACGAAAAATTATGTGATATTCTTGATGCGAACAAAAGAACCGCCAATCTTCCAGGGCAAAAACACCGGGCAAAAAATGTGTATGTGTTCTCCGGCATCCTTTATTGCGGAAAATGTGGTAATAAACTGGTTTCCACTCCCGGCAGATTGCAGGCAGATAATTTCCGCACTACCACTTACTCATGCCCGAAAAAGAGGAAAACGCACGAGTGTGATAATCCATCTGTAAATGATTTGATTGTTGGAGAATTTGTTATAAATTATATTTTGAATATGCTCAACGCAAAAAGTTCTTTTTCCTCCATCAACTC
Source organism: Clostridium sp. TF06-15AC (assembly GCF_003481165.1). Classification (NCBI taxonomy): domain Bacteria; kingdom Bacillati; phylum Bacillota; class Clostridia; order Eubacteriales; family Clostridiaceae; genus Clostridium; species Clostridium sp. TF06-15AC. The sequence continues at coordinate 59,820 of NZ_QUKS01000003.1, forward strand.
CCCTGCGGAACTTGAAGAGCGTTTGCTTTATGGTGGCTCATTCAAGGACGTGCAGCATATCTCGGAAGATGGTCTGAATGAATTTTACAATCTTCTATCTCGGTACGGCTCGGATAGTTCCTATGTCTTTGCTGTAAAACACCCTCGCAAGAAAAAGGCTGCTGTCAATCCAGAAGTCGAAGCTCTCCGTAAGGATAAGGAAAAGCAGGAACGTGCCTTGAAGCGATTGCAGGATTTATACCTTTATTCCGAAAGAGCAATGACCGAAAAGGATTTCATCATACAGAAAAATGAAATATCCTCCAGGATTCAGGACATTAACACCCGGCTTGGTATGGTTACGCACGATGCCAATTCCACATTATCGGATGAGGATTTTGTGCGGCAAGCAAGCCATCTCCTCATTACGAAAAAACTCATTGGTCGGGATTATATTTATTATAAAGCCCTGGCACAGACCGTTTCGCCGGATGTCCTCAAAATATACATGGAAACTATTTTAGATTCTGTTTATGTGATTGATGGGCGTGTTTCCTCCATCGTGTTTAGAAATGGTCTTACTCATACTTTCATATACCAAAAATGATACCGGCATGAATGTCGGGAACAAAATAACCCAGAAGCCGCATAGCTCCTGGGTTTCATTTTATCCCATTATTCAATTATTTTTCAGATGTGGGATTCCTTACTTTTGTAAGAAAACGGTGTTATTCTATAAACATGGCATCCCCAAAACTAAAGAACCGATATCTCTGCCGGATCGCCTCTTCATACGCCGTGAGCACGTGTTCTCTGCCTGCCAGTGCGGATACCAGCATGACGAGTGTGGACTCCGGCAGGTGGAAGTTTGTGATCAGGCAGTCCAGAATCTTGAACTGGTAGCCCGGATAGATGAAAATGTCGGTCCAGCCGCTGCACGCGCGGATCGTGCCGTCCTCAGCTGCTGCGGATTCAATCGTCCGGCAGCTTGTCGTACCGACACAGATGATGCGTCCGCCATTTTTCTTCGTCTCATTGATCATGTTGGCGGCATCTTCCTCGATACGATAGAACTCCGAGTGCATATGATGATCCAGTACATTCGAAACCTTGACCGGCCGGAAGGTTCCCAGACCCACATGAAGTGTGACGTGCGCGATCTTGACGCCCATTTCCTGAATCTGTGCCAGCAGCTCTTTCGTGAAATGCAGACCTGCTGTCGGTGCAGCCGCCGATCCTTCATGTTCCGCATAAACCGTCTGATAGCGGTTCTTGTCCTGCAGACGGTGTGTGATGTATGGCGGCAGCGGCATCTGGCCGAGCTGGTCGAGAATCTCCTCGAAAATACCCTCGTAGGAGAACTGAATCAGCCGGTTTCCTTCCTCTACCACATCAATGACGGTTCCCTTTAACAGACCGTCGCCAAAATTAATCACGGTTCCCGGCTTTGCCTTTTTGCCCGGCTTTACCAGCGTCTCCCAGATATCGTTCTCACGGCGTTTCAGAAGAAGAATCTCGATGTGTGCATCCGTTCCCTCCTTGCTTCCGATCAGACGCGCCGGGATAACCTTTGTGTCATTGATCACCAGGCAATCGCCCGGATGAAGATAATTGACAATATCCTTAAACACCTTATGCTGCATCTCACCCGTCTTTTTATCCAGCACTAAAAGCCGGGAAGAAGAACGATCTTCCAGCGGATCCTGCGCGATCAGCTCCTGTGGTAAATCATAATAAAAATCTTTTACATCCATTCTTTCTGCCTCTTTTTCTTTCTATCTATAAATCTCTTTATTTTTCCATTCAGTTAGACAAAGTAAAACATTTTAAGGATTCGACGCAGACGGCTCTGTCTCATCCCGCATATACGACGCGCCCTGTTTCATAAATTCCACGCGCTCTTTCAACGCCTCATCCTGCTCCATCGCCGCATCCATTGCTTCATCCGTCTGCTTGCTGAGAAGGCGCACATCCTCATTGACCGACAGCTCTTCAAAATACTGCGTCAGCTCTTCGGACATTTTCCCGTCATCGATCTGCCAGCTTCCGTCCTCCGCCCGGATTGCATAGATCCGCACCAGACTCGGTGCCGGTGTCTCCACGCCCGTATACAAAATCTCATAATACACATACGCTGCCATCTCACCGTCCCTAAGCCCCGGCGTCGTATAACATTTCACATTCTGGTACCCGGAAATGTACTGCTTCTGTTCTTCAAATTCCTGACGGTAGTGTTCTTCCTCACTCGTATCCTGTGAGGTAAACAACTTCACAAACGTATCCATATCACAGTCGGAAACCGCCTGAAAATAAGTATTCATCAGCTCTGTGATCCCCGACTCGCCATTCTCTGTCAGAATACATCCGCCAAAGTCCTGAATATATTCTTTCGTGTCCGGCTCAATCACCATTCCAGATCCGCCTGTATCCACCATTTCTGCCGGTAAGCCATCCTTTTTCCCCAGAATGTCTGTTATTTTCCCGGAAAACATCGCCACCGCGCCAATCAGAATCAATACAATCACCGCCGCAAGCAGCATCACATAGCGGCGCAGTTCCCAGTCCGTTCCGTTCTTCCGGCTGCGTCCCGGTTTCTTTTTCGGTTCTCCCACCCGACCGCCTCCTGACTTATTCGATTGTTAATATTATAGCGGTGATTTGGTTACTCGGCAAGCGGTATTTCCGAAAAAAAACTTGCAATTTTCTAAATATTATAGTATCATATAAGTAATGCGTCTGTAGCTCAGTGGATAGAGCGCCGGCCTCCGGAGCCTGAGGCGTAGGTTCGATTCCTATCAGACGCATTCTTAAAAAGCGACAGCGGAGATATCTCAGCCGTCGCTTTTTGCGTTATTCATGATAAAAGGAGGACTCTTCCCGTGGAACTCATACACGTTTCTGGAAATACAGACTGCCTGCTTGGCAAAACAGCCGTCGGCATCTACCGCATCGACGACACCCGCTGCATCCTGTTTGACAATGGTTACTCAAAGGAATATGACGAGCTGGTCGGCTCTCTGAAAGATGCCGGGCTGACCCCGGCGGGGCTGATCGTTTCCCACGCGCACATCGACCATCATGGAAACAGCAAACGCCTGCGCGAAGTCTTTCAGATTCCACTGGCTATGTCGCTTGGCGAAGCCGGGCTGATCGCCTCCCAGGCGGCGCTGGAACGGTATACCAATTATTTCGGGCGCTCCGAGGAGGAAAAGATTTCCATCGACACCGAGCAGCGCTGCCCGGTTGACTGTATCATCCAGCCGGAGGATACTTCCGTGACACTCTGCGGCGTAACCTTCCAGGTTCACCATATGCCGGGGCATTCCCTCGACCACATCGTCATCGGCACACCGGACGGCGTCTGCTTTGCCGGGGACGCGCTTTTAACCGAAAATGTCCTGCGTCACGTCAAGCTTCCATACTGCGACCACGTCGGTCTGGATCTGAAAAGCAAGGAAGCAATCACAAAACTGCCTTACCAGCACTGGATTTTATCGCACAAAGGTCCATTTGATGGCAATATCCGGGAACTGGCGGACAAAAATATGGATCTTGTCCGTCTGCGTCTCGCAGAGCTGGCAAAGCTTTTGCAGAGACCGATGACGCGTGATGAATTTTATCAGGAAAGCCGACGCCTGATCGGAATGCACATCGGTACCTACGACCAGCTCATCCGTCAGGAACGCCACCTGCGCCCATATCTGGAACAGCTGGTGATCGATGGGACGGCACGGCTGGAAGTAAAGAATGACACGATATATTTTTACTTGAATGAATAAACTCTTTCTGCATGAATTTTCACTCTCCTGTTGTTATCGTTTCCGAAAATACACACACGCCACCGCAAATCCCAAGATTCCCGCTCCCATCACGGCGAAGCGGGAATATGTTTTTAACAGCACCAGAATACGTTCCCACGATGCCCCCGCCACCGCGCCGGCTCCGATGAGCACCGTATTCCAGATAAGACTGCCCGCTGTTGTCAGAAGGAGAAACGGCAGCAGTTCCATCTTTGCCATCCCCGCCGGAATCGAGATCAGGCTTCGGATGATCGGAACGAACCGGCAAAAAAAGACGGCTGACCGTCCCGTTCTCTCCAGCCATCCGTCTGCATCTTTCACATCTTCCACTTCTACTCCCAGCCGTTTTCCCCATGCCCCGCCCAAAAATGCATAAAACTTCTGCACGGGAATGTGCCGCCCCAGCTCATACAGAATCAGCGCCCCCAGCACCGAGCCCGCCGTCGCTGACAGAACTGCCCCGGCTATGTTCATCCGTGTATATGTTGTCATAAATCCACCAAAGGTTAAAATCACTTCCGACGGGATCGGCGGAAACAAATTCTCAATTAGAATCAGGGCAAACATTCCCGCATATCCGTATGAACTTAAAAGTTCCAGCACTATATCACGCATGATATATCGCACTCCACGTTATTTCCACATATTCTATTTATTTTATGCGGAACGGAAAAAATCCAGGCATCTAATTTTCATTTTTCATGCCCGGATTTTAATTAAACCTAGAGAATCATCACATCCCCCACGGCCCCCGTATCCGAGAACTCTGTCCACTCGCACACATTGACCGCGTGATCGGCGATTCGCTCCAGGTACTTGGCAACCATCAGCACATCCACCGCCACATCGGATTTGTCTCCATCTTTTTTCAGAAATTCGATGACTTCCCGTTTGACACGCTCAAAAAAGGCATCAATCAGGTCATCTCTCTGCTCAAAGGTTTCTGCGGTTTCGGTATCGCGCTCGATGAAAGCGCGAATTGCATCTTTAACCATCGTTTTTACATTTGCCACCATCGCCGGAAGGTGTTTGCTCACAAGACCGTAATCCGCTGCCTCTAAGCGCAGGGACAGATCGGCAATATCCGCTGCCTGATCGCCCATCCGCTCCAGATCGGTCACTACCTTCAGTGCCGTCGAGATATGGCGCAGATCGCTGGCGACCGGCTGCTGCTTTAACATCAGCATCAGGCAGTGTGTCTCGATCTTTCGTTCCATATTGTCCACATCGCGGTCGCCTTTGATTATCTTGTCTGCCAATTCCGTATTATGTTCGCTGAGAGCCTGAAAGCTGCTGTCAATCGCATCCTGCACCATCTGGCTCATCGTGATTACCTCCTGATTCAGGTTCTTTAACTCCTGTAAAAATGTTTCTCTTGTCGCCATCCCGCGTCTCCTCCGTTTATATTGTTTTCTGCCTGATTTTCTACCCATTCCAAATTTCCAACCATCCGGTTATCATCCAAACCGTCCGGTAATATAGTCTTCCGTCTTCTTCTCCCGCGGATGCGAGAACAGATCCGTCGTCGGTGCATACTCGACTACCTCTCCCACCAGGAAAAATGCCGTGTAGTCCGCAATACGGGTCGCCTGCTGCATATTGTGGGTAACGATGACAACGGTATAATTCTTCTTAAGCTCGCCCATCAGATCCTCGATTTTCAGCGTGGAAATCGGGTCCAGTGCCGAGGTCGGCTCATCCATCAGGAGAATCTCCGGCTCAACCGCCAACGCACGCGCGATGCAGAGACGCTGCTGCTGTCCGCCGGAAAGTCCCAGTGCAGAACGTTTCAGGCGATCCTTGACCTCATCCCACAGGGCCGCGCCGCGCAGACTCTTCTCCACAATCGCGTCCAGCTCTGCTTTTCCCTTAATGCCGTGAATCCGCGGTCCATACGCGATATTGTCATAAATACTCATCGGAAATGGGTTCGGCTGCTGAAATACCATGCCGACCTTCTTGCGAAGAAGCGTCGTATCAACCTTCGGATCATAGATATCCTCGCCGTCGATCCACACCTTTCCATTGATTGTTACATTCGGCACCAGATCGTTCATGCGGTTCAATGTTTTTAAATAGGTAGACTTACCGCAGCCGGACGGTCCGATAAACGCTGTGATCTGATTTTCATATATATCCAGATTGATATTTTTTAATGCATGATTGTTTCCATAGTACAGATTCAAATCCGACGTAGAAATTTTTGTCTCCATATCATTTCCTCATTTTTTACTTTATTTTAATTTTGTCACATCAAACCGGTTGGTCAAAAATCTCGTCAGCAGGTTGATTCCCAGCACGATAATCAGAAGCACGACCGCGATTCCAAACGCCTGATCGTATTTTGCTTTCTGCATCGACAGGTAGAGCTGGATGGTCAGCGTGCCGCTCGACTCAAACAGTTTTCCAAACAGGTTTTTCGGAAGCTGGAAGCCGCTTCCGGCAGTAAACAGAAGCGCCGCCGACTCGCCCACGATACGGCCAATCGAAAGGATGACGCCGGTCAGAATACCCGGTGCCGCACTCGGCAGCAGGATCGTCCGGATCATATACCATTTCGTTGCACCGATTCCCAGTGCGCCGCTGCGGTAGCTGTCCGGAACGGTTTTGAGTGCTTCCTGTGTGTTCCGCGTAATCAGCGGAAGCACCATCAGGGTCAGCGTGAAGGATCCGGTCAGAACCGAATAGCCCAGCTTCAGCGTCATTCCGAAAAAGACCATACCGAACAAACCAAAAATAATCGACGGAATACCGGACAGGATCTCGGTTGTAAATTCAATCGTCCGCACCAGTTTTCCCGGCTTTGCGTATTCGTTCAGATAAATGGCGGAGCCGATTCCGATCGGCGCTGCAATGATAAGGGTAATTACAATGATATAAATCGTGTTGATGATATTTCCCAGAATACCAAAGGTGCCCTTGAGGGAGCTCTGCACCGTGGACAGAAGCTGCCAGGAAACCTGCGGCAGGCCGCGCACAAACACATACCCCATGATGCCAACTAACAGCGCGATCGCCACGCCAGCTGCCAGATAAATCAGCACTTTTAAGATATTGTCCCCGATGCGGGTGCGCTTCTGGCAAATACTTTTCATTCTATTATCGGTCATTTGCGCCGCCCTCCTTCACAAACATCCGGCTGAGCACCGTGTTGATAAACATGATAAATACGAACAGCACCAGACCGATGGTAAAGAGCACTTCCCGGTGAAGTCCCTCTGAATAAGACATTTCCGCCACGATCGCGGTTGTCAGGAAACGGACGGAGTTAAATGGAAGCGGCAGATTGACTGAACTTCCAGATACCAGGCTGATCGCCATTGCCTCCCCGATCGCACGTCCGCAGCCTAAAACCACCGCCGTGATGATGCCGGAGTGCGCCGCCGGAACGATTACTTTGAAAATCGTCTGGATATGCGTTGCACCGAGCGCCAGCGATGCGCTTTTTAAATGTTTCGGGACTGCCCTAAGCGACGCCTCGCTGATATTGATGACGGTCGGAAGAATCATGATTGCCAGAACCAGAACCGCCGATATCAGGTTCGCACCGCCGGTAAACTGATGCGTCGTGGAACCGGCAAAGATTTTCATTTCCAGCTTATACATCAGGGGATTTAAAATCAAAATTCCTAAGAGTCCGTAGATAACCGACGGAATACCTGCCAGAAGCTCAACTGCCGGGCGGACCACTGCCGCTACCTTCGGCGGCGCAACCTCTGCCAGAAAGATGGCGGTAAACAGCCCGATCGGAACACCGATCAGGATCGCCAGAAAGGTTCCGACGATGGAAGTTAAAATTACGTAGAGAATTCCGAAAGACGCCGGATTTCCAGTCGGCTTCCAGACGGTTCCAAATAAGATTTCCGGAACACCCACCTTAAAAAGTGCCGGGGTACCGCTGATAATCATGTATAAGGTAATTGAAAAAACTGCCACCACCGCCAGCAGGCCGCAGGCAGTAAAAATAATTTCCGCTGCCCTCTCTACCGCTGATTTCGTGGCATGGCTTCCAAAAATGGTAAATTTCTTTTCGTGCATATGTCTCTCCTGTCTCGGATTGAACAGCGAGCCGCTTTCGGCCAAAGCAGAGTTTCCTTTCTGCGGCTTGACTGCAAGCGACTCGATATTATTTGAATCTATTCAATATTATATGTATTCGTGAATTACTGATTTTTCTATCCTTACCTGTTTTCACCGGTAATTTTATCCACATTCACAAATTCCGATGCAGTTTCTTACTTCGTAGTAATCAGGCCTACAGATTTAATCAGGTCATCGCCTTCTGCAGAGTATACATAATCAAACAGCGCCTGTACCAGCTCGTTCTGCTCAGAAATTTCTCCCTTGGTTGCCATAACGAATGGACGGCTTAAGAAATAGCTGCCTGCCTTGATGTTCTCCTCCGTCGGCTCTACATCATCCAGTTTAACTGCCTTAACGGTATCATCGACTACATCCAGAGAAACGTATCCGATGGAACCCGGTGTAGATGCTACTTTTGCCATAACTGCACCGGTGGAATCCAGCTCGTTTGCATATTTGCAGGCATCTTCCAGACCCAGAAGCTCCTCAAATGCGCCTCTTGTACCGGAACCTGCTTCCCGTCCGACTACGACAATCGGCATATCGCTGCCGCCTACATCCTTCCAGTTTGTGATGCTTCCGTCGTAAATGCCAGTCAGGTCATCCTTGCTCAGACCATCTACAGCGTTGGACGGGTCAACGACAACGGCGATACCATCGATGGCTACGATATTTTCAACAGCACCTTTTGCTTTCTCATCATCCTTTAATGCTCTGGAAGAATCACCGACATCACACTGACCTGCCAGCACGGACTCGATACCTGCGGAAGAGCCGGTAAATTCAGCCTGTACAGTCACGTTCGGATATTTCTCCATGAACGTTTCTGCCAGTGCATTTGCAAATTTTTCCATCGAAGTGGAACCTGCTAAAGTGATAGAACCACTTAAATCTTTTGTATCTGCGCTGTTCTCGGTTGTATCTGCTGCTGCACCACTTTCAGCTGCGCTGCTATCTGCGCTTGTGTCTGCTGTACTTGTATTTGTATTGCTGGAACCACATCCTACCATTCCAGTTGCCAGAACGGCTGCTCCTAATACTGCGATTGTTTTCTGAATATTTTTCTTCATAATAAAATTCCTCTTTCCTCTCTCTTTTTTCTCTCAGAGTTTTTTATCCTTGATTTCTTACAGTACGCAGTATAAAAGATTCCTGGATTTACAGAAATCATGTTTTGGTATCGTTTATGTAAAATTTGGGTAATTTTTGTGGGAGTGAATGTAAGATATGGTTTCGGATCTGCTCTGTTTCTCTCCATGATCCGAACCGCCGCCGGACATCTCTTCGGGCTTTGCTTGAAAGTCCGGGCAGAGATCGCCGGCGGCATGATTCTGATTTTTATACTGAGTTTCATTCTGCTCTCAAACAAGGCAGGTGAATTTCCCCAGACATCCTACTTCAGAACAACCTTCTTAAAGTTTTTCTTACCTCTCTTGACAACCATTCCTTCGCCGGAAAGCTGATCCTTCGTAAAGACTGCCTTAATATCCTTTACCTGGTTTCCGTCTACAGATACGCCGCCCTGCTCGACATTTCTTCTTGCCTCGGAACGGGACGGAGCCAGACCGGATTTCTGCAGGATGGAGAGAATATCGATCTCATCACCGTTGAAATCATCCTCCGTCAGCTCGTAGGTCGGCATATTCGCTGCATTTCCGCTGGAAAACAGTGCTTTCGCTGCTGCCTGTGCCTTCTCAGCCTCTTCCTCGCCGTGTACCAGCTTGGTCAGCTCGTAAGCCAGGATCTCTTTTGCAGTATTTAACTGGCTGCCTTCCCATTTATCCATCTCATCGATCTGCTCAAGCGGCAGGAAGGTCAGCATACGCAGGCATTTTAATACGTCCGCGTCAGCGACGTTTCTCCAGTACTGGTAGAACTCGAACGGGGATGTCTTGTTCGGATCCAGCCATACAGCGCCGGACTGGGTCTTACCCATCTTCTTGCCCTCGGAGTTTAACAGCAGGGTGATGGTCATTGCGTGTGCGTCCTTGCCAAGCTTTCTGCGGATCAGCTCGGTACCGCCTAACATATTGCTCCACTGATCATCGCCGCCGAACTGCATGTTGCAGCCGTATTTCTGGTATAACATATAGAAGTCGTAGCTCTGCATAATCATGTAGTTGAACTCTAAGAAGCTTAAGCCTCTCTCCATTCTCTGCTTGTAGCACTCAGCGGTCAGCATACGGTTGACGCTGAAATGCGGACCAACCTCGCGCAGTAAGTTTACATAATTCAGATTCATCAGCCACTCTGCGTTGTTGACTAAGAGCGCCTTGTCATCAGAGAAATCGATGAAACGGCTCATCTGCTTTTTGAAGCAGTCGCAGTTATGCTGGATCGTCTCCGGTGTCAGCATCTGGCGCATATCCGTACGTCCGGACGGATCGCCGATCATGCCGGTGCCGCCGCCAAGTAATGCGATCGGCTTGTTGCCTGCCATCTGCAGACGTTTCATCAGGCACAGTGCCATGAAATGTCCTACATGAAGGCTGTCTGCGGTCGGGTCAAAACCGATGTAGAAAACGGCTTTTCCTTCGTTGACCAGTTTTTTGATCTCTTCTTCGTTTGTAACCTGGGCGATCAGACCTCTGGCTACTAATTCTTCGTAAATCTGCATTTTCCTGTTTACTCCTTTTTATAAAAAATAATTTTGCTTACTCGTTTTGCTTCTCCACGGGATTCCTTTTTTCAAAAATACATCCGATTCATCCTTTATTTTCTCTCCGAAAATCATTCTCAAAACAGAACAATAAAGGTACTTTGGAACGTCTGTGATTTCACAAGACACATTTTTCTATAAAATAAAAAAGCCCCGTCCTCCAAAAAGGACGGGGCAAAATTCCCGTGTTACCACCTTTGTTCGCAGACAGCTCGCGCCCATCTGCCTCTGCCGGTACCCTCTGATACCGTGACCGGATAACGTGTGTCTCTCACGTCGCAGCCTACCAAATCAACCGCCGCACATTTTCCACGCAGCCTTTTCATCGGATCCGATTTTAGATTCTTCGGTGCGAAGCTCCGGGATGTATTCGAATATCCGGTTCACGCGCGCCTCTCATCATCCGGCTGCTTTCTGTGCGCTCTCCTGCGGATCTCTACTTGTTCCCTTCATTGCCTTTGTAAGGTTATTGAGTATATTCTGTATTATAAGCGAAATTTATTATTTGTCAAGGCAATTTCTCAACTTCAAACTTCACGCTATAAAATTTTTACATTACTTTAAATTCAAAGCGTAAAAAGTAGTGTACATATTTATTAAATATAATTATCATATTATTACTTTAGTCACACAGTTCCCAATCTCCCAGCCACGTATCCTTAGAATAATTATATAATCTTCTATATAATTTCCCGTTTTCAACTTTATAAACATATTTTATAACATCTGCTCTAGCTATTGAACTCGATTTTTCAACAGCCACCTCTTTCTCTTGTGCAAACGCAGTCCCTGAAAAAATACATGTCATAGCAATTATTACTGCTAAAATTCTGATCGTTTTTTTTATTTTTATTTCCTCCTAATATTAATATTCTTTAATTCATTTGGTATTTCATCCAATGTTCCTATATATGTACCATTCATATATAATTCATACCCGTTTTCTGTCTTTACAAAAAAGTTATTTTTTTTGACTATATCATCTTCTTCAAAATACGGTGCATGCAACTTCAAATCAGCTACTGGTTCTATTACTATTGTACCAGACAATATAATAGCAATTAAGAAAAAGAACAACTTAATATTGACCTGTTTTTTTTGTTCTTCATTCAATATAGAAGAAATTCTAATTTTCAAAAAACTTCCATTAAAAAAAGATAGTGTTCCTCTCCTTTTTAACGCTTTTGTCCTAGACATTTTTAACAATATTTCAACATAATGAATTTTTTCTATTTCAGATAACTCATTACAAACAATTAAATCATTTCTTATTTCTAATATGTTAGAAAAATAATACCGAACTATGTATACTAACGGATTCCACCAGTATAAAAGACATAATATTTCAAAAAAACACTTTAAAAATAAATCTCTTTTAATGTAATGTCCCACTTCATGCAAGAGTACTATTTTTTTTGTTTCTTCATCTATATTCGGTATTATTATATACGGATTTTTTATACCAACAATAAATGGATCTTCTATACTACCAACTTTCAATATTGGTATTTTTTTCACTTTTTTATACTTTTTAACACGAATATACTCTATCGGTCTTATTTCTTTTATTAATTTTATAAATGATATATATGATAAACTTTTTTGCACTAAGATAAGAAAACTTCCAAGTAAACTAATCAAAAAAAGTACAGAAAAATGACTTAAAAATCCTATTTTCCCCCGCATAAAGCGACAAAGTTCTGGATATAATATTTTTATTCCTATCGTATGACTTATTCCGCAAATATCTATTGGAAAAAATAATTTTACTCCTGTTAGTACAGTGCAAAAAATAAGTAATTTTACTTCATACAAGCTATAATTTTCTTGCTTTTTCCATATATAAACCGACAAAAAACCCAATAGCAAAATTGAACTACATATTGCCGATAAAATTGATGTATATGTTATTTTCATAAAATCTCTTTTTTTCTTTTTTGAACTATACGTTCTAATTCGTCAATAACCGACTCTTCATCTACTGCTCCATTCAACAAAGCTGCTGTTATTGTATTTACAAAGGACATAGGATTTCTAGAATTTTTCATACATTTTTCTATTTTTTCTTCTATTTCTTCATCCTGAGTCTTTTTCGCTTTATATCGCCTAGCAAAAACTTTTCCAGTCTGAACTGTATCAATAACCTGAACATAACCCTTATCAAGCAATTTTCTTAACACAGTATGGACTGTTGGCGTTGTCAATTCTTTTTCAGATTCTACAATTTCTGTCACCGTCATGGGTTTTTCATACTTCCACAAAACCTGCATAACATTCATTTCTCGTTCACTTAAATAATTATTCTTCATAAAATTCCCAATCTCATAATTTATAGAAACAAAGGGAGCAACTGACGCCCCCTTTGTTTTTCACTCAAGTTCCAATACTACTAACTAATATTATCATTTCCAAGATCCACATTCCATAAATCACTCTATCTTTTTTCATTAGCTCATACCATTCAGGCGTATCTAATAATCTTGGTTTTTTAATTATATAATAATAACAAAAAATCAAAATACAAAGAAAAATTCTAACAGTTCCCACCTGATCATACCAATTTCTAATTCCCATTATGGAAGCAATTCGCTCCCCACAAAGACACAGTTCCATTAATAAAGCGGCAAACGTTGCTTCTCTTCCTTGACGGAATTCATTTGATACTCTATTCTCTTTCATTGCATCTCCCTTTTTTATTACCAATACTCATACTTGGTATAACCTGGCGTCCACCCTAATACCCCATCATTATTATAGCCATATGTATAAGATATTGTAACTTTTGCATAGTTTATGCCACCCTTTTGTGCAGCTGCTAAAACTGTTTTAGCAACAAGTGCTGCCACTGCTACCCCTGCTCCTGCTCCGCCTACCTGTCTTGCGATAAAATTAGTTATTGTCGCTAAATCTTTCATTTCTTGCAAATCAATTGTATACACAATATTTACAACGGTTCCTATAGCAGCTGTTGCTGGTAATCTTCCAGTTATACTAGATGCCCTCGAAGCACCTGTAGATCCTCCACTACCACTTTTGCTTACTTCCAATAATTCTTTAACTTCCGATCTTGAAAAACCAAAATCTTCCATTAACATATCTTCCACAACAGTTTCATCCGTTACCGAAGCATATTTATCATAAATATCTCAATTCATGTTGATCAATCACAACCTTTGTTGCCACTTTATCTATTGAATATGGCGGCGCTTCCGCAAATGTTGGGATTACCAATGAAGTTGACATAACTATCGACAATAAAATACTCATAATTTTTTTCATAAAACCACCTCTTAACGTTATTCACATTATTAATGAGCATCCCACATTTTTGCTGCATTGGAATCCCTCCCTTCTTTAAATTTAGTAAACAAGCTTTAATTTGATTATATATTATCATCTTTGATTATATATGTCAATATTAAAAATATATTTTCATTTCAAATATACTTTCAATCTTTTCTACACAATTAAAAACTACTCTTTCGCCAGCGCCGCGAGCCCGGAAAGAATCTCCCGCGCCTTCACAAGCATCGTCTCGCAGTCCGTATGTTTCTGCCGCACATCGCGGTAATAGAACGACGGTACATCACCCGTCCTGAAGGTCAGCGTGCCCTTGTACTTCTCCATCAGCGCCGGAATGCCAGAGACGTCCAGATTGGCTTTCTGGTACATCTGGATCGTGATATCCTGCTTCTTCACATCGACCTCCACGACGCCCGCCTGATGAGCAAGCGCTTTCAAATCGGCGATCTTTAACAGATTCTCCACTGAACGCGGAAGCTCGCCAAAGCGGTCGATCAGCTCATCCTGCATATCCAGGTACTCTTCCTGGTTCTCGATACCGGAAATCCGCTTGTAAACGTCGAGTTTCTGGTACTCATTCCGGATGTAAGACGGCGGAATATACGCGTCGATGTCGCAGTCCACCACCGTTTCGAAATCCTCCGCTTCCTTCTCCCCGCGCAGCGCCAGCACCGCCTCGTTTAAAAGTTTACAGTACAGATCGTAACCGACCGCCTCCATATGACCGTGCTGTTCCGCGCCCAGAAGATTTCCGGCACCGCGCAGCTCCAAATCACGCATCGCAATCTTGATACCACTTCCCAGCTCCGTAAATTCACGGATCGCCTGCAGACGTTTTTCCGCCTCCTCACGCAGCAGCTTGTCGCGCCGGTACATGAGAAATGCATACGAAGTCCGCCCGGAACGTCCGACGCGCCCGCGGATCTGGTAGAGCTGCGACAGCCCCAGCCGGTCGGCGTCGTGGATGATGATCGTGTTTGCATTCGGAATATCCAGTCCTGTCTCGATGATGGTCGTGGACACCAGAACGTCAATATTTCCCTCGACGAAATCCAGCATGATTTTTTCCAGCTCATGTTCGTGCATCTGCCCGTGGGCGAATACAACGTTTGCCTCCGGCACCAGCGCCGCCACGTGGTTTGCCACCTCGTCGATGTTATTGACACGGTTGTAGACATAATAAACCTGTCCGCCCCGCGCCAGCTCCCTGTGAATCGCCTCGCGCACCATCTCGTCGTTGTACTCCATGACGTAGGTCTGAATCGGCAGGCGGTCTACCGGCGGTTCCTCCAGAACACTCATGTCCCGGATGCCGATGAGGCTCATATGCAGGGTACGTGGAATCGGCGTCGCCGTCAGCGTCAGAACATCCACATTTTCCTTGAGTTTCTTGATCTTTTCCTTATGCGCCACACCGAAACGCTGTTCCTCGTCGATGATCAGAAGCCCCAGATTTTTAAAGACAACATCCTTAGAAAGGACGCGGTGCGTTCCGATCACGACATCCACCTGCCCTTTTTTCAGATCTTCCAGCGTTTTTTTCTGCTCGCCCGCCGTGCGGAAACGCGACAGCATATCGACCCGGACCGGGAAATCCTTCATTCGCTGCACAAAGGTATTGTAATGCTGCTGCGCCAAAATTGTGGTCGGCACCAGATACACAACCTGCTTCCCCTCCTGAATCGCCTTAAATGCCGCCCGGAGCGCGATCTCCGTCTTGCCATATCCAACGTCGCCGCAGATCAAGCGGTCCATGATGCGGCGGCTTTCCATATCTTTTTTTGTCGCCTCGATCGCCTCCAGCTGATCCTCCGTCTCCTCAAACGGGAACATTTCCTCAAACTCCCTCTGCCAGACCGTATCCGGTCCATACTGGTAGCCCTCGCTCCGCTGGCGAGCCGCATAAAGCTCGACGAGATCCTTTGCAATATCGCGGACCGCCCCGCGCACCTTGCTCTTCGTTTTATTCCATTCCGTTCCGCCCAGTTTATTGAGCTTCGGCGTCCTGGCATCCGATCCCGCATATTTCTGGATTCCTTCCAGGCGCGTCGCCGGAAGGTAGAGATTGCCGCCATCACGGTACTCAATCTTGATGTAATCCTTGACAACCTTGTCCTGCTCGATCTTCTCGATGCCCCGGTAAATGCCGAGTCCGTGGCTCTCATGCACCACATAATCACCGATCGAAAGCTCGGAAAAGCTCTGGATCTTCTTACCCTGGTAGGAGGTCTTTTTCTTCTTTTTCCGCCCCCGTCCGCCGCCGAACATGTCTCCCTCGGTAATCACGACGAACTTAATCAGCGGATATTCAAATCCCCGGTGCAGCTTTCCATAGGTCACCAGGATTTCGCCCGGTTTCACAGTGTTTTCGCCCTCATCCGGACAGAATGCGCTCAAATCGTACTCCCGCAGATCGCCCGCCAGACGGCTCGCGCGCGTCCGCGAACCCGCCAGCAATACCACACGGTATTTTTCTTTCTTCCAGCGCGTCAGATCGCTGATTAAAAGCTCAAATCCATTCTGATAGGAATTGACATTTTTGACGCTCAAACTGTACTTTTTCTTAACCGTCATGCCAGAGAGCTTCTGATCCAGCCCCAGCAGTAAAAGAGTCCGCGGGCGCATCGCCATCGCCAGCGTCTCCTTCGCCGAATAGAGGAAGGAAGTCTGCCCCGGAAGCAGATAGCCGCCCTCGAGACGGTGCGACATACTCTCCCGGAACTCCGTCTCGGTCGTCTCTGCTTTTTCCTTCAAGCGCAGCGGCTCATCCAGAAAAATCGTCAGCTCATCCGCTGGAAAATAGTTTAAAAACGACACCGTTTCCTTGCAGAAATACCGGATATAGCTTCCCAGCCCATGCACCCGGAAGCCCTCGCGAAGCCCCTCTAAGACCTCCGAAACAGCTGAATCCATCCGGTACGCCTCTTCCGTCTTCATGGCATCCCGGAGCTTTTTCACGTATTTCTTACGTTCCTTCTCGATCGCCTCGATTCCATCCTGAATCTGCTCCGGCGTGAGCGCCATCTCCGTCGCCGGATAGATCACCGCCTCGTCTACCTGCTCGATCGAACGCTGACTCTCCGGGTCAAAGGTACGGATCGAATCGACCTCATCGCCCCACAGCTCGATCCGGTACGGCACTTCCTCCGTCAGTGGAAAAATGTCGATAATACCGCCACGTACCGAAAACTGCCCCGAACCATCGACCTGCGCGACCTTCTCATATCCCATTTCCGCCAGGGCGCGCGTCAGCTTCCCGACCTCGACCACATCTTCCGCCCCGATCGTGAGACTTCGCTCTTTCATCCATGCAAGCGGCAGCAGATGTTCCATCAGCCCGTCGATCGTCGTGACCACCACGCCGCTGGAACTCTCCAAGACCCGCCGCATGACCTGAATCCGCTGTTTCGTCAGCAGATTTCCGTGGATATCTGACGTATAAAACAGCAGATCCCTCGCCGGGTACAGCGAAATATCCGGGTCAAAACACCGGTAATCCTCACAGATCTCCCGCGCCCTCGAATCATCGTAGGTGACAATCAGCTTCCAGGGCGTCAGATCCGAAAGCTCGGACAGCAGATGCACCTTCTGCGAATCCAGACATCCCGTGACAAGAAGCGGTCCCTGTCCGCGCTGTAAATCCGTTTTGAGATCCTGGAACTCGATCATCTCCTCTAACGGATTTGCAAATACATCGCTCATTGTGTCTTGACTTCCTCCTTCCTCTCCGCCTTCTGCTTCTCTAGCTTCTCCTTCTCCCCGCGCGCCGCGCCGTTAAAATGGTTCATCGCCGCCTCAACGCCCTCGGTCATCATATCCACGACTGCCGCCGCACCATCCTTAAACGCCGTCGTCATCGTCTCGGCTTCCTCTTTCGGAAAATGTCCCAGCACATAGTCTGCCAGATCCATGCGCGCCGGCTTCTCGCCCACACCGATCCGCACGCGCGGAAATTCCTGCGTTCCCAGATGGGCGATGATATTTTTGATTCCATTGTGGCCGCCCGCGCTGCCTTTTTTGCGGATCCGGATGCCGCCCGGAACCAGGCTGATATCGTCATAAATCACGATAAACTCCGATGGATCTACCTTATAATAATCCATTACCTGACGGATGCACTCGCCGCTCAGGTTCATATACGTCTGCGGCTTTACCAGAATGACCTTATTTCCCTCGATCACGCCTTTTCCAATCAGTCCCTTAAATGCTTTCTCCCGGACATCAATGTTATACTTGTCCGCCAGCGCATCCAGCGTCATAAATCCCACATTGTGGCGGGTTCCCTCATATTCTCTTCCCGGATTTCCAAGTCCTGCAATTACATACATAATTCTATTTCTCCCTCTTTTTCTATAGTATCAAAAATACCAGATTCTTCACTCATCGTCTTTCTCAAAAAGCCAAAACAGACACGACTTTAAGCGTTAAATCCTGAAACTGCCACTTTTTCAAGCTGTTTCAGGATCTAACGCACTTATTTTTCTGGATACTTTTAAAGTTACTGTTCACGGATAGGCACTTTTGGAATCGAAAGTGCCGTAAGTTTTGGGGTCGTGTAAATAAGAAGTTACTTTCCCTTCACAACCTCAACCGCCTTCTGCAGCTGATTATCCTTCTCCTCTGGAATCACGACTTCCTGCGCCGCCTCTTCATCCAGCTCCACCTCGAGATCCGGCTCGATGCCTTTTCCATGGATATCATTTCCATTCGGCGTATAATAATGGTCGGTCGTCAGCTTGATCGCGCTTCCATCCGAAAGCGGCATCAGCGTCTGCACGATACCTTTACCGAAAGTCTTCGTTCCGACGATCGTCGCCACGCCGTAATCCTTCATCGCACCGGTAAATACCTCCGACGCGCTGGCGGAATTGCCATTTACCAGCACAACCATCGGGATCTCCAGGCTGTGTCCATCCTCAGCGTCGTATGTCTCCTCCGTGCCCTTCTTATTTGCCACGGTCAGGATCCGTCCGCCATCTTTCAGGATATAATCCGCCATTGAGACAACCGTCGTCACCTCGCCGCCCGGGTTGTTCCGCAGATCGATGATCAGGCGCTTCATGCCCTCGCCCTGCAATTCCTCGATCTTGGATTTAAACTGATCGGCAGTCACACGGTCAAACTCCGCAACGGAAATATATCCGATCTCTTCATCCAGCATCTTGCCTGACACCGTCTGCACATCGATCGGTCTGCGGGTCAGGGTGATATCCTTGTACTCATCGCTATTTTCACGATAAACCGTGATCGTCAGCTGGCTGCCTTCCTCGCCCTTGACGTAATTATTGACCAGAAGCGACAGATCCATGCCAATCACCTCGGTGCCGTCTACCTTATAAAGCGCATCACCCGGAAGGATGCCCGCCTCCTCGGCCGGGCTGCCCTCAAAGACGCGCACGATCGTGCTGACGCCGGTCTGGACATTCTGGGATACCAGAGCGCCGATGCCGCAGTAAGAACCATTTGTCTCATCCAGGAAGCTTGTCAGCTCGTCCGGCGTATAGTAAACCGCATACGGATCATTTAAACCACTCAAAAAGCCCTGATAAATGCCGGCTTCCTCCTCGGATGTATCAATTTTTTCCTCAAACAGGTACTTTTTATCGATAATATCCTGTATCTGCTCCAGCTTTTTCGTGACATTCTCAAAATTGACCGGCTCCTGTGCCTGCGACGGTGTTCCCTCGGTCTGTACCTGTACCTGTGTCTGGTTATCGATCACACGGCGTCCAAACATGTAAATACCCGCCGAAGCACCGACCGTGATCAGACACACCAGTGCTGTCACCAGCACACCGACCATCACACCGCGCCAGAATTTATTTTTACTGTCCATCTCTTATGCCTCCTGATTCCTGTCTATTCCTTCCGGATTTGTAACTGTTCAGTACCTTCACAGTCACGCGCAAAAATCCATCAAAAATTGCCTACGGCAATGGGATTTTTTCCTGCTGGTCCATGTTTTCGTACGGTCAGCGCAGTAAATGCGCAGACCTACTGAACAGTTACCCGGATTTCATCTTTTGCAGCCACCTGATACTTTCCGCACTACGGACTTACATAGCTCGAAGGGTTTACATAACTTCCGTTCTTGCGGACTGCAAAATGCAGATGAGAACCTGTCGAATATCCGGTCGAACCTACCTTCGCGATCGTCTGTCCGGCTTTTACCGTATCCCCTGCCGATACCAGAAGCTGGGAACAGTGCATATACACGGTTGAAAGTCCATTTCCATGGTTGACCACAACATAATTTCCAGCCGAATAACTGTAGGTTGCAATCGAAACCGTTCCTCCGGCGGCTGCCACGATGCTGCTGCCGGTCGAAGCGCTGATATCAATGCCCTTATGGTTCGAGGACGCGCCCGCCGTCGGTGATTTACGTTTTCCGAATCCAGATGTAATGCGTCCGCTTGCAGGGCACGGCCAGCGCAGCGAAGAACTTCCCGTCGAAGTGGTAGTCGTACTGCCAGTATTCCCTTTCGTGGTCGAATTATTCGTCTTTCCCGCTGCGGCGGCTTTTCTGGCAGCTTCCTCTGCCGCTTTTTTCGCCGCCTCTTCTGCTTCCTTCTTCTTAATCTCCGCCTCCATCTGCGCGATCTTGGCTTCCTGCGCCTTGATATCGTCCTCATACGCTTTCGCCTGCGCTGATTTCTCGCCGATCTGCGCGTTGACGTTCTGGAGTTCTTTATTTTTCTCATTCAGGAGAAGCTGGACCGAATCCTGCTTTGCCTCCGTCTGCGTCTTCATCTCCTGCAGCTCCGCCTTCTCCGTCTCCAGCTTTTTCTTACTGTCCGCGATGGACTCTTTCGTCGCCACATACTGGTCGAGCATCTTCCTGTCATACTCCGAAATCTTTGAAACATACTCTGCCCGGTTTAAAAGCTCCGAGAGCGAACGGGCTTCCAGAAGCAGATTTAAGTAGCTGCTGTCGCCCTTCTCATACATATATTTGATACGCATTTTCATCGAAGCATACTGCTTTTTTTCGGTTTTCTGCGCTTCTTCCAGCTTTACCGCCGTCTCATCGATGCTTTTCTGCTTGCTGGAAATATTATTTTCCAGCTTCGTGACCTGCGACTGCAGATCATTCATCTTCGTGTCCAGCTCCTTGACATAGCTCTCGGTGTTACTTTTCAGCCCCTGAAGGCTTTTGATCGCCTCCTCGGTCTTCATTTTCTCCTGTTCCAGGGCGCTTTTCTTATCCTTGGCGCTGCTTACATCCTTTTTCGTCGCTGCCGCCACCGAGGTCAGCACTGGGGAAGACGCCAGCGCCGCCATCACAAGGAACAGAGCCGCACGTATTTTCAATCCCTGTTTTTTCATGTTCTCATCCTTTTTACCGCAAATTTCCGCTGCCGCTGCATTCTCCTACAGCAGCCGCCAATGTTTCTTACACCTTTAAATGTCTGCGGATCGTAAAGAAACTTCCGACAAAACCGATTCCCACGCCCAGCGCCATCGCCACGGCTACCATGCTCGGAAAAATGGTCTGAATCGGGATAAATTCAATCAGGTTCGACAAGATATCAAACCGTTCCATCATATATACAACCGCCTGGCGGTACAGAAAATACGTGATCGCCAGCGGAATCAGCGCGCCAACCAGACCGATCATCACACCCTGTACAACGAACGGCGCACGGATCATGAAATTCGTCGCACCGATCAGGCGCATGATCCGGTTTTCCTCCCGTCTAAATGCAGCTGCCGTCGTGATCGTATTGCTGATAAGGAAGATAGCAACTGCCAGCAGAATGGCGATGATCACCGCCGACAAAAGTCCCAGCATCTTGTTGAAGCTCGAAAGCCCGGACGCCGTATCGCTCGAATAATTTATCTTCCGGATTCCCTGCACCGTGCCAAGCCATGCAACCATGTCATCCTGCATGTCAATGTCTTTCAGATAGATCTCGTAGGACGCCGAACCGGCTAACGGGTTGTCATCCGCAAATCCTTCTGCCAGATCCTCGACTCCCTTAAAATATTCTTTCTTAAAA
The DNA here is from genome assembly GCF_003481165.1 of Clostridium sp. TF06-15AC. Classification (NCBI taxonomy): domain Bacteria; kingdom Bacillati; phylum Bacillota; class Clostridia; order Eubacteriales; family Clostridiaceae; genus Clostridium; species Clostridium sp. TF06-15AC. Next base: position 81,644 of record NZ_QUKS01000003.1, read on the forward strand.
TTCTCCCATGCCTCCTCGGCAGAAACATACTTTACTTCCTTGACCTCATCGCGGGCGCGTATCTCATCCCCGATTTTCTGTATATCGTCCTCACTCATATCTTCATTGAAGAAAACCGTGATTCCTACTGTAGATTCTGCATTCCGCACCATATACTGTACGTTGGCAATCAAGCCAAAAAACATACAGAACAGGAAAATACATGCCGAAATAATCGCCACCGACGCCAGTGAAAACCAGATATTCCGGATGATATTGCGCATGCCCTCCTTGGTGCAGTAAATCAATGTACTAATTTTCATGCCAGATACCGCCTTTTTGATCTCCCGTCAGCACGCCGCGCGTCAGCGTGATCACACGTTTTCCCATCTCTGCTACGATCTCCCGGCTGTGCGTTACCACAAGCACCGTCGTCCCGCGCCGGTTTATCTCCTCCAGAAGCTCCATGATCTCCATAGAATTATGTACATCCAGGTTTCCCGTCGGCTCGTCCGCCAGAAGTATCTCCGGCGAGTTGATCAGCGCACGGGCAATCGCAACACGCTGCTGCTCGCCGCCCGAGAGCTGGTTCGGGTATGCTTTATATTTTGAAGAAAGCCCTACCAGTCGGAGCATTTCCGGCACATTTTTCTTAATCTCACGGGGCGATACGCCGATGACCCGCTGTGCAAACGCGACATTTTCATATACTGTTTTATCCTTCAACAGACGGAAATCCTGAAACACCATTCCCAGCCGTCTGCGGTACTTCGGAATGTAGCGTCTCGGCATCTTTTCCAGATCCATATCGTTGACTATAATCTGGCCGGAAGTCGGCTCCAGCTCCTTCAAAAGAAGCTTTAAAAGCGTCGATTTGCCGGAACCGCTTCGTCCCATGATGAAAACAAACTCGCCGTCCTGAATCTGAATATTGATTCCCTTTAAGGCTTTATTCCCCGTCTTGTACGTCTTGGTGAGATTTTTAACCTCTATCATGCGTAAATCCTCTTTTTCAATTCTCCAAATGAAATTGCTGCGGCAAAGGCAATCTTCCTCCCCGCCACAGCAATTTGGATTAATAATCCAGGTTTTCCATGTATTTCATATATTTTACAACCATCAGGGCAATCTTAAATGTGATCGCATCCTCAAACACCCGCAGATCCAATCCCGTGCTCTTCTGGAGCTTATCCAGACGGTATACCAGGGTATTGCGATGGATGTAAAGCTGTCGGGAAGTCTCTGATACGTTCAGGCTGTTCTCGAAGAACTTGTTGATTGTCGTAAGAGTCTCCTCATCAAACTCATCCGGCGATTTGCCATCAAAAATTTCCTTGATAAACATCCGGCACAGCGGCAGCGGCAGCTGATAGATCAGACGTCCGATTCCCAGCTTGCTGTATGCGACCACATTTTTGCTGCTGTAGAAAATCTTTCCTACATCCAGCGCCATCTTCGCCTCTTTATAAGAACGCGATACGTCCTTGATCTCGTTGACGATCGTACCGAATGCCACGCTGACACGTGTCAGTGACTCGGTATTGAGCATATCTACGATCGATGTGGCTGTCTTTTCCAGATCGTCGTACGTCTCGCCCGGCTTCACTTCCTTGACTAGAATAATGTTCTTCTCATCCACTGCCGTGATAAAATCCTTCGTCTTGGTCGAGAACAGGCTGCGGACGGTCTCAAGTGCATTCACATCCTTCTCATGCTGCGTCTCAATGATAAATACGATCCGCTTGACGTTCGTCTCGATGTGCAGCTTCTTCGCACGGTTATAAATGTCAACCAGAAGCAGGTTGTCAAGCAGCAGGTTCTTGATAAAATTGTCCTTGTCAAAGCGCTCCTTATAAGCTACCAGCAGGTTCTGAACCTGAAATGCCGCCATCTTGCCGACCATGTATACGTCGTCGCTTCCGCCCTTGGCAAGAAATATATATTCTAACTGGTGATCGTCAAACACCTTGAAAAACTGATATCCCTGTATCACCTGGCTGTCCGCCGGAGAGTCTACGAAAGCCAGAATTGCACTCTCATATTCCTCAGCGCCAGTAAATGTGGATGCCAGCACCTTGCCTTCCGTATCACAGATACAGAGATCGACACGCGTAATTCCTTTTAACCCCTCAATGTTTGTCTGGAGTATCTGGTTCGAAATCATATTCCTCTCTCCTTTTCTTTTATCCTCCGTCCAGCTGTGTTTCCGGGTCTTTCAACCTGTCATTCCCCAAACCCGTTTGTTACCCCTCCGGCAATCTGTGCCTGTGGACCATAACCGTTCCCCATCTGAATCTTGGACGGATCTTTCCCTTTATTTTAAAGCAAAGTGACGAAAAAAAAAAGAGGGCGGACGAAAAAAAGTGAATTTTTTCGTCATTTTGCCCTCACACGCCGGGATTTTCACAGACTGGAACTTGTTTTTCCGGCGAAATTTTCCAAATATGCGATTCATTCTTATTTTGCTGCGATCGCTTCCATCTCCATCAGGACGCCCTTCGGAAGTTTAGATACCTCGACGCAGGAACGTGCCGGGCATGCGCCCTCGAAATATTTCGCATAGATTTCATTTACTTTTCCAAAATCATCCATGTTCTGGATAAATACGGTGGTCTTTACAACCTGCTCCATGGAAGCACCTGCTGCCGCCAGAAGATTCTTTACATTGGTTAAAACCTGCTCTGCCTGAGCCTCGATTCCCTCCGGGATCTCGCCGGTTGCCGGATTGACCGGAATCTGACCGGATGCAAATACCATTCCATTTACCTCGATTGCCTGGGAATACGGGCCGATCGCTGCCGGTGCATTGGTTGTGCTGATTACTTTCTTCATGTCAAATCTCTCCTTTGTCTTTTATTTTAAACGGATAGAATCTTCGTTTACTTCTACTTTTCCTTCTTTTAAAAGGTGTCCAACCGCACGCTTGAACGCGTTTTTGCTTAGATTAAATTCGCGGCGGATAATCTCCGGCTCCACGCGGTCATTGAACGGCAGAACGCCGTTTTTTTCTTTCAGACGTGCCAGCACCGCCTCGGCATCCGCATTCATCTGACGGTACGCCACCTCGCGCAGGCTCAAATCCATTTTTCCATCCTCGCGCACCTTCGTCACGCGTACCTTTAAAACCTCGCCCAGACGGCATTTTCCATACAGCTCACGATTCGGAATCAGACCGAAATAGCGGTCTGCCACTGCCACGAACACACCCAGATTTTCATTAATCTCATAGACGCGTCCCTCGGTCCACTCGTCCTTCTTGTACGGCGCATCGCTGCAAAGATACGAATATACCTTCATCGTCGCCGCCAGACGACCGCTCTTATCGATATACAGCGCTACCAGGCACTCTTCCCCGGCGCGAACCGGATATACCTGCTCTTTAAACGGGAGCAGCAGATCTTTTTCCAGCCCCATATCAAGAAAGGCGCCGATCTTCGATACATCCTTGACCTTCAAAACCGCCGTTCCGCCCAGTTCCAGCTTCGGCATCGAGGTCGTCGCAATCAGGCGATCCTCGGAATCTTTATAAATAAATACCTTGAGCTTATCGCCCACTTTTGTGCCCTCCGGCACCTGTTTCTTCGGAAGCAGGACCGCCGCCGCGTCATCTTTCTTCTGTCCCAGATACACGCCGAAGTTTTTCTCCCGCACTACCATCAGTTCCTGTACTCTTCCCAGTTCAATCATGTCATTCGTCCTCTCTTTTCTGCCGATCTCTTTTTTTATTTAACGGTTGCATTTTTCATTCACTGGCAGACAATCCACGCCGAATCTTTCTTCGGCTGCAATGATTCAGCTTCTTCACTGCTACATACAAACTCTTTACAAACCAGTCTTTGCCAGCCACAAATTCGCATACACCTGACCTTCCGCATCCTGCAGCGATACCACGTATCCTTCCGGCACCTGCGCCAGCTTCGGGTACATCACATCCCCAAGCACTGCCGCCTTCCGGTACTCCACCCGCAGTTCTCCGAGTGCAAAGTCCACAGGCAGCAATTCACGCGCAATCGCCACATACTGTGCATTGTTCACGTGCCGGTTCGTATCGAGATGATGGCGTTCCACCGTGACCGGCGCCGCCGTCTCATACGTCTCAGGCAGGCGGATTTTCTTCGGCGCTGGCGGCATTGCAAGCGGTTTATCTTCAATCTGGTAGCCCTCCAACTGGCTTTCCGGCACCCGCACCGGGCATCCTTTTTCCAGATCGTAGTAAAACCAGGTCGAATCCGCCCGCACCAGCGGGTTTCCCATCTCATCCTCGATCGTGAAATTCCGGTAGCCATAGATTCCCTTAAACCCATACGGCCAGGTCGAAATACGGATCCGCTCGCCAAAATGCGGCTGTCTGAGAATCTCTATCTGCCATCCGCTCAGCCACCACGCCCGTTTTTCCTCATTCAGATAGGAAATCCCGAGTTTCAGATCCTCCGACTGGAACGTCGAACAATCCTGAAGATAATTCATGATTCCCACTACAGAAAGATTTCCCTCTTCATCCGTCTCACTGTACCGGACCCGGCTGTCAAATGTATACATATCGCTCTCTTTTCCTTTCCAGCTTCCGGCTCCCCGCACCATCTTAGCGCATCCGCCATCTGCCGTTTCGTCCTATATTGCCTTAACATTCTGTCATGAAACTCATTATATCCGATTCGAACCACGTTGTCTACTTACAGACCCAGAATATTGCAGAATTTGCCGGACGCATGGCGCGGTTTCTGCCACAGCAGCCGCCCAAACAAAAAAAATTATCAAAAAAGCGAAAAAAGTAGTTGACGAATCTGTTTCCTTACAGTATAATACAAATCGTTCAATTCATTGGGCTATCGCCAAATGGTAAGGCAACGGACTCTGACTCCGTCATTTTCAAGGTTCGAATCCTTGTAGCCCAGCTAAAAAGCATTTGTTTGCCAAAGACGGCATGACAAGTGCTTTTTTTGTATTATGGAAACTCCCTCTGAAATGTTCCATAATACAACATTTTTCAACTCAATAAACCTCCATATGTTTGCGAAAAAACAAGAAAAGAACCCCCGCTCCGGTCATCCCTCACAGCCGGCGGCAGGGGTTCTTTTCTATTTCCAAATACTCTTAATAACTGTATAGATCAGCCAAATCAGAAGAATCGGCCCCGCCAGATGAATCAGGATGGTGAAAATACCTCCGACCAGTGCAAACAGCACAAATAAGATCGCGATAACCACCACGCTGAGAATCACCTTCCAGTACCATTTGTTCAAATCGATGTAATGGAAGTTCGGCGGCAGACCGCTGTCGTCCCGCTCCGAAAAACCGCCGTTGTAGGAGGACGCTGTGCGCCCGCTCCCGGCAGCGTCTCCCGAAGTGTACGAACCGCCCTGGCCGGTCTCCCCGGCGCCCTCGCTGCTGTCGATAATGGTTTTCGCAATCAGGCGTGGACTGCCGATCTCCTCGATCACTTCTTCCTCCCTGCGCCCTTTCGCCGCCTCCTGGCTGATATACTGATCGTAATAGCTTATGTTGCTCTGGATGACTGAAGCCGAAACCTCGCCGTCCAGCGCCTCCCGAAGCTCCTGTAAAAACTCTGTCTTTCTCATCTTGTCTCCTTATTCCTCAAACCGTCCCGTTTCTTCCGTTTCACCCAGCCGAAAGAAACAAGCTTCCAGTTCCCGTCCCTTTCAACTGCCTCAGCGCACGCGCTCTTTCAAAAGTCCGCTCCGGTACGCTTTCAAGAGCTCTTTCAGATCCTCGATGCGGCCCGCCAGCTCCTTGCCCTCATCGGTATCCGCCACTGTGATGCGCTTCTGCATTTTCTCCACAATATATACCTTCGGCGTCCGCTCGCGCTCCGGGTCAAATGGCTTGTGTTCCGCAAGCGCGAGATGGTGCGAATTGAAAATCAACGTATATCCGGCGATTCCCGTCCGCTCCTGGTAGGCTTTCGACAGCCCGCCGTCAATGATGAAGAGCTTGCCGCCAGCCCGGATCGGTGTCTCTCCACTCTTAATCTTCACCGGCATATGCCCGTTGATGATATGCGAGCCCTTCGTCGGAAGTCCAAATTCCTTCAAAATCATATCGCAGGTCTCTTCTTCCTCACTGAGCTGGTAATACGGGTTCATCGTCTCTCTCATCACTTCCGGATCCTCGATGAAATAATGCTCAAAGCTGCGGTTTTTGTCCTTTCCAAATACCGGCGATTTCGCACCATTCCACAGATACCACATAAAATCGCGGCACGCCTCCTTCTCCGGCGCGTCCTCTGGAAGAAAATAGGCATTTTTAACCTGTGTGTCAATAAAATCCATCAATTCCTTGCCGCGGTACATCTTGCCGCCCACCATCAGACCGTCAAATTCCCGATTCTCCGTCATCGGGATACAGCCGTGATAGAGCAGGTTGGAATTGCAGCATTTATACATGCTTCCGTTGGAATATAGGAAACGGACATGCTCATGCAGCCGCGCATTGTGGCGGAACGACAGCTCCAGCGTGTGAAGCAGCTCTTCCTCTTCGTCCGTCAGCCGCAGCGGATCCGCCGGATCCACCGTCGGGAAATTCATGTCGCGCATCGGATACTCTTTTCCATCGATCGTGACCGTGCCGCGGTCATAACGAATCGCTGACAGAAGTATCCGCTCTTCCATCCCGTACTCCGGATGGCGCTTGATGATCTGCCCCTCTTCCTTATACTGTAACACCGCGATCGCCTTGTGCATCTTCGCCGCCAGCTTCGGATCCACTGCATCGTAAATATTTTTGTCAAGAATCTGCGGCAGAAAACAGGTACACGGATCGTCCCGGTACACGCGCTCCGCAAACATCGACAGCGGGCGCAGGTTAATTCCGTAGCCGTCCTCCAATACATCAAATCCATTGTAACCGAGCGCCATACGCAAAACATTGCAGATACACGCCCGGTTGCCCGTCGCCGCGCCCATCCACGAAATATCATGATTGCCCCACTGGATATCCACATCATGGAAATGCATCAGTTCCTCCAGAATGATATCTGGTCTCGGACCACGGTCAAATATATCGCCCAAGATATGAAGATTATCGATCGTCAGACTCCGGATCAGGCTGCAGATCACGACAATAAAGCTGTCCGCCACCCGGACGTCAATCAGGGTATTGATGAGTTCGCTGTAATACTCCGTCTTATTGTCATCGGTATTATCGACATATAAAAGCTCATCGATCACACCCGAAAATTCCTTCGGCATCTTTTTTCTCACCTTGGAACGGGTGTATTTCGACGAAACCTCCCGGCAGATCTGCACCAGACGGTACACCGCCGTCTTCTGCCAGTCCTCCGTGTATTCGTTCGCCTGTTTGATCTGATTGATCATTTTTTCCGGATAATAGATAAGGTTCGCCAGCCGTACCTCGTCCTCCTCCGAAATAATATGTCCAAATGTCTCGCGGATCTTCTCCCGGATGATACCCGACGAACTGCGGAGCAGATAAATAAACGCCTCATGCTCACCGTGCAGGTCACTGAAAAAATATTCCGTGCCCTTCGGAAGTCCACAGATTGCCTGTAAATTAATAATATCACTCGCCGCCGCCCGGATATTCGGATACTCCCGCGAAAGCAGCTTCAAATATGCTAAATCCCTCATGTTATCAGCTCCCAAACTGCGCTGTCTGCCGGGATATTTGTCGTGACTCGTTATCGTCGCGCTCGCTTTGGGTAAACAGCACATTATCTACATTGCATTTGCCTTTTTGATAGATTTATAGTAGCATAGATTCAGATCAGGGTCAAAATATATTTTCGGCACTTTCGGTTCCAAAAGTGCCTACTCGTGAACAGAAACATATTTTTCCATACATAAATACAGGAGGAACATTCATGACGCAACCACACACTCTCTACGTGTTTGGCACCGGCAACGCCACGATGACACGTTATTATAATACCTGCTTCGCCATCCGCTCCGGCGAGGAATATTTCATGACAGACGCCGGCGGCGGCAATGGCATCCTGCGGATTCTGGAAGAAATGCAGGTTCCATTAAACCACATCCACCATCTCTTCGTGACACACGAACACACCGACCACATTCTCGGCGTGATCTGGATGATCCGGATGATTGGCACTGCCATCAAAAAGGGAAATTATGAGGGAATTTTTCATATTTACTGCCACGACGGGCTGATCGACACGATTCAGACCTTCTGCCGCCTGACACTCCAGAAAAAATTCTGCGACCTGATCGGCGATCCGATCCAGCTCATCCCGGTTTCTGACCGCGAAACCCGGCAGATTCTCGATATGGAAGTCACCTTCTTCGACATTCATTCGACCAAGGCGCGCCAGTTCGGCTTCCGCGCTGTGCTGCCGGACGGCAAGATCGTCTGCTGCCCGGGCGACGAACCGCTGAACCCGCTCTGCGAAGAATTTGCCAAAGGCGCCGACTGGCTCTTCCACGAAGCCTTCTGCCTCTACCGTGACCGGGAAATCTTCTCCCCTTATGAAAAACACCACAGCACCGTCAAAGATGCCTGCGAACTCGCCGAACGCCTCGGTGCGCGGCATTTGATTCTGTGGCACACTGAAGATAAGACTTATCCGGAACGCGCTGCTTTGTACCGCGCTGAAGGGGAAGCCTATTATCACGGGGATTTGCTGGTACCGGAGGATGGGAGTGTGATAGAGCTGTAATTGTATCTTGCAGCTCTACCTCCTCCTCAAATGATAATACGTCATCGTCGCCGATGCCAGCAGCGTCTCCTTATCATCATAAATCTTGCATTCGCACACCGAAAATGCATAACCATTCTGTATTTCCTGCGCCCGGGCGATGATTTTGGATGTGTTTTTTCCAGCTTTCAGATAATGGATCGTGCCATCCACGGTCGGGACTGCGTAGTCGCGACCAGTCATCGCTGCGGTGCCGCCCACGGTATCCGCCAGTGAATACAGGACGCCGCCGTGCACGATACCTAAGATATTCATATGCCACGGTTTCAATACAATCTCTCCAACTGCATAGCCCGGGCGTGCCTCGGTGATCTCCATCTCGATTTTCTTCCGGAAATCATTGGCTGCGTCCGTCTCCTGTCCGCGCTTGTCCCAGACTTCTGAGAATGAGCCGGACGGCTTTTTCTTTTCTTCCTTCTTTTCCATTTCATGTACCTCCTTGTATATATGATTTACTCTCTTTTTTATTTCTCTGCAGGTCATCTATTATTTTCTTCTATTTTTTCTATCACTTTTCTCTCTGATATAATCTGTTTGCCTGAATCAGCCCATCCTTTTCCTCGCCTCAAACGCTTTTTCTCATATTTTTCCAAAGATGGACTCATACTTTCTCCCATCCTCTCATACAATCTTATCAGATTGCAAAAATGTTATTGTTCACGCATACGTGCCCAGTAACGGAATTTGCCGTAGCTTCGCATTTAAATACTATCGCACAGGAGGGATCTGTCTTGAAACGAAGTTCTGTTATCATTGCACTGGAAATCTGCGCCATTGCGGCGCTCTTTGTCAGCTGGTCCTTCCAGCGTCCGAACAGCCGTCAGGTCACGGTCGGGAATGCGTCGGAACATTTTATCCGCTGGGTGGATTTCGATGTAACCGCCGACGCCATGACACAGGCGTTCCGCTATGATGTCGATACCTGCCAGCAGGATCTCCATCTGAACTGGGTCGATCTGCTCGCTTACCTGGGGGCGCGCTACGGGGGCGATTTTTCACATTATCAGGCGTCCGATATGACGGAAGCTGCCGAACAGCTCCAAAATGGCGTTACAGTGGAAGAATTGACGAAAAATATGACCTCTTTTGCCTATTATCGTGAGGCTTACGGCGCGGTTCTGGATGGAATGGTCGGACTGTATGAAATTGAGATTCCGAAATCGGAAGCACCGGCTTTTGCACTGGCGGACGCGCAGATACAGGAAGGGGATCCGGCTGCCAATACTTCCTACGCAACGACACCACCAACAACAACAGCAACCACAACAGCAACCACAACTGGTACAGACACAATCGACTCAGCCAGTCAAGCTTCACCAGAAACTTCAGCCTCATCCAACACACAAACTTCTCTCGACCCCCCAGCCCCCACTCTCTCCGATCCCGACGCTGTCCCCCTGACTCCCTCCGGTGAGGAAAAAGTCTGGGTTACCAAATATGGTCTGAAAGCGTTTCTCCCACTGGCGAAAAACTTTCCCTACAGCCACTATGACGATTTCGGTGTCTCCCGCAGCTACGGTTACCGGAGACGGCATCTCGGGCATGATATGATGGGGCAGACGGGAACGCCTGTGATTGCTGTGGAATCCGGGCGCGTCGAGGCGCTCGGCTGGAACCAGTACGGCGGCTGGCGCATCGGCATCCGCAGCTTTGACGGGAAACGATACTACTATTATGCACATTTACGCAAAGACTACCCCTACCAGTCAAACCTGAAAGAGGGCAGTCTCGTCACCGCCGGGGACGTGATCGGTTATCTCGGGCACACCGGCTACAGCAGCACTGAAAACACCAACAACATCGCTGAACCGCACCTGCATTTCGGATTGCAGCTCATTTTTGACGAATCCCAGAAAGAAGGAAACAACGAAATCTGGATTGACTGCTATGAACTGATCCGTTTTCTGGCGATAAACCGCTCCGAAACTGTCAAAAAAGATGGCACTAAGGAGTGGACGCGTGTTTATGAAATGAAAGATCCTAGTATCGATCAATTTTTCACCCCATGACAAAGTTTTCTTACCAAGTCAATCCTGTCGCTTAATATAACCCGCCACTGACAGTTTCTCACCAATATATACATATAATTATCACGTTAGAAAGCCATGCAGAGATTCTTCAATAAAAACATTCTGCAATCCATAAAAATACAGCCGGAAAAGGTGCACCCAAAACCGCACTTTCTCCGGCTGTTTTCAATAAAACTTATTATTTGATCACGCGCACGCGCATCATACCCTGAATAGCTTTCAGCTTCTCAATCGTCGCCGCGTCTGCCTTGGTCTCCAGATCAACCAGCGTATAAGCGTATTTATCACGGCTCTTGTTCGTCATGTTTGCGATGTTCATGTCAGTCGATGCCAGGATCGAGGAAATCTGTCCGATCATGTTCGGCACGTTCTTATGAAGAAGTGCAAGACGACCTACGGTTGTGCACACGCCCATATCGCAATTCGGGAAGTTGACGGAATTCTTGATATTACCATTGTCCAGGTAATCCATCAGCTCTTTGACTGCCATCACGGCACAATTATCCTCGGATTCTTCTGTGGATGCGCCCAGATGTGGGGTTGCGATGACGTTCGGCATCTGCATTACTTTTGCATTCGGGAAATCGGTGATATAGCGTTTTACACGACCGGAAGCCAGCGCCTCTGCCATATCGTCGTCATTTACCAGAAGGTCACGCGCAAAGTTTAAGATAACCACGCCGTCCTTCATCTGTCCCAGGCTGTCTTTGTTGATCATCTGGCGGGTGCTGTCAAGCAGCGGTACATGAACGGTGATGTAATCGCATTCCTGATAGATCGTATCAACCGATGTGATGTGCTTTACGTCTCTGGAAAGCATCCACGCTGCCTTGACAGAAATAAACGGATCATAGCCGTATACTTCCATGCCAAGCGCTGCAGCTGCGTTTGCAACCTCTGCGCCGATGGCGCCCAGTCCGATAACACCAAGCTTTTTGCCGCGGATCTCATGACCGGCAAATTTCTTTTTCGCCTTCTCCATATCTTTGGAGATATTTTCATTGTCCTTCTGCTCCTTGCACCAGTCGATGCCGCCGACTACGTCTCTGGCTCCCAGCAGCATGCCAGCCAGCACCAACTCTTTGACACCGTTTGCATTGGCGCCCGGTGTATTGAATACGACAACACCAGCCTCCGCACACTTGTCAAGCGGAATGTTGTTGACGCCCGCTCCGGCACGTGCAACAGCACGCAGTCCCTTCGGAAGTTCCAGATCATGCATGGCAGCACTGCGGACCAGAATGCCCTCTGCCTCCGCCAGGTTGTCAGTCATCTCATAATTTTCGGTCAGTAAACCGGTTCCCAGCTTGGAAATCGGGTTCAGGCAATGGATTTTTCTCATTTTTTAACTCTCTTTTCTTTCAAAATTTCAAATCTTCCCATACGCGGGCTGTTTTTGTTTTAAAAAGTCCACTGCTGCAGCAGAAAGGAACGGATTCCCCCTCCCTTTCGCCGCAGCAATGGCATAAATTTTAAAATTGACTAATTTGTATGTTTTTTCTCAAATTCGCGCATGAAAGCAACTAATTTCTCAACGCCCTCGATCGGCATTGCATTGTAGATGCTGGCACGCATACCGCCGACGGTACGGTGACCTTTTAAGTTCACAAAACCTGCCTCTTTGGCTTCCTTGACAAACAGGGCATCCAGATCTGCATCGCCGGTGACGAACGGTACGTTCATCAGGGAACGGTCTTTTTTCTCAACGGTACCCTTGAAGAGCTTGCTCTCATCGAGGAAATCGTAAAGGATCTTCGCCTTCTTCTCGTTGCGCTCCTTCATGGCACTTAAACCGCCCATTTTCTTGAGCCATTTAAATACCTTGCCGCACATATAGATGGTGTATGTAGGCGGTGTGTTGTACAGAGAGTCATTGTCTGCGTATGTTTTGTAGCGCAGCATGGTTGGTGTTCCCGGAAGAACATCCTCGGTGATCAGATCCTCGCGGATGATGACGATCGCCATACCAGCCGGACCTACGTTCTTCTGGACACCACCCCAGAGAATACCAAACTTACTCACATCGAGCGGCTCTGACAGGAAACAGGAGGAGATGTCTGCTACCAGTGTCTTGCCCTTGGTGTTCGGAAGCTCATGGTATACGGTTCCGTAAATAGTGTTATTTAAGCAGATATACACGTAATCTGCGTCCTCATCCACTGGAAGGTCCGAACAATCCGGGATGTAGGAAAAGGTCTTGTCAGCGCTGGATGCAATCGCGTTGGCAGTACCAAACATCTTTGCCTCCTGATATGCTTTCTTTGCCCACTGTCCGGTGATGATGTAATCCCCCACCTTATTTTTGAACAGGTTCATCGGAACCATGGCGAACTGCATATTGCCGCCGCCCTGTACGAATAATACTTTGTAATTGTCCGGAATCTGCATCAGTTCGCGCAGATCCTTCTCTGCATCATCAATGATGGCCTGGAAATCCTTGGAGCGGTGGCTCATCTCCATGACGGACATACCGCTGCCCTGGTAATCCAGCATCTCTGCCGCTGCCTCTCTCAGTACCTCCTCCGGAAGCACTGCCGGACCTGCCGAAAAGTTATAGACTCTGCTCATAATAAATCTCCTCCTGTCTTACACAAAAATGTGATAATAGCCCCCATTTTACAACTATTCGATGCGTAAGTCAATCTCATCAAACGCTTCCTCGATCGGTTTTCCAGCCGGAACCATCGGGAATACCTTGTCATCGCTGCCGATCTGGCACTCGATCATAACCGGGATATTTAAGCTGATCGCCTCGCGCAGCACCGGCTCCACATCCTCTTTCTTCGTGATACGGTATGCTTTCGCGCCCATGCCCTCTGCCACCTTGACGAAATCCATCTGATCGTAAAGCTCCGTCTGGGAATAGCGTTTTCCATAGAACAGGGTCTGCCACTGGCGCACCATACCCAGAACATGGTTGTTAAATACAACCTCGATAACCGGAATATTGTAGCGAGTTGCCGTCGCAATCTCGTTCATGTTCATACGGAAACAGCCGTCTCCGGCAATATTGATAACCGTCTTATCCTTGCAGCCCATCTTCGCACCAATCGCTGCACCCAGACCGTAACCCATCGTGCCCAGACCGCCGGAGGTCAGAAGCTGTCTCGGACGTTTGTATTTATAATACTGTGCCGCCCACATCTGATGCTGTCCGACATCGGTACAGATGATCGCATCGCCGCCGGTTACCTTGTAGATCTCTTCCATGATATACGGACCGGTCAGAACTTCCTTGTTGTAGCGGAGCGGGTACATATCTTTCAGACGCTCAATGTGGCTCAGCCACTCGTCATGGTTCATCGGATCCAGACGCGCGTTTAGCTTACGCAGAATAATCTTGACATCACCAATAATGCTCGCATCGGTCTGGATATTTTTGTTGATCTCCGCCGGATCGATATCTATGTGTAAAATCTTTGCATTGGTTGCAAAATGGTTCGGATCGCCCACAACACGGTCACTGAAACGCGCGCCTACAACGATCAGCAGATCGCACTCTGCCACACCGAGGTTGGATGTCTTGGTTCCGTGCATACCGATCATACCGGTATAAAGGACATCGGTTCCGTCAAATGCACCTTTACCCATCAGGCTGTCGCCCACCGGCGCCTGAATTTTATGTGCAAATGCACTTAATTCATTGGCAGCATCCGATGCCACTGCACCGCCGCCGACAAAAATAAACGGTTTTCTCGCCGCCTTGATCATCTCGATCGCCTTTTCCATGTCTTCCTCACGGATCAGCTCTGTCTCGCGCTCGATCGGCTGCGGTTCCTTCGGCTCGTACTCGCAGGCCGCTGCCGTCACATCCTTGGTGATATCCACCAGAACCGGACCCGGACGGCCACTCTTAGCAATCACGAACGCACGGCGGATCACATCTGCCAGCTTCGTGACATCCTTTACGATAAAATTATATTTCGTGATCGGCATGGTAACACCCAGAATGTCGATCTCCTGAAAGCTGTCTTTTCCAAGAAGCCCTGTCGTTACATTACAGGTGATGGCTACCATCGGAATGGAATCCAGGTTAGCTGTTGCAATACCCGTAACCAGGTTTGTAGCTCCCGGACCGGATGTCGCCATACACACACCGACCTTACCGGTTGCTCTCGCGTAGCCGTCTGCCGCGTGGGACGCTCCCTGTTCATGAGAGGTCAAAATATGGGTGATTTCATCCTTGTGTTTATAAAGTGCATCATAAATGTTGAGGATCGCGCCGCCCGGATAACCGAACACCGTGTCTACCCCCTGCTCTTTCAAGCATTCAATGACAATCTCTGCTCCTGTCAATGTCTTCATCTGTCTAACCTGCTTTCCTTCCTTAAACCATTTTAAATGCATATACTCCCGGGCTTTCATCAACCGCAAAAGCGGGGCTGAAAAACTCCGAGAGTACATATCCCCGCAAAGCTTCCGAAAGCGTCTGTCGCGCTGTCAAGCTCTCCGTAGGGGCAGCCTGATAAATCGTCCCATCCACTGCCTTTTGGCATCAAGCAGTACTTTCCGTCTCAAAAGCACCTGTCTGAAGCCCGCAATGATTACTTCTGTGTCTTCGGAACCTCCAGGATTGCGCCCCGGTTTCCGCTCGTTACAAGCGCTGCGTAACGTGCCAGGTATCCGGTCGTAACCTTCGGTTCTCTCGGCTGCCATTTCTTTCTTCTCTCTGCCAGCTCCTCGTCAGATACGAGTACGTTCAGGGAGTTATTATTGATATCGATGGAAATAATATCGCCTTCCTCAACCAGCGCGATCGGTCCGCCGACTGCCGCCTCCGGAGAAACGTGTCCGATGGATGCACCTCTGGATGCGCCGGAGAAACGTCCGTCTGTAATCAGAGCTACGCTGGAACCAAGTCCCATACCTGCGATGGCAGAAGTCGGGTTCAGCATCTCACGCATGCCCGGACCGCCCTTCGGTCCCTCGTAACGGATGACAACAACATCGCCAGCCACGATCTTGCCGCCCTTGATCGCTGCAATCGCGTCTTCCTCACAGTCAAACACACGCGCCGGTCCCTGATGTACCAGCATCTCCGGTGCAACGGCAGAACGTTTTACAACGCCTGTATCCGGTGCCAGGTTTCCTTTCAGGATCGCGATACCGCCAGTCTGGCTGTACGGATTGTCGATCGGTCGGATAACCTCCGGATTCTTGTTGACACAGCCCTTGATATTCTCGCCAACGGTCTTGCCGGTTACGGTCATGCAGTCCAGATTCAGAAGGTTCTTCTTGGACAGCTCATTCATAACCGCATACACGCCGCCTGCCTCGTTCAGATCCTCCATATAGGTCGGACCTGCCGGCGCCAGATGGCACAGGTTCGGGGTTCGCTTGCTCATCTCATTGACCAGCTCCATGTTCAGGTCTACGCCTGCCTCATGTGCAATCGCCGGAAGATGCAGCATACTGTTGGTAGAACATCCGAGTGCCATATCCACGGTCAGTGCATTTAAAAATGCCTTTTCTGTCATAATATCTCTCGGACGGATGTTTTTCTCATACATCTCCATAACCTTCATACCAGCGTGTTTTGCCAGTTTGATTCGCTCGGAGTAAACTGCCGGGATCGTACCGTTGCCCTGAAGGCCCATGCCGAGTACCTCTGTTAAGCAGTTCATGCTGTTGGCGGTGTACATACCGGAACAGGAACCGCAGGTCGGGCAGACCTTACATTCGAATTCTTTCACATCTTCTTCCGTCATGGTGCCTGCTGCGTAGGAACCAACTGCCTCGAACATGCTGGAAAGACTTCTCTTCTGTCCCTTTACATGACCGGCTAACATCGGACCGCCGCTGACAAATACAGTCGGTACATTGACGCGGGCTGCTGCCATCAGAAGTCCCGGTACGTTTTTATCACAGTTTGGAACCATAACCAGCGCATCGAACTGATGTGCCAGCGCCATACATTCGGTGGAATCTGCGATCAGATCACGGGTAACCAGGGAATATTTCATGCCGACATGTCCCATAGCGATACCATCACAGACTGCGATCGCCGGAAATACAACCGGTGTGCCGCCAGCCATCGCTACGCCCAGCTTCACGGCATTTACAATCTTGTCCAGGTTCATGTGTCCCGGAACAATCTCATTATAAGAACTTACGATACCGACGAGAGGTTTGTTCATCTCCTCTTCCGTCATACCGAGTGCATTAAACAAAGAACGGTGAGGTGCCTGCTGCATCCCTTTTCTTACTGCATCACTTTTCATCTTTTCGTCTCCTTCTATCTCTTTCGACGACCTCCGCCCCTGGTGACAGGGGCGGTTTTTACGTTTATCTTTGATTTTATCGCATTTATGGAATTTTTGCAATCTTTCTATTTAATTCTCTCACAGATCAGCCTGCCCATCTCAACGGTTCCAACCTGCTTGCAGCCATCCGCCATGATATCCACGGTACGGTAGCCCTCGGTCAGTACCTGCTGTACGGCATCCTCGATGGCTTTTGCTTCCTTATCCAGATCGAAGGAATAGCGGAGCATCATCGCTGCGGAAAGAATAGTTGCAATCGGGTTTGCGATGTCCTTGCCCGCGATGTCCGGTGCGGAACCGTGGCTCGGCTCGTAGAGACCAAATTTGCCCTCGTTTAAGCTGGCCGAAGACAGCATACCGATGGAGCCGGTAATCATGCTTGCCTCGTCAGAAAGGATATCGCCAAACATGTTCTCAGTCAGGATCACGTCGAACTGTCCCGGATTCATGACAAGCTGCATCGCGCAGTTATCAACCAGCATATGGGTCAGGGTAACTTCCGGATAATCTTTAGCAACTTCCTCGACTACCTTTCTCCACAGGCGGGAGGAATCCAGTACGTTTGCCTTATCGACGCTAATAACGCTCTTGCGGCGCTTCATCGCGATATCGAACGCCTTGATTGCGATCCGGCGGATCTCATTTTCATTGTAGGTCAGGGTATCTACCGCGGTCGTCACGCCGTCGATCTCCTTCGTGTAACGGTCGCCGAAATACAGACCGCCGGTCAGCTCACGCATGATTACCATATCAAAGCCATCGCCGATGATCTCTTTCTTTAACGGGCACGCATCTGCCAGCTCTTTGTAGAGGTATGCCGGGCGGATATTCGCGAACAGTCCCAGACCTTTACGGATGGCAAGAAGACCGGCCTCCGGACGCAGGTTCGGAGCTACATCGTACCAGCGGGAATTTCCCACGTTGCCGCCGACTGCACCGAGCAGGACGGAATCATTCTTTTTCGCGATCTCCAGTGCCTCATCGGTCAGCGGTACGCCGTACTCGTCGATGGAACAGCCGCCCATCAGGATTTTTGTATAATTAAATGTATGACCATAGACAGCGCCCACCTTGTCCAGCACGCCGCATGCCTCTCTCACAATCTCCGGTCCGATTCCGTCACCCGGAATCACAGTAATATTGCAATTCATAATAAAATACCTCCCTTGTTTCAAACGGTTACTTTTTATCATATCGGATTCCGTCCTATTTTGCAATCTTCTGACGAAGAAAAACCGGTATTCCCCATATAGTAATTTGGAATTTATTCTATAACCTGAGGTTATCTGCAAAACAAAGAATGTGCCTTTTTGTGTCATAGGGAATTCCAAGGAATTTCCTGTTACACAAAAAAAGGACCGCCGCCCCCATCGGGAGCTGCGATCCTCTCACTTTCTTACCGTTCTTCTTAGACTTCCGGTTTCTCAACCTGAACGATTGCATCCTTACGCATCGGGATGCGGCAGTTCTTGTTGCTTCCGAACTCTACGATTACAGTATCATCGGTCATATCGATAATCACGCCGTAGAAGCCGCTGGATGTCAGAACGCTGTCGCCTACTGCTACGGTTGCCATCAGTTCTGCCTGTTTTTTCTTTTCCTTGGACTGTGGACGGATTGCCATAAAATAGAAGATGGCAATGATAAATACAAGGTAAACGATCATTCCGCTTGTGCTGCTCATGTGGTATATTTCCTCCTTTAGTTCGATTCACCCATCATGCCTGCAAGTTTCTTTGCTTTATACTCAGCATAACAGTGATGTTCGATCGCGTCGCGAATCTCTTCCATCATTTTATTATAAAAATACAAATTATGCAAGACGCATAATCTCATCCCCAGCATTTCCTTCGCCTTAAACAGGTGGCGGATATATGCGCGGGAGTAAGAACGGCATGCCGGGCAGCCGCAGCCTTCCTCGATCGGGCGCGGATCCAGCTCATATTTGCTGTTCAGGAGATTTAATTTGCCATGGTTCGTGTATACATGGCTGTGGCGTCCATTCCGGGACGGGTACACACAGTCAAAGAAATCAACGCCCCGGTCTACCGCTTCCAGGATGTTTGCCGGTGTGCCGACGCCCATAAGGTAAGTCGGCTTATCCTCCGGCAAGTGCGGAACGACTGCATCCAGAATCCGGTACATTTCCTCATGGCTCTCGCCAACTGCCAGACCGCCGACCGCATAGCCGTCGAGGTTCATTTTGCTGATTTCCTTCGCGTGTTCGATACGGATATCCTCATAAACCGCGCCCTGATTGATACCAAACAGGAGCTGTTCCCGGTTGACCGTATCCGGCAGTGCATTGAGGCGTGCCATCTCATCCTTGCAGCGCGCCAGCCAGCGCGTCGTGCGCTCCACTGATTTCTGTACATAGTCCCGATCGGCAAGACTCGGCGGGCACTCATCAAATGCCATCGCGATCGTCGAACCTAAGTTGGACTGAATCTGCATACTTTCCTCCGGTCCCATGAAAATCTTGTGACCATCGATGTGGGAGTTAAAATAAACGCCCTCTTCTTTAATCTTCCGCAGTCCCGCCAGGGAAAACACCTGAAATCCGCCGGAATCCGTGAGGATCGGGCGATCCCAGTTCATAAATTTGTGCAGACCGCCAAACTGTCGGATCAGCTTGTCGCCGGTACGGACATGGAGGTGGTAGGTATTGGAAAGTTCCACCTGCGTGCCGATCGTGCGGAGATCATCGGTCGAAACCGCGCCCTTGATCGCCGCCACCGTGCCGACATTCATGAAAACAGGCGTCTGGATGGTTCCGTGGACCGTTTTCATTTCCGCGCGTTTTGCGCGGCCATCTTTGTATAAAATCTTGTATTCCATCTTTTTTCCTATACTTTTTACTTCTCTGCCTTTGCCTTCTTGCCAGCCGGTTTGGCATTCTTCTCCATGCGCTTTTTATTCAGCACATACCAGACAGAGCCGGACAGGCATACGGACGAATACGTACCGCAGATCAGACCTACCATCAGCGGAAGAGCAAACTCACGGATGGAAGATACACCCAGAATGTAAAGAATCAGGACCATGACGAAGGTCGTCAGCGTCGTGTTGATGCTTCGCGTCAGGGTCTGGCTGATACTGGTGTTGACGATCGTCTCAGCGGACTCTTTATTGCCCAGAAGCTTCATATTCTCACGGATACGGTCGAAGATAACGATCGTCGCGTTGATTGAGTAACCGACAATCGTCAGCATGCAGGCGATGAACGTCGAACCAACCGACCAGCGCAGCATCGCATAGCAGGTCAGGACAACCAGCACATCGTGCATCAGAGCAAGAACCGCGCCCGCCGCGAACGTGATGTTGCTGAAACGGAACCAGATGTAGATCAACATGCAGATCGTCGCAATCGTAACCGCCACAATCGCATCGCGCTTCATCTCCTGGCTGACTGCACCGGAGATACTGTCGGCTGTGATCTTCTCTTTATCCACACCAAACTGATCCGCCAGCGCCTGGTTTAACTCTTCGCGCTCGTCCATGTTCAGGGTACGTGTCTTGATGATAACCTCGTTGCTTCCGGCTACCTTCTGGGTCTGTGTGCCAGCTTCGCCGGTAATCTTTTCTACCACCGGAACCACCTGGGAGGAAATATCTTCCAGAGACATATCCTCGTTAAAGGTAACGTTTGTAGAAGTACCGCCTCTGAACTCCATGCTGTAGTTGAGCGGCACACCCATCGAAGACTGATTGTGAATCATGCTGCCGACGCCTGCCAGAATGATCACGAGCGACAGAGCAAAGTAAAGCTTGCGGAATTTCAGGAACGGACGCGTCTTCATATCCTTGCGGCATCCGTA
Organism: Clostridium sp. TF06-15AC; assembly: GCF_003481165.1. Classification (NCBI taxonomy): domain Bacteria; kingdom Bacillati; phylum Bacillota; class Clostridia; order Eubacteriales; family Clostridiaceae; genus Clostridium; species Clostridium sp. TF06-15AC. The sequence continues at coordinate 102,426 of NZ_QUKS01000003.1, forward strand.
GAACTTCGCATCCTCAAAGCCCATCTCATAGAAGCAGTTCAGGGCAAATTTGGTTACAAACAGCGCCGTGAACATAGAAAGCACGATACCGATTGCCAGCGTCGCCGCAAAGCCCTTGACGGTACCGGAACCTCTCCAGAACAGAACCGCTGCCGCAATCAGGGTGGTTACGTTTCCGTCGATGATCGCGGAAAGTGCCTTGGCGAAACCTGCCTTGATCGCATTCTTGACGGATGTTCCCAGACCGATCTCCTCTTTGATACGGGTGAAAATGATAACGTTCGCATCCACCGCCATACCAATCGACAGGATGATACCAGCCACGCCCGGAAGCGTCAGAGTCACCTCAAATGCAACTAACAGGATCAGGATCAGACCGACATACAGGCACAGAGCCAGAGATGCAGCCAGACCCGGAAGCAGATATACGGCAATCATAAATACAATGACAATGGCAAATCCGATCAGACCTGCCTTTAAGCTGGTGGAGATCGCCTCCTGGCCCAGCTTCGCGCCAACTACGTTGGAACGCAGCTCTTCCAGCTCCAGGGACAGGGAACCGATACGGATCGTGGACGCAAGATTATTTGCCTCTTCATAATCCGCCATGCCGTCGATCTGGCACTGTCCGCCTGTGATCGCCTCACGGACGGTCGGAGCAGAAATAATCTGGTTATCATAAATGATATAAATTGGTTTTCCGACGCCATTCGTGGTCGCCTCAGCAAATGCCTGTTTACCTTCCTCGGTAAAGGTCAGAGAAACGACATACGCCTTGGAACCGGTCGCCTTATCCTCGGTCATGCCGGCTTTCGCGCTGGCAACCTGTTTACCATCAAGGATCTGATTTCCTTCAGAGTCCACAAAAATCAGGGAACCCGGTTTTCCTAACTCTTCCAGAATCGAGTTGGCATCCGATACACCCGGAATATCTACGTTGATACGGTTATTACCCTCCTGGTAAACCTCCGCCTCGGTACTGTAATTCTGTACACGCTGCTGGAGCTTGTAGATCGTATCCGCCATATCCTCGGAAGACGGATTTTCTTCTTTCGCCTGATAGGTAATGCTGACACCGCCAGCCAGGTCAAGACCCAGCTTGATCTGATTCATCGTCGAATAGCCGAAATAGCCGAATACGCCGATGGCAATCAGAAGGAGCAGCATCCCCAGGAAGCTTTTTCCTTTTTTGTTCTTCATTCCTCTCTCTCCTTGTTCTCTACTCGTCAGAGCCGTCTGCAAGAGCAGCTTTTATCATGATCGCGCATTCGATACGTTTTTTCTGCATCTCACACCCGATATCATACGCATCCGTGATGGAACCGTGGAAGTTGTAGGAATTGGCCGCACAGCCGCCGCTGCAGTAAAATCTGGCAAAGCAATCCCGACATTTGTCTTTCGCATAGACATTGCAGAGCTTGAACTCGTCGCGGACTGCCGTGTTGGTCACGCCCGTATCCACGTTGCCGAGCAGGAAATCTTCGTTTCCTACAAACTGATGGCACGGATAGAGGTCGCCCCATGGGGTAACTGCCAGATACTCAGTTCCTGAACCGCATCCGGACAGACGTTTTGCCACGCACGGTCCCTGTGTCAGATCGAGCATAAAGTGGAAGAACGTGAAGCCGCGTCCCTCTTTGTGTCTCTTGACATACTCTGCTGCCAGACGGTCATATTCCTCGAGAATCTGCGGAAGATCCGCCTCTTTGATCGCGTAGGACTCTTCATCCGGTGCTACGACCGGCTCAACCGACATTTTCTTGAATCCAAGATCGGCAAAATGCAGAACATCTTTGCCAAAATCCAGGTTGTTGTGTGTGAAGGTACCACGCACGAAATAATCGCGGTCTCCGCGCTTTTCTGCAAATTTCTGGAACTTCGGCACGATCAGGTCATAGCTTCCGGTTCCGTTGCGGAATGGGCGCATCTTGTCGTTGACCTCTTTTCGTCCATCCAGACTGAGCACGACGTTTGCCATCTCGCGGTTGCAGAATTCCATAATTTCATCGTTTAACAGAACGCCGTTAGTGGTCAGTGTGAAACGGAATTTCTTGTTGTGCGCCTCTTCCTGGGAACGTCCGTACTCGACTAACTGTTTAACCACCTGCCAGTTCATCAGCGGCTCACCGCCGAAGAAATCGACTTCCAGGTTCCGGCGGTTTCCAGAATTGGCAATCAGGAAATCCAGCGCTTTCTTGCCGACCTCAAAGGTCATCAGCGCTCTGCGTCCATGATACTCGCCCTCTTCTGCAAAGCAGTACTGACAGGCAAGGTTGCAGTCATGCGCGATATGCAGGCAGAGTGCCTTGACAACCGTCTGGCGCTTCTTGAAATCCATAACGAAGTTTTTGTAAATGTCAGCGGTAAAGAGTTCTTCCTGATCGATGAGCTCCTGAATGTCCTCAAACGCCTCTCCGATCTCTTCCTGGCTGTATTTTTCTTTTAATGCTGCCGCCGTCTCGTCTTTCAGGGACTGGGCAATCTGAAACGGCTTCTCGCTGTCCGGAATCCGCTCCGATAAAAAGGAAATCACATCGTACAGAAGCGGATCGACCGAATGGACGGAGCCACTGTTGACATCCAGTACGATATAATATCCATTATTTATATACTGATGAATCACTGTCTTTCTCCTTCTATAAGACATAGGCAGGCAGACAACCCGGAACATATGCAGTCCTCTCCTCGGACCGCGCTCCGTCTTGTCTGCCTCCCTGTGTCAACTCTGCGTTTTCTCAGACTCCAGCTCTCCCACTCATGAAAAGCTCTGATTTATCAGAAAACGCCTCATTTGTTTTGTACTGCCAATTAGCGGTTCTGGTTCTCGCAGCTCTGGTTACCTACAGTACAGGATGTCTTACATGCAGACTGGCAGGATGTCTGGCACTCGCCGCAGCCGCCTTTCTTCATGCTGTTCTTCAGTGTGCTTGCGCTCAGTGTCTTTACGTGTTTCATCTCTATGTCCTCCTTCATTTTTTTAGTATATAAAGTCCTACAGATTATATCATATGTTGCCCGCTTGTGCAAGTATTTCAATTTGTGGCGGCATATTTGTCCTCCTTGGTTCATATGGATAGAACAAGAATGCACACAGGTATTTTATCATGGAAAAATCAGCTATCCAGATTCTGCTCCGTTCTGCCCTCTTCTCCTACGCGGCAACTGCTATCTTTCTGCTTCTGCTCGCGTTTGGGATGTACCGTTTTCAGTGGGGTGAAAAGGAAATCACGCTAGGAGTGCGCGGCATCTACATTCTCGCCTGTTTTCTGGCAGGACTCGTCGCCGGGAAGAAAGCGAAAAGGCGCCGGTTCCTCTGGGGATTCTGCGCCGGCGCCCTTTATTTTCTTATTTTTCTAGCCCTGTCTTTTGCGATCCGACAGCCCCTCAAGGAGACTGCCTCATCCCTGCTGCTTTCCTTCGCCCTCTGCGCCGGAAGCGGCACCATCGGCGGTATGTTTAGCTAACGCCGCCTCCGACGGGCTTAACAGGTACAGATGAATCTTATCGATCCGGTTCTTATCCACACATTCAACGACGAGGCGGACGTTTTCCACCACAACCTCTTCTTTTTCCTGTGGAAGATGGTTCAAAAGTCCGATCACCAGTCCGCCGATGGAATCATATTCGTCTGACTGGAGCTCCAAATTCAGGCGTTCATCCAGATCGTCGAGTTTGACCGAACCATCTACCATGTATTCCCGCGGGGCGATGCGCTGAATGGATTTTTCCTCGTCTCCATCGTACTCGTCCCGGATATCTCCGACAATCTCCTCCAGCATATCTTCCAGCGTGATAAGACCGACCGTCGAACCGTACTCGTCGAGCACGATCACGATGCTGATCGCTGCTTTCCGCATCTCGCGCATCAGCTCAGCAACCTTCTTAAACTCATATGTATAGAGAGGTTTCCGCAGATATTTCCGGACAGAAAAGCCCTCTTCCCCGCCTTTTAAGAAAATATCCTTGATGTTCAGAACACCGATGACATTGTCCGTCGTCTCCTCATAGACCGGGTAACGCGTGTATTTCTCACTGCGGAATACCTCCATCAGCTCGTCATACGTCGCATCCACGTCCACAAACGTCATGTTGACCTTCGGAAGCATGACATCGCGCGCCACGGCGTCCCCGAAATCAAACACATTGTTGATCATCTTCTTCTCTTCGGACTCGATGACGCCCTCTTCGTGGCTGACCTCCACGATCGTTCGCAGCTCATCCTCCGTGATGGACTCGCCCTTCGCCTTCACATCCACGCGAAGCAGCTTCAACACTAAAAATGATAGCTGGTTGACCACAAAAATGACCGGTGTCAGCACCGTCATGATATAATAAATGATTTTAGCGAACCGAAATGCAATCCGCTCAGCCTGTATCGTCGCAACCGTCTTCGGCGTGATCTCGCCGAAAATCAGGATTAAAAGCGTCAGAATGCCCGTCGCAATCCCTACGATCTTGTTGCCCCAGATGTGGGTGGCAAGAACCGTCGCAAGAGAAGACGCATACAGGTTTACCACATTGTTGCCGATCAGAATCGCACTCAGCATTTTGCTCGGATCCTCTATGATCTTCAATACATACTCTGCCTGCTTATCGCCATTCTCCGCCAGCGTCCGCACCCGGATCTTGTTGACCGTCGTCAGCGCCGTCTCCGTCGAAGAAAAGAAAGCCGACATCAAAAGCAGAAGTATCAAAATCAATAGCTGTATCCCATCACCAGAACTCAAAAAACTCAACTCCTATCTCCCCATGTAGGGGATTACTCTTTTTTAAGGTTGATTCTACCGTATTTCATAGGTTCTGTCAATAAAGACAGACCTGCATTTCCATACTTCTGCCGTCTCCGGGAGTTTGACCGTTGAATAATAGAAAAATACCTTGCAGGCCGTATAGAACCTGCTTTTTTTGTGTCAAAAAAATTCGGAGTCTTTTTATATTGCAAAAAGCTATATTAATAACGAGGGAAAAAGTACATCTGTTAATGTGCGTAAACTGGGAACACTTAAAGAACTCCTTATTAAACATGGACCTCATACTCTCTGCTCCACCATGCCTGATATCCCGTATTTTCGGTCACTATTTCCTTATCATTAAAGCATATTTCAGTCTCTGCCGGAATCTCAACAAAGCTTGGGCGTGACATATAAATCTTTATGTTATCCATTTGAAATATCATTTTAAGAACATTCGGACCACATTCTTCCATTGCACTTTATTTTACTTTACCCTATAATGTTTATAAAAACAATCCAATTCTTACAGTCATAAAAGATACGGAACGACTGCCCTGGCAGCCATATCCTATTTTTATATCATAAAGGAGATAAGCAAATGAAATTATCCCTCGGAATCGACATCGGCAGTTCCAGCACCAAGGCGGCAGCGCTGGATGAGCATGGCACTCTGCTTGGTACGCTTCAGGTTCACGCGGATGACCCGCGCACCTCGGCTTACGGTGTTCTCGGGCGTTTCCTGAATCAGCAGGGTGCTTCGTTTGGCGATGTTGAAAAAATCGTCCTGACCGGGCTCGGTTCGACGTATTTCCATGAAAATATCTTCGGCATCCCGACCATCCATTCCCTGGAGCTGGATGCCATCGGGCGCGGCGGCTTATACCTGTCCGGGCTTGATGAAGCACTGGTGGTCAGCCTTGGAACCGGCTCTGCCTTTATCCGCGCTTCCAAGACAAACGGCTTCCGTCATCTGGGCGGAAGCGGTGTCGGCGGTGGGACACTTGTCGGCATGGCGGAGCGCTTTCTCGGCGTCACCGACATTTTTACCCTCTCAGAGATGGCGCTGCGCGGCAATAAGGCCTTGGCAGATCTCCGCATCGCCGACGTGCAGGAGGAAGATGTCCCGGGACTTGCCGCCGACTTAACCGCTGCCAATTTTGGGCGAATCAAAAGCGGCGCCTCGGATGCTGATCTGGCTGCCGCTCTTTTCAATATGATTTATGAAAATGTGGGTGTGATGGCGTCCCTGGCGCTCAGCCAGGACACCACCCGGAATGTCGTCCTGACCGGTTCTCTCGCCAGCCTTGCACCTGCTGCAAAGACCTTTGACATTTTCAATCAGATGCACGATGTCTTTGGAATCGACTATATCATTCCGCCTCATCCGTCTTTCGCCACGGCAGTCGGAGCGCTTTTATGTGATCCTCTGCCGGAGAACTAAGATCACGGACGGCTCCCAGCAGATCGAAGGCTGCGATCAGGGCGCTTCCTGCGAAGATAAAAAAGTCTCCCAGATTAAAGACGACCTTTTCCAGGTATTTACACCGGATGCTGAAATAATCTACCACATAACCGCGTTTGAGGCGGTCATACAGGTTGCTTAAACCACCCGCCGTGATGAGGGCAAAACCGATCCGATCGGCTTTTCTGCCTTCGTCCCGGCACAGTAACCATGTCAGAATGCCCGCTGCCGCCGAGGTAAAGACAACCGGCACCATGCGGACCAGTTCTTTCTTTTCTTTTTTTACCCCAAAACAGAAACCGTCGTTGTGATTGCGGTACAGGCGGATCTTTCCATGGCTTTTTTCCATGTCACGCGGAAAATCTTCCGGTTTCTGGGCTTCTATGTTTTCCTTGCAGAAATAATCGATACCGAACAGGGCAGCTATCATATACAGATATTTTTTCATAAGGGCACCTCCTCATATAAATGTCATTATCTAACTTATATTTATTATAACAAGTTTTTCCGACAGAGTATAGGGAAGCTTTCGTATTTTACCGCATATCTTATCTTAAATTCTAAAAAATCTCTATGGAAAACGCTATGAATTGCTCTTCTCTTCCAGACAACCAAACCGCCGATTTTATCGAACGTTTTTTTCCTTTTACCTATAACCAGATTTTGGATAATGATTCCGGCTGCTATGATTTTGTCAATCATGAGTATGTGATCTGGCACCGGTCTCTGGCGGAGGCGCTGCCGCTCTCAGTCCAGCAATATGGCTATGACTCGATCCCGAATCTTTATACCATATTAGATACATCCAGCCTGGACAGCGCAGGAATTTCCCGGACCGCAGAACAGCCATTCCTGGGAAATAAGGGGCGCGGGACGCTGATTGGGATTGTGGATACGGGGATCGATTATACAAATCCCTTGTTACGCGATCCGGATGGAAGCACGCGCATCGCCGCCATCTGGGATCAGACGGTTCCGGGCGTGGGGCTTAGCACGCCGGATCCGATCGATGCGCTGCACTACGGAAGTGTCTACCAGCGTTCCCACATCAACGAGGCGCTGCGCTCGGAAGACCCGCATTCCATCGTCCCCACCTCGGATCCTCTCCGCCACGGCACGCAGATGGCGCTGGTCGCCGCCGGTTCCGAAGATGCCGATGCTTTTTTCTCCGGGGCGGCGCCGGAATCGGAACTGGTCGTTGTCCGCTTGAAACCAGCCAGAACCTATCTTCGCGATTTTTTTCTGATCCGCGAGGATGCCATCGCCTTTCAGGAGGACGACATCATGCTCGGAATCAAGTTTCTTCTTTATATTGCCAGGCAGGAGAAAAAGCCCCTTGTGATCCTGCTGGGTCTTGGCACCAATACCGGAAGCCACAGCGGCACTTCGCCGCTTGGTCTATATCTGAGCAGCCTGTCGCGCGCCAGCGGGCAGATTCTGGTCGCCGCCGGAGGCAATGAAACCGGGCGCGGGCACCATTTTCGCAATGTATTTCCTGCTTCCACCTCCTATGAGGATGTGGAACTGCGGGTCGGTCCCGACGAACGGGGATTTACGCTGGAACTGTGGGCGCGTGAATCGGAGCTTTACAGTGTCGGATTTTTATCCCCCTCCGGCGACGAAACGGGACGCATCCGGCTCTCCGGCGACGAAGAACGCCGGATTCCCTTTCTTCTGGAAGGAACGACCATTCACCTCAACTATACCAGCTCCGAGCTGGCGACCGGAAGCGAACTGATCCTGATGCGCTTTGATGCCCCCGCCGCCGGAATCTGGAAAATCCGCGTCTACCACACGCTCTCGATTCAGGGTGAATACCATATGTGGCTGCCGGTGCACGGCTTTATCTCGGATGAAACCTTCTTTCTGCGCCCGGATCCGGACACAACCATCACCGATCCGGGCAATACAGCAGCCATCATCACCACCGCCGCCTACAGCCACCAGACGGGCGGGATCTATCTGCATTCCAGCCGCGGTTTTACCCGCACCAGAACTATCAAGCCCGACCTTGCCGCCCCCGGCGTCCGGCTCCCGCTTCCCGATTATCAGGAGGTAACCGGAACCTCCTTTGCCGCCGCCATGACCGCCGGAGCCGCCGCGATCCTGCTCTCCTGGTCTGCCTATACGCCATCAGCCCCGCGGATCAACACCTCGATTGCCAAGGCGTTTCTGATCCGCGGGGCTGACCGCCGAAATTCCATCGAATATCCCAGCCGGGAGTGGGGGTATGGGACGTTAAACCTATATAACTCTTTTTTATCCATGAGAAGTTAATTAACTTCTGCTGTTTTCTCTTCACACACAAATTGCTTTTCCGGATCCTTACATCGCTAACTTTCACCACATCCATGACACCGTTCACCGATCATGTTCCTGAAAAGCTATTACCCCCGCATCTCTATCCGCGGACCGCCCTTCTTCTCCAGATACGGGCGCGTGATCACAACGGATCCGATATTCGGATCTTTCGGGATCTCATACATGATATCCATCATAAAATCCTCTAAAATGGCACGCAGCGCACGGGCACCCGTATCTTTTTCCAGTGCCCGCTCAGCGATCCACTCCAGTGCATCGTCCTCAAACACCAGTTTGACCTCATCCAGCGCCAGCAGGCGCTCATACTGCTTGAGGATCGCATTTTTCGGTTCTTTCAGAATCCGCATCAGCAATTCCTTTGTCAGCCCCTGCAGGCTCACAAGCACCGGCAGACGTCCGAGGAACTCCGGAATCATACCAAAATTCCGCAGATCTTCCGTTGTCACCTGGCTCAAAATATCCGGATCATTGTCAAATTCATCCTTCAAATGGGAGTTGAAACCCATCGTGGAACGCTTTTTCAGGCGCTCCTTGATGATATCATCCAATCCTGGAAACGCGCCGCCACAGATAAACAGGATGTTGTTCGTATCCACAGTCGCCATCGGCGTGAGTGCATTCTTCTGGTTTGAGCCGACCGGCACCTCTACCTGGCTGCCTTCCAGAAGTTTTAAAAGTTCCTGCTGTACCGACTCACCGCTGACATCGCGGCTCATCGTATTTTTCTTTTTCGCAATTTTATCGATCTCATCGATGAAAATGATGCCTTGCTCAGCTTTCTCCACATCATTTCCAGCCGCTGCCAGAAGCTTGGAGACTACGCTTTCTATATCATCTCCGATATATCCAGCTTCCGTGAGCGCCGTCGCATCCGCGATCGCCAGCGGCACATCCAAAAGCTTCGCCAGCGTCTTGACCAGGTACGTTTTTCCGCTTCCGGTCGGTCCCAGCATCAGGATGTTGGATTTCTCAATCTCCGGCTCGCCGCCCTGCATCTGCATTCCCTGTGCCGCCGCGTTTTCCGCCTTTTCTTCCGTATTTTCATTTGCCCGAAGCTCGTCCTGCTGCCGGAGAATCACGCGCTTATAATGGTTGTAGACTGCCACTGAAACTGCCCGTTTCGCCCGCTCCTGCCCGATCACATACGCATCCAGCTGCGCCTTGATCTGGTGCGGTGCCGGAACATCCTTCATCGTCAGAAATTTCTCCGCGTCTTTTGCCTTGCTCTTTTTCTTGATCTTATTTTTCTCTGGAATCTCTGTATTCGGCATCTGCATGCCCGCAAAATCATTGAGATTCATGTTCATAAACGGCATATTTTGAAGCTTGGAAAAGTCCATGCCCGACTTGGAAATCGAGTCAAATGCTTTCTGCATACACTCATGGCAGAAATTCATCCCGCCCGGCATCGTGATCATCTCTCCCGCCTTGCTCTCCGGGCGGCGGCAGACGTAGCAGATTTTCTCGTAATCATCCGAATGATCTGTACTGGTTTTATTTGTATCTGTTTCGTTTATATTGGTTGTCGTATCTATATTCTGGTTATCACTCATATTTTTATATTTCCTCCAATCTGAAAGCACCTTTTCATTTTATCATAGCTTGTGAAAAACGTAAATCATAACAGCAGCCGTCATTTCGTTTTAAAAATAAAAAAATTTCCTATGAAACAAAAAGACAGATGAATCACCGCCCTCTCTGATTACAAGAGGATCTACCGGCGGTTCACCTGCCTTCTTTTCTATATCTTCCTGATTTTATTCATTTCCGCTTCGCAACAGTTCCGTATCTTCACCGTTACGGGCAAATATCCATTCCAGCCCACTTCGCTGATGGGATATTTTCTATCTTCCCAGTTTTCTCTGCGGACTTGCCTGTGATTCACTCCGACTCTCGTTCTGGCTATCCTGGCTCTGCGGCATATCGCTCTTGGAGCCCAGTGTAATCTGTACGTTTCTCTCGACATATTTGCCATTTTCCAGACTCTGTACCGTCATGGTAACGGTGGAACCTGCCTTATAGTAAGTCAGCAGTTTCTTGAGATCATCACCATTCTTTACCTTTTCACCGTCAAACTTGGTGATAATATCACGCTCCCGCAGATCCGACCTGGATGCCGCGCCGCCCGCAACAATCTTGTATACATAGATACCTTCCGGCATGCCATAGGCCTGCGCCATCTGGCTGTCGATATTCTGAAGCTGGATTCCCAGATATCCCTGCTCATTCTCATCGACAGCTACCTTCGTCGTCTTCGTCATCAGGTCGCTGATAATATCCTTTGCCTGTGAAATCGGGATCGCATAGCCGATGCCCTCAACACTGGTGTCCGAATACTTCGCCGCATTGATGCCGATAACTTCACCGTTCATATTTAAAAGTGCGCCGCCGCTATTGCCTGGGTTGATCGCCGCATCGACCTGCAGAAGTGTCCGCTCTACGTCGTTGATGGTTAGCTTTTTATTTAAAGCGCTGACATAACCGACGGTAACCGACTGCCCCTGTCCCAGTGCGTTACCGATTGCCACAACACCCTGTCCCAGCTTCAGGGAATCAGAATCGCCCAGATCGGCTGCCTTAATCTGTTTTCTCGTTTCTTCCGGTATATCCGAAAGCTGTACGGCAATGACTGCCAGATCCGAATCGGAATCAGTACCTTTGACCGCTGCCTTAACGCTCTGGTTATCAATAAAGGTAACCGAAAGTTCCTCGGAATCTTCAACGACATGGTTATTGGTAATAATCAGAAGTTCCGTGTCATTCTGTCCGGCAATGATTCCTGAACCGCTGCTCGGCACCTCGTACTGCTGCTGACCAAACAGCCAGTTGTCCTGTGTATAAATCATCTTGTTGTTGATCGCTACAACGGACGGCATCGCTTTCTCTACAATCGAAGAAACATCGTTGCCAATGGAGGCCTGCGTTTTAGTGCCCGCATCTGCCTGTGTCTCCTGGGAAACCTGACCGATCGTTTCCTGTGTAGCCTCACCCGGAAGAAGCCGGTTTGAAAGTGCATTCACGCCAACCATGGTTCCGCCTGCCACACAGCCAAACAAAATGCCCGACATCACAAGTGCCGCAATTTTCTTACCAGTATTCTTAGAGCCATGTCCCCGGCCACTCCGTTCTTCCGGAATATAGCTGCGTTCCGGCTGCTTCTCTGCATTCTCTTTCGGATCTGCTCCGGCTGCTGCCTCCGGTTCTCCATCGAGACTGCCCCGGTAACGGGAATCATGATAACCGCCATAATCGGAAGTTTCTTCTTTTTTAGCAGTATCGTTATTCTTTTCCTCATAAGCGCTGTCCGAATAAGCGCCCTCCGTATAATCTACATCCTGATCGTGTCTCTCATTTCTTTCATTCTCGTCATACATATATTCATACCTCCTGTTCTCAGGAATCACAGCCGCGTACTGTCCATTTTGCGAACCTTCCCGCAGCGGATTGTTCATACTCTTATATTCTATCTCAGGCTTTCTGCCCTCTCTCTGTTTACATGAGATAGTCTATCAGTTATTTGTGATGTAATTGTGAAAATAAAATCATAAATCTGTGAAGCTTAAAAACATCTCTCGGTTTTCACTTGTCAGTCTTTCTCTCCTCTTGTATACTTAATGAATGAAACGAATTTTACATTTTATATGAAAGGACTGTTACATCCATGATGAATACACAGGCAGTTGTCCATATCCGCAAAGGCGAGGCTCGTTCCCTGAAAGCCGGCGGTATGTGGATCTATGATAATGAAATTGAACGAATTGAGGGCGAATTTGAAAATGGCGATATCCTTCGTGTCGAAGATTTTGACGGTTATCCGCTCGGATGTGGTTTTATCAACACCCGCTCCAAGCTTACCGTGCGGATGCTTTCCCGCAAAAAGGATACTGTCATCGACGATGCTTTTATCGAAATGCGCGTCCGCAATGCCTGGGAATACCGCCGTCAGACAGTTGATACCAGCAGCTGCCGCCTGATTTTCGGCGAAGCAGATTTTCTTCCGGGCATCGTGATCGACAAATTTTCCGATGTGCTGGTCGTTGAATCCCTGGCGCTCGGTATCGACCGTCTGAAACCGCTGATTCTGGAAAAACTCGTCAAGGTGCTTGAGGAAGACGGCATTCATATCCGCGGTATTTACGAGCGCAGCGACGCTAAGGTCCGCTTACAGGAAGGCATGGAGCGCTATAAGGGCTTTATCGGGGAACCATTTGATACAAAAGTAGAGATCGTTGAAAATGGTGTCCGCTATCTGGTAGATGTCAAGGACGGGCAGAAAACTGGCTTTTTCCTCGACCAGAAATACAACCGTCTGGCAATCCAGCGTCTCTGCCCGGGCAAACGCGTTCTGGACTGTTTTACCCACACCGGCTCCTTTGCCTTAAATGCAGCCGTCTCCGGCGCCAAAGAGGTCATCGGCGTGGATGCGTCCGAACTTGCCGTCGCACAGGCGCGTGAAAATGCAGAGTTAAACGGTGTTTCCGGCACTACCACCTTTCAGTGCGCGGATGTCTTTGACCTGCTTCCGGAATTAGAGGCAAAAGGTGAGCAATTTGACGTCGTGATCCTCGATCCGCCTGCCTTCACAAAATCCCGCAGCTCGGTCAAAAATGCCATCAAGGGCTACCGCGAGATCAATATTCGCGGTCTGCGTCTGGTAAAGGACGGCGGCTACTTCGCCACCTGCTCCTGCTCCCATTTCATGACGCCGGAGCTCTTCACAAAGGCGATTCAGGAGGCAGCCCGCAGCGCCCACCGCCGCCTGCGCCAGATCGAATACCGCACCCAGGCAGCCGACCATCCGATTCTGTGGGCGGGGGATGAGACGTCCTATTATCTGAAGTTCTACATTTTCCAGGTTGTGGATGAAAAGTAAAATCACAGAATGTTTGTAAGACTATAACCAAGCAATATGAACTGCTATTATAAATCATGAATCTGCAAATCCTCTCAGAGCAATCTGAGGGGATTTGTTTCGTTTTATCATTGTCTGTTCTGATAAATTATGATATACTTCGTACATGGGAAAAACCAGAGAGCCAGGCGGCTTACCCTCTGTTATCGAAGGGTTGCTAGATTTCAGCAAAGCTTGTTTATCAAAGACTGGAACGAGGCACAAATCTAACCCTCCAGAAGAAAGAAAGGAGGGCATTGCCAATGTATGTTACATACTCTGATTTGATTCAGATTGGAATATTCATTTGCGCCCTTGTTGGATTGTGTTATACAATTTTCAAGGGAAAACGAAAATAGCCGCCATTACTGCAATAATGACGGCTGTTAATAAACCAGTTGTTTAATTTATTCAGGTAAGCCGCTCCTCTGGCTTTTCCTTTTTCTATCCCTAATATAACATATCTTTTCATCCAATGCAAGCGAAACCCCCTTTATAGAAATACGAACTCATAAGGGATTACCGCTGCAGCACCATACACCAAACCGGTGCCGACACCATCGAAAGCAGCGTCGTAAATACCACGCACTTCGTCGCAAAGACTTCATCCCCGCCATATTTCGCGGCAAGAATCGCCGTCGTGCTTGCTGCCGGCATCGCTGCCAGCACCACAGAAATCCCCATCACCAGCGTGTCGATATGGAACAGGAGGCAGCCGATCCACACAAGCGCCGGAATCAGGAGCAGGCGCACGGCGGCATAGTAGCAGCTGAGCGGCGTGATCATCGTCTTCATATCTGCCTCCGCCAGAACGGTTCCGACAAAAATCATGGAGACTGCCGTGTTTGCCTTGTTTAAGCTATGTACCGTATCTCCCAGGAATCCCGGAATCTGCATCTGTAAAAGCATCAGCACAAAGCCGATGAATACGGAGACAATACACGGATGCGTGCATATCTTTTTAATCAGCGTCTTCCGATCCGGCGCCTTCGTAAAATACGTCATTCCCAGCGACCACATCGCAGTTCTCTGCGGAATCAGGTAAAAAGAGGCGTAGAAAAGCCCCATCGAGCCGAAGATGCCCTCCGCCACCGGATTTCCCAGAATCCCGGCATTGGACGCCATCGTCGCGTATTTGAGGACCTTCTTCTTTTCCTCTCCCACACCCGGATACAGTACCATATTTAAGATATAACAAGCCACCTGAACCATACACGAGACGAGCAGCGCCTGTGCGCTGCTCTTTAAGATATCCATGCTCAGTTCTACTTCAAATGACTCGATGATACTGCAGGGAAGCGTCACAAAGATGACCAGATCCGCAATGACCCTTTTTCCCTCATCCGTGATAATTACCTTCTTCTTTAAGAATGCACCCAGAATCATCAGGGAAAATAACATTCCCTGCATCCGGTACAAACCATCTAAATTCAAAGCATTTCCTCCGTTTCACACTCTCTCATCACTCAATGATGATTCCCACATCCGTCTTACTTCCCGGTGCACTGCTTCCATTCGGGGAACCGCTGCCGGAAGGTTTTTCTCTGCCATTCTCCGTCTCGCCGATGCCAGAATTTCCGCCCGGAAATGCCGACGAAGAACCGCCAGACTCTGCCTCACTGCTCTCCCGCGCATTTTCCTTTGATGCATGCGTACCGTCCGGACGGCTTTCCTGCTCAGAAACGCCATTCTCCTGTGTTTCCGAAGCATTACCGTTCTCTTTCTCCGACTCGTCGATGCCGCTCCCGGCTTCCTGGCTTTCGTCCGCGCCACTCTCCTGCGTCGGATCCAGGATGGAAATTGTCGTCGCCTCGGTCGTCTTCGGCAATGCCTTCGTTTCTGCCTGTTTCGTGCCATGAACGCCTGTATCTGATACAATTTTCTGACTGATCGTCCGGACCGTCTCAGTCGGCGTGTATTCCTCATCGCCAAACAGGAAATGATGCAGCTCGATGACATTGCTCTCCAGCGTCTGCGGGATGACGCAGGCGCCCTTGCGTCCCATCTTCTTTTCCCTCAGCTCCGACGGGAAACCGGTCGTCTCGGTCAGATGATAACGCGTAATATTTCGTCCTATCTTCAACAGATCATTGATCTCGATGCTGGTCGCCACCTGTGGAAATACCGTCTGCACAATATTGTTGATCGTCGCCCAATCTGCTTTTTTCATCTTCTCAAACGCGAGGGAAATAACCTTTCTCTGCCGTTCGGTACGGGCATAGTCCGTATCCATCAGACGGAGACGCCCATATGCAACCGCCTGCACACCGTCCAGATGGTTCATGCCCGCTGATTTAAGCTGGGTCGAAGCGACGCCGGTCGCCTTGACCGTCTCAGAAATGAACGCATTGATATAATAAAACTCTGATTTCGTGATCTCCACGTCAATGCCGCCCAGAATGTTGATCGCATCTGCAACGGCTTTCCAGTTAAAGGTCGCATAATCGTCAATATCGATATCCAGGTTCCTATTGAGCGCCTTGACAACCTGCTCCGGTCCGCCCTGCATATAAGCGGCGTTGATTTTGTTGTAGGTATTCTTGTCGCTGATATTTAAATATGAATCCCGGTACACCGAAACCAGACGTATCTCACCGGTTCCCTGATCGATGTTGCAGAGAATATTGACATCCGAGTTGTTGCCCTTTCCGACCGATGAGTTACGGCTATCCACACCGAAAACCGCGATCGTCCAGTAACCGCTCATCTGCTCCTGCTTCTCCTCCGAAATCTCGACGTTTTTGATCTCATCCGGGTTCCACGGAAGCCGCTGCATCAGATCCAGACGGCTGCTGATATACGAATATCCCGCAAAGCAGAGAATCCCGATCAGCACTGCAATCTCCAGAAGAATAAACCATATCTTCCGCTTCTTTTTCCGGCGCGCTTTCAATTTAACCGGGTCGGCGTAAATATCCGACCGGTTCATGGTCCGGGTTTTCTCCTGATTCCGGCTCTCCCGGCTGCTGCCAGGCTGCGTCTGTCCCCTCTTTGCCGCTTTCTGACCACTTCGGCTTCTATCTCCGCTCCGGTGGGATCCGTCCTCCCGGCGTTCCGTAAATGAATCCGTGATCAGTGTCAGACCATCGTCTTCCATCTCCGACGGTTTTGCCCGTCGGCTCCGGCGGTGTCCTGACCTATCTCTTTCTTCTTCATATCCCATGTGGTTTTCCTCATCAATACGCGTTTTTATTTATAAAGCCCTTAAAAACCGTCAAAAACATGATTTTAAAATCAAATCCCAGCGTCCAGTTCTCGATGTAATACAGATCATGCTCAATCCGCTTCGTGATCGAGGTATCGCCCCGGTAACCATTGACCTGTGCCCATCCGGTCATTCCCGGACGCACCTGGTGTTTGATCATATAACGCGGAATCTCTTCCTTGAATTTTTCAACGAAAAACGGGCGTTCCGGGCGCGGTCCAACCAGGCTCATATCGCCCTTCAGAACATTAAACAGCTGCGGAAGCTCGTCAATGCTCGTCTTCCGGATAAATCTTCCAATCGGAGTCACACGCGGGTCTCCCGGCGTCGTCCACTGGCTTTTCTCCTTTGCCGCCGACTGTACCGCCATCGAGCGGAACTTATACATCTTAAACGGCTTATTGTGAAGTCCCACCCGCTCCTGACAGAAAATGACCGGTCCCGGCGAAGTCGCCTTTATAAGAATCGCCGTCACCAGCATCACCGGTGAAAACAGGATGAGCGCCATCATGCCGCCGACCAGATCCATCGTCCGCTTCATCGTTGCGTTGAGCAGATTTGTGAGCGGCACATGGCGGATGTGGATCACCGGAAGTCCCTGCAGATCCTCCATAAACGGACGGGTCGGGATAAAGTTATAATAATCCGGGATAAATTTCGTATGCACACCCGATTTTTCACAGCCTGCCACGATTTTTTCCAGTTTTCCATACTCCTGGATGCTCAGGGTGATCGCGATCTCATCCAGCGTATTGAGCGCCAGAATCGTATCCAGATCGTCAATTTTGCCGATCACGCGCACTCCCTTATATTCTTTGCCCCACTCCTCATGGTCATCCAGAATACCGCGGATTTTATAGCCCCACTCCGGGTTGACATTCACACGGTCAATAAATCCTTCCGCTGCCCGGCTATAACCGACCAGAAGCAGATGCTTCTGGTTATATCCCTTCGACCGCATCGACCGGAGCGCTATCCGCAGGATATTCCGCATCAGAATCTCAGCAAAGAGATTGATGCCAAAAAACAAAAATACCATCGGACGGGAGAAGTTGTGGAAATACTCATTTTTACCGCCCAGGTAAAGAATCAGTGAGATCACCAAAAGACCGATGATGTTCGCCTTAAAAATATTGGCTAACTCCACCCGTCTTCCCTGAACCCGTTTGGGCGTGTAAAGATGAAAAAATGCGTATAAAATCAAATAAAACGGTACAATAAGAACGCCAGCCGCCAGATAGACGACTGCCATTGCGCTCTTATTATGCCCTGTTACATTAAACCACGACGTTCCATTGACGATAAACCACGCAAGTGCGTAGGCGCATGCAATGACACATGCGTCCAGCACTACGTGGAAATGGTTCAGCCGTTTCTGGTTATCTTTTATCATAGTATATCACCTGAATTCAGATTAAGCTCCCGGACCTGCCGGACCGCCGGGGCCTGCTGCATCGCTGTTTCCGGAATCCCCCGGTTCCTGAATCTCTGTGACCGGGCTTTTCACACCGGAATTATCTGATGCACCCGGAGAAGTCTTTTCACTGGATGCCGCTGTCTCTGCCGCTGTCGTGGTTGTAGATCCCGGTTTTGCAACGGAAGACTTCGTCTCCGATGTGCTGCCTGGTCCGGATAAAGAATCATCCGCCTCGGTTGTCTTATCCGTATGATTTTTCTTGCCGGGAGTCGTCGTTGTTCCTGGTCCCTTACTGCTGTTGCTCTTCGACTCTTCTTCCTCCCAGTCAATCCAGTCTTCATCCGGATCAAAGATCTCGTCCAATCCGATCGAGCTCTCGCTCTCGCCCTTCTTGGTCTCATCCCCGCTCTCGTCATCCGACTCGTCCGAAGCACTCGTCGATGACTTCTTAGCGGCATCCTTCGCCGCTGCCTGCGCGGCAATCCGGCTCGCCCGTTTCTTGATAAACGTCTGGGCGCTGACACCCTGATCGACCGGAACATGACCGATCAGCTTCGCATTCGTCGTAAGCCCCGTTACCTGCGCGATATGGTTGCTATACTCCTTGACATTGGACGGAACCTGATAATCTTCCTCATCAAACAGGAACTTATGAAGCTCTTTTACGTTGTACTCCAGTGTCTGCGGGATAACGCAGTCGCCGATCTTTCCAACATCCTGCTCGCCTCTGGCTGCCGGGAATCCGGCGGTCTCACCGATATGGAACTTCGCGATATTGCGTGCCAGCGGAATCAAATCCGTAATATCAACATTGGTTGCAAGCTGCGGCATGATCGTCTGAATCAGACAGTTGAGTGTCGCCCAGTCTGCATTTTTTGCCTTATCAAAGGCTTTCTGAAGAATAATTCTCTGACGCTCGGTACGCGCATAGTCCGTATCTGAATAACGGATACGTCCGTATGCAACTGCCTGGATACCATCCAGATGTACATTGCCCGCATGGGTCAGCTGATGAGAACCGATACCAGTCTCCTTTACGGTCTCCGTGATGAAGGCATTGATCCAGGAGAACTCTGCATCGCTCAGCTCGACATCTACACCGCCCAGAATGTTGATGGCATCCGCAACCGCTTTCCAGTTGAACGTCGCATACTGGGTAATGTTAAGACCCAGGTTCTTATTCAGCGCCTTAACTGCCTGCTCCGGACCGCCCTGTGCGTAAGCGGCGTTGATCTTATTATAAGAGTTTTTATCGTTGATATTCAGATAACTGTCCCGGAATACCGATACAAGGCGGATCTCACCCGTCTCCAGATTGATATTGGCAATCATGTTGACATCCGCGTTCGTACCTTTTCCGACATTCATCTGCCCGTGCTGACTTCGCGAATCGACACCGAAGCACGCTACGGTCATGTAGCCCTTCATATCATCGATCTGTTCCTGGGACAGGTTGACGTTCTTAACCTGGTCCTCGTTGAAATCAATCTTCTGCATAGAACCGAAGGTTCTGTGATACATATACCAGAACGCACCGCCCAGAATCATCAATATAATCACGACAATCTCCGCCGCAATGATCATATGCTTTCTGTGGCGCGCCGATTTACGGTAATGGCTGCCGCGGCGTCCCGAACTCTTTTTTCCACTTCCAGCGCTCTTAGGACCGCTGTAGCCGGAACGTACTGAACTGCTGCCCGCCTCACCTTTTCTCTGGCTATTTTCGACTGTACTGCTGACTCTTCTGCGGCTGGTGCCGGAAGCAGAACTGCCGCGCGAAGAATACCCTGCCTGACTGGCACGGCTGCTTCTGCCCTCGCGGCGCGCCCTCATGCGCTCCAGCTCATCATCCTCATAATTCATAAGCTACCTCATCTTTCACTTGCTTGCTGCCGCTCAGACATTGTCTGATAAGCAGCCTTTCTCCGTGTTTCATCTGCTAAACCATGACCGTTCACACATCGCGCAAACTCTAAGTTACTGTCCACTCATACGTGCCCAGTAACAACTCTAACCTTTTCCTCACGATTTATCAGATGCTGCTTTTTTCTCGATCTGTCTCACAGCAAATTCATAGACATAGAGAAATGTCCCGGCTAAAAGTTCCAGCTCTATCGCCAGATAATTTTTAAGCCGTTCCGGGCGGTACGCCACTTTTTTACACTTCTTTGCCGTCCGTATGCCTTCTTTCAGACCTTCCAGATAATCTTTTCCAAACCCGAGTTTCCTGAAAAATGAATATTTCACGAAAATCCCCGCTGCGATCGGAATCGCATTTATGATAAGCTGTAAGCACGGCATATTTTTATAATTCAGATACACATTGTTGCGTGCCGCCAGCTTAACCTTGAATGAATTGTACTTGGAACCGCTGGTTCCGCTTCCGACGTGCCATACCAGCGCCGCCGGGCAGTATATATTGTCATACCCCGCAATCCGGGCTCTATATCCCACATCAATATCTTCCAGATAGGCAAAATGCATCTCATCGAAATAGCCTATCTCCTCAAATACCTCTCTCCTGTAGATCGCTGCGCCCGCGCACGCCGAGAATACCCGGCTTGAACGGCGGTAATGCGTAAGATCCCGTCCCACGCCGCGCTGGTACGCCCAGCCAAGCAGGGAATACATATCGCCTGCATCATCCAGCCTGTCTGGATGGTACATCTGGATCATCCGGCTGCTGACGGAAAAGATGCGCTCCGACTGACCGATCGCACGCACCATCTCCGCCACGAAATACTCGTCCACCCGGACGTCATTATTTAAAAGCAGCACATATGGTGTGTCTGCCGCCTTGATTCCGACGTTGACTGCGCCGGAAAATCCCGTGTTTTCCGGCAGGAAAATCGTATCGATCTGATGTTCCTTCAGCCACTCCACGCTTCCGTCCGTCGAACCGTTGTCCACCACCAGCGTCCGGAAATTCGGATACGTCTGTACATTCAGTGAACGGATGCATTCGTCCATAAATTTCAACCCATTATAATTGGGAATAATAATTGTCGTTGTAATCTCCATCCCGGGTTATACCTCCAGATGATACGGTTCTCCGATTTTCTCTTTTTTCAGATCCCTGAGGGCGAAATTGGACTTCCGCAGCGTCAGGTTCGGATTGTAATAAGGATCTCCATTTTTAAGGATCTCCGGCCAGCGCTCCGAGAAAATCCTGATCTCCCGGTTAAAACGCGCCACCTTCTCCGGCGTATCCTCCAGTCCTCTTGACTTCGACTCATAATGATACAGCAATGCGTACGGATTGTAAACCACTAAATGATTTGATGCCCGCACTTTCATGCAATAATCGATATCGTTAAATGCGACCGCCAGCTTCTCCGTAAAGCCGCCGACCTCATCAAAGAGCGCTTTCTTTGTCATCAGGCACGCCGCCGTCACAGCGCTATAATCCTGTGTACTCATCGCACGGTGGAAATAGCTGTTTTCCGCCTTATGAAGTCCGATAAACGTATGCCCTGCGATGCCGCCGAAACCAATCACAACGCCCGCATGCTGGATCGTATCATCCTGATAGAGCAGTCTCGCGCCAACTGCGCCGACATCCTCCCGCTGGCACAGTCCCAGCATCTCCTCGATGAAATTCTCCGCAATCAGCTCGGTATCATTATTTAAAAACAGCAGATATTCGCCCTTTGCGAAGGTCACGCCGAAGTTGTTGATCGCCGAATAGTTAAACTCGCGCTCCCAGGTTACCACATGGACATTGGAAAATTCCTTCTGAATCTTTTCATAGTATTCAAAGGTTTCCTTCTCCGTGCTGTTGTTCTCTACAATGATAAACTCAACATTGCGGTACGTTGCCCGCGTCTCAATCGCCCGCAGGCATAGATCCAGATCCGTATGGTGATCCTTGTTCGGAATGATGATCGATACCAGCGGTTCCCCCTGAATTTTATATACAGAGTGATAAATGCCGTAGTCCACACCTTTTTCCACGCGCTCCGCCTCGATACCGACGCGTTTATAATGATCCATGATCGCGCGCGCACCCGCATCAAATGCGTACAGCTTGCTCTCCGGGTTGCTCGCTGTCGAATCCTTGTGGCAGCGCCAGTGATACAGCACCTTCGGGATATGGCGGATCTCCTTCGCCTTCTCCGTACAACGGAAAATAAAGTCATAATCCTGCGCTCCGTCGTATTCCTGACGGAAGCCGCCCACCTGCGCTGCCAGATCGTGGCTGACGACAAACAGATGGCAGATATAGTTGACGCTGCAGAGCAGATCGATATTGAAATCCGGCTTAAAATGCGGATCAAACAAAGCGCCGCCGTCCATATCCAGCTTATCCTCATCCGAATAGAAGCAGTCGCATCCCGGATGTTCCTGTAACAGTTTCGCACACTCATAGAGAGCATTCGGTGTCAGCTTATCGTCATGGTCTGCCAGCACGATATAATCGCCGGTCGCCATATCCATTGCTGCATTCGTATTGCCGGAAATGCCCTTATTTTCGCCTAAAATTACGTATTTAAAGCGGCTGTCCTTCTTCGCATACTGCTCCAGCACCCGCTCGCAGCTTTGTCCTGCCGGACTGCCGTCCGCCACGCAAACCTCCCAGTTTGCGTATGTCTGTTCCGCGATCGAATCCAGCATTTCCCGCAGAAATCGCTCCGGTGTCTTAAATGCCGGAATCACGATCGAGAATTTAACCGGCGCGTCAAACACCTTTTTCCTCTGTTCCTCCAGCTCCTCCGCCGTCGGCTTCGTCAGTGAATACCACTCGCCGTAATCGTAGTCATTGTCAATTCCCTGCAGTTTGTGCTTGGATTTTACCAGCAGGGCTTTCAGACCATTTTCCTTCCAAAAATCCAGACAGACCCGCACAGTCTCCATGTTCATCAGATCGCGGATCTTCTGCATCCGCTTGTGCGCCACACTGCTGCGCTTGCGGATCAGTTCTTCATTATATTTAATGCGGATTTTGCGGCCCTCGCCTTTTGCAATCAGATAATAATCTTTTCCGCGCTCATACGGGAACTGGATATCAAATCCAAGCTCTTTTTCTACCGTTCGCCCAAAATAAATCTGGCTGACGTCGTCGCGGCGGGTCGCCACATACTGAAACCGGATCGGCTGATGTGCCCCATCTTCAACCTGATAGGTGATCTCCGTCTCCGGCGTCTTTCCGATCGCCCAGCCATTGAGCTGAATCGAATTTTCACGAATCCGAACTACATCGACATTACATTTCATGCTGTTTGCCCCCAACTTTTTTTACCGGTGTATCAAAATTCAGCCGCTCTTCCTCCACTACCAGCGGACGCTTCATGACTCTCGAATTGATCGATAAAATATACTCCCCCACCAGACCGATGAAAAAGATCTGAACCGACCCTAAAAAACACATTCCAATCAGAACCGGCGCCATACCAGCCGGAAAATCATACCAGTGAAGCAGTTTCATCACCAGATATACAATCGCCACGATCATACTGATCGCCGCGCAGATACTTCCAAAGATCGTCGCCAGGCGCAGACCGACCTTCGTATAGGAGGTCACACTGAGCATCGCGGCATCGTAGAGCCGGTAAAAATTGTTGTGTGTCTTGCCTGCGCGGCGCTGCGGCTGGATATATGGGATCTCCTTGCGCTTATAACCAAGCTCCGCCACGATTCCGCGCAGAAACGGCGTCGGATCGTCAAGCTCCCGCAGAATCTCAATAAAATCGCGGTCATACAGACCCGAACCGGTAAAATGCTCAATCTGCTCGACATCGGAGAGTTTCTTTATCATCTTGTAATAGCAGCTCCTCAGCGCATACATGATCGGGTTTTCCTTGCTTCCCGTCTTGATGCCGATGACAATCTTGTAGCCATTTTCCCACTCATGGACATATTTCGGGATCATATCGACCGGATCCTGAAAATCTGCCACCATGCTGATCACGCAGTCGCCGGTACACTGTAACATTCCATAATACGGGGAATTGAACTGTCCAAAGTTTTTGGCATTAAAAATTGCCTTGATCCGTGGATTCTCGCTGCAGATCTTCCGAAGAATCGGGCGCGTCTGGTCCGTCGAATCATTGTCGATAAAGACAAGCTCATAGTCATATTCCGGCAGATCGCGCTCCAGCGTCTCCACAACCGCCTCGCTGATCGGACCTACATTCTCTTCCTCGTTGTAGCAGGGAATTAATATACTGATTTTTTTCATACTTTTCTGATTCCTATTAATTTGCTTTTTGTTTGAACTCTTCTGTTTCGTTCCACCAAATTTCGAACACAAAAAAAAGAGAAAGCCGCTTCGGCTATACTGCCTTTATTTTAAACGTCTTTCTCCCTTTTGACAACCTACAATTTTCTTAACGATTTTTGGCTGCTTCGCTATTTACTTGGCATAAACTGATAAAATATGTCCAAATATTTACCATTCTCTCCCGTCACTCTGCACAGAGGGCAGAAAAATCATTTCTGAAAAGCCAGAATTCTCTTCATTCCTTCTTCAAAATATACCTGCGGCTTCCAGCCAACCACCCGCTCCATCTTGCGGATATCCGGGATCAGATTGACGATTCCCTCTGCATTCGGCGGGCGGACGCCAAATTCCATGCTGCCCTGCCTGCCGCACAGCTCATAGACCGTCTCGACAAACCCGCGCAGCGGTCCTGTCTCATCCATCGGACCGCCCAGATTGTAGACACATCCGTGATCCGTGAGATTTCCCTCATATTCTGCCAGATCCGCCAGAGCGCGCCCCGCATCGTCAATATACATGAAGTTCCAGAGCTGCGTGCAGGCAGTCATCGTCATCTTTTCCCCTGCCCGGAAGACCCGGACACAGGAGGAAAGAAGCGACCACGGGTGATCGCCCGGTCCATACGTGCTGAAAATCCGTGCATGCCCATAATCCAGTCCCAGTTTCCGGCAGAGCACTTCCGCCTGCTGCCGGACTGCCAGTTTCGCGCGTCCATACGGGGAGGTCGGCTCGCAGACCGCCTCCTCGTCTGTCAGCTCGCTCTTGACACCATACTCCGCCTGCGAACCTGTAAAGAGAAACCGCCGGCACCCGAGGTCTTTCGCCACGCGGACGGCATTCAGCGCGTCCTGCACGCTCTCCTCCTGGACTGACTCATTTTTCCGTGAATCACTCCCTGCACCGCGCCAGCCCATATGGAGAAACACATCGCATCCGCCCGGAATCCGTTCCGGCAGTTTCGAGAGATTCCCCAGATCCTCCTCCAAAATCGTGAGTCCCTGCGGAAATTTTCCATTTTCCCGCAGCAGATCCGCTTTCGTCGAATGTTCCCGCAGTACGGCGTATACCTGATGTCCGCGATGTAACAGCTCGCGCACCGCCCCCAGACCTACAAAGCTGGTGGCACCTGTGACAACTATCTTCATTCTATCGTTTCCTTTACTATTTTTTAATACGCGGAATCAGCATGATACGGTCCATCTCCTCGTCCGGCAGGAATGGGGACAGATCCTCCAGCGGCGGCGATACAAGCGTTCCGTCCGGCAGTCTCTTCGCCGCGGACTTCGGCTCAAAGTTCTGATCCAGCGTTACAAATACCTCGCAGATCACCGGGCCGTCCATCGCCAGCGTTTCTTCCACCTTCTCGCCCAGCTCCTTATTTCCATGAATCGATACATATGGGAATCCATACGCCCACGCCAGCTTTTCCATGCTCGGGAATCCAAGATCGCCGCTGTCCACGCCGATACCGATGAGCGGCTCGCCGAAGAAATTCTTCTGGGTCTGGCGGATAGAATGGTAACCGCCGTTATTGATAATGAAGATCTTGATCGGCATCCGGTGGCTGACAACTGTCTCAAGCTCCTGTAAATTCATCTGAATACTGCCGTCTCCGGTGATCAGGATAATATCCTGGCTGTGATCTGCCACGCACGCGCCGATCGATGCCGGAAGTCCGTAGCCCATCGAAGCGATGCCGGAGTTCGAGATAAATCTCTGTCCCTTTTTCACAATATTTGCATGTCCACACACAACATTTGCAGATCCATTCCCCACAACCACGATCTGGTTCTCATTTAAGCGACGGCTCATCTCATACGCAAATGCATATACGTTTGCCTCTGTCTCCGTGCCGCCGTTCATGTGCTTCGGCAGAACCACCGGATAATCATGCTTCCAGCCCTGGCAGATACGCAGCCACTCTGCCTGCGCGTCCTTGTACTCCTGCGTCATCGAAGCCGCGCCGTCCGCTTTTCCTTCCTCCGAAAGAACCTCGTCCATCACGGTCAGAAGATCCTTCACATCCGCGTGAACCGGCATGTCCACATGCAGGGTCGGCTTTTTCAGCTCTTCGGCATCGATATCATTCACAATCACATACGCCTCGCGCGCCCAGGTAGTAAAACGGTAACCGACCTGACGGAAACTCAGACGGCTTCCGAGCGACAGCACCAGATCGCTGTTCTGGATCGCGAAGTTGCCCGGGCGATCGCCGACGTTGCCGCCTTTTCCGATGTACAGCGGGTGTTCGTCATAGATACAGTCGATGCTGTCCGCGCCGGTCACAACCGGGATTCCCAGCTTTTCAACCACGCGCATGAAAACATCGTGTGCCGCGCCGATACGGATACCATTTCCGGCATTGATCACCGGACGTTTGGAGGTGCGGACTTTCTCGATGATCGCACGCGCCGTCTCCTTCGTCACACGTGCCGGAAGTTTTGCACGAAATTCACCTTTTCCGGCGGTATCCTCCGGGATCTCGGACGCGCTCTCTGCCGCCCAGCCAGTTCCGCCTGCCTCATAATTCTCCGGTTCAAAGCCGATCAGATCGTCTGTCTCGATCATTGCCGCCTGCACATTCAGCGGAATATCCAGCCAGGTAGGACCCGGACGACCGTTGTAAGCCAGATACAGGGCTTTTTCCACACAGAAGCGGATACGCATCGGATCGATCACCATCTCACAGTATTTTGTCATATTGGCAACCGATTTGGTGATATCATACTCCTGATCGCCCATCGCGCGCAGGTGAAGTCCCGTGCTGCGCGCTGTCGTGTCATAACGCACCTGTCCGGAAATGACAAACATCGGGATTGAATCCAGAAATCCGCCCGCAACGCCGTTCATCGCATTGATGCCGCCAGGTCCCGTCGTCACGCACACTGCCGCAATCTTGTTGTGGATGCGGGCATACGCCTCCGCTGCCATCGCACATGCCTGCTCATGATGATTGTAGAGGCAGTGAAGTCCTTCCTGGTGCCCCAGCGCGTCATCCAGATGCATCGCGCCGCCGCCCGTGATCATAAACACATCCGTGATGCCGGATGCGAGAAGCTTTTCTGCTATATAATTAGAAAGTTTCTGTTTCATTTTGATTTCCTCCTGAAAATACCTTGTCAAGTGTTCATACTACATCATAAGAACGTATTCTCACCCGTCCACTCACGAACCCGCGCTATCGCGCTCTACCGCCCTGCTTCGCATGGCTGTTCGTTCGTTAATGGCGCAAGAAAAGAATATGTCTGCTTCGCAGCCGTATTCGTTTCTTCTGCGCTCATTATACCATGACCACTAAATTCGTGAAACACCTCATTAAGTGGTCAGGTATATGTTCTCACTAGACTCGAAAATACCTCGTCAAGTGTTCACATTATATCACACATATTTCTCTTTTCATAGCCAGCACGGCGTTTTCCCTTCTTCTGAAACGTTCTTTTGTTACTGTTCACGCATACGTGCCCAGTAACGGAATTTGCCGTGGCTTCGCATTTAAATACGGCAAATTCCTGCTGCCACCACGTTTTCTTACGGCACTTTCGGTTCCAAAAGTGCCTACCCGTGAACAGTAACTTACATTTTTCTTATGTTGTCTTGTGTTTTTCCTATTTCTTTTCTATAATAAAGGTCGGCATCCGATTCACATCGGTATGCCTGAATCGTTACGGTTCAGTTTACTTTATGTAACTGCATTTTTATCATACAGAGGAACGTCTTATGAATCGATTAGCACAGAAAAAAAAGGTCTGCGCGCTGATTCCGGCGCGGCTTAATTCGGTTCGCTTTCCGGGAAAGGCATTGAAACAGATTGATGGGATTCCAATGGTTGTGCGGGTTCTCGCGGCGGCGCGGGACAGCGGTGTATTTGATGCCGTTTACGCTGCGACCGACAGCCCTGAGATTGCTGCTGTTTGCCAGACATATGGATTTGAGGCGGTTTTCACCTCCCATTCCCATCAGAATCCGACCTCCCGCATTCAGGAGGCGGTGACGATTCTGGAAGATTCCAAGTCTGCTTCTTCGCGGAAATTTGATTTTTATGCGATGATCGGCGGGGATGAACCGCTTCTGACACCAGAGATTCTGCAAAATTTTATGGAGCAGGCGCTTACTGTTATTACCTCAAAAGAAAATGTACAACGTCCATTTCTCATCAATGCCATGGCAGATATCCTGAACGATGCCGAGACAGCCGATCCATCCAACATAAAAGTGGTCTGCCGCCCGGACGGCACAGGGCTTTACATTTCCCGTGCGCCAATTCCATTCCGCAAGGGGACGCTTGACAAACCTTCCCGGAAATTTGTGAGTATCGGGCTTTATACGCGGGAATCGCTCGATTTCTTCTGCCAGAGCAGACCGGGTATTCTGGAACAGATCGAGGGCGTGGATTTGCTGCGTTTCCTCGAATATGGGAAAACGATCCTATTTCTTCCCATCTGCGGATATACGCTTTCCGTAGACACCCCCGCCGACCTTGAAACAGTACAGGCGATTTTACACAGGAGGACTAGCACCCTATGAATAAGAAAACATACCGCGGCGTGATCTTCGACCTCGACGGCACGCTGCTCGATACATCCGAAGGCGTCTTTGCGAGCGTGCGTCACACGGTAGAAGCACTTGGAAAACCTGCCCTCGACGAGGCGACACTCCGCACCTTTATCGGACCGCCCGTCAAGCTGTCGCTCATCCGCCTCTATGGACTGGACGAGGACGCCGCGAACCACGCAACCGAGATTTTCCGCACCCAGTACAAGGATCACGACCTGCTGAAAGCCGAGCCATACGCCGGTATCAAAGACCTGATCCGCGCACTCCGCGCACAGGGCTGCAAGATCGGGGTTGCCACCCTGAAACGTGAAGATTATGCGCTGACTCTGCTGGAACATTACCATTTCACAGAACTCTGTGACTCCATCTGCGGCAGCGATTTTGCCAGCAAAATGACGAAGGCTGACGTTCTGCACAAGTGCTTAAAAGCTTTGGAGTTGTCTCCATCCGAGGCAGTTCTTATCGGTGATACCTCTTCCGACGGAAAGGGTGCCAAAGAGGCAGCTGTCGATTTTATGGCAGTCACCTACGGCTTCGGACCAGATACCGCGGAGGCATGGCAGGAATATGCGCCGGTTTATACGGCAAAGGATACGCATGATATCGGGGCGTTTCTGGGAGTCAATTTTTAAAATTACAAACATAACAAGAGGACAAACATCATGAAACAAGTCAAATTACTCGACTGCACTCTCCGTGACGGCGGCTACGTCAACGACTGGGAGTTCGGTCACGACAATATTGTTACTATTTTTGAACGTCTGATCAGCGCGGGCGTGGACATTCTGGAAGTTGGTTTTCTGGATGACCGCCGCACTTTCGACCGCAACCGCACGATCATGCCGACAACCCAGTGTGCCGATCAGATTTTCGGCAAGCTGGACAAGGGAAATACGATGATCGTCGCCATGATCGACTACGGAACCTGCGATATTTCTAATTTAAGCCCGTGTTCTGAGTCCTACATCGACGGCATCCGCGTCATTTTCAAAAAACATGTGATGCATGAGGCGATCCAGTTCTGCCACGAAGTCAAAAAACTGGGCTACAAAGTGTTTGCACAGGCGGTTTCGATCACCAGCTACTCCGACCGTGAGCTTCTGGATCTGGTTGACCTTGTAAACGATCTGGAACCGTATGCGATGTCCCTTGTAGACACCTACGGTCTGCTTCATCAGGATAACCTGCTGCACTATTTCCAGCTCTTAAACTACAACTTAAAACCATCGATCGCGATCGGCTACCACTCCCACAATAACTTCCAGCTCGCATACTCGAACAGCATGGAAGTCTTACGCGAACCGGCAGACCGCACCGTTTTAGTTGATGCCACCCTGTACGGCATGGGAAAAAGCGCCGGAAATCTTCCGATCGAACTCATTTCCATGTACATGAACACCGTATTCGGACGCAATTTCAATGTCAGTCAGATGCTCGAGGCGATCGACATCAGCATCATGCCGTTCTTCCGCAAGAGCCCATGGGGATACAACCTGTTCTTCTATATTTCCGCCTCCAACAACTGCCATCCGAACTACGTCCGCTTCCTGATGGATAAACACACCCTGTCGCTTAAATCCATCAATACGATTCTGGATGCGATTGAGCCGGAGAAAAAACTGCTCTACGACAAAGATTACATTGAAACACTGTACCGCAGGTATCAGAGCACAGAATGCAATGACGAAGCCGATATTCAGGCATTGAGTGCTTCCTGGAGCGAGCGCCCGCTTCTGCTGCTCGGTCCGGGAAAGAATCTGGAACTGGAAAAGGAGACAATTCTTTCCTATATTAAGGCGCACAATCCGATCACAATCTCCGTCAATTTTATCCCGGAGGGAATTCCAATCGATTATGCGTTCTTAAGCAATTCCAGGCGGTATGTCCAGCTCAACAACCGCCTGCTCGAGCACGCCGACGCCCAAGGACGCCCGGTGCGCGTCATCGCGACCTCGAACGTGACGAATGTCAAAGATACACATTTTGATTACACCTTAAACTATAATTCCCTGATCGACCAGAATGCAGAGATCATCGATAATTCCTTTGTCATGCTGCTGAACGTCCTGACCAAAACAAGCGTCCACCACGCCGCCTGCGCGGGATTCGACGGATATACGGTCGATGGAGACAACTACTATAATTCCGCGATGGACTACCGGATCGCGCGGGAAAAATCACAGAGTATTAACCAGTATGTGATAGATACGCTGGAGAGGCTGGCAGGAACGCTGACGCTGGAGTTCCTGACGGATTCGAAATACGTAAAATAAAAAATTATATTTTCATATAGAAAAAGGGGTGTTCCAGCTGGTTCACCCCTTTTTCCGTTACTGTTCACGCATCGTGCCCAGTAACGGAATTTGCCGTGGCTTCGCATTTAAATACGGCAAATTCCTGCTACCACCACGTTTTCTTACGGCACTTTCGGTTCCAAAAGTGCCTACCCGTGTACAGTAACCTTTTTCCACATCTCTCCACCCTTTCCAGCAACGCACACTATCTTTTTACGCATAATCCCCGTATAATAAGCCCCGTAATGCAGCGATGGATTTTCGCATTTTCAAAAAGGAGAGATTATACCATGCGTAAGCAAACTAAAACTTTAGCTGTTTTATCCGCTGCGGCTTTGTTCGCGGCTGCTGCACCTATAATGACAAATACGGGAACTTACAGAGTTCTGGCGGCTCAGAGCGGCTGGACAGAGGAAGATGGTCGTCTTTATTACTACGATGAGGACGGCTATAAAGAGACAAACACATGGAAAAAGCGGAATGGCGACTGGTTTTATCTCGATGAGGAAGGCGAGATTGCTACCAATCAGAGAGTCGATGACTATTTCGTCAACGATGAGGGGCACATGGCAAAGAACCAATGGGTTTCGGCTGAAAATGAGATCAGCTATGACAGCCCGGATTCTCCGGACGGCGGCTCCTGGCTCTATTTTGGCAAGGACGGCAAGATTGTAACTGCCAAATGGATGAGCATCAACGGAAAAACCTACTATTTCGACGAGGACGGACTGATGCAGACCGGGCTTCTGGAGCTGGACGGACAGACCTACTACCTCGGCGAGGAGGATGACGGCGCCAGAAAAACCGGATGGATTCTGCTGGAAACCATCACGAAAGACACCGACGATGAAGATATCTGGTGCTATTTTGACACCGAAGGACGCATGATCGTAAACCAGATGGACCGCAAAATCGACAATGGCTACTACACTTTCATCGACGGCCAGATGCAGACAGGCTGGATCAATGTCGCGGAAGCTGGCTTTGTAAGCTCCAGCACACCTTCAAACGAAGCAGCAACAGCGGACAACTCTGCCACAGACACTGTCAGCTTAAACGATTTCCGCTATTACGATCCGGAAAATGGCGGACGCCGGGCAAGCGGCTGGTACACCATTGAAGGGGCACCGGGCATCAGCGAAGAAGAAGAGCCATTTTCCTTCTTCTTTAAAAACGGAACCGCTTACTTTGCCGAGAAGGATCTTGCTATTTTCACCATCAATTCCGAGCGCTACTGCTTCAACGAGCGCGGTGAAATGCAGACCGGACTTCAGAGCCTGAAACAGGCGGATGGCAGCTTCGCCTCCTACTACTTCGGCGACGACGGCGTGATGCGTACCGGCAAGCAGACCATTTACAATGATGATTTAGAAGAAAACCAGATCTGGTATTTCCAGACCAAAGGCTCTCTCAAAGGACAGGGCTACCATGGCGAGCGCGATAACCAGGTTTATGTAAACGGTCTTTTAAAGAAGGCGGATCCGGAACTCCGCTATGAGCCGGTTTCCATCAGTGAAAAACGCTACCTGGTAAACACCAGCGGCACCATCCAGAAAGCAACCTCTTCCTCCTCTTCCGCTTCCCGTCCGGAACTCGGAAAAGGGTTCAAGGATATCAAAGACAGCAATGATACTGTCTGGACAGTTGACACATCTGGAATCATCCAGTAGAATATAATATTGCATCCGTTCAAATACCGCAGGACACTTTTGTGACACCGCGGTATTTTTTCTAAAAGATGTCTTTTTTTATCGTTTTGAAATTTTTTTTGGAAATTTTTAAATTTTTTTCTAAAAACCAGTTATAATGTTCTCGATTAAAACGTATTATAATAAGGGGGATATTTTCATTTTTCTCCTAATGACTCAACTCTTACTTCTACGGAGGCAACTCTATGCGTGGTTTAAATGTTTATTGCTGTCCAAACTGTGGACATTATGGATTCTTTCAGCTCGTTGCCAATGCGGTGTGTCCGCATTGCTCAATTGCCATGACTCCTCTTCCCATTCCGTATCAGGATTTCATGGACTTAGACTATCCACAGCGGCAGATCCTGATTTCCAGACACATGATTAATGCGGCGATCCCTTTGGATTCTAAAGCCAAACCGGCGAACAAGGCTAAGGCACCAGAGCAGACAAAGCCATCCGGCCGGAGCAAATCACTGGATGATGAAAAATCGTCGGTTCAAAATGCAGCACCCGATAACACCAAACTGATGACAGATCCTTCTGCAGCACCGGGTAAAACAAAATCGTCTTCCACTTCCTCGAAGATCCATCCGGATATTTCAAAAGATTCCGACAAGGAAACGCTCTATCAGGAAGTATTGGCTCTAAGAGAGAAAAACGAGCAGCTGGAGCAGACTGTCTCCTGGATGCATGATTTAATCTGGGAATTGACGCGCCGACTACATATTACACAGAGTAGATAAAAAATGCCGCATGATTCATTCTGGTTTGATAACATACCTTCTGAATCATGCGGCTTTCATATTCGATCTACTATTTAATTTTTGATTTGATTTTTCACCTGCTCCATCTGGTATAAATGAGCCTCTTCTTTTCCATCTTATCCAGGCTCTCCGCTTATCCCGCCTTCTCCGTCTTACAGAGTATGTAGTGGTCAATCATCCGGTTTAAGCTTTGATTCATCTGATCCAGAGTTTTAAATAACTCCCTCAGCTCACGCTTTAATTCTTCATTTTCCTGCTCTAAAACGACCAATTTTTTAGCTTCATCCATAAACTCTCCTCCTTTTGACTGCCTGTTCTTCCATTCAGATGACCACACTGCATAACGCAGCTCTGCCAGGCGATCATATCGTTTTTTCTTTTCATATTATTTATAAACCGATTTTAAGAAAAATAAAAGAGTCTATCGATCGCAAATTTCGACACGGGTTACTGTGCACACATTACTTTAAATTCTAAATCGACAAAGTTCGTCATTTCGGCTTTTCCGCCGAATCTGCTCGGATTTGCTGTCTATTTAATCCGTTCTGTCTATTTGAGCTATTCTGCCTGTTCTGCTTTCTCTCTTGTGAGTGCAAGCCCAATCGCCAGCATAGCCCACATAATCGGTGTCGCGATCGGGAGGTTGATATTAACAACTGCCTGTGCTCCATAGCAGAGCACCGCCAGAACAGGCGCCAGGATCCAGGCGCACTCTTTCCATTTTTTGCACATCTGCACGCAGGTGCCGCCCAGAAACGCAAGATAAGATACAAGCGCAAGCGGTCCCATTGTAACAAGGTACTGGAAATATTCGTTGTGGGCGCTCTCATAGAAAACTCCATACCGATCCAGCGCATCCTGCCTGAAATCCCAAGTCAGAATTCCATATGTGTCTGGTCCAAAACCAAACAACTGATGCAGGAACGGCAGCTCGCGATAGGACTGCCAGCCAATTCTCCAGCAATATCCCCGGTTCGTCCCCCAGTCATCATCAAAAACAAGATACTGGGACAACGCGCTGTACCGTTCCGCATGTCCTCCCAGATTTGCATCATAGAGGACAAATGCCACTGCCAGGCATCCAAGAATCAAAACGGCACACCAGCCACGCCAAATCCATCGTCCCGGTTTGCTCTCTGGATTCGTCTGTTCCATCTTCCGTTTCCAAACACAGAGAATCCCCGCCAGAATCCAGAATAAAACGACGATTCCCTCCAGATAACGATAGCGCACCAACACGCCAAACACACCGCCCAGACCGATGACCTGATCGGCATATACTTTATTGACCGTATCTACTGCCTTGATCACGGTCATAAACGTAGCCGCCAGAATACCATAATCTGCGATGCCCCGCCATGTCGTAAATAAAAACAGCGGCATCACCGCAAACAGCATTCCAAGTGATAAATATGCATTATCACTCTGTCCGGTAATCAATGCAAAAAAGGCCAGCGCCGAAACCAGATAATACCAGATACGGCGTCCCACTTTTCTCTCACTTACAAAACAGCCGCAGGCAACCGCCATCGTAAGCGCCACAAACGCCGTATACGTGTTGATATTTCCCAATGTAGATACAAACAGGTTTCCCTGTTCATTGCTCACGCCCTTTTTCCATCCCAATAAATCCATCTGGAAATAATCTGTGATTCCAAACAGGCAGACCAGAACGGACGATGCCAAAAACACATCCAGGTACCATTTTCTCATCCGACCATACTTGCTGCTCACAATCGTTCCCAGCACATACAGCGTAATCAAAAAAAATCCGCTGAATCGTCCTTCATTGCCCCAGAACGACTCATACACATAATCCGACAGCACCGTCGATATCAGTGCCAGTCCCCAGAAAACTGCCAGTGCCTTATAGGCAAATGGCTGCTTTTTTAATTCAGACGGTCGAAACGCGCAAAAAAAATGCCGCACATGCGCCCCGCCAAACCGCTTTAAGTCCATGCACGCAAATACTATCGCTGCGATCAGGCATGACGCCAGCATCGCAACCGTGCTGAGCCAGTAAAACTGATATTTCGATACCAGAATATCATAATAATAATTATGGAAATATAGCGGAAATGCCCCAAACACCACACACAGATACACCGACACAATCCATGAAAAAACTTTTCGTACTTTTCCTTCCCATGCCTGCTCTGCCAAAATGGATGCAGCCGGAGCTCCCTGCTCTCTTGCAATCTCTGTCTGTTCCATCACATTCTTCTCCTTTTCTTATTCGTAAAACCAGAGAAACGGCTTGTATCAGTATAGCATTTCGTTTTGTGGATAGCAAGGAAGGAAATCTTAAATTTCCCCTATTATCTCGTTACTGTTCACGCATACGTGCCCAGTAACGGAATTTGCCGTGGCTTCGCATTTAAATACGGCAAATTCCTGCTGCCACCACGTTTTCTTACGGCACTTTCGGTTCCAAAAGTGCCTACCTGTGAACAGTAACATTATCTCTCCCTTTTTTTGCAACTTGCGATACTTTTCCATATCCGAAGTATAATGACCTGGTAATGCAGTTAGGATTTCGAGAAAAATATTTCAAAAAGTAAAAGGAGCTTCCTGTATAATAAAAAGCGTAGACGTTGAAAATTGAAAATACCTCAGAGTACAATAAGACTACTGACTGGCAGGTTAGTAAAAATCTTATTATACAGAGAGGTATCTACAATGAAGTCTAACACACAGAACGCAAAAATTGAAGCTATTACAGAAAAAACTTTGGTACTCGGAATTGATGTCGGAAGTGAAATGCACTATGCCAGAGCTTTTGATTACAGAGGAATCGAGTATTCGAAGAAGCCATTTAAGTTTAGCAATACAGAGGCTGGATTTGTGACATTTAAGGAATGGATCCTGAACCTCAAAGAAAGACATGAGAAGGATAAGGTGGTTCCAGGTATGGAACCGACAGGGCATTACTGGTTCAATCTTGGAAAGTTTCTACAGGATAATGAAATGAAACCGGTGCTTGTAAATCCTCACCATGTGAAAAAATCAAAAGAACTCGACGACAATAATCCGACTAAAAACGACCGTAAGGATCCGAAAGTTATAGCAGGATTAGTTAGGGAGGGACGTTACATGATCCCATATCTGCCGGATGGTGTTTATGCTGATCTTAGAACAGCATCAAACATAAGATTCCAGTTACAGGCGGAACTTACAAGAATTCAAAACAGAATCAGTCGTTGGTTCAATATATATTTTCCTGAATATAAGACGGTATACGGAAAGCCGGATGCCAAGAGCGGAATGCTAATCCTTAAAGCAGCACCACTCCCTGAAGATATCCTGACGTTAGGTATCGATGGAGTGAACCAAATCTGGCGTGATGAGAAGTTAAGAGCAGTTGGAAAGGCGAGGGCGAAGACCCTGATAGAAGCTGCTGAGCACAGCGTTGGAAGCAAAGAAGGTGCGGTGTCTGCAAGAATGGAAATTCGAATGCTTCTGGAGGACTATGAATCCAGAAATACGCGTCTACAGGAAGTTATGGTTCTAATTGAAGAACTGATAAGAAAGATTCCGATGGCTGAAAAGCTGTTAGAGATCAAAGGTGTGGGAATCAGGACAGTGTCAGGATTCCTTGCAGAAGTAGGTGATATCAGCCGCTTCAACAATCCGAAGGAACTGCAGAAACTTGCAGGATTTCCGTTGATTTTCTTCTTAGCGGCGTCTTTGTACATCTTACCGGAAGCATTGAACCAGTACCAACCTTCGTCATCACAGATGTCATTTTCACTGCAACCAGGAACTGTTTTCTGTACATCCTCATCAGTATCTAACATACCGGATTTCTCAAGCCACAGCCACTTATTCTCTGTTC
This sequence comes from Clostridium sp. TF06-15AC, assembly GCF_003481165.1. NCBI lineage: Bacteria > Bacillati > Bacillota > Clostridia > Eubacteriales > Clostridiaceae > Clostridium > Clostridium sp. TF06-15AC. The sequence goes on from NZ_QUKS01000003.1 coordinate 139,814, forward strand.
TTGCGCCATCCATTTCTTCACCGAAGTAGTAAATAGCTCCTTGCCAATCCTGCCAACCATACAGCATCTCACCATCTTCGTTGAAAAGGTATGTCTTACCATTGATCTTCTTATCCTGATCAGCAACTTTTTTACCCTTGTTGTTGAAATAGTACCAATGCTTACCATCGGAATCCGGATCATCCTGATCATCATCAGACATAGTATACTTCCAAGCGTTTGTCAGCATAGCGCCATCTTCGCCTACATAGTAGTCATCGTCTACCCATGTGTTGGTCTCCATATCTCCCTCATCATCGAGGTGGAACCATTTACCGCCATCTTTTTTCCACTCGCCTGTTACCATCTCATCATCGCTATCATAGTAGTGCCAAACACCAGCGTCATCTTTCTGCCAACCAGCTGCGAAAGAAGTCATGGAAGCACCCATAGCGAGTAAAGCTGCTGCAGAAAGTACTGCAACTAATTTAGTCTGCTTTCTCATAATTAATGCACTCTCCTTTTTACTTTTTGAAATATTTTTCTCGAAATCCTAACTGCATTACCAGGTCATTATACTTCGGATATGGAAAAGTATCGGGAGGTGTTTTCATGTATCGAAAAATTACAATATTTTTAGAATACTGGAAAAACAGTAAACATCGCAAACCATTGATATTGCAGGGGGCCAGACAGGTAGGCAAAACCTATTCTGTTCTCGAATTTGGACGTACCCATTACGAAAATACTGTTTACTTTAATTTTGATACAAATCCAAAGCTTAAGCAGACATTTGATGAAGACATTAGTCCTGAATACTTGGTTCCGATTCTTTCTCATATATCCAGTCAGACGATTGTCCGCGAAACAACATTAATTGTATTTGATGAAAACAAGAAAATCGTGCCTCTGTATGCTGCTTTTTGTATATAAAATACTTTTTACAAAGATAACCAGAAATTTTATGTATTCTTCACAAAAGGAACACATCTTTGCGTTACACTAAAGCCATCAATTTTAAGGAGGCAATCGAGTATGACAGCTAATACAAAAACAACCTGGAGTGTCTGGGGAATCCTTTTTGGCATGGCGATTGTGCTGGGAATCGGAGTGGCATTTTTAGCATTTACTTTAACCAGAGATCCACAGATTCTGGCATTTTTATATGATAAAATCACAGTTCCGCAGAGCCTGCACTTCATTACCAATTTTAAATGGATTTTTAACCTGCTGGTTGTCTGCGTAACAGCAATTCCGGCCGCAGCCGTACTTTATGTAAGCGAGCGGGGATTCAGCCGCTGCGTGCAGCCAAAAGAAAAATAAAGACAGATAAACAAGAAATGATATATGCTCTAAGTGACTTCTTAATCATGATATTTGTCATGGTTAGTGAAGAAATCACTTAGAGCATTTTTGTTTCAAGACGAACTTGAGATTGAGATCGCGGAACTGGAAAAGGCTGTTACCGGCTACGAGCAGAGCCAGAAATCAGCAGAGAAATTTATAGCCTTGATTGACAAGTATGAGAATTTTGACACGCTGACAAACACCATCCACAAGCAGCCAGTCGGGAGAATATGACATTCCCGATGACCTGCCCAATCGCCGGACAGGTCATGGTCGCGGTTCTTATCCGGCAGCGGCTCGCCCATTGCCAGCAATGCTACGACCTGCTCCAGCAGCTCGATCTTCATGCCACGCTTTATGGCTCGTTTGTAGTCTTTTTTGAAACCGGTCGTGTATTTAACGGTATATTTGGTTTCTTTCATCTTTTCAGGTCAGCAAAGCTGAATCGGAATCCGAGCTTCCAGTTTGCACGTTTAAGTTCTGATTTAGCTAATCGCTTACTCTCCTGTATAATAAACATTTTTTCCAGAACCATTTATATGCAATTTTCCGGCACTGGATAATTCCTTTAAGATCCTATACGCTTTTGTTGTACCTATATTTAAAAGCGCTTCGGTTTCTTTTCTTGTTATTTTTTTATGCTCTGCTACATATGAGAGAATTTCAGCTTTTTCAGAAGATAGCGGCTGTCGGTAAACTGCTACCAGACGTTTCCTTGGTTTTGACAGCTTTTGTATTCCTTCGTTTCTATTTGGAAGTGTAACACGGAAAACACCTTTTGCTGTTTCAAAAAAAGGCTTTTTTTCGTTATCTCCATAGGCTCGTTGAATTTTTCCAATTCCTGTACCATAACTTTCTATTAACATCATGCGATAAAAAATAGCTGCCAAATTAGGATTCCTTGGCTGCGATACACCCAGAAAAATAGAATTTAATTCCAGTCCGGAAACCAATCCTCCCAATGAGACAATTTCTATACGATCGTCATAAATATTTATAATATTACTTCCACTAAACGAATAATCTCGATGAACGATACTATTTAAAAGCGCTTCTCTGATTGCCTCTTCTGGGTAATCTTTTTTATCAATACGGATTAAACCCGAAAAACTGGCTTGCGTTTTATTGTTTAAATCAATAAACTGATAAACGTCTTCCAATTGTTTTAAAATAGAACCAGAAAATTCCTTTCTATCTCTGAAAACCGCTTTATCTGTTCCTTGAAAAAGAGCCACTTTTGTTGTTACTTCACATTGATCCGATAATAGCAATGCAAGATTTGTGTATAAATGATCATCACCTATCAGTTTTAATGTTTGCATCTGTGATCTTCCAAACGCAATTTTTCGTTTGTGCATCTCATTTTCAAAATACTCAAATGTCAAATCCTGATTCATGCTTCGGCTTGTTTCATAGGAACATCTGCCGCTTTGAATGATCATTTCCCGGATGCCCTCATCTGTCATGGGTTGTGAAGAACTTCCTTTTCGAACATATACACCACTGGGCTTTAGACCTTTTTCCCGAATATAATATGGACGATTCGTTCCTGTTGCAATATTAATTTCAACGACCGTTTTTCCGTCAATTTCCACAGTTTTTATATTGACAAAAGGCATAATATCAGGTGCGATAGAATCTTTTAAAGAACCTGCAACCTGAAGCATGATTGCATCTGGATCATCTACGCCAATAATTGCTCCATCTTTTCTAACACCAATCAAAATAGTACCTCCAGAAGCATTTGCAAAGGCAATTACTTCTTTTCGAATCTCAGGTACATATTCTTGCTTAAATTCCACCTCTTGATTCTCAAACGAAAGCATACTATTCACCTTTCTTTCTTTCTTTTTTTCTTTCTTTCTTTCTTTCTTTCTTTCTTTCTTTCTTTCTTTCTTTCTTTCTTTCTTCTATTGTATTTGGGAAAGAAAGAAAAGTCAACGAAAAAAAGAAACGAAAAATCGACAAATCCCACCTCCCGATACTTTTCTATATCCGAAGTATAATGACCTGGTAATGCAGTTAGGATTTCGAGAAAATTATTTCAAAAAGTAAAAAGGAGAGTGCATTAATTATGAGAAAGCAGACTAAATTAGTTGCAGTACTTTCTGCAGCAGCTTTACTCGCTATGGGTGCTTCCATGACTTCTTTCGCAGCTGGTTGGGAGAAAGATGACGCTGGTGTTTGGCACTACTATGACAGCGACGATGAGATGGTAACAGGCGAGTGGAAAAAAGACGGTGGTAAGTGGTTCTATCTGGATGATGACGGCAACATGCTGACAGATTCTTGGGTAGACGATGACTACTATGTAGCTGAAGATGGTCATATGCTGACTAACGAGTGGAAGAAGACCGTGTCCGATGACGATCAGGATGATCCGGACGAGGATGGCGAAAGCTGGTACTACTTCGGCAGCAAGGGTAAAAAGACCACTTCTGATGATAAAAAGATCAATGGCAAGACTTACTTCTTCGATGAAGATGGAAAAATGCAGTATGGTTGGTATGCTGATTCTAACAACAACGTATACTACTTAGGCGAAGAGGATGACGGTGCTAGAACCAACTCTTCTTGGCTGTGGTTAGCTGCTCCGGATTCCGAAGATGATGATGAGAAAGATGCAGCAGATGCCGTAAGCCATGATTCTCAGAATGATGATGATCCGTGTGATGAAGAAGGTTGGTACTGGTTCGGTAGCGACGGTAAGATGTACAAAGACGCTAAGCAGAAAAAGATCAACGGTAAATACTACTACTTCAACAATCATGGTCAGATGCTGTATGAGTGGATCAATGGTGTTAAAGCAAACGTGGCTTCCAATGCAAAACTGGATAGCGATTCCATCGAAGCTACCGCTTCTGAAGTACGTTACATGAACGTAGTTGAAGAGGGCTGGAGAGCTGATGGCTGGTATCAGATCGATGGTGCTGATGCACTTAAGGCAGGCGATGATACCGATTGGTATTACTTCAAAGACGGTAAGGCTAAGAAAGCTGATGACGGTGAGAAGAACAATACTGACTTAACTGATGACGGTGCTAAAGTATATACCAAGAAGATCAAGATCAATGGCAAGAACTTCTGCTTCAATGAAATTGGTCAGATGCAGACTGGTTTACAGATGATCGATAAGAAATTCTACTACTTCGACAATGATGGTTATATGAAGACCGGCAAGATTGCTAATGTTGAAGAAGAGGATGATAACTACACCTACTACTTCGAGACCAAGAATGGTAAGAATGGTCAGGGTTATACAGGTGAGAAATCCGGTTACCTTTACTGGAATGGCAAGAGACTGGAAGCAGATGATGATTACAGAATCTATGTTGTAGATAAGAAATACTATCTGGTAAACAACAAAGGTAAACTTCAGAAATCTACTTCTAAAGAGTATGATGTAGAAAATTTTGGTGATGACGTTAAGTTTACGTTCAGAAACACATACGAGATTGCCTCTTCTACTAAAGATGGTTCTGAGGGCACCTATAAGAACGCCGCTACATTACCGAAGATTGAGCTGTTCGACAATGCAATTTATCAGGATGCACTGGGCGTTACACACTACGAGAATACAGATGCTTACGAGGCAGCACAGAACGCTGTAGCTAATAAATAATCTATATCTCAAATAACATTTAAAGAAGAGCTGTTACACAAACGTGTGGCAGATCTGAATAAAATGAAAAGGGTTGTGCACTTATATGGTGTAACAACCCTTTTTTGTTAGGGCGATTCCCAGGGGACTTTTTCTATCTTTTCAATCTCTTTCTCCACCTTGTTTCCCCCAGCCTTTCATGATATGATAATAAAAACAGCCTGATTTTTCGAAAGGAGCGATGATTCTATGACGAATCTTAATATTCCGGTTGGCGTCTCGGATTTTTCTCAGATACGTGAAAATGAATATTACTATGTGGATAAAACGGGACTCATTTCGGAATTATTAAAGAAAAGCACAGCAAACGTCACGCTGATTACTCGCCCCAGACGATTTGGAAAGACGCTGGCTATGAGTATGCTGGAACATTTTTTCGATATTCGACATGATAACCATTCGTTATTTCAAGATTTGGAAATCAGTCATGAATCAGCTATTTGTCAAACATGGATGAATCAGCGTCCGACTCTTTTTATTACCTTTAAGGATGTAGATGGGATTACATTTGACAGTGCTTTTGATATGCTGAAATTTGTCATATCCCAGATATGCATCGAATACTCTTATTTGGAGCAAAGCGATGCCGTCAGCGATGCATATAAAGAGATTTTTAAACGACTAAAAAATCAGACTGCATCTGCAACAGATGTAAAGGGTTCTATCCTGATTTTGATGAAAATGATGCAGGCTTATTATGGGAAGACAGTTATTCTTTTGTTGGATGAATACGATGTTCCCGTTGCGAAAGCAAGCAGCAATGGGTATTATCAGGAAATGCTGGAAATCATGAAAGCAATGATGAGTACCTCATTAAAAGATAATTCCAGCCTCTGCTTTGCGGTTGTGACAGGATGCTTGAAAATTGCTAAAGAAAGTATCTTCACTGGAACCAATAATTTTGTTTCGGATACCATCACAGATTCTCGATTAAATGAATATTTTGGCTTTACACAAAACGATGTAAATCAGATTTTAAAGGAATCCAATACTGCCGAATATTCGGATGAAATTAAAGCCTGGTATGACGGTTATCATTTCGGATGCTTTGATGTATATTGCCCGTGGGATGTGATGAATTATCTTCGGGATCTTCAGCATAATCCTTCCATGAAGCCTGAGAGTTATTGGAAGAATACAAGCGATAATGCAATTATTCGCTCTTTCATTGATTATGCTGGAAGCAGTATCACAATGAAATTGGAAAAATTATTGTCCGGCGGATATATTTTCCAAAAGATTGAAGAAAATTTAACCTATGATTATCTTCATTCTTCCGAGGATAACTTATGGAGTATTTTATATTTAACCGGTTATCTGACGCGCGTTCGAGAGATGGATATTCAAGAAACTATTCCAGATGGAACAACCGCGTTGATGATTCCGAATAGGGAAATCAAAGATATTTTTGAGTCAACAATTATAAAATGGTTTAACGAATCAACGAAGCATTGGAACCGCACAGAATTATTTCATGCGGTATGGGATGGAAACAGCGACAGGATGACGGATGAGATGAATAAACTTTTAAGAAAAACCATCAGTTATCATGATTACCGAGAAGACTTTTACCATGCATTTCTGGCAGGTATTTTTACTGGTGCCGGTTATGTGGTGGAGTCGAATAAAGAGCATGGAGAAGGACGAAGCGATGTGATTGTCTACGACTCTGAAAATGGACAATTGGCCCTTTTTGAAGTGAAATATTCCAGCACGCTTGACCAGATGAAACAATCCTGCCAAAAAGCACTTGCCCAGATCGATGAAAAAATGTATGCAAAAGAATTTGAGGATTCCTATGATAAAATTTTGTGTTATGGAATTGCTTTTTTTAAGAAACGCTGCCTGGTATATTTGAAAGATTGAATTAGTAAACGGTACAACGTTCGACCTTGACAAAAAGAGGACTCCGCCACCTCAGACTTCTCTGAAGTGACGGAGTCCTCTTATATCAAGCTATCAGCTTAATGATTCAGATTTGAATTGGATGTCAAATCACATCGGCCGCAAAAAGAGGATTTCTCAATCAACATCTCTTTTTACTGCCGCCGTGACAAATAACTTGCTTTTCATTTTTTAAATTCTAAAATTTTACATTCATGTTTTCGCGTCTTTAAATCATAATTGATTCCAACCAGCAGCATATTTCCTGAATAATCTTCCAGATTCTGGAAATATTGTTTTTTTAATATCTGGTGAATTGCGCCTTCGGCCGATTTGTTCCATTTTAGTTCGACAATCAAAGCTGGCTTATCCGGAAATTCTTTTCGCGGTAAATAAACTATATCTGCAAATCCAGATCCCGATGGAAATTCACGATAAACCTGATAAAAGTTTCTGGCAGCGTAGAGTGCCAGTGATACAGTATAACTCAGTGCATTTTCATTATTATACTGTAAATGGGATGTTTCAAAATGAGCCTGTTCCATATAGACAGCTACTTTTTCTTCATCTTTTCTCCAGATAGCATTAAGTAAATCAGCTGAGTTTTTTAATGCTTTCGAGACCTCTCCCCATTGAGAAACCGAAACCGCATTTACAAACTCTCCACGGATTTCATTATTCGGAATAAAAACTGATTTATGGCTGAAATCGTATCCAAGATATCCCAGATGAATCAGCAAAGTCAGGACATCATCCTCGCTGTGAAATGTCGTCATATCATTGCTGAAACTACCTGTATTGACCGGTACCATTTCTCCGGCCATCATGCTGAGAACATCGTCTTTCAGCCCATCAAAATTCATGTCAATATATCCGCGCAGTGCCTCAAATGTTTCGGTCTGGTTCCAATAAGAATCGCAGATACCAGAAGTCATAGCAGCCACAACCGAACGCGGACTGTAAATAGAAGAGGCTTTTTCAAAGCGATATCCATCATACCATTCTTTGATTTCTGCCAAATCCATTTGATAATCTGAGCAGAGGCAGCGCACCTCATTTTCTGTGAAACCGACATATTGCGCCAGAACACCTGGATTTGCCATCGAGAATTCATCAAACATATTGAGCGCAGAATGGGTACCGTATTTTTTTATTGGCAATATTCCTGTCATATATGCCAGATGTATATGTGCCTTATCCTTTAGAAAATCACGAAGAAAATCCAGATATCGTTCCTGAGCCGCTTTATCTTCTGCGTATTCCCTAAAAATACAATCCCATTCATCAATGATTATAATAAATGGCTCATTTGTTTCAGCATAAATTTCCTTCATATTTTCCGTCAGATCTAATTCATCATAAAAATCAATCGTTGGATATTCACGGCGAATTTCTCTCATGAGTGAACGCCGGATCCGCTGAATCAATTCTTCTACATTAGAGCTTCGACTTAAAAATTCCTGGATATTTAAAAATATAGTTGTGTAAGTGTTTAAATATTTTTTATAATCTTTTGAACAGCTGATTTTTCGGTCTTTAAATAAAGTATCAGACTGACATCCCTTACTATAATAAGCAGCCAGCATATTGGCTGTAATGGATTTTCCAAATCTCCTTGGGCGGCTGACGCAGATATTTTTCTGGTTTGTTGCCAGCACACTGTTGGTATAAGAAATCAGCTCTGTTTTATCTACATAGATCTGAGAATGCACCGCTTCTGAAAAAGCTGCGTTTCCGGGATTTAAATATATACCCATATGGCTCCCTCTCTTTTTAATAAAACTGCACGTTTATCACACATCATGATAATTTGTTGTTTTTATTATCATATCATGAAAGAATCAGTGAAACAAGACTTGGAAGATATGCTTAAACTCAAAATGATAGTACTGCAGAGAGTTTTGCATATTCTATTCTTTAACTGACAGAGGGCAAATGCAGTCATACAGACAGGCTTCATTTACATTGCGACCACATAAAAAACTCCGCCATCTCGAAACACTTCGAGGTATCGGAGCTCTTTTTACTAAAAAAGAAGCGGCATTCCAGGAAATATCCTGAAATACCGCTTCTCAATTATCCTAGGTCAAATGACTAATCGAATAAAATTCAGATTAATTATTTGTTTAATCCTAACCAACCTTCAACAGCCTTAGTACCAGCCAGATTTGTGTAGGTATAAATATCGTCATCATACAGCTGGATGAACGGTACAGATACGATCTGATCCTCTGTAACAACATCTTTACCAAACTGAGCTTCTGCATCAGCAATCAGATCCTCAGCTTTGATTGTCTTACCGCTAGCTAAAGTAACGGATACAACTTTCTTGCCGCTGATCTCTACTTTTACATCATCCTCAGCGATGCCCTTGTTCTCGATGTCATACTTCTTGGAGGTCTTCTGAACTTTACCCTTGGTATTGGTCAGATAGATATCTCCATCATAGTAGTACAGTCTGTAGTCATCATCTGCATCCAGTCTCTTACCGTTGAAGTACAGATAATCATCTTTCAGACCATTGTAGCCAAGACCATTCTTACCATTCTTGGTGTTGAAGTAGAATGTGTAATCATCATCGTCGTTCTCTACAGATGTTACGCGGCCAGTCTTCTGATAGCCGTTGGCATCGAAGTAGTAGAATCCGCCGTCAGCCTGGCAGTACTGTAAGCCATCCTGCATCTGACCTTTTTCGTTGAAGGAGAAGTATTTACCTTCAATTTTGATTCTCTGAACGTATACAGCTCCGTCATCATCGTAAGTAGCGAAGTCTTTGGAACCGCCATCAGCGTATTTAACTTCACCGTCATCGATGTAGTACCAGTCTGTATCACCATCAGCATCCAGATCCTCAGCGCCGTCGATCTGATACCAGCCGTTACCTCTGGAACCATCTTCAACTTCGTTGTAGTATCTCATTACGCTGGTTGTAGCTAATTCGCCCTTAGCAAGGTTACCATCAAGCTGTGCGTTGGAACCCTGTTCAACAGCCTTACCATCAATCCACTCGTACAGCATCTGACCGTGCTCGTTGAACATATAGTATTTGCCGTTGATTTTCTTCTTGCCTGTGTCATGATATGCTTTACCAGAAGACTGGAACCAGTACCAACCCTCATCATCACAGTTGTCATCTTCAGAACAATCAAGAACTACTTCCAGATCATCATCATCATCCAGATCGTTCTCATTGTTACCGGATTTCTCAAGCCACAGCCACTGAGACTCAGCTCTCCAACCTTCGTCCTCAGTACCTAAGTAGTATGCGTTGCCGTCTTCCTCGTGCCAGCCATACTGCATCTCACCATCTTCGTTGAAGTAGTAGGTCTTGCCATTGATCTTCTTATCTGTATCGGTAACTTTTTTACCTTTGTTGTTAAAGTAGTACCAATGCTCGCCGCCGTCTTCCGGATCATCTTCATCCTCATCAGCCATGGTCTTTTTCCACTCGTTGGTCAGCATATGACCATCTTCAGCTACATAGTAGTCATCATCTACCCATGTATCTGTCTCCATCTCACCATCTTCGTCAAGATGGAACCATTTACCGCCATCTTTCTTCCACTCATCGGTTACCATCTCATCATCGCTGTCATAGTAGTGCCAAACTCCAGCGTCATCTTTCTCCCAACCAGCTGCGAAAGAAGTCATGGAAGCACCCATAGCGAGTAAAGCTGCTGCAGAAAGTACTGCAACTAATTTAGTCTGCTTTCTCATAATTAATGCACTCTCCTTTTTACTTTTTGAAATATTTTTCTCGAAATCCTAACTGCATTACCAGGTCATTATACTTCGGATATGGAAAATTATCAATAGTTTTTTTACAGAATTTCCAACTTTTTATTTTGAAGTGGAATATTGTCTGTATTTCCTATGTTTCTCTTCCCTGTGAAGTACTGCCTTTCTCCGATACACCCACATTATAATACACGTTTTTCCAAAATACCATAACATTTATCTGTGCATTTTCTTACGGATTTTTTACGAAAATTCTTTATAGTTTCGTAATAGTATTTATATTTGTACAATCATGTTTTAACCGCCAAAATGCCTATATTTCCAGTATTTTTTACGTTTCTTATTTCCCACAGACCACCTTATCAAGCCTTTCGTCACTGTTCACGCATACGTGCCCAGTAACAGTCTTTATTCTTCCCCCCGCAGCATTGCTTTTTCCGTTTACTTTCTCTGTGTTTATGCTATAATGTTCATATATCACTTTTAATTTTATTTTTTGAACACACAACAGCTAGAACCTATTTTCACTCTTATCCATCTATAATGATGACGAAATACGTGAATATATAAGAGAAAAATAAAAGAATTTAATAATTCAGGAGGTTTTATATGGATCGCTATGGACTGATCTGCCGGAGTTTCTATGAGAATCCGGATGTGACCCAGCGGGAGCTTGCTTCGATTTTGAATCTTTCCCTGGGGACTGTGAATAAATTGCTTGGGGACTGCCTGGAGGAGGCATTTCTCATGACGGATATGGATACGGGGAAATATCTGCTGACCGAACAGGGGCTTAAGTATCTGGAACAATTTAAAGTGGATGGCGCCGTCATTACCGCCGCCGGGTTTGGCTCCCGGTTTGTGCCGCTGACGTTTGAGACACCGAAGGGGCTTCTGGAAGTGTTTGGCGAGCGGATGATTGAGCGCCAGATCAAGCAGCTCCATGAAGCGGGGATCACGGATATCACAATTATCGTCGGTTATTTAAAGGAAAAGTTTGAATATCTGATCGACAAATATCAGGTCAAACTCCTCTATAACCCGGAGTACGCCACCAAAAATAATCTGGCTACGATCTACCATGCCCGCGAGCTGTTCCGCGGCCGCAATATGTATCTGCTTGTCTCGGACAACTGGATTCGGAACAATATGTACCATAAATATGAGTGCGGCGCATGGTACTCTTCTGTTTATATGGATGGTGAAACGTCGGAATGGTGTCTTTCTTCTAATAAAAAGGGACGTATCACATCGGTGCAGGTCGGTGGGCATGATTCCTGGGTCATGTATGGACCTGCGTTCCTCTCGCGTGATTTTTCCAACCAGCTCATTCCGCTCATTGAGGAAGCCTATCATCAGCCTGGCACAGAACAATGGTACTGGGAACAGGTTGTCGTCGATCATATCAAAGAACTGGATTTTTCGATGAACTGCCAGCCGGCGGATCAGGTCTATGAGTTTGAAAACCTGGAAGAACTGCGCCTGTTTGATCCGAAATATCAGAATCATTCGGACAATGCCGCCATGCAGCTGGTCGCACACGTTTTCAATGTAAAAGAGGAAGCGATACACAACATCCGCTGTCTCAAATCTGGTATGACAAACCAGTCGTTCCTGTTTGAACTGGATGGAAAACATTATATCTGCCGCATTCCGGGTCCGGGAACAGAATTTCTGATTAACCGGAAAGAGGAGGAGGCTGTTTACAAGGCGGTCACACCGCTTGGCATTACCGAACATATTTTGTATTTTGACGGAAAAACCGGCTACAAGATCGCCCAGTATTATGAGGGCGCTCGGAATGCGGATGCAAAGAATCCGCAGGAGATGGCCGCCTGCATGGAGATGCTGCGGAAGCTGCATCATTCCGGCGTGACGGTTCCGCACACGTTCCGCATTCGGGAACGGATTGATTTTTATGAAAGGATCTGCCGCGGACATGAGGAAATGCTGTTCGAGGACTACCCGGCGGTCCGCGCCCGGATGAATGAACTGATGGATCGGCTGGATACACTGAAACGTCCTTGCTGCCTCTCCCATATTGATTCGGTTGCAGACAATTTCCTGTTTCTGCCGGACGGCTCCCTGCGTCTGATCGACTGGGAGTATGCAGGCATGTGCGATCCGCTCATTGATATTGCGATGTGCAGTATTTATTCATATTATTCACAGGAAGAGCTTGACCACCTTCTGGAAGAATACCTCCAGCACGCCCCATCAGACGAGGAACGCTTTGTCACGTATGCCTATGCGGCGCTCGGCGGTTTCCTGTGGGCGCTCTGGGCGGTCTTCAAGAGTATGGAAGGGCGCGAATTTGGCGATTACACGATCGTGATGTACCGGTATGCGAAAAATTATTATCGAAAAATTGTTTCCGAGGACTTGTTAAAATTGTAATATTTCCGTTAGGTATTTTACATTTTTCTATGTTATACTTATAAAGTAATTTGATATGATACCAGGGTCAAAAGGTCAGAAGTTCGACGCAAGCTTGCTTGCAGGAGAATTTTTGCCCTTGGGACCCGCCAAAAACATGAGTAAGTAGCCATTTTTCAAAGAAAAATGAGCGAATTACGAATGTTTTTGAAGATTGCGGGAGCATATAGTGCGGAGCAATCTGGTATCAGAGGGGTCAAAATGCCTTTTGACCCCAACATCTTTGATATTAATTTCTACTGTAATCATAGATAACGATAAATCACATTGCAAGGGGGATACGCGATGCGGAAAAGATATGCAAAGCTGCTTGGGCTTGCCTGCCTGATCGGTGCCATGGGGCTGCTTCCTTCTTCCCAGAGCCGTGCGGCCGGATGGCTGAAGGACGGAAACTACTGGTACTACATGACCGACGACGGTCAGAAGCATACCGGATGGGTACATATCGGAGAGAAATATTATTATATGGATGAATCGACCGGCAAAATGGTGACCGGATGGCGTCAGGATTCATCCACTTCCGCCTGGTATTATTTCAACCAGAGCGGCGAGATGATGACTAAATGGCAGAAAATCAACAACTACTGGTACTATTTTAACCAGTACGGTGTGATGCAGAAGGGCTGGCTCCAGCTTGATACGGTCTGGTATTATCTGGGCGATGATGGACGGATGTTTACCAACTGGCAGAAGATGGATAACGGCACCTGGTACTATTTCGGCACGGACGGGGCGATGCGGACTGGCTGGCAGAAGGTAAACAGCACCTGGTATTATCTCGACGAAAATGGAAAACTGTTGACCGGTTGGCAGCTCATCAAAAATGAATACTACTATCTCCATGATGGCAAGATGCTGACTGGCTGGCTCAATGACAGCAACGGAAACACCTACTACATGGACAAGACAGACGGCAATATGAGCCGCGGCTGGAAGCAGATCGACGGCACCTGGTACTATTTCAATGAGTACGGACACCGTCAGAAAGGCTGGATTAAGGTATCCGGCACCTACTATTATCTGGATGAGAACGGTAAGATGGCTTCGAACACAACCCGGACGATTGATTCGGTGAAATACACCTTTGCCAAGAGCGGTGCGTGCCAGAATCCACCGTCCAGTCTCTCCGGCATGAGCGACAGCTATTTTGACCCAAGTGCTTCACAGGGAACAGGGACTTCGTCTGGCAGTTCTTCTTCAAGCAGCACTTCGGGGCCAAGCGGAACGGCTTCGAACAATTCCAATTCAGGGACCTCCAGTTCAGGTAACACCAACAATTCGAATAGTTCCGATCCTTCGACCAGTTTTACTGCACCGGGAAGTTCCAACAGCTCCAGCTCGTCAAATGCTTCTTCGTCGGGCACAACCGTTCCGATTCCTGGAAGCGGCTACAGCAGCTCCACTTCCACGCCGGGCGGGACTTCCAGTTCGTCAGGCTCTTCGAATAACCAGACAAGCAGCAGTTCCACCAGCGATACCGGCAATGTACCAAGCCGCATCTACAGCAACGGCACGTCTTACACCGCACCGACGACATCGAACTCCAGCTCGTCAGGCTCTTCGTCAAATTCGTCCGATAAACGGATTAACGGATTTACCTCCAATCAGGGCGATACGATTCAGGAGGGACAGACGCAGGGTCCTGGACGGAAATAAACCGTATTTGCAAAATATATAAGTGTTGTTAAAAAAAGATTTTGACCAACGATTCATAGCTTATATCGATGGTCAAAATCTTTTTAATTAAAATCATACCTTCTAAAAGCTGCCTACACCTCAAACACCAAATCCCCATAACTCGGAAATGGCCATAATTCTTTATCTACCAGCATTTCCAGTTCGTCTGCCGGTTTACGGAGAGCTACCATCGCCGGGCACACCTCATGCAGATAGGCGAATGCTTTTTCTTTGTTATCCTTGATCGCAGATGCCTTTGCCAGGATATCTTTGAGTGCCGCCAATGCCACCTTCATCTCTGAAAGTTTATCAGAGGTCTCTAAAAGCAGTTCTTTCTGGACACTGACATCGGCCTCCTCACAGGCAGTCCGGACGGCTGTCAGGGAGGAAGCAAGCTGAGTCGTATATTTGACAACCGCCGGGATGATCTGCTTGCCCGCCATGTCGATCATCGTCTTTGCCTCGATGTTGACGGTCTTGGAATATGCCTCATACTCAATCTCGGCGCGGGATTCCAGCTCGGTCCGGGTGTACACGCCAAATTCTTCAAAGAGCTTGATCGCTTTCTCGGTCCGGATTGCCTCGACAGAATCGATACCCGCTTTCAGGTTCGGGAGTCCACGGCGCTCTGCCTCTTTAACCCATTCCTCAGAATAACCATTTCCGCTGAAAATGATACGGCGGTGCTCTGCAAACAGACGCTTGATGATATCATGGACTGCGCTGTCAAAATCATCGCTGTTTTCCAATTCGTCCGCAGCCTCTTTAAACGCTTCTGCCACGATCGTGTTGAGCACGACGTTCGGGGATGAAACAGAATCCGAAGAACCAACCATACGGAACTCGAATTTGTTACCGGTAAACGCAAACGGTGAAGTACGGTTGCGGTCGGTTGCATCCTTGACGAAATCCGGAAGTGTCGCTACTCCCGTCTGAAGTACCTCGCCTTTCTTAGAATGTGCGGCTTCGCCCGTGCTGCACAGCTGATCGATAACATCCTCCAGCTGCTCGCCCAGGAAAATAGAGATGATCGCTGGCGGCGCCTCTGCCGCACCCAGACGATGATCGTTGCCCGGAATCGCGGTGGACTCGCGCAGCAGATCCGCGTGTCTGTCAACTGCTTTCATGATGCACGCCAGAACCAGAAGGAACTGTACATTTTCGTGCGGCGTCTCGCCCGGATTCATCATGTTGATGCCGTCGTCGCTCGTCAGGGACCAGTTGTTGTGCTTACCGGAACCATTGATTCCGTCAAATGGTTTCTCATGCAGCAGACAGGTCAGACCGTGATGTCCTGCGACACGCTTCATCGCCTCCATGACCATCTGGTTGTGATCGACTGCCAGATTGACCTGACAATAGGTTGGCGCTAATTCATGCTGTGCTGGTGCAACTTCGTTGTGCTGTGTCTTTGCACTGACCCCCAGACGCCACAATGTCTCATTTAACTCTTTCATGAACGCACCGACTCTCGGACGGATGCTTCCAAAATAGTGATCATCCATCTCCTGCCCTTTCGGCGGCATCGCGCCAAACAGGGTACGACCGGTGTAGATCAGGTCTTTTCTCTGTAAATATTTGTTCTTATCAACCAGAAAATACTCCTGCTCCGGTCCCACATACGGAATCACACGGTGGGAAGTCGTATTTCCAAACAGGCGGAGAATCCGGAGTGCCTGCTCGTTGATTGCCTGCATGGAACGCAGCAGCGGCGTCTTCTTATCCAGTGCTTCGCCGCGGTACGAACAGAATGCAGTCGGTATGTAGAGTGTCACGCCCAGCGTATCTTCCCGCAGAAATGCCGGGGAAGTACAATCCCAGGTTGTATAGCCGCGTGCCTCAAAGGTGGAACGAAGTCCGCCCGACGGAAACGAGGATGCATCCGGCTCGCCCTTAATCAGCTCTTTACCGGAAAACTCCATGATAACGCGTCCGTTGGAATCCGGTACGGAGATAAACGCATCATGTTTTTCTGCCGTGATGCCGGTCAGCGGCTGGAACCAATGGGAATAATGCGTCGCACCGCGCTCGATCGCCCAGTCTTTCATCGCGTGTGCGACAACATCTGCGATGGACGGATCCAGCTCAGCTCCGTCTTCAATGGTTTTCTTCAGTTTTTTGTAAACACTTTTCGGAAGGCGTTCCTGCATCGCCTTGTCATTAAACACATTTTTTCCGAAAATTTCCGGTACATTGATAATCTCGCTCATTCAATCCCTCACATTAATATGAAAACAGACCGGACCGCCGGTATGTATATCCGCGTTGCGAAATGTACATTCCTGCAGTCCGGTCATGAACCTTACTTATTCATCAGGCTTTTCCGATAGAACCGAACAGTTCCATCTTTGTCTTAACCGTCTCTTTGATCGCCTCAAAACCAGGTGCAAGAAGTTTACGCGGGTCAAATCCTTTGCCCTGCTGATCCTTACCAGCCTCGATATACTGGCGGGTTGCCTCTGCAAATGCCAGCTGGCACTCAGTATTTACATTAATCTTCGCTACACCTAAAGAAATGGCTTTCTTGATCATATCTTCCGGAATACCGGTACCACCGTGAAGAACCAGCGGCATATCGCCTACTTTTTCTTTTACGGCTGCCAGCGTCTCAAAGCTTAAGCCTGGCCAGTTTGCCGGATATTTGCCGTGGATATTGCCGATACCTGCTGCCAGCATATCAACTCCGAGGTCTGCAATCGCCTTGCACTCGTTCGGATCTGCACATTCGCCCATACCGATCACGCCGTCTTCCTCGCCGCCGATGGAACCAACCTCAGCCTCCAGGGAAATACCTTTCTCCGCGCAGACTTTGACTAATTCTTTGGTTTTCTCTACGTTCTCGGCGATCGGATAATGGGAGCCGTCAAACATGATGGAAGAAAATCCAGCATCGATACATTTGTAGCAGCCCTCGTAGGTGCCGTGATCCAGATGCAGCGCAACCGGAACCGTGATGTTCAGCTCTTCGATCATCGCTTTTACCATCGCAGATACTGTCTTAAAGCCAGTCATATACTTGCCTGCGCCCTCAGAAACACCTAAGATAACCGGTGAGTTCTGCTCCTGTGCCGTCAGTAAAATCGCTTTGGTCCATTCAAGATTGTTGATGTTGAACTGACCAACCGCATATTTGCCATCTCTTGCCTTCTGAAGCATTTCCTTCGCACTAACTAACATATACAAACCTCCTCGTTGTCTCTTTTTGATCTAACCAGAGTCTATTATATACCATAATTCAGTATTTGCCTAGCCTGTCAAAAAAATAACAGGCAATTATTTTAATATTTTGTAACTTTTACTGTAAAATCTCCGAAACGGTCTTCTCCATCTCCTCCGGCTTGCACTGGCGGTTGTGACGGATCTCTGCCTTGCGGATCTCCTCGATCGCCTGCGGGATCTTCACGCCGGATGCTTTCTCCATCTCGTCGATAAGCTCGAACTCGCCCTTGCCTTCTTCGCTGCCGAAGATTGCCTCCATGACGCTGCGGGAGAATTTATATGGGCTTGCCGTCGATGCGATAACTGTCTTCTTGGTATCGCCTGTCTCCTTCACATAGTTATGGTATACGCAGGATGCAACGCCGGTATGCGTATCGATCATATAACCGGTCTCATCGTAGAGACGCTTGATCTCGGCTGCATTTGCCGCCTGATCGGCATAACCGCCGACAAAATCTGCCATACGCGCACGCATCTCGTCGGTAACCGAATATTTGCCATCTTTCGAAAGCTCTTCCATGCGTTTCTTGGTCTCCTCCGCATCGCAGCCGGTGGAGAGATAAATCAGACGTTCCAGGTTGCTGGAAATCAGAATATCCATCGACGGAGAAGAGGTCAGGATGAATGGACGGTTCTTGTCATATACGCCTGTCTTAAAGAAGTCGTACAGAACTTTATTGTCATTGGACGCGCAGATCAGCTTGTCGATCGGCACACCCATCTGTTTTGCAAAATAAGCAGCTAAGATATTGCCGAAGTTTCCGGTCGGAACGGTTACATTGATCTTCTCACCGTTCTCGATCTCGCCGTTTTCAAGCAGCTTTGCATACGCATATACATAGTACACAACCTGTGGTACGAGACGACCGATGTTGATGGAGTTTGCGGAAGAGAGCTGATAGCCTCTGCCTGCTAATTCTTTGGCAAATTCTTTGTCACCAAAGATTTTCTTGACACCGCTCTGTGCATCATCAAAGTTTCCGGAAATACCGACAACGCTTGTGTTCGCGCCCTTCTGGGTCAGCATCTGCAGCTCCTGCACACGGCTGACGCCGTCCTTCGGGTAAAATACGATAATTCTGGTTCCCTCAACGTCTGCAAAACCAGCCATCGCTGCTTTTCCGGTATCGCCGGAGGTTGCGGTCAGGATCACGATCGTATTCTCCGCATGGTTCTTCTTCGCCGATACGGTCATCAGATGCGGCAGGATCGAGAGCGCCATATCCTTGAAGGCAATCGTGCTTCCGTGGAACAGCTCCAGATAATATGCTCCGTCTGCTTTGACAAGCGGCGCAATCTCTTCCGTATCAAACTTACTGTCGTAAGCGCGCTCGATACAGGTTTTCAGCTCTTCCTCTGTGAAATCAGTCAGAAACTGCTTCATAACTGCATAAGCTACTTCCTGATATGTTTTATGGGATAATTCTTCCAGGCTGCAATCTAACACCGGGATATGATCCGGCATGAACAGGCCGCCGTCTGCTGCCAGTCCCTTTAAGATCGCCATCGAAGCCGTTACGTTGTTTTCACCGCCACGGGTACTGCTGTAATTGATTGCCATGATTTTCATCCTCTCTTTTTATCTTTCCCCATCGTCCCCATCTTTGCAAAGGATGCCGGAGTCAAACTTTCTGCCATGTAAGTGTTCTGTGTGGTTTTGCAGTTCTCCCGCAAAGTTACGGGACCCCCTGCTCACTTTAGTTAAAAATTCTATCATACTTTATGGCACAGCGCAAGAAAAATTCCCCCTTAATACGTGATCTTCCAGCGCCCAAACAATCCCTTCTTAAAATGGGAAAACCGCCGTGAAGCACTCTCATTTCCCATCTCGATCGCCTTCTGGTAGCACTGTGCCGCCCGCTCGAGATCTTCCGGGGATTCATTTTTCCGTTCGTAGATAAATCCAAGCTCATAGAGTGCATATCCGTCACATTCCGTCTGTGCCGCCCGCTCAAAAAGCTCCTTCGCCTTATTTTCATCGGCGGTGCAGCCTTCTCCTTTCATATAGAGATAGCCTAACTTGGATGCAGACTGCAGGCTTCCGGCTTCTTCGCACCGGTTCAGCCACTCAAATGCTTTTGCATAATCGCGGTCTACTCCCTCTTCGCCCTGGAAATACAGGCATCCAAGAATCTCCATGCACTCTGGATTTCCCTGCGAAGCGCCTTTTTCGTACCAGGAAACCGCCTGCTTCATATCAATCTCGCCGTTCAGACCATCCCGATAGATATTTCCAAGCGCCAGACTTGCCTGTCCGTCCGTCTCGATCCCAGCTGCCTCCCGCAGAAGTTTTTCTGCCCGGACGGTGTCCTGCTCGTCGGACGGGCGCAGATACAGGCGGGCTAACGGAAGCGCCGCCTCTTTGATGCCTGCCGCATATGCTTTTCCATACCAGTAAAACGCTTTTTCATCATCGCGCTCCACCAGTTCATCCTGATAGAACAGATTTCCAAGTTCTTCAAAGCTCTCCGCCTCGTTCCGCGCCGCGGCTCCTTCCAGCGCCTGGACGGCCGCCTGGATATCGCGCTCTGTGCCCTGTCCGTTTAAGTACATCTGCCCCAGATACAGCATGGCGCGGGAAGACCCCTGCTTTGCCGCCGCATAGTCATATTGGAATGCAGCTTCCCAGTCTTCTTCCTGGCGATAATGTTCCCCCATCTGGAAGAGTCCCCAGACCTCCCCGCTGGCGGCGCACTGATTCGCCCAGCGAAGTGCCTCTTTTTCATCTTTTTCCCGGTATGTACCATTCTGGCAGCATTTTCCCATCTTAACCATCGCCGGGATAATGCCGCCGTCCGCCGCCCGTTCGTACCAGAAGAGGCACTGCTCACGGGCGCTCTCAGTCTGCGGCATATAATCGGCCAGATCTTCCCACTCAACTGCCTCGCCCATCTGCCACGCGGCATAGACATCGCCCATCTCAGCGGCATCCCGCACCTGACGGTAACTTTCCTCGATGGAATAACGTGCCGACCGCTTCATCTGTTCGTCATACTGACCGGCGCGCAGCGCTCCTAACACTGCCCGGGCACTTCCCGCCGAAGCCCCCCGCAGGTAACATTCATACGCTTTTTTCTCATTGAACCCGACAGCCCCGTCCCCCCAGCTGTAACAGTGTCCTAAAAAGAACCATGCTTCCGCATCGCCCGCATATGCCGCCTCTTCCAGCCAGGTAACTCCCTGGGCGTACATCGCATCGTTACACTGTTTCCAGATCTGGTCTGCACCTTTCTCACATAAGCCTGTCATCAGGATTGTCATATATCATTCATCCGCCTTCCACACGAAATTGTATCAATTAAAACTTTCTGCCTCCGCCGCCGTGCATCCTTCCGCTGCTGCCCTGATGTATGGTCGTCCTTCCAGCCGAACCGCCCGAAGCGCCCGGACCCGGATTTTTCGGAATCCGTCTGGTCACTACCGACCGGTTTACAAACTGCTCCTCATTTTGGACAAAATGCAGCGCACTGTCCGCCCGGTATGCCATATGGAAACCCAGCGACTGGCGGTGTTCTTTCTGCATCTTATACTGGCGCATCACCGAAAAGCACGGGAGTGCCGCCACGATCGCTGCCGCGACCGCCGCAAACAGCGCCTCATACCATTCCAGGGAATGTTTTTTCTCCTCGCGCACCTGCGTATACTGTCCCGCCGGAACGCCCATCTCCAGATAATTTTCGATGCTGTCGATCGCCCCCAACGCGCCTTCCGCATAGTTTCCATCCGCCACGCTGTCATATGCCGCATCCAGCACCTTCTCTACCCGCGCATCCGTCAGCACTTTCATCGCATACCCGGTGGTAGAAACGTATATCTCCCGGTTGTCCATATCGATCGAAAGCAGAATACCACTCGCATCGTCCCCGACGCCCAGTCCGTGGCTGTCGTAAAAATCATCGGCATAGCTTTCCGCCGATTCTCCCTGTGCGTCCTCGACTGTCAGTACCGCCAGATCGGCATCCTGTGAGTCACGCACCTCATCGATCCGTGTCTCCAGCTCCTGCACTTCTTCCGCGCTGAACAGCCCCGCCTCGTCGAAGACGCGCGTGCCTTCCGCCGCCCATATAGGGCTGACCTGTGAAAATGAAATAAATGCTGCAACAAAGAAGCATATAAAATCTTTCAGCCGTCCATATTTCTTCTTTTTCTGTGTGGCTCCCGCATTTTGATTCTCTATCATATCAGGTATCCTCCCAGCAGCAAAAGTACAAACACAGGAATGAAAATCGTCAAAAACAGGCGCACCAGTTTTTTCGAATCAACCGGCAGGACGCCGCAGACCTTTCCATTTTCCCCATTCATCGCAAAATAGTACATCTGCCCGTTCTTCGGATCCGGGTAGGTCATCATCCACACCGGAAGCATGGCATAGTTCCATTTTTCCCCCGTGATGGTCTCCCGGTGGTTCCGGATATCCACATGATCGTAGCCGGAGACGCTATTTTGCAGGGATTCTCTCGTATACTGCTTGATCTCCTGCTCAATCTCCTGTGCAAATTCTTCCTTTTCCCGGTCGCGCCGCTCCGCCCTAAATCCCAGAAAATAGCCTGCCTGAAACGGGCGCAGCTTCTTCATATCAAACGGAAGCACGGTCTCGGCAAGGCTGCGGTCCGCCTGCTTTAACGCGTTGCGCGCCACATCCTTGATGGGAAGCTCCGCCTTTTTCTCCAGATGGTAACGGCTCGTCTCGATATACTCGATCTCCCCCGCCACCGTCACGCGTTTCCGCAGCGCCTCCGCCTGCATCTCACCGGATACCTGGCAGCTATACATCCAATATGGATAATAAATTCCTTCCAGATACTCCATCTGACGCGGCGAGTAGAAATCATCCGGCACATACTTTTTCTTCTGAATCCAGTTTTTAAAGATTTCTTTTGCCTTTTTCTTGTCGATCTCAAACGGAATCAGACCGTCCGGGCGGTATTTACCGTCCAGACTTCCCGAAAGAACCACCGGATTGTGACAGTAACAGCAGTACGTGGACGCTGTCGTCTCCTGTGCCACGATCTCCGCGCCGCAGCTCGGGCAGGTATAGAGAACCATCTTAGACTCCGCCTGCTTCTGGCTCTCTATCTTTTCCGCTTCCGGCATTCCCCCCGGCTTCGAAGCTTCCTCTGACTTTCTGGCTGCCTCTTCCATCTCTTTCAACGTCTCTTCCGTAAACGCTGAGAGGCAGTATTCACATTTAAATTTCTGCGTCTTCGGATCAAACACCAGTCCGCCGCCGCAGTTTGGACACTTATATGATTGTATCTCCATACGCCCTATGACCTCGGTTTTCCGCATTCGGAACAAAACTTACCTGTATTGACCGTTCCGCAGCTGCAGGTCCACGGACCGGCTGGTCTTGGCTTGCCGCACTCGGAGCAGAACTTTCCGTGGTTGACATTGCCGCACTCACAAGTCCAGGATTCTGCCGGGGCTGCCGCACTGCCCTGCGGCGCTGCGTTCTGTCCTGCCGGTTGTGCATAGCCGCCCTGTGGTGCTCCCGGCTGCTGTGCATAACCACCCTGCGGCGCTCCATTCGCCTGCCCCGGCGCATAGCCGCCCTGCGGTGCCGCATATCCCTGCCGCGCCGCCTGCTGCATCTGCATCTGCTGCAGGTTGGACGCCGATGCGGCGCCCATAAATCCGCCGCCGAAGTTCATGCCGGCGCCCATTCCCATGAAGCCTGCCATCGCACCGCTTCCGTTGGAACCGGCTGCCTCAAAGCCGCGTGCCATCGCGCCCTGCACATACCCCTCGCGCACCGACGGGTCGCCGAGCATCGCGCCCTGATTCCGCATATTGATGAGTTTCTGCGATTCTTCATCATAGGAAATGCTGGCGATACCGACTGACTGGATCTCCATGCCACGCAGACGGTTCCACTCCTCATCCAGCGTCTCCGCCATATAGCGTCCCAGTTCCCTGCCTTTGGAGGCTACAAAGGAAATCCGCACGCCATCCGCCGACATCTGGTTGATCGAGGTCTGCAGCGCTTCCAGAAACTCCGCTAAATACTGCTCATTGATGGAATCAATCTCCACCTGATCCTGATTTTTCGGAATAGCCTCCGCATAAAATTTCAGTGGATCCGTAATCTTGATGGAGTAAGTTCCATGTGCGCGCAGAAACAGCTCGGAATTATAGAATAAATCAAAATAGTTGATCGGCGTCCGTGTGCCGAACTTGATTCCCTTGATCTCCTGGAGATTAATATAGTAGACCTTCTGTGCATACGGCGTCTGTCCGCCATAACGCACACGGTTGAAGGATTCTTTCAGTGCATCGCCGAACTGTCCGTTAAACAGAGACGGCAGGGATGAATTCTGCACTGTATAATAACCCTCTTCCGCTGTATAATCAACGACCTTACCGCCGTCCACCAACATCATAAACTGATTCGGGTACACATGGATCACAGAACCATTGGACACCGTTTCCGGTGTTCTCTTCCGGTTCTCCCCGCGGCGTGTCTGCACACCCGCTGAAAATACGGTCTGTTCCCCCATATTTTCCGGTTCAATCACTTCCAGCCACTGATCTGCCAGCCCGCCGCCGACCGCGTGTGCCGCTGCTCTGATAATTCCCATACTCACTGCCTCCTTCTCCAAATTCATAGTTTCTCTGTTTTTCTGCTTTTTCTATCTATCGGTTATTATTCCCTTTATTTTTCCCATGCCGATTCCATTTTCCCGGCGTGATCGCCCAGACTGCTGCCGCGATCAGCACCATCGCCAGCATACACTGCAAAATCAGGCTGTACGCCGTCCAGTGTGCTGTGATCGCATTGTCTGGAAATACGCCAAACAGTGGCTCGAACCATTTTCTCATGTCGCCGCTTCCCGCCTGTCCGTTAATTACATTATAAAACGAGACAGCCGGATTGAAAAGAAAGAGATAGCGTAAAATGCCGGAACTTGCCATTTCCGATGCATTGAGATTAGATGCATACGAATCTGCCGCCCGGAGCGCCATCCGGTATGCAAACAGATTGACCGCCATCGTTCCCGCCGTCAGCGCCACCACCGTCACATAGGAGCAGACGGTCGATACCGTCGAGCGGCGCAGCACCGATGAATAAAAGATCCCGATACTGCCCGTTAAAATTGCCACAACGCCGTGGCACAGGAACAGCATCCCGATGTCCTGCAGCGTAACGCCCCCGTAGACAAATACGAGCGCCTGTACCGGAAGCGCCGAGACCGCCAGCACCAGCATCGTCACCAGCGAGGACGCCAGTTTTCCAAGCACCATGTCACGCGGCTCCATCGTGGTCGTCAGCATCAGTTCCAGCGTCTGGCGTTCCCGCTCGCCGCTGATACTGCTGGCAGTCAGCGCCGGCATGATGAAAAGCAGCATGATAAATTCGATCGAGGAGACGAACGTGTAGAGATCCAGAAACTGCGAATACTGGATCTCCGCCGTCGTCCTGACCTGCTCCGCCACCGAATACATATTAAACAGCGCCACCGCCGCCAGAATACTGTTAAAAACAAACAGAATCGCCATCATGCGGATGCTGCGGCTTCCAACTGTCATTTCCCTCCTAAATACCGGATTCCATCTCATGTTTCAGCACCGCCCTCTCTTCTTCATGTCCTGTGATCTGCATAAACAGTGATTCCAGGCTTCCCTTCTCGCGCATAAAGCTGCTGACCATCACATCCGCATCGATAAGCTGCTGCAAAAGCAGCGCCTCATCCTGCCGATCCCCCAAAAAGCCCAGCTTGATCTCATCCCCCTGCACCGCGATCGTCTGCACGCAAGGATGGCTTTTCAGGATCGCAAGCGCCTTTTCTTTCTGGCTGAAAATCGAGATCAGAAGCGGATTGGACGAGTTGATCCGCGCAAAAATCTGATCCATGCTGCCCTGCAGAACCGTTCTTCCCTGCTCAATGATGCCGATCGAGGTACAAAGCTCTGACAATTCCGATAAAATATGGGAGCTGACGAGCAGCGTTTTTCCCTGATCGCGCAGTTCTTTCAGAATCGCCGTATACTCCACCCGGGTGCGCGGATCCAGCCCGGAAGCCGGTTCATCCAGGATCAGAAGATCCGGATCGTGGATGAGCGCCCGCGACAGACAGAGGCGCTGCTTCATACCTCTCGAAAGCCCGTCCACGAAAAAGTCCTCTTTATCTTCCAGCCGCACCTGTTCCAGAAGCGTATGGCAGCGCGTCCGCGCCTGCAGCCCCGTAATTCCGTAGCAGGATGCAAAAAATTCCATATATTCCGATACTTTCAGGTTATCATATACTCCGAAGAAATCCGGCACATAGCCGATCCGCCGCCGGAGTTCTTTTCCGTCTGAGTAAACATCCAGTCCGCCGATCTCCACCTCGCCCTCATCGGGAACGAGGAGTCCCGCAAGAATCTTGAGCGTCGTCGTCTTGCCTGCCCCATTGGGACCCACGAATCCAAAGAGTTCCCCGTCCGCGACCTCCAGATTCAGCCCATCCAGCGCTTGAAAATTGCCATATCGTTTTCTGAGGTTTTTAATCGTCAGCATCACTCTCTCCTCCCTACGACATAGATTCTTGGAAGCTGGCTTTCCCAGCCATACTCTCCCGTCTGTTCCGGCACATATTTGACGGTCAATGTGTTCGACGGAGACAGGTACGGCGAAAGCTCCTTTGCCGAATACTCTGATTTCAGCTCGATCCGGTCATTACGCCCGGTCTCATAGTTATAGAAATACATGCTTCCGGAGAAGGATGACATATACGGATAGAGCGGATTTTCCGAAAATCGCGGTGACAGAGTCTCAAACGTAAGCTTTTCAATGACAAGGTCACTTCCCAGCGAATATTCGACCGTCGCAGCCTCCGCTGTTTCCCCGCTATACATTGTGTTGTACGCCGCCTCATAATTTCCGGCGAGCACCGTTGGATCTTCCTCAAGCGCCGAACGGTAAAGTTTTCCGTCTTTTTCACGGTTCAGCGGGATTGACTCGGTCACCATGCAAAATCCTTCCCGAAGTGTCCTCGCATCCGCCAGAAAATCTTCCTCTCCCTGGAGCTTCCGGGTTGAAAATGCCACCAGGCACGCCTCAGACGGATTGCGCCCCGCGCCGGAATCCAGATAAAAGCTCAAAAGTCTCGTCCGCTCCTGCGCCTTTAAATAGTCCGGATCCTCAATCTCCGCTTTCTCATACTGATCCGCCCCGGTCACCATCTGTGCTGCCGCATACGAATAGCTGACCGGATAATCGCAGCTCTCCTTTCCATCCAGAGAAACCGTCTGCCCAGGCTCTAATCTTCCCAGCAGCACCGCTTTCCCATTGATGAGCAGAGCCGCATTCTCCAGCGGTTCCTCAAAACAGTTTTTTACCGTTCCCGACACCACGCCGTCAAAATAGGAAATATTTCCCTGAACGCCCATCGCGTCCGTTTTCTCCAGCTCACGACGCAGGGTAAACAGATTCGGTGAAAATGCGACCGTATCCCGCATTTTAATTTCGACCCGTTCCGGCTGATAAACAAAGTTTGTATGATACTCTTCCTCACCGGTAAAGCGCACCGCCGAAACCGCATCGTAATAGTAACTGCGCGTCATCGGGCGCACCTCATAGCCCGGCTTTAAGCTCACTGAATACGGCTTGTTATAAGGGCTTCGGATGTTCATATAAGTGGCTTCTTCCGCCTCTTCTCCCGAGGTATCCAGAATCGACGCATACGTCACAAACGGCTCCCGGAAGCGTGTCTTTACGCCCAGCGCATAAATAATGCCGGTAAACAAAAACGCCCCCAGTGTCACCGCCGGCAGATAATACCGGTAAATTCCCCGCTTTTTTAAGTAGAAATAGATGCCCGGACCAATCAAAAGCAGGTAGACCACCACGATCGCCGTGTACGCCGCAACCTTCGGAAGCCGCCCCGCATTGCCGGTGTTGACCAGCCCCTGTACGCTGAAATACGAGCCCGAATAACCGTAGTAATCCTCCTGTGCCAGCTCGTCCACGGTATCACTTCCCAGCACCAGCGTATACAGCTTTTCAAATGAGGATGGATTGGTCAGACACAAATCGCTGATCGCATCCATCGAAAAGGCAGCTGCCACGATCCGCCCCCGTTTGCAGTTCGTATGGGATAACAGCGGGAACACTTCCCCCGCCAGCAGAGTGCTGCCGTTCTTCAGGTTCACATCGACGCATTCTGCCTGGATCTCCCCCGTCTGCTCGCCCGGTGCCGTCTCCCCGCCCAGACTGACCGGAACGGTTACCGCATCCAGATACGGCGGCTCCAGCACCTTCTCTGCAAACCTGCCATAATTTCTCGCACAATCCACACCGCCGCCAAAGAGGATCGTACCGCCGTCTTCCACCCAGCGCCGCAGCGCCTCATACTGGACATCGCTGAGCGAATCCAGGTCAAATCCAGACACAATTACCAGATCCAGCGGATCGTAACCCAGCCGGTCATCCGGTGCCTGCTCGGCATCCAGAAAAACCGCCCGCGTCCGAAGCGTCCCATATCGGATGCCCGCGCCGTCTAAATAAGAAAGTGCCTCCGGCGTATCCGTCAAAATTCCGATATAACTCTCCGCAACGTCCTCCTCAGAACCAAGTTTCAGACGTTTCCGGATGACCGTTTTCCCGTTTACATCCTGTACCGATACAAACATCTGATCCGCCCGCACACCCAGCGGGATATAATATTCTTGTTCAAACTTCTCCCCCGCTGCCAACGATAACGGATAGGAATACTGGTACGCCTCCAGACTGGACTGCGCGGTCAGAAACTCCAGCGTTCCCTCAAACGGCGCTGTATCATTATTCAGAAGGACCGTTACCCGAAGGTAACGGTCACTCTTTGCCGTATTGTCAAATCCATAGGAAACATCCATCGACAGCGGCGCATCTGCTTCCTTCTGTGAGGCATATGCGTACCCTGCAGGAAGGCAGAATAGTGCCATCCATCCGATCAATATCGCAAAAAAGAACTGTATTCCCCTCTTTTTCTGCATCCTTTCTCTCCCTATCTGTAACTGTTCACGCATACGTGCCCAGTAACGGAATTTGCCGTGGCTTCGCATTAAATACGGCAAATTCCTGCTGCCACCATGTTTTCTTACGGCACTTTCGGTTCCAAAAGTGCCTACCTGTGAACAGTAACCAAAAATCCATTAAAATGTCTATTAGATTCTTTCCCACACTCGCCTTTACGGCATCTGGAAATTTTCCCTGTTGATGTCAAAATTCGTCCGCAGGCGCACCGTAAACACCGTTCCATTCAGATCGCTCGTCACCTGAATCGTGCCGCCGTGCATATCGACGATATTTTTGGCGATCGCCAGACCTAACCCTGTGCCGCCCGTGTTGGTCGATCGCGACTGTTCCACGCGGTAGAATTTATTAAATAAAAGAGGCAGCTCGTCCGCCGGAATCACGTAACCGTAGTTCGTCACCGAGACAGTCACGACCTCTTCCTCCGCATGAATCTGCACCAGCACCCGTTTTCCGTCTGCACCGTATTTGATCGCGTTATTGATCAGGTTGTCAAAGAGGCGCGCCAGAAGATTTCCGTCTGCCGTGATAACCTTGCCCGGGACATTGCTCTGCAGCTCGTAGGAGAGGTTTTTGTCCTTGAAGCTCGGATAAAATTCCTCCAACAGCTGGCTGAGCAGTTTGACGATGTCCACCTTCGACACGTGCATTGCCACTTTTCCATAATTCATTTTGGTAAAACCAAACAAATCTTCGATCAGTTTTTCCAGACGTTTCGATTTTGCATAGGCAATATCAATATATTTTTTCTGCATTTCTGCAGGAATCTCCACCTTGCCGGACAGAAGTTCAAGATAGCCGATGATCGAGGTCAGCGGTGTCCGCAGATCGTGTGCCACATTGGTAATCAGCTCGTTCTTCGTGCGCTCCGCCTCGCGCTCCTTGTCCATCAGATTCCGGATATCCCCGACCATCTTATTTAAATTAACCGCCATCGCCGTAAACTCGTCATCGCCCCGCACCTCGATCGTCGTATTCAAATCGCCCTCGGAAATATTCTGAATCGCGGACGAGATCCGGCTGATATAGCGCATGGACCGCTCCTGAAGGGCAAAAAAAGTGACTGAGAAGATCGCGATGCCCGACAGAAGATAGACAAATGCCATCAGTGTCTCTGTCTCCGTCAGGCGCAGGAAAAAAGAATCCCGGTACCGCGTCTCCCGCAGATAGCTGCTGATCATCGAAACATTGGCAATCAGAAACACCTCCACCAGGCATGCCACCACGGTGCTGTAAACGATGTTCATGACCATCCGTGTCCGGAATCGGCGACTCATATCTTTTTTATTTTTCAATTTTGTATCCTACCCCCCAGACCGTTGTAATGATCTTGTTCTGTCGGGTGTCCTCCTTCATCTTGCCGCGAAGCCGTCTGATATGTACCATAACCGTGTTATTTGCCTCGTAGACTTTCTCATTCCACACCTTCTCAAAGATTTCATCGGTGCTGAAGACCCGCCCCGGATTGGATGCCAGCAGATACACAATGTCAAATTCGATCGGCGTCAGCTTGATCTCCTCGCCGTACACCATCACTTTATGATTATCTTTGTTGATCGTGAGTCCTTTGATCGAGATCTCATTTTTAACCTGATTTCCTGCACCGCTCTGCGGATTTAACTGCGTATAGCGGCGAAGCTGTGATTTGACGCGCGCCGTCAGCTCCAGCGGGTTAAATGGTTTCGTCACGTAATCATCCGCGCCGGTTCCCAGTCCCAGAATCTTATCCAGATCCGCTGAGCGCGCGCTCAGCATGATGATCGGGATATTGTTCGTCTCCCGGATCTTGCGGCACATCTCCAGACCATCCATCCCCGGCATCATGATATCGAGAAGCACCAGATGAATCGTCTCCTTCTCCAGAATCTCCAATCCCTCTAACGCATTGGATGCTTTATATACTTTATAACCATCACTGACCAGATAAATCTCCACCAGATCGGCAATCTCTTTCTCATCATCCACCACCAGAACGTGTATTTCAGACATAAAAAAACCTCCCTCATATGTAATGCAGGTTCCCGGTATCTCTATGCGAAATACCAGACGAATATACCTGTTTCCAGTTTACCATATGGGGAGGATTTATGCTTTAAAAATTTATTACATTTTTGGAGAATTTTGCTTATCTGCGAACTGCAATTTCTTTATTGTTCCAGCGGAATAAACACCCTCATCGCCGCCGGGTCCTGCTTTTTTCCAGCTTCCTTCGCCGCCTGCACTGCCTCCGCACAGAAGGTATCCTGCGCGCAGACCGGCTCTTTGCCGCGGCGGTTGCGTTTAGCGTAGGTTCCATCCGGTCTCAGGTACTGCGCCTTGACATTGTCGGCAAGCTGTACCTCTAAGATGTGACAGATGCGTGCTTTCAGCTTCTCATCCTCAACCGGGAAGAGAATCTCCACACGACGGTCGAGGTTTCGCGGCATCCAGTCGGCACTTCCCATGAAAATCTGCGGTTCACCGTCGTTCTCGAAGTAGAAAATACGGCTGTGCTCAAGGAAATTTCCAACGATCGAGCAGACCGTTATATTCTCGCTTAATCCCGGAATCCCGGCGCGCAGACAGCAGATGCCGCGGACGATGAGCTGTATTTTTACCCCCGCATTGGACGCCTCGTAAAGACTCTCAATGATCTCACGGTCGCACAGGGAGTTCATCTTTGCCACGATCCGCGCTGGAATACCTTCGCGGGCGTTGCGCGTTTCCCGCTGGATCAGGCGCAGAAAACGTCCGCGCAGCCACAGCGGCGCCAGCGACAGCTTGTTCCAGCCAAGCGGCTCCGAATAACCCGACAGCATGTTAAAGACTGCAGTCGCATCCTCACCGATCAGCGGATCACAGGTTAAAAGACCGCAGTCGGTGTAAAGTTTTGCCGTCGAATCGTTGTAATTTCCAGTTCCCAGATGGACGTAGCGGCGGATGCCCTCTTCCTCGCGGCGCACTACCAGCGTGATCTTACTGTGTGTTTTCAGCCCCAGCAGACCGTAGATAACGTGGCAGCCGGCTTTTTCCAGCATCTTCGCCCAGAGAATATTGTTTTCCTCGTCAAAACGGGCTTTCAGCTCAACCAAGACCGACACCTGTTTTCCATTGTCCGCCGCTTCGGCGAGCGCCGCGATAATCGGGGAGTTGCCGCTGACACGGTAGAGTGTCTGCTTGATCGCCAGCACCTCCGGGTCGCGGGCAGCTTTCTTGATAAAATTGACGACCGGCTCAAAAGTCTCAAACGGGTGGGTCAGCAATATATCGCCTTTGCGGATATTGGCAAAAATATCATCCCCATTCATCAGCGCCGGAACCGGCTGCGGCGTGTACGGCGGTGTCTTAAATTCATCAAAGCCCGGCAGACCGAACACCTTCATGAGGACGGTCAGATCAAGCGGCCCGTCAATCTCATAGATCGCGTGCCCGCCAACGTGCAGCTCCTTTTTGAGGATGTCTAAGAGGCGCTTGTCCGCCTTTTTCTCGATATCCAGGCGAATAACCTCGCCCCACTGGCGTTTCTTGAGCTTCTGCTCGATCTCCTTGAGCAGATCCTCCGCCTCATCCTCGTCGATGCTCAGATCGGCATTTCGCATGACACGGAACGGATGGCAGCTGATAATATCATAATTTAAGAACAATTTGTCGATGTTCCGCTCGATGACTTCTTCCAGATAAATGATAGATTTGCCCTCCTGGCACGGCAGCTCCACCACGCGTGGAAGCCCGCCCGGCACGCAGACCATCGCAAATTCCAGCTCGCCGTCTCCCTTTTTCTTGCGGACCAGCGCGGCGATATTTAACGATTTATTGTGAATAAGCGGGAACGGGCGTGAGGAATCAACCGCCATCGGCGTGAGGACCGGATAGACCGATTCCTCAAAATACCGATCAACGTACACCGCTTCTTCCTTCGTAAGCTTCTCATGCTCGGTGACCACGCGCAGACCGTGCTGTTTTAAGAGCGGCAGGAGCATCCGGTTGTAGGTCCGGTACTGATTCTCGACCAGCTCATGCGTTTTTCCATCAATCGCATCCAGCTGTTCCTGTGCCGTCATACCCGCAATATCCCGCTTCGTATAATTGGCGTGAACCATGTCCTTGAGGGATGCCACGCGGACCATGAAAAACTCATCCAGGTTCGACGCCGTGATGCTTAAAAATTTCAGGCGTTCAAACAGTGGGGTCGTCTTATCGCGCGCCTCACCCAGAATCCGGTAGTTAAATTCCAGCCAGCTCAGTTCACGGTTTACATAATTTTCAGGTTCTCCGTATTTCAACACTGCATCCGACATCCTTATACCCCTCTTTTCTGCCTGAGTACAGGCCGTATTCCAAAGACTTCCTCAAAGAAATCTGCCTTCTGGTCAAATGAATACTGCTCCAGCACGATACTCTCCGGACAGTCCGTCGTAATCACCAGACTGCCGTTCCGCACAGCGATGCGGCTGTCGCTCAGCTTCTGGCGGTGGCTGCGGTCCATCGAATTGGCCAGACGCAAAATTGCCGTCAGCTTCGCAATCAGGATCGTCAGCTCTCTCCGGGAGGTTCCAAGCCCCGCATACTGGGACAGATCCGACTCCAGGATGACCTCATCGTAGGCATATTCCTGAATGTTGTAGCGCACGATATTGGCTACAACCTCGCGCTCCAGATGGGAAATTCCGATGATCTCCGTATCCATGATGATCTGGTACGAGCTTTCCGAGCCGCGCGTGATGCTGACAAACTTGCCGCAGTCATGCAGGGTCGCTGCGATCTTTAAAAGCAGGCGTTCCCGCGCTCCCAGACCATGGTATTTTTTCGTTGCATCAAAGATCATCTCCGCCGACCGCTCTACCTCGCGCACATGTGCGCCGTGGCAGCGGTAGCGCTTCGCCATCTGGCGCGCCGTTGAGAGAATATCTGCCTCAAAATCATGATGGAAGCGGACCAGACGGTTTTCCTGTGCGTACTCTGCTGCGATACCATCGCAGAGTGTCGTCCCCGGTGCCCAGATATAGGAAGCACCCGTCATGTCTAATATCTTCCGGTAGAGAATCGCACTTGGAATCAGCACTTCTGCGTAATCCTGCGGCAGCTCATAGCGCTCCTGAATCTCCTCCGAGGACATTCCAATCAGCTTCTCGCAGAACACGCCAAATTCCTTTGCCGTGAACCGCGCCCCGCCTTTTTCATGCATGCCTCGGCTGATCATATAGTTCATTGTCTCGCCGGTCGCAATCAGCGTCTCAATCTGATGCTCTTTTAAAAATATCTTCCGAAATGTGTATAATTCATTTTCTACCAGCTCATCGATGATCGCCGGGATCTTCCGGTAATCGACGCGCCAGTGTGCTGACATTTCACTTAAGCGCAGCACGCCGAGCAGAAGGTTCTGCGTCGATACCAGTACCTCCTCATCAAAGAGGGAGATCTGGGTGCTTCCGAATCCGACATCCATCAGCGCCGCGCCATTTTTCACGGTGCGCTGGAATTCTTCCTCCCTGGCTGCAACAGCTTTATAACTCTTAAAACGCAGCTCCGAGTTGTTCATCGTGCGGACCCGGAGTCCGGTACGCACCAGAATCCGGTCCAGTACCATCTGGCTGTTCCGCGCCTCCCGAAGCGCACTGCTCGCAAATGCCCGGTAATCCGATACCCGGTATGTTTTCATCACTTCCCGGAACTTATTCAGGACCTCGCACATTTCCTCCACGATCTCGTGGCTCAAACGTCCGTCATTGTACGTGTCTTTGCCAAGCGCCAGCGCATGGCGCACATGATCAATCTCGCGGATTCCGGCGGAAGCAGAAATCTCGAAAATTCCCAGCTCCAGTTCGAAGGAACCCACATCAATAGCGGCAAAGGTTTTAACGGTCATATTACTTGATCTCTCCTTTCAGCTTGCTGCGTAAGTTTGCAATAAACTGGGTGGCAGTACGTCCGGACAGCCCGCCGTGGCTTAACTCCCACTTGTTGGCTTCCAGAAGCAGATCTGCCTCCGGCATATGGATGTGGTATTTATCTGCCAGTACGCGGACGATGTTCTGGAACTCTTTCTTGTCCGGTGAGCCGTAGTAGATCGTGACGCCAAAACGCGCAACCAGGGACAGTTTTTCCTGCACCGTATCGTTGGAGTGCAGATCGTCGTCCAGCTCGCGCTTATCGCTGAATTTCTCGCGGATTAAGTGACGGCGGTTCGATGTCGCATAGATCAGGACATTCTGCGGCTTGATGCCGAGACCGCCTTCAATGATTGCTTTCAGATATTTATATTCCAGCTCATATTCCTCAAAGGAAAGATCGTCCATATAAATGATAAATTTGTAGTTGCGGTCTTTGATCTGCTCCAGGACATCTGACAGTCCGCGAAACTGGTGCTTGTACACCTCGATCATGCGGAGTCCGCGGTCATAATACTGATTTAAGATCGCCTTGATACTGGATGATTTACCAGTACCGCTGTCACCGAAAAGCAGGCAGTTGTTTGCCGCGCGCCCCTCGATAAATGCCTCGGTATTCTCAATCAGCTTGGCTTTCTGCAGCTCATAGCCGACCAGATCGCTCAGCTCGATATGTTCCACGCGCGTGATCGGCTCGATATCGACCTGCTTTGCCTCGTCATCCATGATAATATGGAATGCTTTGTTAAGACCAAACTTGCCGACACCAAATTCTTTATAAAATTCGGTCACGATATCCTGAAATTCCTGATCACTCTCCGCATTCTCCAGGGAAACCGATAATTCAACGATCCGGTCGCGGATGCGGTGGTTGAACGCCTTGCTGTTTTCCAGCGCATTTTCGTAATGCTTCATCTCCGACCAGATGCCGTTCTCAGCCTCGTCCAGACGGGCAATATCCAGGGAAAAAAGCTCTCTGACCTGTGCAAAATCGTGACGGGCAAGCTCGCTTAAGCTGCCGCCGACCGGTCCGATGATCTCGCAGGATGTGCTGTAGGCATTTTCATTGTTTGCCATGCAGAACGCCAGGAAACAATGCCACAGGTTTCCGCGGAATCCATAGGTCACTGCCAGATCGATGAGCTGACTCGCGCATGCATATGCATCCGGGCGTGCCTCGCCTTCCTCTGGTTTTAAGAGGCTGCACATATCGTCAAATAACTGCTGATACCGCAGGTTGCGGTATAAAATCATCGTATTTTTTCTTTTTTCTTCCATTATTCTGCCTTTCCGGTTACCATCACATTTTTTTACAGTACTTTCAGTCTCAAAAATGCCTGCCCGTGGACAGCAACCCATTCTGTCTTGTCCTAAGCTAAAGAGTCTAGTAATTTCCTAATATTTTTACATTTTTCGCTTCGCGCATGATTCCGTACAGTGCATTCTGCACACCGGCATCCTCCAGGTTTCCCTCGATGTCCACGAAGAAGCGGTACTGCCAACTCTCCTCCGGGATCGGACGGGACTCGATCATCCGCATATTGACATCATTGAAAATAAAATTGCCGAGCATACTGTACAGCGTACCGCTGCGGTGCGGCAGCTCGAAACAGAGGCTGATTTTCTCTGCACCCGCCTGATAGACGCGATCCTTCGCCAGAATCAGGAAACGGGTCGTATTGTCCGGACAGTTGTTGATCGGACCTGCCAGCTTTTTGAGCCTGTAAATCTCACCTGCCACCTCACCTGCGACTGCCGCCAGTGACGGATCTTTCTCATCGCGTACCTTCTGTGCCGCCACAGCATTATTTTCCATGCTGAGCTGCTGCCAGTCGTGCTGGTTTAAGAAGTCGCTGCTCTGCATCAACGCCTGCGGATGGGCAAAAACACGCTTCACATCGGAAAGTTCCGCGTCCGGTGTGCCAAGCAGGTAGTGATGTACCGGCAGAAATGTCTCCGCCACGATCACATTGTCGTATTTTAAAAGCAGATCATAGTTGTCCGTCACGGCACCGGCGGAAGAATTTTCAATCGGAAGCACCGCAAAATCGGCTTTTCCCTCCTGAATCTCCACCATCATATCCTCAAACCGGCGTACATGATGGATATCCGCGTCTTTTCCAAAGAACTGCAGCGCCGCCGCATGACCGTAAGCGCCCTCTAATCCCTGGAACACCACGCGTTTTCCGGCGGTTTCAAGCTTCTCCACCTTATGAAAGCCCAGATCCGGACCGCCGACGCGCCCTGCGATCGTCTGATACTGATACCGGCGGCTCAGCGTCATCATCTGCAAAAACAGCTCGGCAACCGCCTGCTTGTTAAACTCGCCCTCTGCCATCGCCTGAACTGACTCGATCTTCTGTTTCTCACGCTCGGCATCGTAAACCGCCTTTCCGGTCGCGATCTTATACTCTGCCACCTCGCTGCAAAGGCGCATTCTCTCCTCAAATAACTTTTCTATCTGGGTGTCAATCTGGTCCAGACGCCCTCTTATCTCCAGCAAATCCATCTCTTAGTTGTTCTCCTTTTCCATCTCTGAAAGCATCCCTGCGATCTTTTCTCTCGTATATGCGCCGACAAACTTCCGGTTCTCCGGATCCAGCTCTTTCACGATAAACGGCTCGCCGAACTCAATCACGACATGGCTTGGACAAATAAGCGGAATATGCTTCTCAAAGACCTCCGCTGTTCCCTTGATCGCAACTGGAACAACCGGACAGCCAGATTTCTCTGCAATCTTCAAGCTTCCCTCTTTAAATGGAAGTAGATCTGAAAGCTGTTCATTTTTATTGCGGGTTCCCTCCGGAAAAATCCAGACAGAAACGCCGCGGCGCACCTTCTCGATCCCCGCCAGAATCGTTTTTAAACCTTCTTTTATAT
This sequence comes from Clostridium sp. TF06-15AC, assembly GCF_003481165.1. Taxonomy (NCBI): domain Bacteria; kingdom Bacillati; phylum Bacillota; class Clostridia; order Eubacteriales; family Clostridiaceae; genus Clostridium; species Clostridium sp. TF06-15AC. Next base: position 177,495 of record NZ_QUKS01000003.1, read on the forward strand.
TATTCCGATCTAAAAACAGACAGTTGACATTGAGCATCCATTTTGACAAGAGCGGAATCTTCTCCATCTCTTTCTTTGCCACAAATCCCATCAGTCCCGGAACCGTCGTATAGCCAACCAGGATATCAAAATAGCTCCGGTGGTTTCCCACATAGAGCACCGGGCGATCCTGCGGAATATTTTCATATCCGCGCACCTCTACCGTCACACCTGCCATTTTGAGCAGTTTTTCAAAAATATTACGCACCATCTGGGTGCTTTCTTCCTCCACTGCGACCGGATCTACCTGTCCCTGTTTATCCATACGGTGCAATGTGCCGATGGAACCAACAAGGAAACTGACGATCGTTCCTACTATCTTTATCGCGCGAAACATACTGATACCTCTCTTTTCTCTTGTATCTGTCCGAAACCGTCTGGTTTTTATCCTGCTATTTTCATTTCCAGACAGACAGCTTTACTGTCTCATTATATAGAAAGAAGCAGGGTTTTACAAGACTTTCCTTGTAAGACATCCTGCCTCTGTTACTGTTCACGCATACGTGCCCAGTATCGGAATTTGCCGTGGCTTCGCATTTAAATACGGCAAATTCCTGCTGCCACCACGTTTTCTTACGGCACTTTCGGTTCCAAAAGTGCCTACCTGTGAACAGTAACCTGCCTCTCTATTTTTTATGGATTCACAATCTCCGTCTTTCCGCTGATCAGCGCTTCCACCTCGATTCCACCTATCTCGCACAAGATTCCCTCATAGCTTTCCAGTGTATCACTGTAATACACGCTGTAGATAGACACATCCTCAGAAATCTCTCCATCCAGATAGTTTTCCAGCGGATTTTCTCCCAGATCCCGGAAAGAACCACCCAGATCCATCATCAGCTCCCAGCTTTCCGGATGAATGTCCTGCTCATCCAAATCATGTAGGTACATCCAGAGCGCCATGCATAGAATCCTCGCCTCGGCTTTCGCCCGCACTTCCTTCGCTTTCTGTACCTGTCCGGACATGATCGGGATCGAAACTGCAACGAGAATCGACACAATCCCGGTCACGATCAGCAGTTCTGCCAGCGTAAAGCCTGACCGTGCCCTAGCGGAACTGGTTCTTTTCTCTGTCATAGGTATATCCCACCGCCTGCAGCTTCTTCTCAAGCTCCGACCGTTCTGTATCAAACGCACTGCATAATTCATCTAAATCCGGGTAAAAATCTCTGAGCTGTGTGTTCACAAAGCTCAGGCACATAATCGGATCGTTCGGTATTTTTCCTGCCATCTTTTTCCCTTTCTGTCCTTTTATTCATACTCAAACGTAACCGTCACATAGTAACCGCGGTCATTTTCCTCGATCGCCTTTACCACGCCGTGATCGGCGGGAATCCGGTCATTCAGCTTAAAAAGCCCCGACATCGCCACCGCCGGTTCAATCATATAATTGACATTAAACGGCGTCACCGACTCCGTCACCTCTACTGTCTGTCCGACTTCTACCAGTCCCGGACGTTCCATTTTAAATACAACATCTCTTGTCACGCCGTTTTCCCTCTTCTTTCTGGTCTGATCCCCGATTCTGGCTGCCGGCATATCCTCACGCCGTGCCTCTGATTTCAAAATTTTTTTTTACATGAACCATAACCGCCAGCTTACCAGTTTTCTAGTATACGGCACTTTTTTCCTTTTATCAACTGCGCCCACATAACCTACCGTTCATTTTTTTCACGCGCCATCCGCCGCAGCTGCCGAAATCCAAGCCATGCCAGTAAAAGCAGCAGCAGACTTATACTGATCGTCAGTCCGTAGTGAATCCACCGTCTCCAGAACGGAAGCGGGAGGTTTTCCACCGGCGCAGTCTCTGTTTCCACCAGAGTTCCCGGATCCGCTTCTATTTCTGTCATCTCTTCCACCTCCGGTTCCGCTTTTTCATACTCCATCCGCCTCCGGTAACGCTCATATGCCGGAAGTCTGACCGTCCCCCCGTACACTGCCCGGCAGTCCCATACGCGGCGTTTTGCCTGTACCGCCGCATTGCGGCACCAGATGCCAGCCTCATCCTGATAAGCATCTCCCTCCCAGCTTGCCGACTCAATCTGCACCTCATCCTCCGATAGCCCTGCACTTGCAATCAGTTCTTCCCTGCACGCCTCCAACGGCGGTACTTTTTCATCATGCATCACGACAGTTCCACCCAGCCGGTATGTGTCCGCCCCGTATTCGTGAAATACGACCGAAATCTCAAATCCATCTTGCCAGTGTTCGTTCTCATAAGAGGTTCTTTTCAGATCCAGCATAACCGATACGGTCTTCCGGCTCTCCCGATCCTCCACCTCCATCGGCGCTCTCGCCGGGATCTCCTGTTCCCGCGTCACGGATGGATAGACCATCTCCCCCGAAACCTCCCGCGTTCTGCCGCGCACCGGCACCGCCTCTATCTCTGTCCCCACAAGCCGGTAGGTAATTTCCCCCTCTTCCAGATATTCTTCCGGCGCTTCTGGTATCTCAGCCTCTTTCAAATAGGAAGAAGAATAACGGATCCGCCGTTCTCCCGCCTTATCTTCCTGTGCGTAAGCCTGTCCGCCGGTGCCCTGCAGGCACAGCAGCACAAATGTCAGCACTGCCAGCCTCCCGCCATATCTTCTGTCTTCTCTTTTCCCCATACATTCTCCCTTTCTGCCATTCCCCGGCAAATGTCTCCTGCCAGCCGAACCGCATTCTTTCGTAAGCACGTTCTAAATTTCCGTACTCCTCTCTCAACCTTCTCCATCCTTTCTAAAATTGTTATTGTTCACGCATACGTGCCCCGTAACGGAATTTGCCGTGGCTTCGCATTAAATGAACCGTAACCTGAAATTTTCTGTGCTGAGTTTAAATCAGCATAAAATACCGCATCACACACAAATATCATTCAAGATATAAGATGCCATGTTTTCTAAATGCCGATATGATACTTATATTCAGCATCACGAAATCATATGACTGTTTTTTTGTTTCATAGGACGCAGTTTCCCCTGAAACAAAAAATGCATTATGAAATTTCATAAATACCCGGATATTTCTGTGAATCACAGATGCCCTCTTTGCGGGCAGAATCATCGAATGCCGTCCGGAACCGGACTTTGAACTGCATCGTACCTTTATTATAGTCTGCCCTATCTCAAAATACAATTTATAAATCGCTCTCGCGGCATTTTCTACAAAAACACCTTTTTATCCAGCATTTACTTATAAGTGTTATATAAAAAATCGAATACGAGTTTCTGTTTGGTACGGCAAAATGACTTGACTGAACAGCAGATTTTAGGTATACTTGCATATAGGTACATTTTACAAAATAAGAGCGGAGGAAATTAAACTATGAAGTGTCTTATCATTGACAAAGTATACGCTGGTATTGCTGAAGAACTCAGCAAATACATGGAAGTTAAAACTGCAGAGAATCTGCCGTCCACCAAGGATCAGTTATTAGCTGAAATCGGTGACGTAGACGTTCTGATCATGCGTGTAGATCCGAAGATCGATCAGGAGATCATCGACGCTGCTAAGAACCTGAAGGTTATCGGCGTTTGCTCCGTTGGTCTGAACCACATTGATATGGACTATGCAAAATCCAAAGGAATCCAGATCTTCAACGCACCGGGCTTAAACGCTAACGCAGTTGCAGAGCTGACCATTTCCAAGATGTTAGATATCTCCCGTGGTACTTTCACAGCTAACTACGATGTAAAAGTAAAACACGAGTGGAACAAATATAAATTCGAAGGTCGTGAGCTTCGCGGCAAGACTCTGGGTGTTATGGGCTTCGGTCGTATCGGTAAGAGAGTCGGCGAACTTGGTCGTGCATTTGGTATGACTGTCGTTGCTTACGATCCATTCCTGAAACCGGAAGATTTCGAGAAAGAGCATGCAACTGGCATGTCCGTAGACGAGATGTTAAAGGTAGCTGATTTCGTATCTATCCACGTACCGCTGACACCAGAGACAAAGGATCTGTTCAACGCTAAGTCCATCGCTGAGATGAAGGATGATGCAGTTGTTCTGAACATGAGCCGTGGTGGTATCGTAAACGAGAAAGACATGTACGAGGCTCTGAAAGCTGGCAAGATCGGCGGCTACGCAGCAGACGTTATGGAGAACGAGCTGGCTGGCAGCGGTCTGACAGGTGATGATACATTCGCAAGCCCGCTGTTCGAGTGCGACAACTTCATCGTTTCCCCGCACATCGGCGCTCAGTCCGTAGATGCTTCCAGAGACATCGGACTTCACATCATTTCCAAGGTAAAAGAGGCTCTTTCCCTGTAATCAGGAAACCAGTCTTATACTCATATAGGAAATCCTGCGGAAATCGTTCTGCAGAAACTGCATAAAGACAGGAACCGGATGATACTCTCGCCGGTTCCTGTTTTTTTGTTTCATAGGAAACTACTGGAATACCACTGGTTCCTCCAGCAGTTCCGTCCGCAGCACAATATACGGATACGACGGCTCTTCCCCGGTCGGCTCGCTTCTCTCCGGTCCTTTTAACTCGGTCTTGACGATGATCGAATTGTCCGTCAGGTACAACTCCGGAACCGTAATGCTGTAGCCGCCGGTCTCCTGCTTGCCGTACCCGGCAGCTATGTAGAGGTCATTTCCGCTTGTGTAAGTCAGGCGGAAGGAATCGTTCTTCTTTTCTTCTATGATCTGCGACAGCTCCTGCGGCGTCTCATCGGGACCTATGACGGCAAATTCCAGATCCCGCAATTTTTCTGCCTGTTTTTCACCGCCGCATGCAACCGCATAGACCCCCGCCAGAAAGATTCCCATCACAGCCATAAGGCTTAGAAGCCATTTTTTTCTGCTTTTCTTACTTTTCATCAAATAAAAAACCTCCCGCTCCCCTGCACGCAGCCACGCGGCAAAATGCTTTGATTTACTGCATTTTATGAAGCGGAAGGTTGTGATATTCAATCTTTTTTCCTTTTTCCCTGGCATACGCCAGCAGCCGGTCGTTCGCCGCCGCCCAGCCCCCATACTGCCTGCGGCACGCAATCACGCACTGGCACGCATCCAGACATTCTCTGGCTTCTTGTTCCTTTTCCTCTGATATTTCTTCAAATGCGGGGACTGCAATCAATCTGGACGCCAATGTACAAGCCGCCGGATAATCTAAGTCGGCTTCCGATACGATCCCTGCCGCAAACGTGGTTCCAGCTCTCTGAAGCTGCCAGAAGACAGCGCGCCCGCTTCCTCCTCCTGCCAGCACAAACACCTCTGGTGCCCCCTCCGGACGCGGAAGCTCCATACTGCCGCCTGTCTGACGGAAGCGCCCTTCCTCGACCTGGAAAAGCTCGGAAAGATGTTCTGGAGTCAGCATCTCTTCCGGGCGTCCAAACTGACTTTTCTGCCCCGGGCTGACGCACAGCACCCAGTCAGAGACGCGCTCCGCCAGATCAAGTTCATGAATGGATAAAATGACTGCCACCTTCTTGCGGCGCGCCAGCTCCTGCAAGACCGACATAAATTCCAGCTTATAACGGATATCCAGATAGGAAGTCGGCTCATCGAGAAGCAGCAGTTCCGGCTCCTGACAGAGCGCCCGCGCCAGCATCACCCGCTGCCGCTGACCGTCGCTGAGCGTCTGGAAGTCCCGCTCCCGAAGCTCTGATACCTGCACTGCCTCCATCGCCTCATCAACTGCCTTCCAGTCCTCCTCCGAGAGGACACCAAACCGCCCCGTGTACGGATAACGCCCGGCTGCCACAACATCCCGGCAGATCATCCACTCTGCATGAACCTTTTCCGTAAACATGACCGCCATCCTCCGTGCGCGCTCCGTTCCCTTCATTCCCAGAAGGTCCGCGCCGTCCAGGTAAACCGCGCCTCCCAGAGGGGGAAGCTGCGCGGCGACACTCTTTAAAATGGTCGATTTTCCGGCTCCATTCGGTCCGACTAAAGTCAGGATCTCACCCTTCTTTATCCCGATCCGAACTGGATTTAAGATCTGTTTTCCACCGTATCCAACCTGTAAGTCCTCTGTATAAAAGTAGATCTTCTCCTCATTTTCTGGATTCATGGTATTTTCTCCTCTGCTGCTCTATGCTTCAGGTGCTCTTTCGATGTTTCCGCATCATCACAAAAATCACGACCGGCGCACCGAAGACAGCTGTTACCGTGCTGATGCTCAATTCCGTCGGGGCAAAGACCGTCCGCGCCAGCCAGTCGCTGAACAGGCAGAACACGCTTCCGCCCAGGAAACAGCCCGGAATCAGTACCAGCGGTCTTGTATCGGCAAACAGCCAGCGGATCAGATGCGGAACCGCGATTCCAACAAAGGAAACCGGACCGGCAAATGCCGCTACGCAGCCAGATAAGATGCTGGACAAAATCACCATAAAGAAACGCAGATGTGCGACATTGACTCCCATGCTTTTCGCATACGTCTCCCCCATCTGGTATGCGCCGATCGGCTTGGATAACAGAAACACCGCTGCCGCTGAGACAAAGGTCACGCCCGCCATGACTGCCACATTTTCCCATGTCATACCAGAAAAACTTCCGCGCGACCAGTTATGCAGGTTGACAATATCCGCATCGCTGGCGAAGGTCACAACAAAATCCGTGATTGCCGAGCAAATATAGCCGATCATCACGCCCCCGACGATCAGCATTGCCATCTGTTCCATTTTCCGCGCGACCAGGAGCACAAACAGCATAGAGAGAAGCGCTCCGGCAAATGCCGCTGCCACCAGCATCCCCGAATTGATCGTAATATTCCATTCCAGAAATCCGACCATCACAAGTGCTACCAAAAGCTTTGAACCAGAAGAAATTCCCAGCACAAAGGGACCCGCGATCGGATTGTGGAAAAAGGTCTGTAACAGATACCCTGACAGTGCCAGCGCCCCGCCAAGGATCAGCGCCGCCAGCGCGCGCGGCAGGCGGATCTCCCAGATGATCGTCCACGCCATTCCACGCAGCTTAGGCTCCCGCAATTCCTGTAAAAATTCCATAATCGGAACCGATACACTGCCTGAACAGGCACTCCAGATAAGCGACAGGAGCAGCAACACAATCAGAAGCAGAAATGTGGCTGCGATCCGCACCTGTCTGCCTGCCTGCGCCAGGTTTCTTTGTTTTTTTTCCTGTTTTTGTCTGTTTGCTTCTGATACTGAACGCATCGTTTCTCCTATCTATCTTTATTACACTTTCCATCCTCACGACTGCAATTTATACAGATATGTCCCATCTTCCTGGCTTCCGCTGAAAATCGCATGGATATCTTCCAGCATTGCTCCAACCGACATGGATTCCTGATAGAGATTCTTCGTCGTGCACCAGACATTTCCCGCCTGTACCGCCTTGAAATCCTTGAGAACCGGCGCTTTTGCCAAAAGCTCCGAAATTGAGTGAATCTCCCCGTCGATTGTACTGTTATAAATCAGATAATCGGATTCTTTCGCGGCTGCATAAAATTCTTCCATCTGCATATTGACGGTCGAAGACCTCTTTCCGTCATCCCCCAGATGCCCGAATATGTATCTGCCGCCCGCTAATTCTATCATTTTCGGTATATAATCAGAGGAACGGCGCACGTTCACGCTGCCCTGGTTCGTAATATAGAAAAATGCCGCCGACGGCTTTTCCGCCTGTGCCGTCTGTTCTGTTTTTACGCTCCCGCCTGCGTTCTCCGCATCCGAACCTTCTTCTGTAACACGCTGCAAAGCCGCTTCCTGCTTTGCAAATGCCGCTTCCGCCTCTTTTTCTTTTCCGGTCAGCACTCCATACAGGCGGATCCATTCCGTCCGCCCCAGCGGATGTGCTTCGTAGCTGGAATGATCCACAAGCACCGGGATTCCGAAACTTTCCAACTTTTCTTTTACCTCCGGCGAATGGAGAATCATCGTATTTTCTATTGCCAGACCGCAGCCCTCCGAGACGATCCGCTCATAATCCGGTTCGCTGTACTTGCCTGCGTAGAGAATTGACCCATTCTCCATCGCCTCCTTTGCCTCCGGGATGTACCAGCCCGACGCATCGGTTCCCGAAAACCGGATATCCGGGAGCGCTCCCAGCATCCGGAACATATCCATGGTCGCGGTCGCTACCAGATAAATCTGTTTGACCGGGCGCTTAAGCACCTGGATCGAATCCGGAAGATCTTCCGGCACCTTTCCGCCCTCTGGAATCAGAAGAAAACGGCTTCCATCCGCAACCGAAACTGCTTCGTACTGCATCCCGTCCGCATCCTCATAGGTATCAACCACAAACTGGGTCGCATAGGCAAGCTCCATCCGCGATTTCCAGGTCAGGGACGCACTGATCGCCTCACCCGGCTGTGGAAGTGATGCCTCCGCCACCTGTGCATCCACGTTTTCTGCCGGCTGGGACACTTTCGTACCTTTACCCGCCTCATTGGATGTCTCACTGGCGGATGTAGACGACGCTGCCGCCACCGCACTCTTTCCCGTATTTCCACAGCCACTCAAGAGCAGCACCCCCATAAGCGACAGCCCTGCCATCCTAAGTGCCATTTTCTTGTTACTGTTCACGCATACGTGCCCAGTAACGGAATTTGCCGTGGCTTCGCATTTAAATACGGCAAATTTCTGCTGCCACCACGTTTTCTTACGGCACTTTCGGTTCCAAAAGTGCCTACCCGTGTACAGTAACCTTTTCTTTCCCGTTATCCATCCTATTTTCTTCATTTTTCCCACTCTGCCTCTCTCACGTGCGCCACATACAGCTTCCGGATCGCCTCAAACTCTCCCAGTCCCCGGATGCAGCATTCCACCTGGTATCCGGCGCGTTCCAGGCGGCTCTTCCAGGAATCCTCCTCTTCACCTGCCATATCCTGATTCGCATGGTCGCCTGCAACCACCATGAGCGGCTGCAGCACTGCCCTCTGATAGTGTTTCTGCGCGCCCAATTTCTCGATCACCGCCTGTAAATCCGGCTGCGCCTCCACGGTTCCGATGTAATAATTTGCATAGCCGCCCGCAATCATCCTATCCTGCATCTTCTGATACACCTGATTGGAAGCCGCGTTCGTCCCATGCCCCATCAGACAGAGTGCCGTTTTTCCATCGTCATATCCGCCCAATTCTCCTGCCATCGCCCGGATCACCGCATCCAGATCCGCTTCACTGGCAAGAAGCGGTGCTCCCAGCGCCAGCCGTTCAAAACGCCCCTGATTCGCTTCCACTTCCGCTTTTACATCCATGTATTCAAATCCATCCATCAAATGGGTCGGCTGCACAATCAGATTTTTAATCCCATCGGCTGCTGCCCGGTCAAGTGCCTCCTTCAAATTGTCGATCGACTGTTGATCCCGCTTTTTCAATTTATCAATGATCCTCTGGCTGGTAAATGCCCGGCGCACCTCATATGCCGGAAATGCCTCCGCCACTGCACGCTCAACCGCTCCGATCGTCTTTTCTCGGCTGTCATTGTAGCTTGTCCCGAAGCTGACTACCAGGATTGCCTGTCTTGGTTCCATCTATCCATTCTTCCTCTTTGTTTTTTATCTTTCAATTCAGAATTTTCCCGTTCCTCCTACGCTGCCATATGCCTGAATCTGGCTGACATATAGCTTTATGAATCGAAGCTACTATAGCATATTTTGAAATAGTTTGCAATGAAGCAGAAAAAATGGCACTCCGCCCGTCCAGGCGGAATGCCCCTTTTTCTGCTTTCAGCTTCAATTTTACCAGCTTTTCTATTTCTCGTCCCGGCTGCACGCGCGCAGCTGGTGCTCATGCTCATATTTTTCTTTCGTCGCCATCCCGCCCCGGATATGGCGTTCCGCTTTGTTGATGTCCAGTACCACACGCGCCCGGGATGCAAGCGGCGGATTGATATGGGAAAGGCGCTCGGCCACATCTTTATGCACGGTAGATTTACTGATCCCAAATTTCCGGGCCGCCTGCCGCACTGTCGCATTGTAGTCTATGATGTAATTAGCGATCGCAACCGCCCGTTCCTCGATATATTCCTTCATGGGAGTTCCCCTGAGAACGTTTTTTACATCTTATTACATCTGTTTCCGGTTTATGCAAATTCCCTTTCCCAAACAAAAACACTGCCGATTAGTAGTTCTCCGCACGGCGGTGTTTCCGCAAGTCGTTTCTCTTCACGCCAGCTTCCCACTCTGCCTTCTCCTCATCGGTCTCGATAAGCAGTCCCGGAACTTCCATCGGATGCTCGTTTTCATCCAGCGCTACCATAACCACATAAGCGGTATTAACCAGTTTACGCGCGCCGCTTAAAGACTCTACGAATGTATCGACACGCACTTCCATGGAGGTTCTTCCAACGTAAGTCAGCTTACCCTCGATAATCAGGGTATTGTTCAGGTGGACTGCCTCTTTGAACTGCAGGTTATCAACCGATGCAGTTGTCGGATTGCAATGCGCGTGGCGGCGCGCAACAACGGTCGCTACAATGTCGATCCATTCCATCAGCTGACCGCCAAACAAACGACCAGCACCATTTAAGTGACTATTTAATACAAGCTGTGTCTGGATAACAGCTGAATCCGCTACGCGGCGCATAATTCTTTCTTCCATAATTTATTTCTCCTTTCGAGAAGGATGCCTCTTCCAATCTCCCGCTTTCGAAGGACTTCCCTGTGATATGGTACCTAGTATACTGGCTTTCCCTCAAATTTGCAAGTATTCCGCCGCAAAAATTCTGAATCTTTTTAGTTATACATCCTATTGGCAGTAAACTATAAATGTAAAAAAACGACCGAAGAATCTGGGGGCAGCGTCTGTTGTCTTTCGCTGACTCCCATCATCTTCAGCCGTTCTCTTATTTATCCTCTTCCCGCGCCGTGATCATCCGATAGATGAAATCCACGGTTCCATCGATACCGTAGCTGGCACTGTTGATACAGAGATCATAGTTGTTGGAATGTCCCCAGTTTCGGTTTGTATAGTAATGATAGTACTGGCTGTGGACATGATCCAGATGCTTTAACATATGGCGTGCCTGCTTGACCGTCAGGGAGCTGTCAATCTCCATCGCACGTTTGATACGCTGCTCAAACGGCGCCGTGATGTAGATACTGATATGCGGGATGTTGTTGTTTGCCATGATGGCATCTCCGCATCGTCCCAGAATAACAAAATCTTCCTTCTTCGCCATGTCAACCAGAAGGTCGCTCTCGTTGAAGAAGACCGCATCACGCTTCGGCAGTCCGTGGAAACGGCTGAACTCGCGCATGCGCTGGCGCAGGGTCAGATGGCGCTCCGGGATGAATGCCTCACTCGGGTTTACATTGGCATCCTGATCGTGCGCCGGCTCTTTCTTGATTCCCGGCTTGATTCCGTAGCTGACAGAATCCTGTATAGAATCCTTCTGAGCCTCGAGACGTTTCAGAACCGCTTCAAAGATCTCCGCGTCGTAGAAATTGATTTTCAGCTTATCTGCCAGCTTAAATCCGATATTTACACCGCCGCTTCCGTAGGTCCAGCTGATACATACGATCAGGTGGTCATTTTCGGAAAAACGGTTTTTCAGGTTAAATGTATTCAGCTTCGCCAGCTCTGCGTTGATAACGTCGCCGCTCGCGAAACTGGTCGGCAGACTCATGACTTCGGTCAGAATCCGGTTGTACTCGGTCATGACGAGCTTCCGCTCTTCCTTATTCTCGATGGTACGCGCCATGTTTCCGATCAGGGCAATCTCACTTCGAACCAGGTTACCCTGCGGGCGTGTCAGCATCAGATGAGTCAGCTCATCCACGCAGCGCTTCCGGTCACGGTTGAAAACACGTCCCAGAGAAGAACCTAACTGTGCATAAACCTCCGCATCCAGATCGTAAATACTCTCCGCCAGTTCACGGATTCGTTTTTCATCTCTTCCAGGCACCGTGCTGCCCGGCTTCTTCCCTGCCGAATCCTTTTCGGCTGCATTTTCCGCACCCGTTACTTCATTCGCATACTGGGCGCTGTCCTTTTCAAGCGCCTGCTGCGTCTGATTTTCCATATTATCTGTATTGGTATGTTCCTGATTGTTGCTCATCGTCACTCACCCCCTATAAAAAGAATAACAGCATATCAAGTGCAAAGACCGGAACCAGAATACCGAACGACCAGAGCAGATATCCGAAGAAGGACGGCATACGCACACCGTTTTCATCCGCAATCGACTTAACCATGAAGTTCGGTGCATTTCCGATGTAGGTGTTCGCACCCATAAATACCGCACCACAGGAGATCGCCATCAGCATCTTGATCGGAACCGTTCCTAACGTCGTCACCATGCCCTCCGTAAATCCAAGCGCACCTGCCGTTGTTAAAAATACCAGATAGGTCGGCGTGTTATCCAGGAAGCTGGACAGCAGACCGGCCGCCCAGAACATTTCAAACGGCTCGGAGATGCCCAGGTTCGCGCCATTTGCTTTCAGAATCATCAGGGCTGGCTGCATCGTGATGAAAATACCGATAAACAGAACCGCAACCTCCTGAATCGCGCCCCAGGTAAAGTGGTTCTCACGGCGGATCTCAACCTTCGTGGTCTTGAAGGACAGGAAGGCCGCCACCAGAATGATCACAATCTCAATGATGGCCGGATAGCTTAATTCTACCTCTCCAAACAGATGGATGCCAAGCACCTTTCCGGCTGCATCCTGGAACTGCGGCATGGACGGTAAGGTACCGCTTAAAATAACGGCTGCCACGATCATAACCAGGAAAATCAGGTTGTGCGCACCGCGCAGCTTTACTTCGGTACCCGGTTTGCTGATATCCGGTTTCAGACCGCTCGCAATATCCTGACGATATGCCCTCTTATCAATGAAATAGAAGATTGTCAGCAGCACCAGCATATTGAAGAATAAGATCGGCGCCAGATGTAAGCTCCAGAAGAACGGTACGCCGCGCATGAAGCCCATCAGCAGCGGCGGGTCACCGATCGGGGTCAGACATCCGCCGATGTTGGATACAAGGAAAATAAAGAAGATAATGATATGACGTTTCTTCTTTCTCCATGCATTCATCTTGACAACCGGACGAATCATCAGCATACTGGCACCGGTCGTACCGATCCAGCTTGAAAGCAGGGTTCCCAGTGCCAGTAATCCCACGTTGACACGCGGAGAACCTGCCAGGTCACCGGACATCGTGATATTACCGGCAACGCAGAAAAGTCCAAATAACAAAATAATAAAGGTCAAATAGTCATTGACCAGGCATTCCAGAACCGTTTCCAGTGCTGTTCCCGCACTGTAACGCATTGCAAACGGAATGATAAAAAGAATTGACCAAAGAGCAACCGCATGAGGCTGGTGCTCTTCCCACCATTCTGCCTTCACAAGCGGCAGAATCGCAATACAGAGAAGCAGTCCCGCAAATGGAATACACATCCAGAGCGGCACAGAGGATGCCGATGCACCGCCTTCCTGTTCTGCTGCCAGAGCCGTCATCGGATTTGCCATCAAAAATAATCCCAGGCTCGCGCAAAACGCACTCAATCTTTTCACCTTCGTAACCTCCCAACTTTTTTCTTTTTTGTTTTACATTTTCCATTTCAGCCACTCATTATAACAATTTTATTTCCTAAATACAACCGTGTTTTTCACGTTGTAAGCGTGATTTTCCGTGAATTTTTCGTTAAAAGTACCTTATATTAATTCTTATTAATAAGTGTTGTAAGCCTGTGCTCATAACATAAACAAATACCTCTTTTGTATATAGAAATTATGTATAATACTGTAATTTCACAAATGCTATATTTAATTCTACTATGAAACAAAAAACCGCCCGCCGATATCCCGACAGACGCTTCCTACATTCATATATAACTTTTTCTTGAAATATACTCTCTTTCCAGAGTTCATATTTCAATTCCATATCTTCCCCGCCATCTTCCATCTTTTTCCTGCAGCTGTTTTCGCGCTTCATTTTAAGACAGCCGCCCGATCTCTCGCGGTATTCCTTCGTGGTTTCTTTTTCGATATGTGCCAGTTGGCAAATCTGCCGCTGTATAACCTGCTCTTTCGCAGCGTTCACACATATTCTCCCTCGAACCTGTTTTATTATAGCGCTTTTTTGTAAAATTTATTCCCGCTTTTTTGTCAAATCTTTGTAAAAAAATCAAGCAGCAAATTGGAGAATCTGTCTCATTTACTTTTTATCTTCTTTATGCTATAGTTAGCCTGTATTTTGCATTCAGATGTATTACGAATCCATTCGGAAATTCCGGTGCCATCCCGTGCCGGAATTCTCAATGTCTTATCGTATTTTATAAATATCAGAAGGATTTTCAGGAGTATTGTATTCATGCAGGCGAATATATTTAAGATCAAACGAAATGAATTGGCTGACGGTTCCGGGCTGCGGACTACGATTTATTTTAAAGGATGCCCCCTGCGCTGTGTCTGGTGTTCAACACCGCAGGCGCATGAGCGCCCGACCCGGATTCTCTGGGACAGCAAGCACTGTCTCTACTGCAATCTCTGTGTCAGCGAATGTCCCACCGGAAGTCTGGCATTTTCGGGCAACCGTCTCACCTTTACCCCGGACACCTGTACATTCTGCCGTGCCTGTACGGACCACTGTCCGTCCCGAATGCTTCATTTCGTCGGTCAGATGATGGATATGGATGAAATCATGGAAAAAATTCTTGCCGACCGGGAGCTCTATGGAAATGGCGGCGTCATTCTCTCCGGCGGCGATCCGCTGATGCAGCCGGAAGCAGCCACCGCTGTCCTGAAAAAATGTAAAGAACACGGCATCCGCACCGCGATTGAGACGACCGCTTTCGCCAAACCGCTGGCTTTCTCCCGCTTCATCGCCAACGCGGACATGATTATCATCGATTTAAAACATTATTCTGAAAAGAAATATGTCCAGTTCACCGGTGTCTCAAATCATTCGATTCTGGAAAATCTGGACTTTGCCATCGCTATCGGCAAAAAAGTGGCGGTCCGCATTACCATTACCCCCGGCATCAACGACACGCTCATCGATGCCCGCAGGTATGCCCACCTTTTGTCTGAGCACCACATCAGACATGTAATTCTGCTCTCCTATTCAAATCTGGGAATCATTAAATATGAAAAATACACGCAATCTCCGGCGCTTGCCCGCGAGCAGACCTTCTCCGGTCAGGATATGGAGAATTATGCGAACATGCTGCGCGGACTGGGATTTGATGTGCAGATTGAACAGTAGGGAGGCGGCAGGATTTTTCCATTGCCGCCTCCCATATATTTTTCTCCAATTTTTCATTGCTTTTTTTCCCTCCCAATGCTATAATGTGTTCAATATTTAATTTGTTTATTAAAAAATGAACATGAATCATTTGCAAAAATCCTCATTTTTTCAAATGATTTAAAAGGAGGTTTCCCATGCAAAATCCACAATTCCAAACAGCGCCTGAGCCGAAACGCCTGGACTGGACCACGATGGTCGTCCCATTTCTTCTTATTATAATACTCTGTCTCTGCTTTCTGGCTGCGCCAGATGCATCCAAGGCAGTGTTGGAAAATCTCCGGAGCTTTCTCGGGGAAAACTTCGGTGTCGGCTATCTTGCCATCGGACTCGGCATTTTTCTTCTGTCAATCTACATCGCCTTTTCCCGCTACGGAACCATCCGGCTCGGAAAACCGGATGAGAAGCCGCTCTATTCCAATTTTGCCTGGGGTTCGATGATGTTTACCTCCGGACTTGCGGCGGACATTCTCTTTTACTCCCTGTGTGAGTGGGTTCTCTACGCCAATGACCCGCATCTGGCAGAAATGGGCAGTATTCAGGACTGGGCGAGCACATACCCGCTCTTTCACTGGGGTCCGATCCCGTGGAGCTTCTATGTCGTGCTCGCCGCTGCCTTTGGCTTCATGCTTCATGTGCGCGGCTGCCATAAACAGAAATACTCCGAAGCCTGCCGCCCGATCCTCGGAAAACACACAGACGGGCTTGCCGGAACCCTGATTGATCTGATGGCGGTCTTCGCACTGCTGGCCGGCACAACCACGACTTTTACGCTGGCGACCCCTCTGATGAGCCAGATCGTCTCCGAACTCTTCGGATTCAGCGACACCCGCCTCATCACCATCGCGATTCTGGCAGTTACCTGCCTGGTATACACCGTTTCCGTCGTGAGCGGCATGAAGGGCATCCAGAAGCTCGCGGCGTCCTGCGTCTACCTCTTCTTCGCTCTTCTGGCATATGTGCTGCTGTTTGGCGGTGAAGCACGCTATATCATCGAAACCGGCTTTTCCTCCATCGGAAATCTGGTACAGAACTTTATCGGACTGTCCACCTACACCGACCCACAGCGCACCACCTCATTTCCGCAGACATGGACAATGTTCTACTGGGCATATTGGATGGTCTGGTGCGTCGCTGCCCCGTTCTTCATCGGAACCATCTCTCGTGGACGTACGATCCGGCAGACAATCCTCGGCGGCTACGTGTTCGGACTTGGCGGCACGTTTGTGAGCTTTATTATCCTCGGAAACTACAGCCTGGGACTCCAGGTGTTCGGAAAACTGGATGTCATGGGGCTTTATGCCGCCAGTGGCGACCTCTATTCCACAATCACTGCCATCATCCGCACGCTTCCGCTCGCCCCGATGGTCCTCGTTCTGCTCGCGGCGGCGATGATCGCCTTCTATGCCACCAGCTTTGACGCGATCGTACTGGTTGCCTCCGCCTACTCCTACAAGAACCTGACAAGCGAGGACGAACCGCACATGGCGATCAAAACCTTCTGGTCCCTGAGCCTGATTCTACTGCCTATGGTCCTCATTTTCAGTGATAATTCAATGGCAAACCTGCAGACCGTGTCCATCATTGCAGCATTTCCGATCGCGTTTATCATTCTCCTGATCGTGGCGGCGTTTTTTAAGGATGCGAAGAAATATCTTTCAAGCTACCATGGTATTTGAACGAATTGATTGAGTGTTGTTAAAAATATCCCGAATGTACGTTCCGATGCATTCGGGATATTTTTCTTTATCTATAAGCTCTCCCGCAGATACTCCCGCGTCACACTCCGCTCCGCTTCCAGCATCTCCTTCGGTGTCCCGGCAAAGAGCAGGTCGCCGCCTGCGAGTCCGCCGCCCGGTCCGAGCTCCACGATATAGTCGGCGTCCTTCATCACATCCAGGCTGTGCTCGATGATAAACAGCGTATTGCCCTGATCGGTCATCCGGTTGAAAAGCTTCATCAGACGGCGGATATCGTCGAGATGCAGCCCGTCGGTCGGCTCATCCAGAATGAATATCTGTCCCCGCTCATCCAGCTTGCTCGCCAGCTTCACACGCTGCAGCTCGCCGCCGGAAAGCGTCGTCATCGACTGATTCAGGTGCAGGTAACCGAGTCCGACCTGTACCAGCGTATCGAGTTTCTTCACAAAATCCTCAGCCTCAAAGAACTGGATCGCCTGACGGACGGTCATATCCATGACTTCCGCAATATTTTTTCCCTTGTACTGATAGTGCAGCACTTCCTCCGAATACCGCGTTCCGTGGCAGACCTCGCAAACCGTCTCAATCGAGTCCATATATGCCATATCCGATATAATCACACCTTTACCCTGACACGCCGGGCAGGCGCCCTTGGAATTGAAACTGAAATATGCCTGTGCGACATGGTTCGCTTTCGCAAAAAGCGCCCGGATCGCATCCGCGATATCCAGATACGTCGCCGGGGTTGAACGCAAATTGATACCGATATCCTTCTGCCGGATCGAGATCACCTCGCCTGGATACTGGCTCGTAAAATATTCCATCAGGGAGCTTTTTCCCGAACCAGCCACACCGGCGATGACCGTCATCACGCCAAGCGGCAGCTTTATGCTCAGATCTTTTAAGTTATGAAGCTTCGCGTGCTCGACCTGATACCATCCGGTCGGCTTGCGGTACTCCATCTTCATCGGCGTTTTCGTCCGCAGCATCCGCCCGGTCACAGTGTCCGCTTTCAAAAGGTTCTCGTAGCTTCCCTGATACATGATCTGTCCACCGTTTATGCCCGCTTCCGGTCCCATATCCACAATGTGATCCGCCAGCGCAATGACTTCCCGGTGGTGTTCCACAATCATCACGGTATTTCCGTGCTCTTTCAGCTTGATCAGCGAATTTTTAAGATTCTGGATATCGCGCGAATGCAGTCCGACGCTTGGCTCATCAAGCACATACATCATATCGGTAAGCGGAGAATTGATGTAACGCGCGATCTTGATACGCTGCGCCTCGCCGCCGGAGAGAGTGTCTGTTCCACGGCTTAAAGAAAGATAGCTGAGTCCGATCTCAATCAGCGCATTCATCCGCTTCAGGATCTCGGTCTTGATATCGCGCGCCAGCGGATCATCGATCTGGCGGATAAACTCTGCCGCCTCCGGGATCGGCATATCCGAAACCTCGCAGATATTTTTTCCGTTAATCAGGCAGCTCCGGATCTTCGCATTCAGCCTCGCCCCGTGGCACTCCGGACACGTAAAGGTGCTGACAATGCGATCCAGCTCTTTCTTATGAAGCTGTCCTTCCTTAGATGTAATGATACTGCGGTACATACGCGGATAAATGCCCTCATACTTCGCGGATTTCGGCCAGTTTGCCGGCGGGTTTTTCAGGCGGATCTGCGGCGAATAGAGAAATAAATCCATCTCCTCCTTCGAATAATCCTTGATCTTCTTGTCCAAATCAAACAGACCGCTGTACGCGTACCGCTTCCACCGCCATGCACCGGTCGTGAACGCCGGCCACTGGATAACGCCCTCATCGTTTAGGCATTTATCAAAATCCACCAGCTTGTGGATGTCCAGCTCCGTCACAACACCCAGGCCCTCACAGCGCTCACACTTGCCGCTCGGATGGTTGAAGGAAAAGCTGTCCGAATAGCCGACAAACGGTTTGCCCACACGTGAGAAGAGCAGGCGCAGCAGCGCATATATATCGGTGTATGTGCCGACCGTTGAGCGGGAGTTTGCCACCGGCTTTTTCTGATCGATCACGATCGTGACCGGAAGATTCTCCATGCGCTCAACCTCCGGACGACCATATTTCGGCAGAAACTGCTGGACAAAACTTGGAAATGTCACATTCAGCTCCCGCCGCGACTCTGCCGCAATCGTATCAAGGCAGAGCGATGATTTGCCCGAACCGGACACACCGGTAAAAACCGTGATTTTCTTTTTCGGAATTTTCAACGACACATGTTTCAAGTTGTTTTCCGTTGCATTCACAATGCTTATGTACTCCTGATTTTCTCGTTCCATCTGGCATTTTTCCTTTCTTAAGCTGCATTTTCCCGTCCCAGGTTCCTTTATTTTAAAGGTACTCAATGCTATCCTGATCTGTACGCGGCTATCACGCACAAAAGCAGACAGAAAATACCCCTAAGAAGCATTTTCCGTCTGCTTTTTTATTTGACTTCCTGCTTTACACGCACTCCGCCGAACAGCAAAGGCATTGTCTTTCTTGTATACTCTCCAAGCGCATAGCCACCATCTGAAATGCAGTAATCATAGATGATTGCCCTCTCGCAGAGTGCATACATATGTGCAATCTCGTAATATGGCATACTGCGGGTAATCTGCCCCCGGCGCTGCCCCTCATCGACCAGCTGATTTACCATCTTATAGTAAAAACGGTTCTGGTTTAAAAGATGCTTATCCCCCTTTGTCACCACCTGTGAGGAATAGAGTGACGCCAGAAGCCCTACCGGGATATCCGACTCTATCAGATCATGTACACTGAAGCAGAGCGTCATAAGCTTGTCAAAGCTGTCCATCTCCGGATCCAGCGCCTGCATTACCTCTTCATACTTTGCATCAAAGATCTCTGGGAGAGATGCCAGAAGCTCATCCTTTCCACTATAATAATGATAGAAGCTTCCCTTTGATGTTCCAGACTGCAGGATAATCTCATCGATCGTCGTCTCCTCATATCCCTTCTCATGAAACAATTTCCATGCAACACGGGCAATTTTTGCTTTTGTGTTATTACCCTTCGCCATTTGCCTTTTACCTCTTAACTTCTCAATAATCGTAATTTCAGGGAAACATTCCTGGTCATCTAATTTACCTTTTTGTTTACCTGAATCCAGCCGAAAGCAGAGTGGATAATCTTCCTCATCTGCTTTCGACAATTTAATTTATTTTATCATTCTTTTCCTGTGAAGTAAAGAGATTGTTCATAGTGTCTATTTTTAATACCATTTTCACGTCCGGTGAAGTTCAGTATGTGCATGGCAGCTGCACTGGGGATGCACTGGAACTTCTATCAGATCCGTGGACCACGTTTTGGCATCAATGAACAGCATTTTTCCAATCAGCGGCTCTCCCTTGCCCAAAAGAAGCTTCAATACTTCTGCCGCCTGCATACATCCGATCATACCGGGAATCACGCCAAGCACACCATAAGCAGCCGAATTCGGGTTTCCGGATGGGTCCTCTGCCTCCGGACAGAGACAGCGCAGACATGGTCCGTCCGATGCGAACACGGTAACCTGTCCCGCAAATTCACAGATAGCTCCATATACATCCGGCTTTCCCAGCTTCATACATGTGTCACTCAGCAGATAGCGGGTTGGAAAATTATCTGAAGCATCCACAATCACATCAAACTTTGCAAGAATTTCTTCTGCATTTTCAGCTGTAATCCCCTCTGGGTATAATTCTACCTGCACCGAATGGTTCCGGCTCTGAAGCTGCTCCGCCGCCAGTTCTGCTTTTGCCTTTCCAATGTCCTGTTCCCTGTAAAGGATTTGCCGCTGCAGATTGCTGACATCCACCCGGTCAAAATCAGCAATCCCGATCGTACCGACTCCTGCTGCTGCCAGATAGAGGCTGACGGGAGATCCAAGTCCCCCCGCCCCTACTACCAGCACCCGGCTTTCCGCCAGCTTTTTCTGTCCTTCTTCTCCTACCTCCGGCAGGAGAATATTTCTTTTATAGCGTTCTTTGTCTATCTCCATACCAGCGTCTCCTTTCTGAATCAACCGCCCCCCAGTAAATGATAAATCTTCAAATCATCTGCTTCTTCAAGTGTTACTTTATCATAGTCTTCTGGCCAGACCAGCTGTCCATTTACCTTCACGACCAGCTTGGGCCAGGTAAATTTCATGTGTTCCATCACACCCCTGATTGTCAGTCCTTCATGCCAGTCCGGATATGGACGGTTATTCAGTACCATTATATCCACTTCCCTTCTGCAACGTATTAATGAATAGTCTTACTGAAGCGGCTCAACTACTTCCAAAAGCTCCGGAAGATCCATGCCAAGCTCTTTCAGGTGTGCAATTGTCGGAACGCCGTTTAAATTCCAGCCGCGCTTCGGATATACCGCATCAATCAGCTTCTCATATTCCCCTTCTCTGTGCTTTCTGGTCGCAGCCATCTTTTCCTTTAAGGACATTTTTTCGACTTCTTCTTTTGTAAAACCAACCAGCTCTACCAGCTGACCATCGTAGCGCTCCTGACGGGACAGATATTCTTCTTCCGTAACCGGTCCCTGGGAGCGGTATGGAATCGCATCGTCCGCACGCAGTCCCTTGCCCAGACGAATGTTGAAAACACGCTGGAAATTGTAGACACGCTCGGACATTTTAATCATCTCATCCCTATCAATCTTGACCCCAGTAACACCATAATAAAGATCCAGATAGTTATCTACGTGCTCCGGTACCTTCGCCGGTTCATCGGTCAGGCTGTTGTCAGCCGGTACAATATCATTCCACGGCAGCTTGCAAAGTCCCAGAAGACCAAACCAGGTTCTAAACATCGGATAGTAATACAGCGCCTCCGCCTTATCCTCAAAGGTAGGGATCTGGTTATTTACCTGATCCATGAAAATCAGCCATGCCTCATCATGCTGCGGTCCCTTATTGGTCAGACCATAGCCGCCCTGCTGCGCCAGGGATTCTTTGGAAGCATACTCTGAATATTCAAGTCCCTTCTGTTCCATCGCAATATCATTCATGAAATCCATATCGCCCCAGCCCTGCGCTGCAAAATACTCTTTCTGCTTGTGGCTTCCAAGTGCCGCAATCTTGCCAAAGCCTTCGTTTCGCGCCATCTGGTGCAGCAGCTCCAGCTCCGCCTCTGCATTGCCCCATACAAGCTCCAGACCGCCGGTTCTCTCCTTATTCAGGATACCATTTTCATAGCATTCCATCAGGAAGGCAGTCATGGTGCCAAAGGAAATCGTATCAATGCCATATGTATCACAGTAGAAATTCACTTCCAGGATTACCTGCGGATCGGTTACGCCGCAGTTCGGACCAACACCGGCTGCTGTCTCATACTCCGGACCATCCACACATACTTTATGTCCCTTATACGGACCTGTCTTTAATTCAAACTGATCGGCTGTTTTAGCACACGCCATCGAACATCCATACCAGCATCCGTCCGCTCCGCCCTGGGTCAGCCATTTATTTCTCCATACCTCCGGTGCCATCTCATCGATCTTATCCGTTCCGCCATATTTATAATTGCGCGTCGGCAGAATATCATAATCGCTCATGATACGCAGGGAGTATGCTGTTCCGGATTTACGCATTGAATTCTGTTTGTCATCCTGTGTCGCCACCTCACGATGGAATTTCAGGCCATCCCGGTTCAGGATACTGATATCATATACATGGTTCAGATTTGCTTTTACGCCTTTAAAATGGCATACCAGCGCTTTAATGTGCTTGTCCGCAAAGACACGTCCGATACCACCACGTCCAGCCTGTTTTAAGCGGACTACATTTCTTTTCGGATCATAGAATGTAAAATTCAACATAGAGAGGTTGCAATGATCCGCCGCTGAACCAGAACATACGACCGCCACGTTTTTGCGATCATTGTCATCCTCCGCATACATGGTTGTCAGCTCTTCTCCCAGTACATGTGCATCTTTATGCTCTAACGGTGCTTTTTCAATTGAAACGGTTCCCTTATTGCCATCGATGACAATAATCACGTCTTCCTCCGCTTTTCCAGTCAGCTCGATCACATCAAATCCGGAGAATTTTAAGAATGGGCCAAAATATCCGCCGACGTTTGAATCAATCGGGATATCTGTCATCGGTGAAATGCTGCATACCAGGCATTTTCCGGTACCGCCGTACTGCGTAATTCCGGCAATCGGTCCTGCCGACATGGTAATGGCATTTTCCGGAGAGTTCCACTTTGTATCTGGATTCGTTGCATCCCACAGATAACGCAGGCAATAACCTTTGCCGCCGGTAAATTTTTCTTTGACCTCCTGAGGAATGTCGATCATATCGATGGTGTTATCTGTCACATTGATTCGAAGGCGCTTATCCGTATATCCATGATACAGCGGCTTTGGCTCGTATGTAACCTGATTGAGAACCGTGTGGGCCTCTTTCATTTTTTTGATTTCTTCCATATCTGCGTCCGCATAACGCGGAAGATCACACATTTTAATCATGCCTTTCTCCTCCCTTTACTCTTCTACCAGACGGATCGCTCCGGTCGGACATGCTTTTACGCACAATCCGCACGCCGTACATTTGGACGGCTCCAGATAATCATCACACTGTACCATAACATTCTCCGGACAGAATCCAACGCACATCAGACAGCCGGCACATTCTTTCTTATTCAGCCGGTAAACGCCTCTCGCATCCTCCGTAATCACACCCGTATTGCATACTTCTGAACATTTTCCACACTGTGTGCACACAGCAATATGATGGCTTCCATCCTCCTTGTCGGTAATGCGGATGCAGGATTTCATTGGATCCGAAACCTTGTAAAATGCCTTCGAACAGGCTTCTTCGCACTGGTGGCATCCAATGCAGAGTGATTCATCTTTCTCTAATCGTCTCATCACAGTTCCTCCTTTTTGTTCAATTTCATTATTTCATCCGAAACAGATACATACCCGTCCCGAATCACTTCCAAAAATATGGCTCCTGCCGAAAGGCGGCAGAAAACTCCTTTTTCATGGTAAATACACTCTGGAAAACACTTTTTTCCATACCCGGAGACACGGAATACCGCCCCTCCCGCCGCCAGAAGATCCCCCGTATTTAACTGGGTGGTATCTATTCCCTCCGTTATCAGGTTTGCCTTGTAGCGGCGGAAGCAGAGTCCCGGTTCTGTCTGCTTCTCCATCCAGTCCCGGGCTTCTCCCTCCAACAGCGAAGTCTGCCTTTCACCTCCCGCTGCATGCCGGTCACCCTCCATTCCGATCCCCCTTCGGAACCAGGCGCTCTCCACGGCTTCTCCCGGCTGTCCCCTCTGCCGGAACACATATAATTCACGCACAACTGCTCCCATCTAATCCCCTCTTTTATAAATATAAAATTTCTCCGGTTCTTGCCAGCCCATAACCACCGAGCTTCTCCACTCTCTCTGCAAACTCCCGGCTTTTCAAAACCGCCAGAAAATGCTGTACCGGTGGAAAATCCAGAAATCTGACTGGAATCGCAAAGTCATACTCTTCCCGTCCAATCTCAATAAAATCAAGTCCCATTGCCCTGGCTGCCGACTGGATTCCCATGCCCGCGTCTGCATCGCCGCCGGACACGGCAGCCGCCACTGCCATATGCGTTGCCGCCTCTCTGTCATATCCGTGAATCTCTTCCGGTGAAATACCGGCTTCCTTCAGCTTATAATCAAAAAGGACTCTTGTCCCCGCTCCTCTCTGTCGGTTGACATAATTCAAACCACGTAGATCTTCAATTTCATGGATTCCAAGCGGATTTCCTTTTTTTACGATAATTCCCTGAATTCGCTCAACGCCCTTGACAAGTGCCATTTTTTCACCCGCAAACAGTTTTTTCAGGATCGCAATATTATATTCTCCTGTCTCTTCATCCAGCAGGTGGGTCGGAGCCAGATGCGCTTCTCCCCGCTTTAATGCCATTAAACCGCCCATACTGCCTACATGCGTACTGGAAAGGTAATTACCCGGGTACATACACGGCAGCAAATCTGCCATCACATCCAGAATCAGATCATGGCTTCCGATTGCCACTGCCGTACTTCCAATTTCCTCCAGGGAACGGTATAGCTCTACGTCAACGGTATCTCCCGCCTCGACCCCCTCGCTGTTCTGAGGAATCACACAGAACCCGTCTGCCCGCACCAGGCTCATCGCTGCTCCCGCCCCGCGCGCCAGTGGAGAAGCGACGAGCTTGTCGCCCACTTCTCCTACCTTCACCCGCACATACTCTTTATGTTTCAGGGATGATACAAGGCGTTTGGATATGACAGCCCGCACCGTCGTGCCGACTGTTTCTGTACGTCCTGCCAGTTTCTGCAGCACAGGAATCACAAAATTTTCAAAGTTGATATAGGCGGATACCGGATATCCCGGAAGTCCAATCACCGGTTTTCCATTGACAATCGCCAATATTACCGGTTTTCCCGGCTTGATTGCCACCCCGTGTACCAGAACCTCCCCCAATTCCCGAAGTACATGAACCGTAAAATCTTCGGTTCCTGCACTGGAGCCGGCATTGACAATCACCATGTCATATTTTTCAACTGCCTCTGCCACCTTTTCTTTCAATGTTTCATACTCATCCGCAATCGGCGGAAAACGATGGGGCACACCGCCATGTTCCGTTACCAGCGCCTCAAACACTCTCGAATTCGATTCGATGATGTCCCCATCCTTGGGTTCCTGTCCCGGCTCTATGATTTCGGTTCCCGTCGGAAAAATCGCTACCGACGGCTTTTTCAATACCTCAATCTCTGTAATTCCGCCAGACAGGAGAACACCTATATCAATCGGGCGTATCTCATGATAACCGGGCATCAGCATCTCACCCGCTACGATATCTTCTCCGATCGGGCGCACATGCTGCCATGATGCAGCTGCATCCGTAATCTGCACCGATCCATCTTCCTGCTCCAGCAGATCCTCCGCCATGATAACTGCATCGCATGGTGCGTGAATCGGATCGCCCGTATCCACCACTGTAAAATCTGTACCCGGATATAGGGTAAGTGGTTTCCGCTCCGATGCTCCCTTTGTTTTCTCTGCCTCAACCGCGATTCCATCCATCGCCGCCGCATTGTAAAGCGGGGAACAATATTTCGCATAGACTGCCTCTTTTGTAATCCGGTGCAGACTTTCCGTCACGGGAATCCATTCTGCCTTGGGGCTTAATAATTCCCCCAGTGCTTTCTGGTAAAGGGCTTTTGCCTCGTCCACCGGTGTATTATTCAGATATAAATTTCTCTTTGCCATCTCTGCCTCTATTCTGTTTCCATCAGGCTCTGCCGATCCTTTATCCTCCGCCGCCCTTCTGGAAGCAATTCATTTTAAAAACGGTATACCTTCACCTGCTCACCCTTCTTCAGTCCCTCCTGATTCATATCAATCAGAACGTAGCCGTCTGCCTCTGCCATCGTCGAAATCAAGCCTGATTTTCCAAATACCGGTTCTGCCTCCAACCCCTGCGGAGCCATCTGAAGCTTTACCAGCAGGCAGGTTGTTTTTCCGGGTGCACCCGCCAGGTTCGTTGTCATAAAGGCTTCTAACGGAGGTTGATCCGGCTGATCGGTTACCTGCTTCCAGAGCCACACAAATAATAAGTGGAAAACGGCAAGCGCTGCTGCCGGATGCCCAGGAAGTCCTCCTAACAGCGTATGTTTCTCTTTATCATATCCCAGAATCGTCGGTTTTCCCGGTTTCAGTGCCAGCCCATGGGTAAATACTCCCTCCTTGGAGATGCGGTTTAATATCTCCATAGTCATATCTTTCTTTCCCTGGGAACTTCCTCCTGAGATCAGAATCAAATCACAGGCTTTGACCGCCTCCCGGATTTTCTCCTCTAAAAGCACTTCTTCATCCCTCACTGCCTCTGCCGAAACAAGCTCCAGACCTGTCTTCTTCACATAACAGGACAGCGCCCATGTATTAATATCCCGCACCTGCCCCGGTCCAGGAACCTGATCGATCCTGACCAGTTCGTCGCCCGTCGATAGAACCGCCACCTTCCACGGTTTAAAAACCGGCACCTGCACCACGCCAAGCGCTGCCAACGTTCCCGCCTGCGCCGGGCCAATCCGGGTTCCCGCTTTAAGGACTATATCCCCGGTTTTTACATCTTCTCCCGGAAGCACGATGCATTTTCCATACGGAACATTTTCATACAGGGCAACCTCATCTGTTCCGAACCGTTCACTGTATTCTACCATCACCATGGCATCTGCCCCTTCCGGAACCATGCCGCCGGTCGGTACATAGGCACAGGTACCCGGTTCAATCTTTGATACCGCCGGATGTCCTATCTCTACTTCTTCCAGCACCTTCAGAAAAACCGGGATACTTTCCGTTGCGCCCGCCGTGTCCTTTGAACAGACTGCGTACCCGTCTACACTGGAACGGCGGAATGCCGGAATCATTTCCCCAGAGACAATATCTTCTGCTAAAATACGGTCAGATGCATCTGCAAGCGCAACCTGCTCCGTTTCTGGCAGGCATTCTTTTGCCGCTTTAAGCAAACGTTCCCGCGCCTGCGCCAGCGTATCAACTTTCAATAACTTCATAGTTCCTCCCTTGCGGCATGATTCTTCTTTGCGAAGGTACGCATCCACGCGAAGTGCTTTTGATTCATAGACCGCCCTCTCCGAATGAAACAAAAAAACGAATACAGAAAACATTCCGCTCTCTGTATCCGTTCCTGATGATGCAGTCTGCCTCTTATGGCTTTCTGCTGATATGCACTTATCTACATCAGGCTTTGCTTGCGCTGGCGGAATTTACTGCTCTTTTCCAGAACTTCCGGGGCTTCATCCCGATCTTCCGAGAGCTATTCCTTTCCAATGCATCGTCTGATGCGGGGAGGCACCCGCGTTTCCCCGGATACCCATTGGCTTTTCTTCCATCCTGTCAATCGGTTCACAGCTTAGGCAGAAAAGCTCGAAATCAACTCTGTATAACTGCCGCTCTCGTGCGACAATTCTCTTTTTCATGATTTTCTACCAGAAATTATACCACATTTTCACAAACTGTGTCAATCATCCCAAGCAAAACTCTTCCCATTTTTTTCATATTCAGCGCAATCGCCTCGCATTTATATTCATATTTCTGAATTTTTTTCATTTTCACGATATGAAACCTCTGTATCTGCCAGATATCGTCGTATGGACGGGTGAGACGGGTGAAGAAGGATTTCTTCCGGTGTTCCGGACACCAGAACATTCCCCTGCTCCATAAAATGTACCTGGTCACAAATCTTGCGGACATGCACCAGCTGATGGCTGATTAGCAGCCATGTCATCTTATTTTTCGTCTGCTGCTCCCGCATCAGCTGTTCAAACAATTCTGTACTGTCAGGATCCAGGTTGGAAAGCGTTTCATCAACAATCACAAACGCAGGGTCAAATACCAGGGCCCTGATAAATGATAATTTCTGCTGTTCCCCGCTGCTCAGGGAACGAGCATACTGATTTTTTTTCTGCAAAAGCCCACATCGTTCCAGCCAGGCATCCATCTTCGCCTCATCTGGGCGGATTCCCCGTATTTTCAGTGGATAGATCAGGTTCTGATACACCGTATCATGCAAAAGATACGGTCTCTGTGTTGTCATCGTGATATCCCGGGGTGTCAGTCCCTCGTAATCAATCCTCCCACCATCCGGAACCAATATCCCCTGTATCAGCTTGGAAAGAGTTGTTTTTCCGCAGCCATTGGTTCCTATCAGACCATGGACCTTCCCGCTCTCCAGATACAGTTCCTCGATTTGAAGCGTAAACTGACCTATCTTCTTTTGCAGTTTAGAGATTTTCATCCGGTGTCTCCTCCTGTCTGAAATGTTCTGCCAATGTCTGTACCGCAAATGCCAGAAGCATCAGGATCACTCCCAAAAATACCCCTTCATAATAATCGCCTGCACCTTTCAGGGTTGAAATCGCAGTTGTCATTGTCCGGGTGCTGTTTTTTATATTTCCACCTACCAGAAAGACCGCCCCGACCTCACTGATGGAACGCCCATATCCAGACACAACCGCAAAATAAATTTCATTTTTCATTTCACGCAGCAGAAGCCGCGCGGTCTGATGCCGGTCAGCTCCCATCGTCCTGGCAAACGCCCGGATCGAAGGCGCCGTGCGGACCGCATATGAATATACCATTCCACAGACGATCGGAGTGATGATCAGAACCTGGGCTGCCACCATTCCTTTGATCGTAAATACCCATCGAAGCGCCCCAAACGGACCTTTTTTTCTCAAAAGCATATATGTAAGCAGTCCGATGACGACCGGAGGTGCTCCCATCAAGGTCCGGTTCACGCGGACTACCAGCTTTTTTCCTGGAAATTTCGTCTGCTCCAGCACAAGCCCCAGAAAAATTCCAAGCATGGACGCAATCAAGGTTGACCAGAAAGACATCACCAGCGTTACCCGGATAGAATCTATCACTCCGACCGTACCAAAAAATTTTGAAAACAAGTTTCCCATATTTTTTCTCCCAGCATATCCACTGAAACACCTTATGTTCTGCAGGCGTTCTCATTTTCTCAATTCTTAATGACAGAAAACCGGAAAAAGTGCATCCTCCCTTCTCCGGTTTCCTGTTTATACATTATAAATTCTGCAAGGTTCAACTGCCTGCTTTATTCGTTTAAATACGCTAATCCCAGCACTGCCGCATATCATCCGGCAGTATTCTATTTCTGCT
This sequence comes from Clostridium sp. TF06-15AC, assembly GCF_003481165.1. NCBI lineage: Bacteria > Bacillati > Bacillota > Clostridia > Eubacteriales > Clostridiaceae > Clostridium > Clostridium sp. TF06-15AC. The sequence continues at coordinate 207,070 of NZ_QUKS01000003.1, forward strand.
CTGCATTCGGGAAGAATAGCGGCTCGCCGTACTCCTTTACGCCGTATTCACCGATCAGTGTCTGGATTTCCGGAGAACAGATCCACTTGATAAACGTATTCGCCGCCTCGTTGTTGACATCCGGATATTTCTCCGGATTTACTGCGATAACGCCGTACTGGTTTAAAAGTTCCTTGCTGCCTTCACATACAATATCCATATCCGGGAAATCTGCCTTCTTGGCAAGCCAGGTACCACGGTCAGACAGGCAGTAGCCGCCTTTTTCATCTGCCATCGCCAGTGTATCAGCCATTCCAGCGCCTGCCGATACATAGTTTGGATTGCTCTCATAATCTGTAATTCCCAGCTTCTCCCAGATTCCGGTCTCCTTGTTATGGGTACCAGAGTTGTCTCCACGGGACACAAATGTCAGCTGCTCGTCCATGATCTGTTTAAATGCAGCGTTGATATCATCCGTCTTTGCAATCGGACCATCCTTCGGTCCTACGATCACGAAATCATTATACATAACCTGGAAGCGCTCTACACCGTAGCCGCTCTCCACGAATTCTTCTTCTTTTGCTTTGGAATGAACCAGTATCACATCGACTTCACCATCTTTTGCTTTCTGAATCGCATCACCGGTTCCTACTGCCGTCCACTGTAAGTCAATACCTGTATCCTCTAAAAAGATTGGCTTTAAGTAATCCAGAAGACCCGTATTATCGGTACTGGTCGTCGTTGCCATCAGAAGCGTCTCTCCGGATGCTTCCTTGGTCTCCTCTGCACTGCTTTCCTCAGCAGCCTCTGCGGTTGTCTCTGCGGCGCTTTCCGCCTCCGTCGTCTCTTTTGCACTTCCAGAGCAGGCTGTCATAGACAATGCTGTCATAGCCGCCATTGCTAATGCAATGATTCTGTTTGTCTTCTTCATAAAATTGTTCTTCTCCCTTCTTTTGTTTAAGAATACTCTGAAAAACATTTCATCGGAACGAGACTCTGGCAGAGGATGCGCCGCCTTTTACCAGCTGCCTTTCTTCCTGATAAGCAGCAGGTCCTACTTCTCTTTCCAATGCATTTCTTTCCAAATGCGGGAGGCATCCGGGTTTCCCCTGATACCCATTGGCTGTAAACCCTGACAATATACTGTGTTAGGTTTTTCAGCTCGAAATATAGTTTTCCTGGCTTCTGCTGTCCGGGTTCTTCTAATACTTCCCGAAACATCCTTATACATTTTTACTATACCATGTCAAAATTCTTCTTGTCAACCGGGCAACTTTCACATGAGCGAAATTTTTTCATTTTTTCAAGCTTCTTATTTATTTTGTCTTTTGTTTTCTACTGCTCTTTTCTACTGTTATTCTGGATTTTTAGTCTTTTTTCACTTCTATCTTGATTTTCCCTTTTCATATTTGTGCGATGCCCTTTTAACTGTGCTTAATTTTTTGTTTTTATTTTATATATTATGAATATTCAAACCATTCTATCTTTTCTACAATTTTCACTTTCTTTTCATGCATAATATCCTCATTTTTGCCGATTGTAAGCCCCCATTTTCTATGATATCTTATATGTTATATTAATTTTCTTTTATAGCCATTCCGCATTCCGCTTGTTTCAGCGTAATCGGATGATTATTTTTCAGATTCGTCTGTTAAAAATTAAATTAATACATTTTTTTCAATTTACTCTTGTATTCTTGAGTTGGTTGTAGTATTATAGACTCAGAACTAGAACACAGTCTAGTTTTTGCAAAGGAGGGGGAAAGGATGGCAGAAACTCCTTACATATTTAACATCCAGAAATTTTCAACGCACGACGGCGATGGTGTCCGCACCACGATTTTCTTCAAGGGATGTCCCTTACGCTGTATGTGGTGCCACAACCCGGAGAGTCAGCATTATTATAAGGAACTGATTTTTCATCATCACAAATGTACCGCCTGTGGTCGATGTGTTGCAAAATGTAAACAGGGAGCCAATTCCATCGTAGACGGCAAGATTGTATTTGACCGTTCCAAGTGTACCGCCTGCGGCGTCTGTACCGACTGGTGCATCACAGAGGCCCGGGAGTTAGCCGGTAAGGAATACACGGTAGATGCACTTGTCAAGGAAGCGATGAAGGACAAAATCTTCTATGAGCAGTCCGGCGGCGGTGTGACACTCTCCGGTGGCGAGGTTATGGCTTCCCAGCATATGGACTATGTGGAAGAGGTCTGTCGCAAGCTCCACGAGAACGGTGTCAGCGTTTTCATCGACACCAGCGGCTACACAGACTATGAGAATCTGAAGCGGATTCTTCCTTACGTAGATGTTTTTCTCTACGACATCAAAGTGATGGATCCGGAAGACCACAAGAAGTATATCGGCGTTGACAATTCACTGATTCTTGAGAACTTAAAGAAATTAAGTGATGAGGGCGCTGGTCTTTACATCCGGCTTCCGATTATCCAGCAGGTCAACGCAACCGATGAACACATCGAAAGTGTCATCCATTTCCTGAAGGAAAACAATATTCACGCGCGTCAGGTAAACCTTTTACCTTATCATGACATCGGAAAGGGTAAATACGCCAGCCTCGACATGGAGTACCATGATGACGAGATGAGCGTACCGGTGTCCGAGCTTATGGAACACTTTAAGTCCATGTTCGAAGAACAGGGATTCAACAAAGTCAATATAGGAGGATGATTTAAATGGCAGAGAAAATTGATACTTCATTCGTAATCAACACACCAGAAGGTCTGTTAAAAGACAACGACCGCGGATGTACCGAAAGAATTAAAAGACTGAGAAGACTCAGCCACTCTACCCAGCCGCATCTGGATCTGGAAAGAGCCAAAATTGAAACCGATGTTTACAAAGAGTACGAAGGTTCCGTATCTGTACCGGTTTTAAGAGCTCTCGTTCTGAAAGAGTACTTCTCCAAGAAAACTCTTTACTTAGGCGAGGATGAGCTGTTAGTTGGTGAGAAGGGCAAAGACCCGCAGTGTTCACCGACTTTCCCGGAGCTGTGCTGTCATACCATCGAAGATATGCACATTATGAATGATCGTAAACTGGTTAACTTCACCGTTACCGAAGACGATCTGAAGCTTCAGGAAGAAGAGATCATTCCGTACTGGAAGAACCGTGCAGTCAGAGAGCATCTCTTAAAAGCTATGACCCAGGAATGGAGAGACTGCTATGAGGTTGGTATGTTCACCGAGTTCATGGAGCAGCGTGGACCGGGTCATACAGCCGGCGGCAAGAACTTCTACATCAAGGGCTACGGCGACTACAAGAAAGAGATCGAGCAGGCTATCAAAGAGCTTGACTACTTCAATGATCCGGAAGCTTATGACAAAGAGCAGGAACTTCGCGCTATGGATATCTGCTGCGATGCTATCATTATCTTAGGTAAGAGATATCACGATCTGGCTCTTGAGAAAGCTGCTGAGGAGAAGGATCCGGTCAGAAAAGCAGAGCTTGAGCAGATTGCAGCTAACTGTGCGGTTGTTCCGGAGCACAAACCGGAGACCTACTGGCAGGCACTTCAGATGTACTGGTTTACACACCTTGGTGTTACAACCGAGTTAAACCCGTGGGATGCATTTACACCGGGTCGTCTGGATCAGCATCTGATTCCGTTCTATGAGAAAGATACCGCTGCAGGTACTCTGGATGATACAAGAGCTCTTGAGCTTCTTGAGTGCCTCTGGGTTAAACTGTTCAACTCTCCGGCTCCGGTTAAGGTTGGCGTAACCTTAAAAGAGTCCGGTACATACGTAGACTTCGCAAACATCAACTCCGGCGGTGTGAAGGAAGATGGTACTGATGCAGTTAACGCTGTTTCTTACTTAATCCTTGACTGTATGGAAGATATGAGACAGAACCAGCCGAACTCCAACGTACAGATTTCCAAAGTTACTCCGGATAAGTTCTTAAAGAGAGCTTGCGAGATCGCTCGTCAGGGCTGGGGTCAGCCGGCATTCTACAATACCGATGAGCTGATTCAGGAGCTGGTAAATCAGGGCAAATCTCTGGTAGATGCAAGAAACGCTGGATGCTCCGGATGTGTTGAGACAGGTGCCTGGGGAACCGAGGCTTACTGGCTGACCGGTTACTTAAACATCCCGAAGTGCTTACAGCTTGCTCTGTATGATGGCTACGATGTAATGTTCAAAAAACAGATCGGACCGCACACCGGCAAGGCAGAAGACTTCAAATCCTACGACGAACTGTGGAACGCATTCAAAACACAGCTTGAGTACATCATTGATGTTAAGATGCGCGGCAACCTGGTTATCGAGAGAATTTACGCAGAAATGATGCCGGCTCCGTTCCTTTCCATCTGTACCGATGACTGTATCAAGAAAGGTAAAGACTACAACGCAGGCGGTGCAAGATACAACACAAGCTATATCCAGGGTGTTGGTATCGGAACCATTTCCGATGCACTTTCCTCTATCAAGTTCAACGTATTTGACAATCAGAAGTTTACCATGAAAGAACTCATCGACGCTATGAATGACGACTTCAAGGGTCATGAGGATATCCTGAACCTGGTTAAGAATAAGACTCCGAAATACGGCAACGATGATGATTATGCTGATGACATCATGGTAAGCGTATTCAACGAGTACAAAGATTATATCACCGGCAGACCTACCACCAGAGGCGGTGTATATCATGTAGATATGCTTCCGACCACCTGCCACGTATACTTCGGTGATGTTATGATCGCAAGCCCGAACGGACGTCTGGCACATATCCCGCTGTCTGAGGGTATTTCCCCAGAAAAAGGCGCTGATATCAACGGACCGACCGCAGTTGTTAAATCCTGCTCCAAGATGAATCACTGTGAGACCGGCGGTACTCTGCTGAACCAGAAGTTTACTCCGGCTGCTATCGCAGGCGAGAAGGGTATTGACAACCTGGCTGCTCTGATTCGTTCCTACTTCGCTATGAACGGACATCATATGCAGTTCAACGTTATCGACCGCCAGACTCTGATTGAAGCTCAGAAGAACCCAGAGGAATACAAGGAGCTGATCGTCCGCGTAGCTGGATACAGTGACTACTTCCGTAACCTGGACAAACCGCTTCAGAACGAAATCATTGAGAGAACCGAGCAGAGCTTTGGAGGCTGTGGCTGCTGTTAATTGCTCGCAACCGTTTGACAACTCTAAAAGTCTTCATTGCATCATATTAATACCTTCTATGAAAATGATATAGCCCCAAAAGGGCAGAAAGCCCCGGCAGCGAAACTGTCGGGGCTTTCTTATTTCTTTCTTTTTCTATCTATCTTCCCATTCTTATCGCAATATCCGATTCCTTACTGTAGCTCTACTCTGCTATCATTTTTGACCTTCTCAGACAAATAACCGCCAGGGCAACTGCCAGTCCGCCTGACAGCACCTTGCTGATCATATAGGCTGTTACCCAGTTTCCCGGTATCAGGGATGCTACGAAGGGCATCTGACCGCCTACCACATAGGCGCCTGCAACAGAGAAAGCGGCGTTTAATACTTTTCCGCGCTTATCCATCTTGGAAAACAATGGCAGCATCGCAAGGCTCTGTATAAAGGAAAGGAACAGTCCGACAACTGCCTCCTCATTGATACCCAGGACCGCTCCGATACGCTGGATTGGCTTTTGGAGACGTTTTAACGCTACCTGCGACAGCACCAGACCGCCGCACGCTGCGATGACCATACGGAGTACCATAAAAAGCATTTCCTCAATCAAGGCATCCTCGACAACCGCATACTTCGGCATGAAAATTCCGAAGACTGCCACACCAAACAGGAGAAAACTAAAAATACGGATCGCATTTCCGAGGAAAATCATGATCTTCATCGTCAGCGCCGGAACCAGCACAAATGCCGCAATCAGCACCATGCACAGCACCAGAACCGGGATCATATTAAAAAAGAGCTGACGGACAGGCAGACCCAGCATCAGACCTCCGACCGCCAGACCAGACGGTATGGCAATCAGACCGAAGATGAATCCTCGCATCAGCTCTCCTATTTCATCTTTTCGAACAGCTGCCAGAAAGACCGGCAGCTGGTATCCGACCGTCATTCCCAGACTGCCTGCTACCATCGCACCGGTAAATGCCGCCAGCGCCGGTGTCGCCGCCAGCTTCTGTGCCATGCCAAGCGCCCCCATATCCGGCGCCAGAAGGCAGCTTGGAATGAGCGCCGGATCAAATGGCATATGCTTTGCCGCCTCCGCAATCGCTTCCGCGTGCGTCTGCACATATGTAACTCCGATCGCATAAAATCCGACCGTGGACATCGCCAGACCGCCCATCGTGGCAAGCCCCTTTTCAAAGTTCGGCATCAGCCCCAGCTTTCCTCCCAGTATCTCATCCAAAAGCCCGGCTGCCGCAAATACAAGCATGATCGCAATGAATATGTTCATAAGACCTACCTCCCAGCTTTTCCCTATTTCTCTATTCCCCTGTTTTCACTTATTTTCCCTCTATCAGACACATTTCTCTGTCAATCACAATTCTTTTTTACCTCGCCAGCAGCTGTATCAGCACGCCCCCGATCGTCAGCATCAGTGCTCCGCAGGAACGCGTCACAATCTGTGCAAATGGAAGCAGTTCCATCCGTTTTGAACTGCTGAGCACCGCCACATTTCCGGAACCGCCCATGTTCGTCGTACACATCCCCGCTGCGATCGATGATTCCAGCGGATAAAATCCCATCTTGATGCCGATCAATCCGGCGGTCAGTGTGATCGCCCCGACAATCAGCACAACACTGAGCAGATAAAATGGAGTGATCGTGTGTAAAATCGTCTTTAAATCAATCAGCGTCGCCCCGATTCCGGTCAGCGCCGCCGCTGTCCAGCTGTGGATCGCGAACTGTCCCCACTCTCTCGCCGCGTCCTCCAGCCGCTCTGAAAGGATTCCCGTTCCCTTCACAATCACAACTGCTACAATCATCCACGCATACGTCGGTACAATCGAAATAAAATGATGGCAGAGCGCCCCCAGTTCATAAAATGCCATTGAAATAAAAAGCCCCGTACATAAGAGTGCGAAGGTCGGTTTCATCGGAGGCTGTTTCTTCACTTCGTGACCGTCATTGACAAGGCAGCCATTTCCGGTCAGGGATGGCTTTCGCTCGCCGATATTATTGGCTAAACCGCCAAAAATGATCGCCACACAATTTCCCAGCACCGTCGCCGGTGCGATCCGCGTCAGGATCTGTCCGGCGTCCGTCCCCAGAACCGACGAATACATTGCCGACAGAGGCACTGCTCCCGCCGTCATGCCGCCGCTCGTCATCGGAATACCGATATACAGGATGCCTTCCAGAAAACTATCCCCCATCACCATACCGAGCAGACCTGAAAGTATCACGCCGACTGCCAGCGATATGACAGCTGTCGGAAGCAGTTTCACTGTTGCGCGGATCAGAAGCCCGCGGTCGATATTGAAAAGACTTCCTGTGATCAGCGCTGAGATATAGAAGACCAGAAATCCTTCTTTGTTGACAAAATTGTCCAGGATCTCATGCGTCTGCTCCGGAATCAGCCCCAGCGCCTGGATGACCGCCGCCCCCAGAATACAGATGACCGAGCCGCCCAGGTACGTTTTCACAACCGGTGTATGATTTCCTAAAAAATTGAGTCCCTCGCCCAGCACCATCAGCGCAATCATGCCGCCGACCAAGCCTGCCGGAAGACAGTCCATATACATACAGACCACCACCAGCGCCAAGATGCCTAGATACAGAGGGATGGAAAAACCAGCGATCGTATTAGCTTTGCCAGATATTTCTTTCCTCTCTTGCTGCATTTTTCATTTCACCTCTGAGTATTAATTTCTTCCACAACACTTCTTATATTTCTTCCCAGATCCGCAAGGACACGGATCATTCGGATAAATCTTCTCCACCTTTTTCGCGGTTACCGGTGCTGGCTGGGACATTTCCGGCACCATCGCCGGCATGCCGCCGATCATACCTCTCTCACTTAATTCCCACGGTTTATTTCCGCGGTTTTCTTTTGTTCTCGTATTGTTGAACGCATCCATGAGAAGTCTTAAAAATTCGCCCATCTGCTGCTCGCTCTGGAAGACAATCCCTTCCTCATGCATCTTATTCATCAGTTCTGCCGGTGATTTTCCTTCATAGCTGCTGGTCCACGTCTCAAAGCACCATCTAGCCGCTTTCTCATACGACACATCCAATTTTTTTATGAAATAGGACTCCAGCTCCTTATAAGCCAGCGCACCTGCCTCATACCCTTTCTGACAGATTTCATCCAACTGCTGTGCAGACGGAATATAGAATTTTTTATTCTGCTGCTGTTTCAACAAAGCAGTGAATCCATCCCCCTCAAAAACTGGAAGATGTACATACAAGCCCCTCTCGGAATAAAGCGGATTCTCTTTCGGCAGGTCCTGCATTCCCAGTTTCTCCATCGGGAAAATGCAGGATTCTGTGATGTCCTCCGGCATTTCCTCCAGCATCCCGATCATTTCTTCGATCGTGCCTTTCACCTTCAATTTGTACAGTTCATACAAAATTTCCAGCGGCGCAATCTCATAATAATCGATAAAGAAGCTGATACACTTCATCAGCCAGCCTTTTTTGCTCTGAACCGCCCGGAATGCCTCATCGTCAATCCCGCTAAAACCCTGTGCAATCTCTTCAAAGACAGTAAAGCAGTCACTCACTTCCTCAAAACTTCCAAGTACGTATTTATATAACTGCATTCCATCCATAATCTCTTCTGCAGAAATTTTCTGTGGCTCGGTACAGGCTTTGCAAAAAAGCACCATCTGCTCTTTCGTCAGGCATGAAAGTCTGCCCCGGAGTGCCTCTTCCGTCGTTAAATATTCTACAATTCGGTCAATCAGGTCATCCTTTTTAAGCCGGGAACAGTTCTTTAACTCGTAGCTTCTTGCTTCGTTTAATAAGTCTTCTTTGGTCCATTCTTTTAAATATTCTCTTAATAACATACCATTTCCTTTTCTCATCTTACATCGTTTCATGCTTCTCTTCATATTTTTTTATTATACTTTTAAATGCACATGGATTGCAAGATATATCGTTACATATTTCTGCTTCGCGCGAGTGCGCATCATTGGCATTACACAAAAATACAGCCTGTCTCCAAGCTTCTCAGGAAACAGACTGCATCAATTAAGGATTATGGTAAATAAAGGATTGTCGTAACTGTTCAGTAGGTCTGCGCATTTACTGCGCTGACCGTACGAAAACATGGGCCAGCAGGCAAAAATCCCATTGCCGCAGGCAATTTTTAATGGATTTTTGCGCGTGACTGTGAAGGTACTGAACAGTTACGGATTGTCTATATTTTACAGAAATACTGCCAGCTCTTCTAGCGGCTTGCGATCTGTATGCAGCCTGGACGGATGAGCTGTCTCTGCCGGATATCCAAGCGGCAGATAGGCCGTCGGCTGTAAGCCCTTCATCTCTGGGAACTGCTCCAGCAATTTTTCTGGATTAAACATACCAACATACGTTGTTCCCAGTCCCAGTTCTGCTGCCTGCAGCATCATCTGGGAAACCGCCAATGTCACATCGATCTCTCCATGGTTTTTCCCGTCCTCTTCCCTTTTCCAGGAAATCTCTGGATCATAGGCTGCTACAATCACAACCGGCGAATGAAAATGACACGCCGTACATGCATCCGCTTTCGCCAGAGCCTCCTCACTCTGCATCACGAAAAAGCGCTGTGGCTGTAAGTTATGTGCCGTCGGGGCTTTGCGTCCTGCCTCCAGCACTTTCTGTAATTTTTCCACCTCAACCGGGCGGCTGTCAAATTTACGAAGTGAATAACGTGCATCACATAATTCTTCAAATTTCATAGTAATCAAAACTCTCCTTTGTATTGCGACTAATAACTACGAATCCGATCCGAATCCTCTTCTCCCGTTTTCTCGATCTTTCGGATCTCCACCACATAGCTGCTCTTATCGTTGACCTTCACTTCCACCTGATCACCCACATGGTGTCCTTCGATCGCTTTTCCGAGCGGCGACTCGATGCTGATCCGGTTTTCCAGAGAATTGCCCCGGATGCTCGTTACCAGACGGTATACTTCTTCCTCGTCGTCATCCTCAAAATACAGGGTAACCGTATCATTCATTCCGACCTCATCCGGGCGGGATTCTTCCGATACGATCTTGGCATGCTTCAGCATATTTTCCAGATAGCGAATACGGCTTTCATTCCGGTTCTTATCCTTCTTAGCAGCATAATATTCGAAGTTTTCGCTCAAGTCACCCTGTGCGCGCGCCTCCTTGACCGCCTCGATCGCTTCTTTGCGGACCACCAGCTTCCGATGGTCGATCTCTTCCTGAATCTTCTTTACATCACTTTCTGTCAACTGCTCTCTCATGTCTTACTCTGCCAGTCCCTTTTTCTCTATCATTTCTACAACCTGTGCTACATATTTTCCGCAGATTTCATCCGTCGGTGCCTCGACCATCACGCGGATCAGCGGCTCCGTACCACTCGGACGAACTAAGATTCGACCGGTATCGCCCAAGGCATCCGATACCTTCTGAACCTCCGCCTGCACGTCGCGGTCTGCCTGCGCCGCCTCTTTATCCTTGACTCTGACATTTTTCAGAACCTGAGGATAAATCTGCACCTCATCAGCCAGCTTTGCAAGTGTCTCTTTCTTCTCCAGAATCACTTCCATCAGCTTTAATGATGTCAAAATGCCATCTCCGGTCGTCGCGTGCTTGCTGAAAATGATATGCCCCGACTGCTCGCCTCCCAGGCAGTGACCGTTCTGGGACATATTTTCATAGACATACTTATCACCAACCGCCGTCTTCTCATAGGAAATGCCCTCGCGCTCAAATGCCTTATAAAGACCGAAGTTCGACATAACCGTGGTGACAACCGTATTGTTGACCAGCGTGCCCTGTTCTTTCATGTATTTTCCACATACATAGAGGATCTTGTCGCCATCTACCAGCTTGCCCTCACTGTCCACTGCCAGGCAGCGATCCGCATCTCCATCATAAGCAAATCCAACATCCAGATGATTTTCAACCACATATTTCTGCAGTCCCCCGATGTGGGTGGAACCGCAATTTGTATTGATATTCAGACCATCCGGCGTGTTGTTGATGACATGTGTCTCCGCGCCCAGTGCGTCGAATACGTTTTTCGCAATCGCGGAAGCGCTTCCGTTTGCACAGTCAAGACCTACCCGCATATTTTTGAAAGACCGTGTTGCCAGGGAAATCAGATAACCGATATAGCGGTTGCGTCCCGCCGCATAGTCAACGGTGCGTCCGATCGCATCGCGTTTGGCAAATGGAATTTCGCCCATCTCGCCATCCAGATACGACTCAATCTTCTCGATCGTCTCCTCCTCCAGTTTCTCGCCGCGTCCATTGATGACCTTGATTCCGTTGTCATAGTATGGATTGTGGCTTGCGGAGATCATGATACCGCAGTCAAACTCCTCGGTGCGTACAACATACGATACACTCGGAGTAGTTGTCACGTGAAGCAGATAGACATCTGCGCCGGAAGCGGTCAGTCCCGATACCAGCGAATACTCAAACATATAGCTGCTGCGTCTCGTATCCTTGCCGATCACGACCCGGCAGCGATCTGCTTTCGTCTTCTGTCCATAGTACCAGCCCAGGAAACGACCTACTTTATAGGCATCCTCCACGGTCAGCGTCACATTTGCCTCGCCGCGGAATCCGTCTGTTCCAAAATATTTACCCATTTTGAGAGTTCCTCCTACATCATCAAATACAGAGTCCAAAGGTCATGTACATTTATGGAAATACCCCACTAACATACATGACCTTCTACGATTTTGATTCCAACCTGAAGAAAATCCTGCAGCCAACGACGCTTCACACTTTCTGCCGCTGCTGCTTTCTATGTCTGATTGCACATTTTTTACTGAATTTCTTTCAGATAGCGACCTACCGCATCCTGCCAGGACGGAAGGCGCTCAAATCCGTTGTCCGAAAGTTTTTCTTTGCTGATCCGGCTGTTCATCGGGCGTTTTGCCTGACCCGGATAAGCAGCTGTATACTCAGCAGTGCTGACCGGCGTCACCTTGACGTCCATGCCCGCCTGCTTAAAGATCTCAACTGCAAATTCATACCAGCTGCAAAGTCCCTCATTCGTCGCATGGTAACGACCATATTTATCACTCTGAATCATATCAACCAGCAGACGTGCCAGATCGTATGTGTAAGTCGGGGAACCGATCTGATCATCCACAACACTGACTGCCCCGCGCTCTTTGCCAACGCGCAGCATCGTCTTGATGAAGTTCTTGCCGTTCACGCCAAATACCCACGCGATACGGACGATGAAAAACTTCTTTACCAGCTCCTCGACTGCCAGCTCGCCCTCATACTTCGACTGACCGTAGGCGTTGAGTGGTTCCCGGTGGTCATCCGGCTCCCAAGGGCGGGTGCCCTGACCGTTGAATACATAATCGGTGCTGATGTACATCATTTTGATGTCCAGACCTTTGCAGACCTCAGCGATATTTCTCGTTCCATCTGCATTGACTTTACGGCAGAGTTCCATGTTCTGTTCCGCTGCGTCTACTGCAGTATATGCAGCGCAGTGGATCACTGCATCCGGCTTTGCCTCGGTGATCACGCGGCGGCATGCCTCTGCATCGGTAATATCCATCTCATCGACATCCACACCGATGCCAGTAAGACCCTGTTTTTTCAGCTCATTCATCACGTCATAGCCAAGCTGGCCTTTAACGCCTGTCACTAATACTCTCATTATAATCTATCTCCATACATTTTTTCGAAGTACTGGCTGTACTCACCGCTTAAAATGTGTTTCCACCAGTCCTGATTGTTCAGATACCAGTCGATCGTCTGACGAATGCCGGTGTCAAAATTGTATTTCGGCTTCCAGCCAAGCTCTGTCTCGATCTTGGTCGGATCAATCGCATAACGGCGGTCATGACCCGGACGATCCTTGACGTAACGGATCAGGCTTTCCGGCTTGTCCAGCGCTTTCAGGATGGTTTTGACAACCTCCAGGTTGGTCCTCTCATTGTGTCCGCCGATGTTATAAACCTCACCGACGCGTCCCTTGTGGAGAATCAGATCGATCGCCTCACAATGATCGGATACGTGCAGCCAGTCGCGGACGTTCGCGCCGTCGCCGTATACCGGAAGTTCCTCGTCTGCCAGCGCACGGCTGATCATCAGCGGAATCAGCTTCTCCGGAAAATGATATGGACCGTAGTTGTTGGAGCAGCGGGATACTGTCACCGGAAGTCCGTAGGTTCTATGGTATGCCAGTACAAACAGATCCGCACTCGCCTTGGAAGAAGAGTACGGGCTGGAGGTATGAAGCGGGGTTGTCTCCGTGAAGAAGAGATCCGGGCGGTCTAACGGCAGATCGCCGTATACCTCATCGGTCGATACCTGATGATAACGTTTAATTCCATAGGTGCGGCAGGCATCCAGCAGGGTGGTCGTTCCCATGACATTGGTACGGACAAATGCCTCCGGGTCTGTGATGGAACGGTCTACATGGCTCTCTGCTGCAAAGTTTACTACGACGTCCGGCTTTTCTTCCTCGAAGAGTTTAAACACGAAGTCGCGGTCTGCGATATCGCCGTGTACAAATTTGTAATTTGGTTTGTTTTCAACCGGTTTCAGTGTCTCTAAGTTGCCCGCATAGGTCAGAAGATCCAGATTGATGATCTGATACTCCGGGTATTTATTTACCATATGGTGTACGAAGTTTCCGCCGATGAATCCGGCTCCGCCTGTCACGATAATCTTCATTGTTTTAACTCCTTTTAATTCTGATGTATTTTATCAACATATTTCCCATCCAGTACGTCTTTCAGATATTTGCCATACTGGTTTTTCTTGTATACCTCGTATGCCTCCAGCACTTCTTCCTTGCTGATCCATCCGTTTAAGTACGCAATCTCCTCCAGGCACGCGATCTTGCGGTGCTGGTGGGTCTCTACTGTCTTAACGAAATTGGTTGCCTCAACTAAGGACTCATGTGTACCGGTATCGAGCCAGGTAAAGCCCTGTCCCAGAAGAATGACATCCAGATCGCCATTTTCCAGATAGATGCGGTTCAAATCGGTGATCTCAAGCTCGCCTCTGGCAGACGGTTTTAACTGTTTCGCATACTCTACTACCCGGTTGTCATAGAAATACAGACCCGTTACACAGTAATTGGACTTCGGTTTCTCCGGCTTCTCCTCGATGGAGATCGCCTTGCCCTGGTCGTCAAATTCTACGATACCGAAGCGCTCCGGATCATCGACATAGTAGCCGAATACAGTCGCGCCCTCTTTCTTGGCAGAGGCAGCACGCAGGCGTTTCACAAGTCCCTGACCCTGGAAAATATTATCACCCAGAATCATCGCTACGGAATCATCCCCAATAAACTCCTCGCCTATGATAAAAGCCTGTGCCAGTCCATCCGGGCTCGGCTGTACAGCATAGCTTAAATGTAAACCAAACTGATGTCCGTCGCCCAGAAGTTCTTTAAAACGCGGTGTGTCATCCGGTGTCGAAATAATCAGAATATCCCGGATTCCCGCGTTCATCAGAACGGAGATCGGATAGTAAATCATCGGTTTGTCATAAATCGGAAGCAGCTGTTTGGAAGTTACGCGTGTCAGCGGGTAAAGGCGTGTGCCTGAACCGCCTGCTAAAACGATACCCTTCATATCTTGTTCTCCTCATATGTTTTATTTTCACGCCTCTTTTCTAAAAAAAGGCAGATCTCATCACTATAAGTAATATACCACATTTGCCTGCTGCTTGCAAATTTATTTGCTTTGCACTTCTTTCTTGCATTGTACAATCGTAACTGTTCACGGGTAGGCACTTTTGGAACCGAAAGTGCCGTAAGAAAACGTGGTGGCAGCAGGAATTTGCCGTATTTAAATGCGGAGCCACGGCAAATTCCGTTACTGGGCACGTATACGTGAACAGTAACGTACAATCCATAAGCATCATTCATCCACTGCATACACAATCGTCCGCGCATCCGCAAATTCATAACTGCACGTCACAAAGGAATACAAGTGGGAAACCTCCTCGTCTGGAAGTTCGCGAAACCGGCATCCCTCCGTCATTTCTTCTATATAAGGATGCATCTCCGACCGATCCGCAAATTCCGTCCTACGCCGTTCCCCCTGACTGCCCGCAGTGAGCGCTGCAATCAGACGGAGTGTCCGCCTTTTCCCATCTGGAAAATAGAGATAAGCCGTCCGATGCTTCTGGAAGAAATCTTCGTCTTTCAGGCGGATCAGCTCGGAAAACCGGCTTCCGTCCTTCATATGATGCCCGTAAAAAATCGAATGAAAATCCGATGCATCCGGTGCACTCTCGCAGTCCAGAAAGACAGTCCCGGCTGGATCTGGTTTTCCATCCAACCCGATGCTGCGGTACGATTCATTGTCGGTTGTCTGGACAATCGGTTCGTCGATGTGAGTACCGGGAATGCGAATCCAGGCGATGACGTCGGCATTCTGACATTTTAAGGCTGCGAAATCTGGCTGCCATATCGGCTCTGACGCATCTGAATCAGATTTTCCAGATAACTTCTGCTCTACATTTCCTTCAGATTGGAAACCTCTGTTTTCCGCCCTTCTAACCGCATCCCCCACACCATCCGCCAGAACCAGACATCCAATCACGATCAAAAAAGCACAGAAGATGCGGCGTGCCCAGCGGGCAGCGCCGTCTCCTGTGCGCTTCTTAGTACCCAAATTTTCCTTCCAGCGATTCATCTTCGCGGATCCAATCTTCTACATCGACTTTTCGGTACTCATTTTTCGTATCACGGATATAGACGTGTTCAATTCCGGCATTGATTACCATGCGCTTGCACATCGAACAGCAGCTCGATTTTTCCACATACCCGCCGGTTCTCGCATCGACACCGGTCAGATACAGCGACGCGCCGATCATGCGCTCTCTGGAGGCACTGATCAGGGCATTGGCCTCGGCATGGACACTGCGGCACAACTCGTACCGCTCGCCGCGCGGCACATGAAGCTCCTCGCGGATGCAGCGACCGATATCGGAACAGTTTTTCCGTCCGCGCGGGGCACCCACATAGCCGGTCGAGATAACCTCATCGTTATTCACAATCACTGCCCCGTAGTGCTTTCGCAGACAGGTACTCCGCTGCGAAACCATTTCCGCCAGATCCAAATAATAATTGACTTTATCTCTTCTTTCCATATAGGATCCCCCTTCCGTTTTCTCTAATTCTTTAGATGCCCTCATTCATCTTCGCCAGCTTCGCCGCCTGATCGGCTGCAATTAAGCTGTCAATGATCTCATACAGATCGCCGTCCATGATCGAATCGATCTTATACAAGGTCAATTTGATGCGGTGCTCGGTCACACGTCCCTGCGGGAAGTTATAGGTACGGATCTTCTCGGAACGGTCACCGGTACCGATCTGGCTGCGGCGTTCTGCCGCTTCCTCATTCTGGCGTCTCTCCAGCTCCAGATCATATAGCTTGGAACGCAGAAGACGGAACGCCTTTTCCTTGTTCTGTAACTGCGATTTCTCAGTCTGGCTGTAGATCACGATACCGGTCGGAATATGGGTCAGACGTACCGCGGAGTCAGTCGTGTTGACACACTGTCCACCGTTTCCGGACGCACGCATAACGTCAATACGGATATCTTTATCATCGATGACAACGTCCACATCCTCTGCCTCCGGCATCACGGCAACCGTCGCGGTCGAGGTATGGATACGTCCGCCGGACTCGGTCTCCGGCACACGCTGTACACGGTGGACACCGCTCTCGTACTTCATCTTGGAGTAAGCGCCCTGGCCGGTAATCATGAAAACGACCTCCTTGAAGCCGCCGATTCCATTTTCACTGACGCTGACAAGCTCAGTTTTCCAGCGGTTGCGCTCTGCAAAGCGCACATACATACGGTACAGTTCGGACGCAAATAATGCCGCCTCATCGCCGCCTGCACCTGCACGAATCTCGACGATAACGTTCTTTTCATCATTCGGATCCTTCGGAAGAAGCAGAATTTTTAATTCCTGCTCCAGATCTTCAATGCGCTTTTTCGCAGCATTTAACTCTTCCTTCGCCATCTCGCGCATCTCCTCGTCGGATTCCTCATCCAGAAGCGCCAGACTGTCCTCTACGTCCTGTTTTGCCTTCTTATACTCTTTATATGCCTCCACAATCGGAGCCAGATCCGACTGCTCCTTCATCAGCTTGCGGAAACGATTTGTATCGCTTGCCACTTCCGGGCTGCCGAGCTCTTCCATCAGCTCTTCATAACGGATCAGCAAATCATCCAATCTGTCAAACATGATATCCTCCTCTATCGTCTAACGGTTCCACCGTGCCTTTACCACGCGGTTAAGCCCCGGCTCATCCTTTATCACTTCTATCTCCCGATACCCGGCGATGGTCAGTATCCGGCTGACCGCCTCCGCCTGGTCATATCCTATCTCAAAATATACGCAGCCTCCCTTGTTCAGATGTTTGCTGCACTCCAGCGCCAGAACCCGGTAAAAATACAGACCGTCCTCGCTGCCGTCCAGCGCCAGCCGCGGCTCATGGTCGCGTACCTCCGGTTCCAGACCGTCGATCACCGCCGATGGGATATACGGCGGATTCGACACAATCACATCGTACATGACATCCGCCTCCACCGCCTGAAACAGATTGCTCTGCAAAAGTGTCAGACTGTGTTCCTCGATCTCTGCCTGCAGGCGCGGTCCCTTTGCCAGCCACGTTTTCAGGCGGATGCACCACGGATCCTCCGATACCTGAAACGATTCTGACCGCGCAGTTCCCTTCTGAATCAAAAAGAGACGTCTCGCATTTTTCTTTGCCACGCGCAGCGCCGCCTCGGAAATATCCACCGCCGTCACGTTCTGGTAGCCGCCAAGCACGGCAAGGCTGATCGCGATACAGCCGGATCCGGTACACATATCCAAAAGTTTCAGATCCTTTTCCGGGTAATCCCGAAGAACCCGCTCAACTAACGTCTCCGTATCCTGGCGCGGAATCAGGACATTTTCATCGACAGAAAATGTCATTCCCATAAAATCCTGCATTCCCAGAATCTGCTGCAGTGGAATGCGCTCTGCCCGTTTCTGAAGCATTTCCTGATAGCGCCCATAGCCCTTTTCCAGGCGTTCCGCATGGATCGGACGGTTCTGATCCAGATAATAATGCACCCGGTCAATCCCGAACGCCGCTTCCATCAGATACCAGGCATCCGTCCCTGCGTCCGGCACACCCGCCTCACTTAAGCGCGCGCCGCCCTCATCCAACAGTTCTCTCCAGGTCAGGTCTGTTCTTCCGTTTTCCTCGCTCATCGACTCATCCCCTCTGTCGTACCGTGTTCTATTTATGACTCTTCCAGCTGCTTTTCCCAGCCTGGGAAATTCTCCGTCAGGTATTCTCTCCAGTCAAAAACTGCCTCGGTCGCCGCGATCGCCACCTCAATCATCGAGTCATCCGGCTCCTTCGTCGTCAGACCCTGCATCCACATACCCGGACGGCTCACCAGATCCATAAACTTCGAATTGCTCCGTCCGGCGCACTGCAATACCTCATATGATATACCTGCAATGACCGGAACCAGAATAATACGGCTCAGAATCCGCATCCAGATCGTATCGACCCGGATCACCATAAACATCAGAATACTGATCACCATGACAATCAATATGAAACTGGTACCACAGCGCTTGTGCTCCTTAGAGCTCTCGCGCACATATTTTACCGTCAGCGGATGTCCGTGTTCCACACAGTTGATGCACTTGTGCTCCGCCCCGTGGTACATAAATGTCCGCCGGATGTCCTCCATCCGCGAAACGAGTTTAATATAGATAATAAAAATCGCGATCCGGATCACACCTTCCAGCACTGCCATCAGATGATCCGATGTGATAACTCCCTTAAACAGGTTCGCAATCCCCAGCGGCAGGAGCATAAAAATACCAATTGCCAGGATAAACGAAATTACCAGAACTGCTGCCATGATCGCACTCTCCAGCTTCTCGCCGAACACACGGTCTAAAAACTGTTCGAATTTTCCCGGCTCTGCATCCTCGTCATCTTCAAAAAAGCTGGCGGAATACGTCAGACTCCGCATACCGATGATCATCGAATCTGCAAACCGGAACACGCCGCGCACAAACGGAAGCTGTAAAATCTTCGCTTTTTTCGTGATACTCTGGTATGTGTCTTTTTTTACTTCTATCTCTTTGTCAGGCCGGCGGACTGCCACTGCATAGTCCTCACCTTTCATCATCATGATTCCTTCAATTACCGCCTGACCGCCAATTCCTGAATACTTCATGCTGTCCTTTCAAAATAAAAAAAGAAGAAAACAAAAAGGCTGAGTTTAATGTCGCCACTAAAACCCAACCTTTACATGGTTCAAACTTATTTGCCTGCGTTGATGCCGTACTTGCGGTTGAACTTATCGATACGTCCGCGGGCAGCGGCTGCTTTCTGCTGGCCTGTGTAGAATGAATGACACTTGGAGCAAACCTCTACGTGGATGTCTTTCTTGGTAGAACCAGTTACGAACTCGTTACCACAGTTGCAAACTACTTTTGCCTGATAATAGGCTGGATGGATTCCTTCTCTCATTTCTTTCACCTCTCTGAATTTTTCATTGCGATTTCCGACCGCTTTTTTAATTGCAAGCCGTCTTAAAACGGCTCTATATAAAGCTCCGCACATCCAGGCACGCTATTCCATCATTTAAGCGTTCCTTCCACTCGTAAGGACGACTCACGCAGATGTCAGAACTACCGTCTGTTAATACAGCCTTATAATTATATCATGGTGTGTACTTTTTAGCAAGCAATTTTATCTATTTTTCAATACTATTTTTCTTCCTACAGTCCTGTTTTCCTGCCTGGAAGAAAGTCCTCACAGATGCGCTATTGGTGAAACATGATTTTTAGTAAAATGACCCCTTTTTCCGCGTGATCTCCACAAATTCCGTATTGTTCTTCGTCTTGGCAAACAGATCCAGGATCCGCTCGACGGTATCCTCCGGTTTCTGCGTGTTGGTCGCCTTGTGGACGATATCGACCGCTTCCGCCTCGGCGGACGAAAGAAGCAGATCATCTCTTCGCGTACCGGAACGCAGGATATCAAGCGCCGGGAAGATGCGCTTCTCGGAAAGTTTGCGGTCAAGCACCAGCTCCATGTTGCCGGTTCCCTTAAATTCCTCGTAAATAACATCGTCCATGCGGCTGCCCGTCTCAATCAGCGCGGTCGCCAGAATCGTCAGGCTGCCGCCCTCGCGGATATTTCTCGCCGCACCGAAGAAGCGCTTCGGCATATGCAGCGCTGCCGGATCTAAACCACCTGAAAGAGTTCGTCCACTCGGCGGAACCACCAGGTTGTAAGCCCTCGCCAGACGGGTGATACTGTCTAAAAGAATCATAACGTCCCTTCCGTGCTCGACAAGGCGCTTCGCCCGTTCTACTACCATCTCCGACACACGTTTATGACGCTCCGGCAGCTCGTCAAACGTCGAATAGATGACCTCGACATTTTCTCCCGTTACCGTCTCACGGATATCTGTCACCTCCTCCGGACGCTCATCGATCAGAAGGATGATCAGGTGCATTTCTGGATGGTTCTTTGTGATGGTCGTCGCCACCTGCTTTAACAGGGTGGTCTTTCCGGCTTTTGGCGGGGATACGATCATGCCTCGCTGTCCTTTTCCGATCGGAGACAGCAGATCCATCACGCGCATCGCCATGGAAGTCTTAACCCCCGGATATTCCAGGTGCAGGCGTTCATTTGGGAAAATTGGCGTCAGATTTTCAAAATTCGGACGTTTTTCCACCACGCTGGTCGGGTATCCATTGACCGAATTAATATATAATAATGCGGCAAATTTCTCCGTCGCCGACTTCACACGACGGCTTCCGCGCACGATATCACCAGTTTTCAGATTAAAACGGCGGATCTGGGACGGCGCCACATAGACGTCATTTTCACCCGGCAGGAAGTTTTCACAACGGATAAATCCAAATCCATCCGGCATAACCTCCAGGATTCCGTTCGCCTCGATGCCGCTGTCCAACTCCTGAAATTCATTTTTCAGATCCTCCATGCGTGCATTTTCCACCTCGGTACGGGTGCTTTCCATCTGCTGCACCGGCGCGGTACGTTCCGGCTGACTGTACTCGGAGGCTGCTTCTGCCATCTGCGGTGCCGGTGCGGTATGTTCCGGCTGGCTATACTCGGTTCTTGCGCTCATCGCTTCATTGTAATTGTTACGCGGCACATAGGAATTTCTCTGATACCCCTCTCGCTGCGTGTACTCGCGTCTGCGGTTATCCTGATAACGGGTATTATTATTCTCACGGCGTGTATAGGAGCCGTATTCATTCCGGCGGTATCCGCCTTCGCTTCGGCGCTCATAGCTGGAATTCTGCCCTCCCGCAGCCCGTTCTCCGTTGGCAGATCTCCGCGGCTGCGAATACGTCTGTGCCGATGTATTCTGCCCTGCATCCGTTCTGCGCGGCTGCACGTGCATTTCCGTTCTCTCTGCCGGTTCCGCCGATCCAGCCGGATGCTCACTGACAGAAGCCTGGGGCGTTTCTTCTTTCTGTCCCCCTTCCGCCGGCTTCTCAAGTTCGCACAGCCTGTCTATGATCTCCGCCTTTTTCAGGGTGCTGATCCCCTTTAACCCCTGTGCCTTCGCCATTTCCCGAAGCTGCACCAGAGGGAGTGTCTTTAATTTTTCTCTCATATAATTCTCCTTACCCTGTTTAATTGTGTCATATTCTCTGGGATTCAAAAATCAGAAATAAGAAACGTGTGGATGTCTTCCAGGTACTTACACGAAACCGGACAGGCAGATACCTGCCCAGCATACCTTTTTAACATAGCCTTTTATGCTGTGACTGCTCTTTATCCTGCAGCCACCTTGGTTTTATTATAAACGGTTTTCATAAAAATTCAAGTAAACATTTTCTTCATACATATCAATTCAGGAACATAGTAACTGTTCACAGGTAGGAATTTTCTGAACTGAAAATTCCGTACGATACAGTTCCGGCAGCAGATTTTGCCGATTTGGAATGCGTAGCATCGGCAAAATCCATCTAAAAAGAAGCTTTTTCTCATTCAGAGCCCTTCAGGAAGTGCAGCCACTCCCCAATCTTCTTCTCATACCCATTTTCTGACGGGCGGTAAAATGTGCTGCCCTCCAGTCCATCCGGCAGGTACTGCTGCTTCACATAATGGTTCGGATAATCATGTGCATACTTGTACCCGTCGCCATGCCCCAGCTTCTCCGCCCCGCTGTAATGGCAGTCGCGCAGATGGGACGGCACCGTAAAGTTGCCCTTTAACCTGACCGCCTCCTGTGCCTCATCGACCGCCATATACGCCGCGTTGCTCTTCGGCGCGCTCGCCACATAGGTAGCCGCCTGCGACAGGATAATCCGCGCCTCCGGCAGACCAATCCGCTCCACTGCCAGCGCCGCGCTGACCGCAACCTGAATCGCCTGCGGATCCGCATTGCCGACATCCTCCGATGCACAGATCATGATACGCCGCGCAATAAATTTGATATCCTCGCCTGCATCCAGCATCTTCGCCAGATAATAAACTGCCGCATCCGGATCGGTACCGCGCATACTCTTGATAAACGCTGAGATCGTATCGTAATGGTTGTCCCCCGTCTTGTCATACTTCACGGCACGGCGCTGGATGCACTCCTGAGCTACATCGAGTGTGATGTGAATCAGCCCATCTTCACTCCGTTCCGTTGTGAGAATACCAAGCTCGATCGCATTGAGCGCCGCGCGCGCGTCTCCGCCTGCCATATCGGCCAGAAAATCGAGCGCCTCGTCCGTCGCCTCCGCGCGATAGCTTCCCATACCCTTTTCCTTGTCATGGAGCGCCCGCTCTAAAAGCTCGCGGATATCCGCATTTTCCAACGGTTTCAGCTCAAAAATACGGGATCGGGAAATCAGCGCCCCGTTGACCTCAAAATACGGATTCTCCGTCGTCGCACCAATGAGCAGAATCGTACCATCCTCAACAAACGGCAGAAGATAGTCCTGCTGCCCCTTATTAAAGCGGTGAATCTCGTCGATAAACAGGATCGTGCGCTTTCCGTACATCCCCAACGCATCCTTGGCATCCTGCACGACCTGTTCCATATCTTTTTTCCCCGCCACCGTCGCGTTGAGCTGCTCAAAACGCGCGCTCGTCGTGTTGGCAATCACGCGCGCCAGCGTCGTTTTGCCCGTTCCGGGCGGTCCATAAAAAATCAGCGATCCGAGCTTATCCGCCTTGATCGCCCGGTACAAAAGCTTATCCTTTCCTATGATATGCTTCTGTCCCACCACCTCGTCAAGCGTAGACGGGCGCAGCCTGGATGCCAGCGGCGCCTCCTGCTCGATCGTATTTTTCCGCATATAATCAAATAAATCCATCGTATCCTCTCAATCAATCAGACATTCTTCTATTGTAACAAAAGTATATCCCTCCGCCGTCAATGTGTCAATCGTCTCAAGCGCAGCATCGACCGAAGTCTGATATGCATCATGCATCAGCACCACCGTGTGCACCGCCGCATTTTTGCAGATATGCTTCACAATCCGCGCCGTATTCCGGTTTTTCCAGTCCAGCGTATCGACGTCCCAGAACACCGGCGTCATCGACACCTTCTCCTGAAGCTCCGTACTCCATGAACCATACGGCGGACGTATGTATTCCGGACGTTTTCCCGTGACCGCCTCGATCCGATCGGCCGTCTCCCGAATCTCCTCCACGCTCTTTTCAATCGGCTGGCGTGCCAGATCCACATGCGCCATGCAGTGAACCCCGATGAGATGACCATCTTTAGCCATCTGGCGCACCAGTTCTTCATTACCCGGAATATTTTCCCCGACCAGAAAAAAAGAGGCTTTCACGCCCCTCTCGCGCAAGCCGTCCAGCAGCTTTTTCGTGTACACCCTGTGCGGCCCGTCGTCGAAGGTCAGCGCCAGCTCCCCGCCGGAAAAGCATTCCGGTGAGGAAACCGTCTGGTCCGTCTGGTCCGCCTGCTCCACTTTTGCCAAATCTTCCCACTGCATCCCCACTGCCAGCCTGCACACGATTCCCAAAAAACACAGATCCAGCAGCACTGCCGCGCACAGGCAGAGCAGTTTTTTCCTCATGGAATCCTTATTTTGAATGATCCGATTTACCATTTTAGATGTGTCAGCCCTGAACTGTGGCAGGACATCCCCTTTATATTTGCGCTCCCGCTTCCATGTATTATATGAACGTAAAAAAGGATCCAGACCTCCGCATTTCTGTCAGGTCTGAATCCTCTTTTTCTATTTAATGTGCTCTCGGAATCTTTCCGCCAGCCGCAAAAGCAAGTGCAGGAAAGACTCCGAGCGTACATTTTAACCTACTAGCGCCGAAATACCAAAGTAGGACAGCACCACGATACCAAGCACAATCCGATAATATCCGAAAAACTTGAAATCATGCTTGCGGACATATCCCATCAGGAACTTGATCGAGTACACGGACACGCCAAATGCGACCACCATACCAAGAACCAGATAAATGAACTCCGCGAAAGAAAATCCGCCGCCCTGAATGAAAAATTTCACAATCTTTAAAAAACTCGCACCGAACATAACCGGAATCCCAAGGAAGAATGAAAATTCTGCCGCCGCCGGACGTGAACAGCCGATCAGCATCGCGCCCAGAATCGTCGCGCCCGAACGGGAAGTACCCGGAATCATCGCCAGCACCTGGAAACAGCCGATCAGCGCCGCTGTCTGGAACGAAATCTGCGTCACGCGCTCAATCGGAAAATGACGGTGCACGTTTCGATTTTCCAGTACGATAAACAAAACGCCGTAGAGAATCAGCATCGCTGCTACGACATAGCCGTTCATCAGCTTATCCATGAAATGGTCAAGCGGAAGCCCAATCACTGCTGCCGGAATGCAGGCTATAATAATTTTTATCCACAAACGGATTGTACCGCGCTTCTGCGCCATCGATTTGTGCGGTGAAAACGGATTCAATTTATTGAAATACAGCACCATAACCGCCAGAATCGCACCCAGCTGGATGACAACCATAAACACTTCCCGGTACGCCTCGCTGACATCCAGATGGATGATCTCATCCACCAGAATCATATGCCCGGTACTGCTGATCGGAAGCCATTCCGTGAAACCTTCCACGATTCCCAGTACAATTACCTTTAAAATCTCAACAAAACTCATGTCTGCTCCTTCCTACACGTTTTCTATCTGCCAGTCGATCGGGGCAACACCATGTTCTTTTAAAAATTCATTGGTCTTGCTGAATGGGCGGCTGCCGAAAAATCCGCGGTACGCAGACAGCGGGCTCGGATGCGGTGCTTCGAGAATCAGATGCTTTGGATTATTAAGCATCGATTTCTTCGCTTGTGCCGGACGTCCCCACAGAATAAATACCATCGGACGGTCCTGCTCATTTAAGATCTTGATCGCAGCGTCCGTAAACTCCTCCCAGCCGATTCCACGGTGGGAATTAGCCTGATGCGCGCGGACGGTCAGAACTGTGTTCAGCAGCATGACTCCCTGCTTCGCCCATTTCGTCAGATAGCCATTGTTCGGGATGTAGCAGCCGAGATCATCGTGCAATTCCTGATAAATATTCACCAGGGACGGCGGGATTTCCACATCCGGCTTTACCGAAAAGCAAAGCCCATGCGCCTGTCCCGGACTATGGTAGGGATCCTGACCTAAAATAACCACCTTTACCTCGGAAAGAGGGGTAAAATCAAATGCATTGAAAATATCATTCGCATCCGGATATACAACATGCGTCTCATATTCCCGTTTCACAGTATCGTATAACTTTCTGTAATATGGCTTTTTAAACTCTCCGCTGAGCGGAGCCAGCCAGTCATTACTGATTGCTCCCATTGCCCTATCCTCTCGTCCATGTCATTTTCTGTCGTTTTCTGTCAAACGATGGTTCCATTTTAGCACAATCGAAGCGGTTTCTCAAGTTTTGCTTCCCAAATGTCCCCTCCGCAGATAAGTGGACGTTACTGTTCACGCATACGTGCCCAGTAACTAAGTGGACTCTCAATCGCAGGAAGCAAAATTGCGGATAAAGCCGACCGAATTCTGCGGAATCGATACGGTCCTCTCCTGAATATCTCCGACAATCTGGTAAAACTTCTGGTTTATCCGATACATATGCGATTTGCGGTTAAAAAAGACCGTCTTTTCAAAGGGCCAGCGGATGACGGTCGGCGTCTTGAAATCCACTCCCAGCTCGAGAATCAGAAGCGCATGGTTTAAGGTTCCAGCCAGCCATTCCCGGTAGAGATTCCAGCTTTTCAAATAACCTTCCTCGATATACGGATTCGCCAGAACTGTGTTTTCTGTCAGCGGCGCCCCACAGTGCGGGCAGATACCATCCGCCACCTCGCCGCGCTCCCAGATATCCTTCGTACAGCCTTTCGAACACTGAAGCCAGTTCACATTACCGCACGGCGCCGTGATCTTCGCTTCATCCAACGAACTTTCAAAGATGCGCGCATCCTTTGCGGTTGTCACGATAAAATAATCCTTCCCCTCTGTCATCGATGCCAGCGCCCGGTATGCCTCCTGTACCTCCGCGCCTCCCGCCTTCTCCCATTCGCTTCCAAGCCCAATCAGCAGAAATTCGCACGCCTTAAGCCGTTCTCGAAGCGTTTTAAGTTCCTCATCTGCTGCCGTTTCATTTCTTATCTTCTCTGCCATCTTGATTTGATTCCCCCGTTTAAAAAAGAGTCTGCATCTTCGCGGAGCGTTTTTTATTTCATAGGACGCAATTTCCTATGAAATAAAAAGAGCCCGGCATGCGCTCACGCACACGCCAGACTCCCCATCTGTAATGCAATTAGCTCTATGCGAAATTACTTAAATTACTTTAAGGTAACTTTAGCGCCTTCAGCCTCTAATTTAGTCTTGATGTCCTCAGCCTCTTCCTTGGAAGCGCCAGCCTTAACTACCTTCGGAGCACCGTCAACTACTTCCTTAGCCTCTTTCAGACCAAGACCTGTAGCTTCACGAACTACCTTGATAACTTTAACTTTGTTCGGGCCAACCTCTGTCAGCTCTACGTCGAACTCAGTCTTCTCTTCTGCTGCCTCAGCTGCACCTGCTGCTGCTACAACAACGCCTGCTGCTGCGGATACACCGAACTCTTCCTCGCAAGCTTTTACTAAATCGTTTAACTCTAATACGGATAATTCTTTGATTGCCTCAATGAACTCAGCTGTTGTTAACTTTGCCATTTTAATATTCCTCCTGTGATTGAATTTTAAATCGACCTTATGCGGCCTCTTGCTTTACTATGCGGCTCTCACGCACCTTACACCCTGCTTTGCAGGTAAGGGTCTTATGCCTCCTGCTGCTCTGCGATCTGTTTGATAACACGAGCGAAGTTTGTGATCGGAGACTGCATGCTTCCAAGAAGTTTTCCAAGAAGAACTTCTCTGGACGGGATGGTTGCGATAACCTGCATGCCCTTTGCATCGTAGTAAGTATCCTCTACAACGCCGCCCTTGATCTCAAGCTTGTCTGCTTTTTTAGCGAACTCAGCTAAAATTCTTGCCGGAGCTGTAGCATCCTCTTTGGATACAGCCAGAGCGGTCGGACCCTCCAGATTCGGCTCCAGAGCCTCGAACGCGGTACCCTTAGCAGCGAAACGAATCATGGTGTTCTTATATACTTTATAAGTAACACCAGCTTCTCTTAACTGCTTACGGAGCTGTGTGTCCTGCTCAACTGTCAGTCCACGGTAGTCAACTACTACTGCGCCCTTAGCGCCGTTGAATAATTCTGCGATTTCAGCAACAACCGGCTGCTTTAATTCAACTTTTGCCATGATTGGTTTACCTCCTGTTTTATTTCTATAACCGCCTGGTAAACGTTTTCTGTAAAATAAAATCCCTCCGTCACTCGCAGGACAGGGGGATAGAAATATACAACGATATCAGTTCCCTCGGCAGGCGTATTAACCTTATGCCTTTCGGCACCTGCTGTCTTCGGCAGTTAAACACGATAAATACTATAACATAGAAGTCAAGGGTTGTCAATAGACCTATTAACTTTTTTTATTTTGTAAAAATGCAGCCGCGACCTCCATATCCTCCGGTGTTGTCACCTTGATATTCCGGTAAGAACCTTCGGTCAGGCGTACCTTGTGATCGGTCATCGTCTCGACCACCATCGCATCATCCGTCACTCCCTGCTGGTACTCTTCCCGACTCATCATCTTGTCATACGCCGCGCGGATCAGCGGGTAAGTAAATCCCTGCGGTGTCTGAATCATCCAGACATACGCCCGTTCCGGCGTCACAGAGGCAAATCCGTCCGCATCCGCCAGCTTGACCGTATCCTTTGACGGCATGCCTGCCACTGCTGCGCTATAACTTCGTATATCTGATACGATACGTTCAATCATCGGCTCGTCCACAAACGGACGCGCCCCGTCATGAATCAGGACGCAGTCTCCCTCCCCATAGGAAAGCTGGCTGCCGAGCGCCTTTAAACCCTCGTAGACCGAATGGTAGCGCTCTTTTCCGCCCGCAACGATAGCGCGCACCTTGGAAAATCCATATTTTCCTACAATCTCGTCCCGGCAGTACGCGATCTCATCCGCCCCGGTCACCAGAATCACATCATCGACCCGGCTTTCCTCAAACGCGTGAAGTGCATACCAGATGACCGGCTTTTCCTCCAGAAGGAGAAACTGCTTCTGAATCTTGCTTTTCATCCGTTTTCCCTGTCCGGCTGCCAGAACGATAGCGGCGGTGCGGGTCGGATGCGGTGTAATTTTCTCTTTCCCAAATTGATCCAATGTATGTTCCATCTCGTTTCTCCTCCATGCCAGAACAATCTCTTAAAACACTCTTTTTCCACTTTTTGTCAAATCAATATTTTTTAAAAAAACTAACCGCAAAACAATTCTTCCTGAAAAAATTTGTATTATCTCTCGCCCAGCTTCAAATTCGGCACCGCATTCAGATCCCAGCCTGCGCGCGCGCCCTTCTTATATTCATAGTACGCCGCCGCGCCGATCATCGCCGCATTGTCCGTACAGAAGATCGGTGACGGATGGAAGAACTGGATGCCCGCCTCTTTACAGGCCTTCTCCATGCCCGCCCGGAGAGCGGAGTTGGATGCCACACCGCCGGCGATCGCCACGCGCTTATAGCCGTGCTGTTTCGCCGCCTCGATCGTGCACGATACCAATACTTCCACAACCGCATTCTGGAACGAAGCCGCCAGATCCGGCACGTTGATCTCCTCGCCCATCATTTTCGCATGGTTAATATAATTTAAGACCGCTGATTTTAAGCCGCTAAAGCTGAAATCATATGGATTGTCGCCCACTTTTGCCCGTGGAAACTCAATCGCATGTGGATTCCCCTCTTTTGCCGCCTTATCGACCTTCGGGCCGCCCGGATAACCGAGCCCGACCGCGCGTGCCACCTTGTCAAACGCCTCGCCTGCTGCATCGTCTCGGGTGCGTCCCAGAATCTCAAATTCGCCATAATCTTTCACAATCACCAGATGTGTATGTCCGCCTGACACGATCAGGCACATGAACGGCGGTTCCAGATCCGGATTTTCGATGAAATTTGCCGATACGTGCCCCTCGATATGGTGTACGCCGACCAGCGGCTTCTTCGCCGCATACGCGAGTGCTTTGGCTTCCGCCACACCGACCAAAAGCGCGCCAACCAGCCCTGGACCGTAGGTAACTGCAATCGCCGTCATCTCCTCCAGACTCATATGTGCCTCTGTCAGCGCCTCTTCAATAACCTGGTTGATCTTCTCGATATGCTTTCTCGACGCAATCTCCGGCACAACGCCGCCAAACAGCGTGTGAAGATCGATCTGGGAAGATATGATATTGGAAAGAACGGTACGTCCGTTTTTCACGACTGAAGCTGCTGTCTCATCACAGGAACTCTCGATTGCAAGAATGTAAACATCTTCTGATGGGTGTCCGTTTTCTGTATCATGCACGGAAATCTCTGCCCCCGATACCGGAGCTTTCCCTGGTCCCCGTTCCAATGCTCCTGAAACTGGCATTTCCATCCGTTCTTCCTTCTTTTCTTCTATATTCTCTCTCTTTTCTTCCGTCTGCATCGCCCTTACTCCTCATCAAATCCCAGCTCTGCCGTCCAGCCATCGCGGGCGGCTTTCGCTCTCGGGAATATCTCACGCACTTTATCCATATAATCATCCGGACGGATGAGCGACGGGCTGTAATGAGTCAGCCACATTTCCTTCGGCTGGGCCTCCTTCGCCAGGTGCGCCGCCTCCTGGAATGTCATATGCTTGTATTCTCTCGCCTTGGCTTCTTTCCCGTCCTCGCCGTACATGCCTTCACAGATAAACAGATCCGCATCCTTCGCGTACTCCGCAATTACCGGAAGCGGTCTCGTATCGGTACAGTATGCCACCTTGATTCCCTTCCGGTCACCTCCGAGCACCATATCCGGTGTCAGCGTTCTGCCTTCCTCCTCGATCGTCTCCCCCTTCTGCAGGCGGCTCCAGAACTTCTGCAGAATCTCCTGCGCCCGCGCGCGTTCCACATCGAACCGTCCCTTTCTCGGAATCGAAATCGAGTACCCATAACAGGTCACATTATGGTTGACCCGGTACGCATCGATCACATACGGTCCAATCTGAAGCTGCTGTCTCGGCTCCGTCAGCTCGATAAACTCAAGCGAAAACGGCAATTCCGGCGCGATCGTCCGCAGTGCCGTTACCACGCGTTCCAGTCCCTTCGGTCCAATCATCGTGATCGGCTCCGTCCGCTCCGCATTTCCCATCGTCAACAAAAGTCCCGGCAGACCGCTGATATGATCCGCGTGATAATGTGTAAAACAAATCACATCCACCGGCTTCGGGCTCCAACCCTTTTCTTTCAACGCAATCTGCGTGCCTTCCCCGCAGTCTATCAGCAAATTGCTGCCCGAGCAGCGGACCATCAAAGCCGTCAGCCACCGATACGGCAGCGGCATCATCCCGCCCGTTCCCAGCAAACATACATCTAACATGAAACATCCTCTTTTCTATTAAATAAATGATTCATAATAAATCTTTTTAATTAAAAGTCATGCAAAAAGCTGTCAAAACAGCTTTCCCCCTAACTCCCATATCATTTAATAATATCATAAAGAAATACTATGTTGCAAGCCAGAAATTCAGCAATCCAATTCACTGGAGAGACGCAGATGGCGCACCGCCTGTCCCGCGTTTCTCCGTTCCCCTCACGACTCTACAATAGTTCCGTCCTCTCCTCCTTATCTGCCTCAATCAGAAATTCCCGCGTCACTCCATCATAACACTCCTCGCACAGATCAAAATGATGCACCTCCCCATCTTTCTCCGAAAAATAGTCCCATGCCACATCAAAATGCGCCGCTCCTTCGCGCAGAATGCCTTCTTTCACCGCCAGCTTCTTCCCGCACCGGTTGCAGACAACCGACAGAAGAATGCCGCTCTCTCCATATTTTCTCATGCTCTCCTCGCCTTTCTCTTCTATATACGCAAAATGGAGAAGCCATGTCCTCCACAGCTTCTCCATCATTATACTGTTTTTTATACCGGTTTTTAAGCGGAAAGTGCTGGAAATACTTACAGTACCTTATATCCCTTCGATGTCAGGCAGATGCTGACCTCCCTCACATCGTCCGTGTGAAGCACCATAACCGGCTTGCCAGAATCACGATTGAAGGAGAGATACAGGTAATCTACATTGATATTGCTCTCTTTGAGGGAAATTAACAGACGGTTGAGTGCTCCGACCTCGTCATCCAGTTCGACGCCAAGCACCTCTGTCAGACGGCAGAGATAACCAGCTTCCGCCAGCACTTTCTCCGCGTGCTCTGGATTAGAAACAACCATACGGATAATACCGTACTCCGCACTGTCATTCGTGATCGAACCCCAAATGTTAATATTCTCCTTCTGAAGAAGGGATGTAATATTCTGTAAACGCCCTTTCTTATTCTCTGCAAAAATAGATACCTGACTCAGCATATGAACCTCCTACCGTTCTTTTCTTTTGGTTTAACACTGTAAAGTGTTACGCTTTTATCTGTTAAACAGTATACTCATTTCCATTTCATCTGTCAATGCTTTTTCCGCTTCTTTTCCAATAAATCAGCGCATCTTCCGTCGGCCCGCTGTAATAATTCTTCCGAACCGCCTCTTTCTGAAAGCCATACGCCTCATACAGCGCAATCGCCGGGGCATTGGATGCACGCACCTCCAAGGTGATATCCTCGACGTTTTCTTCCTCTGCTTCCCTTAACAGCCGTTCTATCAGAAGCCGCCCATAGCCGCGCCCCCGGCACGCGCCGTGAACCGCGATCCGCATCAGCTCGCCTTCCCCGGCAATGACGCGGAAATTGCTGTAGCCACGGACGGTTTCATCCTCTTTCAGCACCCAGGCTTTATCCCAGCTGCTCGTCAGCAGATCCTGTAAAAGCTTCTCCGACCATGCATCCGAAAAGCATTCCAGTTCCAGTGCCCGGACAGCAGGAAGATCCCCCGGCTGAAAATCCACTATCTGAACACGAAGCTTTTTTTGCGTTCCCGTTCCTGCCGCCATTATTTCTTCTCCACAACCACAATACCGGCTGCCAGCTTATCCATCTCGCCCTGGCGCTCTGCGACCTCGCGCTCGCGCTCCGCCTGCGATTTCCGCAGATAATCCGGCTTGTGCTCGGCTGCCGTCTCGGTCTTTCCCTCTGCCAGATACACTGCGCCAAGCGCTGCCACCGCCGAAGCTCGCTGACGGCTCGCCTGTGCCGGTGCAAACGAATACGGCACCTTCATCTCTTCCTCGATCACCGCCCGGTTGACCGGCACACCGTCCCCCAGGAAAATCACGCGCTCGCCGCGCTCATTTAACTCGGCAATCAACGCATGGATATCCGTAATGTACTGTTCTTTCACAATCTCGAACTTCTCTTCATACCGATAGAGTCCCGTGTACACCTGCTGCCGTCTCGCATCCAGCATCGGGCAGATGAGCGCCGAAGCCCCGTACAGACAATATCCCATCGCATCCATCGTCGGCACATGGATCAGCGGCTTCCCAAGCGCCAGTCCCAGTCCTTTCGCTGTCGCAGAGCCAATCCGAAGCCCCGTAAAAGATCCTGGACCGCCGGATACTGCGATTGCATCGATGCTTTCCAACGGCACCTCCAGCATTTTCACAATCTCATCAATCATCGGAAGAAGTGTCTGCGAATGCGTTTTTTTCTGATTCACCGTATATTCCGCCGTGATCACATCATCCGTAACAATAGCAACCGATGCCACCAGGGATGCGCTTTCGATTCCCAAAATTCTCATTTTCTCTTTCCTCCTGTCGCCGGCTACTGCTCGTTTACTGAAATTTTCCGGTAATCAAAGCCCTTTTCCAGATCCTTTTCAATCGTGATCTGGATCGGATGTTCCGGCAGGATCTCGCGGATGCGCTCCGACCATTCGATCAGGCAGATGCCCTCGCCGTAGAAATAGTCCTCATAGCCAATCTCATCCATCTCGTCCACATCGCCGAGACGATATACATCAAAATGGTAGAGCGGCAGGCGCCCATCGTCGTACTCCTGCACGATCGTGAAAGTCGGGCTGTTGACCGGTTCCTGAATTCCAAGTCCCGCGGCAAACCCCTGCGTAAAAACCGTCTTTCCTACGCCCAGATCACCATTCAAACAATACACCTGCCCTGCCTGCGCTTCCATTCCAAGCTTTTTTCCAAACGCATACGTCTCTTCCGGGCTGTTTGTTTCTATCATCATGCTCGAATTCCTCTTCTCTTTTCCTGCGGCAGATTTCTTGTAAGCATACTGAGAAAAATCTGCTCCTCCGAACCTCTGAACACGCGCTTCGGCATCAGGTACGCCTTGTCTCGACCCAGGTAAAGCACATATATTCCCGCGATCTTTTTCACTTTTACCAGCTTATCCCAGCTGATCTCACCCTTGCCGTTCGCCTGGCGGGCACGGATGCCCTCGTCTCCAATGTGAAATACAATCTCAGCTCCCGTTTTCGCATCCCCGGCGGTGCGCTCTGCCTGTTTCCAGATTGCAAAAATCTGAAAGCCTGTCAAGGCAATCACTCCCAGAATCACCAGATTCGTCACCTGCGTTCCCAGACGTTCCTCGCTGGCTGCCGCTGCAATAATAACGAGCACCGTCAGTATGATGCATCCGATTCCACGCAGTCCCGCCCAGAAATTGTACATCGAATAAATAAAAATCTCTTTTGGCTGTATTTTTACACGTAAGTCCATTTTATCTTCTCCCTAATTTTCTATGCCTTATCCGCCGCCCCATTCCAGTCAGCGCTCCTGCATCCTATAACCAACGGCTGAATCTGCCGTGGTTTACTTCGTCTCCCGGATTTTCATCGTCAGCGAAATGCGCTTCTTCGCCACATCAACCGCCAGCACCTTGACCTCCACGATATCCCCGACGCTGACCGCCTCCAGCGGATGCTTGATATAGCGGTCTGTCATCTGGGACACGTGAACCAGACCATCCTGATGCACGCCGATATCCACAAACGCACCGAAATCAATGACATTCCGCACGGTTCCTTTTAAAATCATGCCCGGCTTCAAATCCTTCATTTCCAGCACATCCGTGCGGAGAATCGGCTTCGGCATCTCCTCACGCGGGTCGCGCGCCGGTTTTTCCAACTCGCTCACAATATCGAGTAAGGTCGGCTCGCCGATCGAAAGCTCTTTTGCCAGCTTTGCCGTATCCGCGATCTCCTTGCGGATATTGCGGATGCCGCCCGCCGCGATCTCCTTCGGATCATGTCCAAGCTGCTTTAAAAGTGCCTCCGCTGCTTTATAGCTCTCCGGGTGCACACTCGTCGCATCGAGCGGATTCTTGCCGCCCTGGATCCGCATAAATCCGGCGCACTGTTCATACGCCTTCGGTCCCAGCTTCGCCACCTTCAAAAGCTCACGGCGCGTTGAAAATGCGCCATTCTCCTCCCGATATGCCACGATATTTTTCGCAATCGTCTTGTTAATGCCGGAAATATAGGCGAGCAGAGGCGCCGATGCCGTATTCAGATCCACGCCGACCTTATTTACGCACGTTTCCACCACGCCCTGCAGCGCTTCGCTTAAATTTTTCTGGTTCATATCATGCTGGTACTGACCGACTCCAATGGATTTCGGATCAATTTTTACCAGCTCCGCCAGCGGATCCTGCAGGCGTCTCGCGATCGATGCCGCACTTCTCTGTCCGACGTCAAACTGCGGAAATTCCTCCGTCGCCAGCTTGCTCGCCGAATAAACCGACGCGCCCGCCTCATTGACGATGACATACTGAACTTTCTCTGGAATTTCTTTTAAGAGTTCCACGATGATCTGCTCAGATTCTCGGCTTGCCGTACCATTCCCCACTGAGATCAGGGAAATGCCGTACTTGCGGATCAGCTTTTTCACGATCTCCTTCGACTCTTCCACTCGGTTCTGCGGCGCAGTCGGGTAAATGACCGTCGTATCGAGCACTTTTCCCGTCTCATCCACAACTGCCAGCTTGCAGCCCGTCCGGAATGCCGGATCCCAGCCGAGCACCACGCATCCTGCGATCGGCGGCTGCATCAGGAGCTGTTCCAGGTTCTTGCCAAATACCTGAATCGCGCCGTTCTCTGCCGTTTCTGTCAGCCCCGCGCGGATCTCGCGCTCGATCGCCGGTCCGATCAGGCGGCGGTAGCTGTCCAGAATCACTTCTTCCATCACGCGCGCCGCATCCCCATCCGGGCGGATAATCAGCTGTTTCTCCATATACCGGACAATCTGCTCCTCCGGCGCTATAAGCTTCACGCTCAGAATCTTCTCTTTCTCACCGCGGTTGATCGCCAGCACACGGTGTCCCGCCAACTTTTTGACTGGTTCGGAGAAATGATAGTACATCTCGTACACCGACTGTATCTTCTCATCCTTTGCGGATGCCTCCAAAAGACCGTCCTGCATCGTCTTTTTACGTGCGTAGTTGCGGTATTTTGCCATCTCGCTGATCTGCTCAGCCAGAATATCACGCGCGCCGTCTATTGCCTCTGAAACATCTGCAACACCCTTTTCTTCCGACACGTACTTCGCCGCCTCCGCCTCCAGGCTGCCGCCCGCTTCCTGCTTGTAAATCCAGACTGCTAACGGTTCCAGCCCTTTCTCACGGGCAATTCCGGCACGGGTGCGCCGTTTCGGGCGGTACGGAAGATAAAGATCTTCCACCGCAACCAGCGTCGCCGCATCGCGGATCTGTTTCTCCAGCGCCGGAGTCAGCTTCTCCTGGGCGCGGATCGCACCGATCACCTGCTCCTTTTTATCCTCCAGATTCCGAAGATAGCGCAGTCGCTCATCTAGCTGGCGCAGCACCTCATCATTCAGGGAACCGGTCGCCTCCTTGCGGTAGCGCGCGATGAACGGGATCGTGTTTCCCTCATCGATCAGCTTTACCGCCGCTTCGACCTGATTTCTCCCTATCTGAAGCTCTTCTTTCAATGCCTGTATAATATCCATGCAAAAACTCTCCTTCAATATCAATACGCTGTTTAATCATACCATTCCAGCGCATATTTCGCAAGTCAATGCCTAACTGGACAAGCGGCTTTATTCATGATACACTTTTATCGGATTCAATCCGCCAGATGGGCATAGATTTTGTTTTGCCCTATTCAGCGGCTGTCTCTAATTTTCAGAAAAGGATGTAGCTGTTTTCTTTTTTCACAGTTATGAAAGGATTAGATATACGATGAGTTATTACGATGAAACACCTTCTCCGAAGGAACATTCAGATACAAATGAAACCCGGCGCAATCGTTCGCGCCGCTATGCTACGATGTCAATGATGTGCGGCATCTTCGCATTTTTCTCCCTGTTTTTGAGTTTTTCCGCCGCGATTCTGCTCGGAATGTCGGCGAATGTACTGTTTGTCCTCTCCAAGGAGGAAGGACAGCCGCGGCGCGGCAGCGCAGTGGTCGGGCTGATACTGGGAGTTATGTCTACCATCTTTGGAGTAGTTGAGTTTTTCTGCCTGATCCAGGTGTACCATATGATTACGGATCCGCAATATGCGCCGTTTTTTGATCAGGCAATGGAGTTGTATGAGAGTTTGATTGGTCCGTTACAATAAAATGATTGGCAAGGGGACCTTTTTCTGTGTATTTCTTGCGTTAAAAAGCACACCGCGTCATGAATGACTTTGGCGTGCTTTTTACTTTATATCCTATTTTGTATAGCGAATCGTCTGGCGGATATCTTCCTCGAATGCCGCTGCCAGTTTCCGGAAGCGTGCTTCGGTCATTTCTCCGGTTATGACCGCAAATTCGTCCATCTCCGGGAGTTCGATGGTTTCTGCTTCACCGAAGGCTGCACGCACATCGGCAAGTTTGTCGGCTGATTTGCCTGCCAGTCGGAGGAAGTAGCTGAAGGTTACTTCGCCCATTGGTGCAACTGGCTGTTTTTCGTCGGTCCAGCCGGTCGGGATGTTGTCTTCCATGTGTCCGGCGATCTCTACGATGTCGCTGACGACTGCGCTGGCGGTCGGGAGTTTTCCGGCGCCGCTGCCGTAGAACATGACGGTTCCAAGTGTATTGCCGCGAACCATGACTGCATTGTATACGTCATTGACTGCAAAGAGCGGATGATCCGGTCCGATCATCATCGGGCATACATAGACGCTGGCTTTATTGCCTTCCATGCGGCTGGTTCCAAACAGTTTAATCGAAGTTCCCAGCTTTGCCGCATATTTGAAATCGGTATCGGTAATCTTTGTGATGCCCTCGGTCGGCACATCTTCGTAATTTACTTCTTTTCCAGTTGCCAGTGAGGTAAGAATCGTGATCTTGCGGCAGGTATCGTAGCCTTCTACGTCTGCCTCCGGGTTGCGCTCTGCATATCCGAGTTCCTGCGCTTTCTTCAAGGCTTCCTCAAAGGTCTGACCTTCTCTTGCCATCTTGGTAAGGATGTAATTGGTTGTACCGTTTAAGATACCGCTGATTTCCTCGATCTTCTCGCCTGCAAGAGACTGGGTCAGCGGACGCAGAAGCGGGATGCCGCCGCCTACGCTGGCTTCAAAGAGGAAGTTTAAGTTCTTCTCGCGTGCAATCGCCAGAAGCTCGGTGCCGTGTGCCGCTACAAGTGCCTTGTTGGAGGTCACAACGTGCTTACCGGCTAACAGGCACGCTTTTGCAAACTTGTATGCCGGATTGACGCCGCCCATCGCCTCTACAACGATCTCTACGTCTTCGTCTTTTTCAATGATCTCAAAATCATGAACAATCTGCGCTTCGTGCGGATCACCCGGAAATTCACGCAGATCCAGAATATATTTTACTGCAATCTCTTTGCCGGTTTTTTCTGTGATTTTGTCTTTGTTGGTTTCTAATACTTCTACGACTCCGGAACCAATTGTTCCATAGCCCATCACTGCTACCTGAATCATAATCTTTACTCCCTGGCTATAATTTTTACGTTGTGTACTCCCGAATTTTCTTCCATCTCTTCGACCATATGCGATATATTTCCGGTATCCGAACGGACTTCCACGCTGAGTGTCAGCGTCGCCACATTGTTGACCGGAATACTCTGATGAATCGTCAGAATATTTGCCTTGTAAATCGCTACGATATGAAGAAGATCCGATAAAAGTCCCTGTTCATCATCCATCTGCAGCACCATGGTAATCGTCTTGCCCTTGGCGTTGTCATAAAATGGAAAAATATCGTCCTTATACTTGTAAAAGGAACTCCGGCTGATCCCCAGCTGGTCGGTCGCCTCCTGAATCGTCATCGCTTTTTCTGACGCAATGAGCTTCTTCGCTTCCGCCACCTTCAAAAGGACTTCCGGCACTGCTTTCTGCTTTAACAGATAATACTTTGTTTTTTCTTCCATTCCATCTCCGCTTGTGTACGCACCAGAAATACATTTGTGTTTACCAGAAAGATATTATCACATTTATTGACACTCTGCAATCTATTTCTTTCATTATAGTCGAATTGTATCTGTAAAAAAACAGCCCAAACTGACGGCACTCGACAGAGCGCTTTCTTCTCCGTCAAACTTTTGTGCCGCCAATCCAGGCTGTTTTATCTTCTTTTATGCTTCTTCTGTCTTCTGGTTTTTCAGGCTGATCCACTTTAAATACGCACTGATAA
This sequence comes from Clostridium sp. TF06-15AC, assembly GCF_003481165.1. Classification (NCBI taxonomy): domain Bacteria; kingdom Bacillati; phylum Bacillota; class Clostridia; order Eubacteriales; family Clostridiaceae; genus Clostridium; species Clostridium sp. TF06-15AC. The sequence continues at coordinate 246,266 of NZ_QUKS01000003.1, forward strand.
ACAGATCAATATCACCGTCCATCACCGCGTTCACATTGCCGTTTTCCGCGTTTGTCCGGTGATCCTTGACGAGCGTGTACGGCTGCATAACGTAGGAACGAATCTGATTTCCGAAGTTGATGTCCTTGACATCGCCGCGGATGTCGGACAACTTCTCGGCATTTTCCTGTTGTTTGAGCAGGTACAGCTTTGCCTTTAACATCTGCATCGCCTTGTCCTTGTTCTGGAACTGGGAACGCTCATTCTGGCACTGTACGACGATACCGGTCGGCAGATGCGTGATACGGATCGCGGAGGACGTCTTGTTGATATGCTGTCCACCGGCACCACTCGAGCGATAAGTATCGATCCGCAGATCGTCCGGATTAATCTCCACATCCAGATCTTCTTCAATATCCGGCATGACATCACAGGAAACGAATGAGGTCTGACGCTTGCCAGCCGCGTTGAACGGGGAAATACGGACCAGACGATGGACGCCTTTCTCCGATTTCAGGTAGCCGTAGGCATTTTCGCCGTTGACCTGCAGTGTGATGGACTTAAGTCCCGCCTCGTCGCCGTCCAGGAAATCAAGCACCTCGGTCGTAAAGCCCTTTTTGTCCGCCCAGCGCTGGTACATACGATACAGCATACTGCACCAGTCCATCGCTTCGGTACCGCCCGCGCCCGCGTTCAGCTTAAGGATCGCGTTGCAGCCGTCGTACTCGCCGGACAGGAGTGTCTTTGTGCGGAGTTCTTCCAGCTCTTTGACGAACTCATCTAACATCTCCTGAATCTCCGGAATCATCGCCGGGTCATTTTCCTCATAGCCCATCTCGATCATGACCTGGATATCCTCATACTGCTGTTCAAGGTGCTTGTAGCCATCCACGGTATCTTTGAGATTTTTCGCCTCACGGACCGTCTTGGTCGAGCGCTCCGGATCATCCCAGAAGCCCGGTTCTTCCATTGATTTGTCAAGCTCCGTGATGCGGCGCTCCTTATTTTCCAGATCCAGGGAATCCTTGACCTCTTTCAGCGTCTCATCGTAGGTTGATAATGTATACTTAAACTGATCTAATTCAACCATGCTCTCACCTTCTCCATTCTCATCTATCTGCTGCCATTTTTCTCAACGGTTCAGCATTCTTTCAGTTATATTTTGTTACGGATCACACACATATAGACCGTAACTCTTTTTTATATTTGGAAAAATTCCCGGAACCAGGTATTTCGCCATAGTTTCGGGAATTTTCTGCACAGACTGCTGCAAAATCACGGCAGCCTGCCTTCTTTCATCTATTAATTCTTCGCGTACAGCTTCCGTCCACAGCACTGTTTGTACTTCTTGCCGGAACCGCATGGGCACGGATCGTTCGGGTAAATCTTCTTCTCCTCACGCTTCTTCGGTGCCTGCACGGTGCTGTCGTCACGGTTGGTTCCCGTTACCTTGGCAGCCGGTTCACGCTCGACCTTCTGCTCTGCACGGATGTGGAACAGAATACGGACGGTATCCTCACGGATCGCTGCCGTCATGCTGTCGAACATCTCATAGCCGCTCATCTTATACTCAACCAGCGGGTCTCTCTGACCATATGCCTGCAGACCGATGCCTTCGCGCAGCTGATCCATATCGTCGATATGAGCCATCCACTTTGCATCAACCACTTTCAGAAGGATCACGCGCTCCATCTCGCGTACCTGTTCCGCGCTTGTAAACTCTGCCTCGCGTGTCTCATAAAGCTTCGTTGCCGCCTCTTTGAGCATATGTTTCAGCTCATTTTTCTTCATATGCTGCTGGTCTTCCGTCAGCTGAATCGGCTCTAACGGGATAACCGGAAGCAGCAGGGAATTTAACTCGGACAGATCCCACTCAGCCGGTTCCTGCTCATCAGAGATGGACATATCTACGGCGTTTTCTACGATATCCGTGATCATCTTCATGATAACGGAACGCATATTCTCGCCATCCAGTACACGGCGGCGCTCTGCGTAGATTGCCTCACGCTGCTCGTTCATAACCTCGTCGTATTTTAACAGGTTCTCGCGGATACCGTAGTTGTTGGTCTCGATCTTCATCTGTGCTTTCTCAATCGCCTTGGAAAGCATCTTGTGCTCGATCTGCTCATTCTCCGGTACGCCCATGGCGTTGAACATATTCATCAGACGCTCTGAACCGAAGAGACGCATCAGGTCATCCTCCAGGGACAGGTAGAAACGTGATTCACCCGGATCGCCCTGACGTCCGGCACGACCGCGCAGCTGGTTATCAATACGTCTGGACTCATGACGCTCTGTACCGATAATCTTTAAGCCGCCCAGTTCTCTGGAAATCTCATCCAGCTTAATATCCGTACCACGACCTGCCATATTAGTCGCGATCGTAACGGCACCGTGGATACCTGCATCTGCTACGATCTCAGCCTCCAGCTCATGGAACTTCGCATTTAATACCTTATGCGGAATGCCGCGTCTTGTCAGCATCTTGCTCAGAAGCTCGGAAGTCTCGATCGTAATGGTACCAACCAGAACCGGCTGTCCCTTTTCATGGGCTGCTGCCACTTCCTCGACAACCGCATGGAATTTCTCTTTTTTCGTCTTATAAACCGCATCCTCGTAATCAATACGCTGTACCGGGCGGTTCGTCGGGATGGAGATAACGTCCATCTGGTAAATGTTACGGAACTCCTTCTCCTCGGTCTGTGCCGTACCGGTCATACCAGCCTTCTTGTTGAACTTGTTGAAGAAGTTCTGGAAGGTAATGGTTGCCAGCGTGCGGCTCTCACGGCGCACATGTACGTGCTCCTTCGCCTCAATCGCCTGATGGAGACCATCGGAATAACGGCGTCCCGGCATGATACGTCCGGTAAACTCATCGACGATCAGAACCTCGTCATCTTTTACCACGTAGTCCTTATCGCGGAACATCAGGTAGTTGGCACGCAGTGCCAGGATGATGTTGTGCTGGATCTCTAGGTTCTCCGGATCCGCCAGGTTCTCGATGTGGAAGAAATCTTCAACCTTCTTCACACCAGCCTCGGTCAGGTTGACTACTTTATCTTTCTCATTGACTACGAAATCGCCTGTCTCCTCGATCTCCTCGCCCATGATGGCTGCCATCTTGGAAAATTCTGCTGATTCCTCGCCCTTTTCCAACTGACGTGCCAGAATATCGCAGACCTCATAGAGCTTCGTGGACTTGCCGCTCTGTCCGGAAATGATAAGCGGGGTTCTCGCCTCATCGATCAGGACGGAATCGACCTCATCGATGATCGCATAGTCCAGATTCCGCATAACCATCTGCTCTTTGTAGATCGCCATGTTGTCACGCAGGTAATCGAAACCAAGCTCATTGTTGGTAACGTAGGTAATATCACAGTTGTAAGCTTCCCGGCGCTCGTCGGAATTCATTGAATTTAAAACCACGCCGACCGTCAGACCGAGGAATCTGTGAACCTCGCCCATCCACTCTGCATCTCGTTTTGCCAGGTAGTCATTGACGGTAACGATAAATACGCCATTTCCAGCCAGCGCATTTAAGTACGCCGGTGCGGTGGAAACCAGGGTTTTACCTTCACCAGTACGCATCTCTGCGATACGTCCCTGATGCAGGACGATACCACCGATCAGCTGAACCGGGTAATGCTCCATATTTAATACCCGTCTCGCCGCCTCACGCACGGTTGCAAATGCCTCCGGCAGGAGGTCGTCCAGCGTCTCGCCGTTTGCAAGGCGCTCTTTGAACTTGCGCGTATTGTCGCGCAGTTCGTCATCCGATAAGGCAACCATCTGCTCGCGCATACCTAAAATCTTATCCACAATCGGGCGGATCAGCTTCAGCTCGCGTTCGCTGTGGGTACCAAACACTTTCTCTATCAGATTCATGCTTTTCTCTCCTATTTCTTGCTTTCTCATTCTTTTTTCGTTTTTATAGCTCAATGTATGATATGTTTTAGATCGAAAAGATCGTATAGGTATAGTTATACAATCTTATTTATTCTAACACTAACAGGGATTTTATTCAATGATTTCATGATTTTTTTACATTTATTCTGCGCACACGCCCGGCTGAGATAAGCCGAACCTGCCGTACCCGGAAAATCCCAGCCATAAAACAAGACCCTCCATACACGAACAAAGGAACCTGCTGTAAAACGCTGCCTCCCTGCCTATCCAGGTAAAACGTTTTTTCTTCTGCCAGCCCGCCAACTTTATGGTAAACCAGACAAGTTGCACAAAATATATGTTCGACTTTCTTGTTGTCCACATTATCCACATTTTGTCCCCAGTTTTGTGGATAAGTTTTGCACACCCGTTTTTTCCCTTTTTTAGGGAAAATGGAGTTTTGCACCGACTTATCCACATTATCCACAATTTCCGTCTGTTCACGAAGCCCCCATTGTCCCCGGCGCATTTTGATTTCTTTTTTGTTCAGATCTCATAAACTTGCATATTTCTTCCAAAAATACAAGCAGATCTATTGACAAATGAAGAACCCTTGCATTGCCTCCAAACCCCCGTTTTTTCTAGCTTTTTCGACCTTTTTCTGTTGCAAAAACACACCCATTCTGCCCTATCCTGCAAGACTCTTTTTTCATATTTCATTGTCCGCCGCACAAACCGCGCGCAAATCCCTTATAAAACAACAGCAATTCGTGAAAAATCAAACGACACAGTATTTCGACCTGTTTTTCAATTAATTGTGTTGACAATTTTGCGAAAAAGGTTGAATTTAACATCCAAAAGTGGTATACTATAGCCATCCCAATAAAAAGGAGCGATGATTATGCGTTATAAGATTACTGGAAGAAATATCAATGTTACCCCGGGGTTAAAAGCAGCTGTAGAGGAGAAGATCGGAAAGTTAGAGCGATACTTCAATCAGGACACTGAAGTGAATATCACACTTACGGTTGAGAAAGATCGTCAGAAGATCGAGGTTACCATCCCTGTCAAAGGCACCATCATCCGTGCAGAGCAGGAAAGCAACGATATGTATGTATCGATTGATTTGGTAGAAGAAATCATCGAGCGTCAGCTCAAAAAATATAAGAATAAAATCGTAGACAAGAAACAGGCAGCTGTTGCATTCTCTGACCTCTTCATAAACGAAGAATATGATTCCAACGACGAAGTAGATATCGTCAAAGTAAAGAAATTCGCTATGAAGCCGATGGATCCGGAAGAGGCTTGTGTACAGATGGAACTCTTAGGACATAGCTTCTATGTATTCCTGAATTCCGAGACCGAGCAGGTCAATGTTGTTTACAAACGTAAAGGCAACACCTACGGATTGATCGAACCAGAATTTTAATTCATCGCTTCGTACTATAAGTAGACAAGTTTCCTGGCAAAAAGGGGAGCTGCCATGTGGCAGTTCCCCTTTTTGCGTTGTGTTAAGTTCCATTCATATCCAATTTCTTTTCTTAGAACAGACCCGTGATTCGTCCATTCTCATCGACATCGATCTTCTCTGCCGCCGGCACCTTCGGAAGTCCTGGCATCGTCATGATGTCGCCGGTCAGCGCTACGATGAAGCCTGCGCCCGCGGATACTTTCAGGTTGCGAACAGTTACTGTAAAGTTCTTCGGTGCGCCGAGCAGCTTCGCATTGTCCGAAAAGCTGTACTGCGTCTTCGCCATACAGATCGGATAGTTACCAAATCCAAGCTCAGTCAGGCGTTTTGCCTGCTTCTTTGCTGCATCCGTGAGTACAACGCCGTCGCCGTGGTAGATCTTCTTCACGATCGCATCCAGTTTCTCCTCGATCGTTGTATCGGTCTCGTAGCAGTAGTGGAACTCGCTCTCAGTCTCGCACAGGCGGATGACTTCCTTTGCCAGCTCCTCGCCGCCTTCTCCGCCTTTCGCCCATACCTCGGACAGAGCTACATTGACACCGACCTCATGACACTTGTCCTCGATCAGCTTTAATTCTGCCTCGGTATCCATTGGGAAACGGTTGATCGCTACGACACACGGAAGTCCATATACCTTGGTAATATTTTCTACATGCTGCATCAGGTTCGGAAGTCCCTTCTCCAGTGCTTCCAGATTCTCTGCGTTTAAGTCAGCCTTCGCCACGCCGCCGTGATGCTTCAAGGCACGTACCGTCGCTACTACAACGACCGCCGACGGTTTCAGCTCTGCCATCCGGCACTTGATATCCAGGAATTTCTCCGCACCCAGGTCAGCGCCGAAGCCAGCCTCTGTGATCGTGTAATCACCCAGCTTTAATGCCATCTTTGTCGCAATGACGGAGTTACATCCATGCGCGATGTTCGCGAACGGACCGCCGTGGATAAATGCCGGTGTATGCTCTAAGGTCTGTACCAGGTTTGGTTTCAGGGCATCCTTTAAAAGAGCCGTCATCGCGCCCGCTGCTTTCAGATCACCGGCAGTGACCGGTTCCTCGTCATAGGTATAACCTACGATAATCTTGGAAAGGCGTTCTTTCAGATCCGTAATGTTGCGTGCCAGGCACAAAACTGCCATGATCTCGCTGGCAACCGTGATGTCATATCCGTCCTCACGGGTCACGCCATCCACGCGGCGTCCCAGACCATCTACGATGTTGCGGAGCTGACGGTCATTCATATCGACAACACGCTTCCAGGTAATGCGCTTCGGATCGATGCGGAGTGCATTGCCCTGATAGATATGATTGTCCAGCATCGCTGCCAGCAGGTTGTTTGCTGCGCCGATCGCGTGGAAATCACCGGTAAAATGGAGGTTGATATCCTCCATTGGAATGACCTGTGCATATCCGCCGCCAGCTGCACCACCTTTAACACCAAAGACCGGTCCCAACGACGGCTCACGAAGCGCTACAGTTACCTTTTTGCCAAGACGTTTCAATCCGTCTGCCAGACCGACCGTGGTCGTGGTCTTTCCTTCTCCGGCTGGAGTCGGGTTGATCGCGGTCACCAGAATCAGTTTTCCATCCTTGCCCTCGGTCTCTTTCAGAAGATTGTAGTCAACCTTTGCCTTATAATTTCCATACTGCTCCAGATACTTCTCGTCTACGCCTGCCGCCTGTGCAATCTCACCGATTTTCAGTGGATTCGCTGCCTGTGCAATCTCAATATCTGTCATCATTACTCCTGTACCTCCCTGTTTTTGCGGTTTTGCCTGTTCCGGAAGTTTTCACACAATGAATGTTATCTGCTTTATCTTCTGTAAAAAAGATCCCCTGTGAATTTCCCGGAAAGGCTGTGAATGTTATCTATTATATACTGTGTCTGACAATTTGGAAAGACACAAAATTGATTTTTCACAAAAAATTGCATCCGATTCCAGTTTTTCTACTCTTTTCTCAAGTTCTGATACATAACTTTCGTCCTTGATCGATGCCAGATTGATCTTCACATTAAAGAGCGCACCCACAACCGCTGTCCGGGCTAACATCGCCGCAATCAGACCGTCGGAAACGGCACCTTTATTGCCCCTCTTTACGACCGCTTCCGCCATCGGAAAAATCTTTGCCGCTGACTCCGCAATCGCAAGCGGCGCTTCGGTCGCCTCTTTTAACCCCTGCTGCAGGGCGGCAGTGCGGATTTTTTTCTCCTCCTCCGTCTCCTTCGGAAGCTTCAGCGCTCTCATATATCCATTGAACGATTCGCTGTCCTTTTTGATCCCCGCCAGCAGCTCCTCATGCAGCGCAGCGCCCTCAGCTGCCAGCGCCTGCATTTTCTCCTGCACCCCGGCATATTTTTCCTTTCCGATCGTCAGATTTGCCACCATTTCCATCAATGCCGCACCCAGCGCCCCCACCAGCGCCGACACGCTTCCGCCTCCCGGTACAGACGTCTTCGAAGCAGTTTCTTCTACGAACTGGTTTACGGAAAGTTCTCTTAATTCTGCCATGATTTTTCTCCTTTTTTATGAAAAAGAATGTGCCTTGGCACATTCTCGCGCCGAGCGCGGTCGCTTGCGACATGTTTCTGCTTCGCGCGAGTGCATACATTTTCCTATGAAAATGAAAAAATACCGCAAAATTGCTTGTCTCACCGATCAGAAATCTTCTGCCCCGCTGGCAACGTAATTTTGCGGTATTCCCACCGCGCCCTACGGATATGAAATCGTTCCGTAAGAACCGATATACTCCTTTATCTGCGTTTACTAATTTAAGAATGAAACTGCCTTACACGGTGTTCGGTAGTTGGACGGCGAAATCTTGATGCCGCTCTTTGCCGTACTTGCGTGGATAACCTGTCCATTGCCTATGTAAAGTGCTACGTGATTGATATAATTGCCGCTCGCATAAAAAAGCAGATCGCCCGGCTGTACTGCGCTGACCGCAACCTCCTTGCCCTTTGCCGCCTGATCTCTCGAGCTTCGTCCGGTTGAAATACCGAAATGTGCAAATACACTCATTGTAAATCCGGAACAATCCGCGCCGTTTGTCAGACTGGTTCCGCCGTATACATACGGATTTCCAAGGAACTGCTTTGCATATGCCACAACCGCAGAACGGGTAGCATTTGTTACTTCATTTCCAGAAGAGGACGTACCGCCTGTGCCTGGTCCGCCGCCCGGTCCAACGCCGCTTGCAGTGGTCGCTTTCGTCGCTGCCGCGGTAGTCGGCGCTTTCGTCTCAGCTGCCTTTGTCGTCTCCTTGGCTGCCGCTGTCGTCCCAGCTGCCTTGCTTTCGCTCGGATTCGCCTCTATTGTTCCGCTGTAGGAAGTCTCCGATGCTTTGGTCGTCTCTTTGGCAGCTGCCGTGGTTTCCTTCGCCGCTGCCGTGGTTTCCGCTGCCCTCGACTCTTCCTCGGCTTTCTTCTTTACCTGTTCCAGGTTCTCGATCGCCGCATTCGCTTCCTGTTTCAGTTTTTCTTCTTCCGCTTTCTGCTGCTGTTCCTCAGCTACGGAAACTGCCTGCTTAAAGTCTACCTGTGTCGTAATATAATCTTTATACACATATCCGACCAGATCATTATCGACGGAAATCTTGGCAAAATCGCCCTCTTCTCCAATCACCTCATACTCTGCATCGGCAGAAAGAAGATCCAGCGTCTTGCCCTCTAAGCTCGGCGTCTCTCTCAGGCGAAGCGTAGAGGTATTTGTAACCTTCGCGTAGGTTGTGCCGACTTCCCTGGCAATCTTGGACGCCTCCTCGCCGGTCACAAAATACTGTGCTTTAATATAACCGGTCACGGAACCCGACTGGATATGGTACCATTTGCCGCCCTCGCCGTCCACCGTGTCCAGAATTGTCGCCGCACAGTTATTATAAATCTTTCCAACTACCTCGCTGCCTGTGCTCGCCTGTGCGCGAACATTGACATAATTGGTCACACGGGAAATCGCGATATTATCGTAGATCGACTTGGACATCGCGCGGACAACCGCCTCAGTCTCGCCAGTTGTCTCCTTTGGCTGGGCTTTCGTCTCTGCTGCCACCTGTGCCGGTCTGGCTGTCTGCGCGCCGCCTGCCACGCCCATCTGACCGGCTCCCGCCACTGCCAGAACTTCTTTAGAAGCAAATGCCTCCGCCAGCTCTTTTTCCGGGTTCAAGCTGCTCGCATAGTAATTATTGATCGCCACTGACGCACCAGCGACCGGGGCATCCGTCTCCAGATTCATCGCCGCCTGGGCGCTCATCTGTCCCGTCCCTGCCATCACAAGGCACGCTCCTGATGCTATCAGAAATTTCAGCGTTTTTCTCATAAGAACCTCCTACTCTTCTGTCCGTTCTGTTCCGTCGTTTTATCTCAAACTGTAACTGTTCAGTACCTTCACAGTCACGCGCAAAAATCCATTAAAAATTGCCTACGGCAATGGGATTTTTGCCTGCTGACCCATGTTTTCGTACGGTCAGCGCAGTAAATGCGCAGACCTACTAAACAGTTACTCTGTTTTCTTCTATGTTAAAAATGAGTTATGCCTGAAGATATCGCTCTGCAGATGCCACGCAGTTTGCACCGTCCGATGCCGCTGTCAGAATCTGGCGCAGCGCCTTGGTCCGGACATCTCCGGCTGCAAATACGCCCGGAACGCTCGTCTGACCGCTCTCATCCGCCCGGATATAGCCCTGCTCATCAAGCTCTAACTGACCCGCATACAGCTCACTCTCCGGTGCGATTCCGACCGCAATAAAGACGCCATCCACGTCCAGCCGCCTCTCTTCTCCGGTTTGGGTCTGTCTCAGCCGCAATGCCTCCACCTGACCATTTCCTTCAATCGCAGCCGTCTCACTGTTCCAGACAAATTCAATATTTTCAAGCGCCTGTAAGCGCTCCTGCAGCCGTTTTGCCCCGCGAAGCTTGTCTCTGCGGTGGACGATATATACTTTTTCACACATCCGCGCAAGAAAAATTGCATCTTCCAGCGCCGCGTCGCCGCCGCCCACAACGGCAACCGTCCTTCCCCGGAAAAATGCCCCGTCGCAGGTCGCGCAGTATGAAACGCCTGCCCCGCGAAGTTCCTCTTCTCCCGGCACCTCCAACGTCCTGTGATGTGCTCCGGATGCCAGAATCACACAGCGTGCCTCATACGTCTCTTCCTCGCAGACTACTTTCTTCACGTTTCCTGAAAGCTCGACCTGCACGACCTCATCCTGTACAACTCTTGCTCCCAGCTTGTTTGCATGCTCCCGGAACTGTCTGGAAAGCTCAAAGCCGGTCACACCCGGAAATCCCGGATAATTGTCCACCTCCCAGGTATTCAGCACCTGTCCGCCGCTGATTCCATTCTTCTCTATCACAATCGTGTCCAGACACGCCCGCTGTGCATAAATCGCCGCACTCAAGCCAGCTGGTCCGGAACCAATGATTATTATATCATACATGGTATACAGTCCCTTTCTTCCGAATCTGTTCGGTAATTGATCCGCTCTATCGCTGTGTCAGATCCATTTGGTTTTAGTATAACACATTTTGGCACTTTCATACAATGCTGTAAAACACTCAGAAGAGCAAAAAATGGATGAAAATTTCTTACGATTTTATGACAGGCGGAAAAATGAAACTATTTCATGAATTTTAAATACATGCTATAATTCAATCAAATATGATGTTGGGGTCAAAAGCTTTTGACCCCTCTGATACCGAATTGCTCTGCACTGCGTGCTCCCGCAATTCTCAAAAACATTCGCAATTCGCTCATTTTTCTTTGAAAAATGGCTACTTACTCATGTTTTTGGCGGGTCCCAAGGTCAAAAATTCTCCTGCAAGCAAGCTTGCGTCGAACTTCTGACCTTTTGACCCTGGTATCATCAAATATACGCATATAAGGAGTTTACTGCCATGAATCATAAAACTATCCTCGTAACCGGCGCTTCCCGCGGAATCGGGAAAGCGATTGCATTAACCTACGCCAGGAATGGCTGGGATGTCGTGATTACCTGCCTGAGGCGGGAAGAAGAATTAAAAAAGACCCAGCGCGAAATCGAAGCGCTGGGCGTTTCCTGCCTTGCCTGGATGGGCGATGCGGGCGATTTTGAGAGCTGTTCCCGCCTGTTTGACGCGATCCGGGAGCGCTTCGGTTCCCTGGATGTCCTCGTCAACAATGCAGGGATTTCCTACATCGGTCTGTTCCAGGATATGACGCCGGACGAGTGGAACCACATTCTCAATACCAACCTGACCTCCGTCTTCAACTGCTGCCGCCTCGCCATTCCGATGATGGTGTCACGCAAATCGGGACGCATTCTCAATATTTCCTCCGTCTGGGGCATCTGCGGCGCTTCCTGCGAAGTCGCCTATTCTGCCACCAAAGGCGGCATCAACGCCATGACGCGCGCCCTCGCGAAGGAACTTGCGCCGAGCAGCATCCAGGTCAACGCGATCGCCTGCGGCGCTATTGACACCGAAATGAACCAGTTTCTCGATGAAGAAGAACGGAATGCCCTGCTGGAAGAAATTCCAGCAGGACGTATGGGGCGTGCCGAGGAAGTCGGAAAACTGGCATACCAGCTGGGGAGCGAGGACTCCTATTTAACGGGACAGATAATTCAACTGGACGGCGGCTGGATCTAAAACCTGAAATAAATAAACGGATTATATGTGCTGCTGACGAGATACATGGTACACAAAAACAGCAGCACAGCCATAATCACAATATCCACTGTCTTTGTCACTTCTTTCTCATACAAATGCTCCCGCAGCTTCGGGCATATACTCTGCACGATGCCCGAAAGCAGCACGCCCAGCACCGCAAGAAAAATCACTTTCCGATTCACGAACAGCGACGCCGGATAGATGCCGTTCTCCCAGGTAAACATCTGATGCAGGATCACTTTCGCATCCGCCAGCGTATCGGCGCGGAAGAACACCCAGCCAACCACTACAACCAACGTCGTATAGATGTGATTCAGTCCCCGGAAGCAGTTCTTCTCCAATAGCTTCCCAAGTCCCATGCGTTCCACCACCAGAAACAGCCCATGGTACAATCCCCAGATGATAAAGGTTGCCCCAGCGCCATGCCAGAGCCCGGTCGCAAAAAAGACAATCAGCAGATTAACATACGTCCGCACCTGCCCTTTTCGGTTGCCGCCCAGCGGGATATAAAGATATTCCCTAAACCAGGTCGAGAGTGAAATATGCCAGCGTCTCCAGAACTCGCGGATCGAGGTAGAGATATACGGATAATTGAAGTTCTCCATAAAATCAAATCCAAACATTTTTCCCAATCCGATCGCCATATCCGAATATCCCGAAAAATCAAAATAAATCTGAAGTGTGTACAAAACCGCCAACATCCACGCATTGACCGTTCCCAGCTGTGCCAGCGGTTTCTCCATCATCCAGTCCACCGTCGCCGCAAAGGTATTAGCAAACAACATTTTTTTCGCCAGTCCGTAGGAAAAGCGCTTGATTCCATACGCCATCCCCTCCGCCGTACACTGCCGGTTCCCAATCTGTTCGCAGACATCGTGATACTTGACGATCGGTCCCGCGATGAGCTGCGGAAAGAAGGAAATATAGAGCGCCAGATGAAAGATATTTTTCTGCGCCTGAATCGTCCCCCGGTACACATCCACCACGTAGGAAAGCGCCTGAAACGTGTAGAAGGATATTCCGACCGGAAGAGCAATCTCGCGGAAAGAAAGGGTATGTGCGCCGCCCGCAAAGCGGCTTAACAGAGAATTTGCAATCTCGACTGCGAAGTTAAAATATTTGAAATAGCCCAGAAGAAGGAGGTTTAAAAACACGCAGGTTGTAACAGCAAGGCGCATTCTGCGTTTACTCTGCATCCTCCCAATCCACAATCCAAAGAAATAATTCAGCCCGATCGAAACAAGCATCAGAATCACATACTTCGGCTCGCCCCACGCATAAAAAAAGAGGCTGGCAGCCAGAAGGACGCCATTGCGGATATGCAGATTTTTTGTTATAAAATAAAGCAAAAATACCGCTGGCAAAAAATACCATAGGAACACAAGGGAACTAAATAACATAAATCATACCATCCTGTATTTGTTACTGTTCACGCATACGTGCCCAGTAACGGAATTTGCCGTGGCTTCTCATTTAAATACGGCAAATTCCTGCCGCCACCACGTTTTCTTACGGCGCTTTCGGTTCCAAAAGTGCCTACCCGTGAACAGTAACCTGTATTTTCTTATATAGCAGATAAATCATATCTATATTCCAGACACTCTATTATACGGGTAATCCCCCTTAATCTGTCAAGTGTTTTTGACCAGAATAAAAAATGTGCCTTGGCACATTCTCGCGCCGAGCGCGGTCGCTTGCGACATATTTCTGCTTCGCGCGAGTGCGCATCCTCGCGGAGCGTTTTTTGTTTCATAGGACGCAATTTCCTATGAAACAAAAAAACCCTGCCTCCCAGGTTCATCACCTCGGAAACAGGGTTCTCTTTACTCGCTGGCACGGGACTGCGGAGTACTGGGTGGAGTAAATCCGTCCAGCCGGCGCTGTCTCATATATTTATCAGAGAAAAACATACAAAACTCTACTGCTATATGCTAAGAAGATTTCTCTTCCTATTTTAATTAGTTGTTCTTAGCTGCTGCTTTTGCTTCTTTGATCTTCTCAGTCAGCATCGGAACGATCTTGTTTAAGTCACCTACTACGCCGTAGTCAGCAACATCGAAGATCGGAGCAGACTCATCTTTGTTGATAGCAACGATGATGTCAGACTCTTCCATACCTGCCAGATGCTGGATAGCACCGGAGATACCGATTGCAAAGTATACGTTCGGACGAACAGTCTTACCTGTCTGACCTACCTGAAGATCCTTCGGTTTCCAGCCAGCATCTACAACTGCACGAGAGCAGCTTACGGTACCGCCGATAGCCTCTGCCAGATCATCCAGAATCTTGAAGTTCTCCGGGCTTCCTACGCCACGGCCGCCGGATACAAGGATCTTAGCATCCATGATATCAACGGTGTTGGATACAGCCTTAACAACTTCCAGAATATCAACATATTTGTTGTTCTTTGTGAATCCCGGATTGAACTCAGTAACAACAGCTTTTTTGCCAGCTTCCTTCGGAGCCTTCTGCATAACACCCGGACGAACGGTTGCCATCTGCGGACGGAAATCCGGGCAAGCGATGGTAGCGATGGTGTTGCCGCCGAATGCCGGACGAGTCATAAGCAGCTGATTGTGCTTTGTCTCTCTACCCGGAACCGGATTCATCGGGAAATCGCCGATATCAAGTTTTGTACAGTCTGCAGTCAGACCTGTATGGATTCTAGCGCAAACACGCGGACCAAGGTCACGACCGATTGCAGTTGCACCGATCAGGAAGATTTCCGGTTTGAACTCTTTGATAACAGATGCGATTGCATGTGTGTACGGCTCTGTACGGTACTCTTTTAATTCCGGATCGTCTACAACGATAACCTTATCTGCGCCGTACTCTGCTAACTGATCTGCAAGACCCTTAACGTCAGAACCAACTAAAACAGCGGTTACTTCTACTCCTAAATCTTTTGCTAATTCTTTACCTTTGCCAATCAGCTCATAAGCGATATTGCTGATAACATTATCCACCTGCTGTGCAAAGACAAATACGCCCTTATATGCTTCTAAGTTGTTCATCTTATTCACCACTCTTTTCTATAAAATAATTAGATAATGTGTTTCTCTGCCAGTTTGCCAACGATATAATCTGCGGAAGCTGCCGGATCAAGTTCTACTTTCTCGCCAGCACCCTTTCTTACCTTATCGGAAGCTTTTGCGATCTGTGTCGGTGATCCCTTCAGACCAAGGTTGGAATCCTCAACATCTTTCAGATCTTTTCTGCCCCAAACGGTGATCTCTTTTGCATATGCATCAAAGATTCCGCCCGGAGTCATATAACGCGGCTCGTTTAACTCTGCAAGAGCGGTTAAAAGACACGGAAGCTGTGCTTTTACTACATGATATCTATCATCATACTGACGCTCAACTACGATGTATTTCTCAGCTTCGTTTACTTCACGAATCTTCTGAGCGTAGCTGATTACCGGAAGGCCAAGGTGCTCGGAGATCTGCGGACCTACCTGAGCGGTATCGCCATCGATAGCCTGACGGCCAGTAATGATTAAGTCATAATCCAGGTTGCGAAGTGCGCCTGCGATTGTCTGGGAAGTAGCCCAGGTATCTGCACCACCAAGTACACGGTCAGTTACAAGAACACCATTGTCTGCGCCCATAGCCATAGCCTCGCGAAGAACCTCTTCAGCCTTCGGAAGACCCATAGTAACTACGGTAACTTCTGCACCATACTGATCTTTTAAGCGAAGCGCTGCCTCCAGACCTGCTTTATCATCTGGGTTCATGATTGCCAGCATTGCGCTTCTGTCAAGAGTACCATCCGGGTTAAATTTAACTCCGCCTTTGGTATCCGGAACCTGTTTTACACAAACTACAATTTTCACGGTATTTTCACTCCTTATTTTTTTCTTTTTTCTCTAGGACTGAGATTGTTCTGATTTCTCTGCAGACTGAATTATTTTAACAGATCAGCGGAGATAACCATTCTCTGAACCTCAGATGTACCCTCGTAGATCTCAGTGATCTTAGCATCACGCATCATACGCTCTACGTCGTACTCTCTCGTGTAGCCGTAACCACCGTGAAGCTGTACAGCCTTGGTTGTAACTTCCATAGCAACCTCTGCTGCATACAGTTTAGCCATAGCTGCTTCTACAGAATAGGTTTTCTGTGTCTTCTTAGCAACGGCTGCTCTGTAAACAAGGAGCTGAGCTGCTTTAACTTTGGTAGCCATATCTGCCAGCTGGAACTGAGTGTTCTGGAACTGACCGATAGCACGACCAAACTGTTTTCTCTCTTTTACATAATCAACAGTTCTCTCAAGAGCGCCCTCTGCAAGACCAAGTGCCTGGGAAGCGATACCGATACGTCCGCCATCCAGGGTATGCATAGCGATGTGGAAACCTTTGCCCTTCTGGCCAAGCAGGTTCTCTTTCGGGATACGGCAATCTGTGAAGATCAGCTCGTATGTAGCAGATCCACGGATACCCATCTTCTTCTCTTTGGTACCGAAGGTGAAGCCCGGAGTTCCTTTCTCTACGATAAATGCAGAGATCTCTTTTTTCTTTCTGCCCTTTACTTCAACAACGCCTGTTACAGCGATGATAACGTAAATGTCAGCCTCTTTACCATTGGTAATGAAAACTTTGGAGCCGTTTAATACCCACTCGTCGCCGTCTAATACAGCCTTGGTCTGCTGACCCTGAGCATCTGTACCAGCACCCGGCTCAGTAAGACCGAAAGCACCAAGCTTCTCGCCCTTAGCAAGCGGAACCAGGTATTTCTGTTTCTGCTCTTCAGTACCGAAAGTCTGGATCGGATCGCAGCACAGAGATGTGTGTGCAGATACGATAACGCCGGTAGTACCACAAACTTTGGAAAGCTCCTCAACGCACATAGCGTATGTTAACGGATCACAGCCCTGTCCGCCATACTCCTTCGGAACCGGGATGCCCATGAAGCCAAGCTTCTGCATCTTTTTAACGGTTTCCTCCGGGAAGTGCTCTGTCTCGTCAACTTCCTGTGCCAAAGGTTTTACTTCGTTCTCGGCGAAGTCATGGAATAACTTTCTCGCCATTTCATGCTCTTTACTTAATGTAAAATCCATGTGTCTATTCCTCCATCATTTTCTTATATACGCTTAAGAGGCGGCTTTAAGCGCCGCCCCGTTGCGGTTCTTAAAAATCTGGTACTCTATTATGTTTTCATCTGGTCAAGAAGCCAGACTTATGTACATATTAGTTGTACTTGTAGAAGCCTTCGCCAGACTTACGGCCAAGCTTGCCGCCGCGAACCATCTTTCTAAGAAGCGGCTGCGGACGGTACTTCGGGTCACCAGTCTCAGACTGAAGTACTTCCATGATAGCCAGAACAACGTCCAGACCTACCAGGTCGCCCAGTTCAAGCGGTCCCATCGGATGGTTAGCACCCAGCTTCATAGCGGTATCGATACCCTCTACAGAAGCCTCGCCCTCAGCGTAGATACCGATAGCTTCGTTGATCATCGGGATGAGGATACGGTTTACTACGAAACCAGCGCCCTCTTCTACCTGTACCGGGATCTTGCCGATCTCTTCAGAGATCTTCTTAACTTTGTCAACAATCTCTGCCGGAGTGTTTAAGCCTGCGATAACCTCAACCAGCTTCATAACCGGAGCCGGGTTGAAGAAGTGCATACCGATAACCGGGCGGTCAAGACCTGCACCGATCTCAGTAATGGACAGAGAAGAGGTGTTGGTAGCGAATACGCAGTCTTCCTTGCAGATAGCGCCCAGCTCTTTGAAGGTCTGTTTTTTGATCTCCATGTTCTCGATTGCTGCCTCAACTACGAGATCGCAGTCGCTGCAGATAGTCTTAACGCCGGTATGGATTCTGGCAAGGATCTTGTCTGCATCCTCTTTTGCCATCTTTCCTTTTGCTACTCTCTTCTCAAAGTTCTTGGAAATTTTCAGTTTGCCGTTGGAAGCAAACTCTTCGTTAATATCACACAGGCATACTTCATATCCATCTACCTGGGCAAATGCCTGAGCGATTCCGGAACCCATGGTTCCTGCACCAATAATACCAACTTTCATGACAAATCCTCCTGAAATTATACAACTATAATTTAACTAACTATCTATTGTTAAACTGCTCCACTTTCCGTTTCTCAAGGAATGCCTGCATACCGTTCTTCTGATCTTCTGTCTCGAAGCATCCGCCAAACAGTTTTTCCTCGATCACGATAGCCTGATCCATATCAGTCTGAAGTCCGTCGTTCATCGCCTTCTTGCTGTTTCTGACAGCGATCGGAGCCATCTTTGCGATAGCGCCTGCCAGCTTCTTCGCAGCCGGCATCAGCTCTTCCTGTGTATAAACAGCATTTACAAGTCCGACACGGTATGCCTCGTCCGCTTTGATGTTGCGGGACGCAAATACCATCTCTTTTGCCTTGCCCGGTCCGATGAGACGTGCGAGTCTCTGTGTACCGCCGAAGCCTGGTGTGATACCAAGACCTACTTCAGGCTGTCCGAATAATGCATTGTCCGAGCAGATACGGATATCACAGCTCATGGCAAGCTCGTTGCCGCCGCCGAGTGCGAAACCGTTTACTGCCGCGATAACCGGAACCGGGAAAGTTTCGATCTTGCGGAAAATATCGTTGCCGAATTTACCGAAGTGCTCGCCCTGCTCCTTGGTCATCACGCTCATAGCAGCGATGTCAGCACCGGCTACGAAAGATTTCTCTCCTGCGCCGGTCAGGATAATTGCACGAATTTCGGAAAGGTCTACTGCATCAAATGCAGCTTCAATATCCTTCAGCACATCCTCGTTTAACGCGTTCAGTGCCTTCGGACGATTAATAGTTATGACTGCGACGTGTCCGTCTACCTCATAGTCTACAAATCCCACTTCCAGTTCCTCCTAAAAAGCTCTTGAATTGAAATACGTAAAACCAGAAACAGCCGGAGCGCCGGGGATAAGCCCCGACGACTCCGGTTCTGCGTCAGAGATTAGTCTCTCTCAACGATCGTTGCGCAGCCCATGCCGCCACCGATACACAGAGTAGCCAGACCCTTCTTAGCGTCACGTTTCTGCATCTCGTATAACAGAGTTGTCAGGATACGGCAGCCAGATGCTCCTACCGGATGTCCGATAGCGATTGCACCGCCGTTTACGTTCAGGATGTCTTTGTTGAAGCCAAGGTCACGAGCTACAGCGATAGACTGAGCTGCGAATGCCTCGTTTGCCTCGATCAGATCGAAGTCTTCTACCTTCCAGCCTGTCTTCTTCAGAACTTTCTTGGTAGCTGCAACCGGTCCAATACCCATGATGCTCGGATCTACACCGCCCAGAGCGCCTGCTACCCATGTAGCCATCGGTTTGATACCCAGTTCTTTTGCTTTCTCTTCGCTCATAACAACTACAGCTGCTGCACCATCGTTGATGGAGGAAGCGTTACCAGCTGTTACACGTCCGTCTTTCTTGAATGCCGGACGAAGCTTGCCAAGAACCTCTACAGTGGAACCCGGACGCGGACCCTCATCGGTATCTACGATAACAGTCTCTTTTTTCTTCTTAACTTCGATCGGAACGATCTCGTCTTTGAAACGTCCAGCCTCGATAGCTGCGCAAGCCTTCTGCTGGCTAGCTGCTGCAAACTCATCGAGTTCTTCTCTTGTGATACCCCACTGATCGCAGATGTTCTCAGCGGTGATACCCATGTGGTAATCGTTGAATGCATCCCACAGAGCGTCATTTACCATGGTGTCGATCATGGTCGCATTGTTCATACGGTATCCGTAACGAGCCTTCATCAGAGCATACGGAGCTGCGGACATGTTCTCTGCACCACCAGCTACTACGATGTCAGCATCGCCTGCAAGGATCATATCTGCTGCTGCGTTTACAGCATTCAGACCAGAACCGCAAACCACGTTCAGGGTAACTGCCGGAACTTCTACCGGAAGACCAGCTTTCAGAGACATCTGACGTGCTACGTTCTGACCAAGGCCAGCCTGGATAACACATCCCATGTATACGTGATCAACCTGCTCCGGAGCAACGCCTGCTCTCTTCAGAGCCTCCTTGATAACTACGGCACCCATCTCAGCTGCTGGAACAGTACTGAGCTGGCCACCCATAGAACCTACTGCGGTACGGCATGCACTTGCAATTACGACTTTCTTAGACATTGAAAAAATCCTCCTTGAAAATGATCCACCACGTAAATAACACAACTGCAGTAAATAGTAAAATAGTGATAAATATGATAGTGTATTTGTATCTTAACACCCCACGCGGCTCCTGTCAAATAATTATCAATGGATTTATAAAGATTTAAGATTCTCATTTTTCCGCGTACAATCCACTTATTTCTACATCGTTTTGATCGTCTTTAGGCGGAATGCACAATTTTTTTCTTCCGTTTTCTCAATAAAAGTGATCTTCTCTGGCATTATAACCAACATGGTATTTTGTTTGTGAATTAATAGACAAACTCATTTCTCTTCCATTTACATACACTTATATCTGTAATTCATAAATATGAATATGTCGTCATTTTCCCCTATTTTGTCCTCCGCCTCTTTCGTTGACAAGGGGTAGTGGAGATGATACACTGATAAACAACGGGGGATGTCCGAATCACGCATTTGTACGGACTTCTTCATATTATTAAAAAGGACAAGGTGAATAAGTATGGATTACAAGAAACTGTATGCAGAAAAGCTGGTTTCCGCTGAAAAAGCTGCTTCCGTCGTTAAATCTGGCGACTGGGTTGACTATGGCTGGACCACCGGCACTCCGGTAGCAGTCGATGCTGCTATCGCAAAACGTCTTCCGGAACTGGAGAATGTAAACTTCCGCGGCGGTATCCTGATGTGGGTACCGGAGATCTTCAAGATCGAAAACCCGGCAGCTCATATGACCTGGAACTCCTGGCACATGAGCGGTATCGAGAGAAAGGCAATCGCACAGGGATTCAGCTTCTATGCTCCGATCCGTTATTCCGAGCTTCCGAGATACTATCGTGAGTCCGCAACCAAACCGGATGTAGCTGTATTCCAGGTTGCTCCGATGGACGAGCACGGTTATTTCAACTTCGGACCAAATGCTTCCCATATGGCAGCCTGCTGCGAGACTTCCAAGGTTGTCATCGTAGAGGTCAATGAAAATATGCCGGTCTGCCTCGGCG
Source organism: Clostridium sp. TF06-15AC (assembly GCF_003481165.1). Taxonomy (NCBI): domain Bacteria; kingdom Bacillati; phylum Bacillota; class Clostridia; order Eubacteriales; family Clostridiaceae; genus Clostridium; species Clostridium sp. TF06-15AC. Next base: position 267,366 of record NZ_QUKS01000003.1, read on the forward strand.
GATTTGAGAACGGCGTTCATATCTCCAACGTAGACATGATCGTAGAGGGCAGCAACCCGACCATCGCAGAGATGGGAGGCGGCGCAGCAGCGACTGATGTCGATGAAGCAGTTGCAAAACTGATCGTAGACGAGATCCCGGATGGTGCCTGCTTACAGTTAGGTATCGGCGGTATGCCGAACGCAGTTGGTTCCCTGATTGCGAAATCTGACTTAAAGGATCTGGGTGTTCACACCGAGATGTACGTTGACGCATTCGTTGATATTGCCGCAGCCGGCAAGATCACAGGCGCTCACAAAGCACTGGACAAAGGCCGTCAGGTATACGCATTCGGCGCTGGTACCAAGAAACTGTATGACTACTTAAACAACAACCCGGCCTGCATGAGTGCTCCGGTTGATTACACCAACGACGTCCGCACCATCGCAGCCCTGGACAACTTCATGTCCATCAACAACGCGGTTGACCTCGACCTCTTCGGTCAGGTAAATGCAGAGTCCGCAGGAATCAAGCACATCAGCGGTGCAGGCGGACAGCTTGACTTCGTTCTGGGCGCTTACCTGTCCAAGGGCGGAAAGAGCTTCATCTGCTGCTCCTCCACTTTCAAGAACAAGGCTGGCGAGCTGCAGTCCCGTATTCTCCCGACCTTAAATCAGGGTTCCATCGTAACCGATACACGTGCAAACCTGCACTACCTGGTAACCGAGTACGGTAAAGTAAACTTAAAGGGTCTTGCAACCTGGCAGAAATGCGAGGCTATCATCTCCGTTGCACATCCGCAGTTCCGCGATCAGCTGATCAAGGAAGCTGAGAAGATGCATATCTGGAGACAGAGCAATAAGATCTGATAAGAACTCAAGATCTGATAAAATCGGCAGGATTCGGAGACAAAATCCAGCAAACCATCTATGGTATCTGAGACTCCCGGTTCTCCGATACATCAGATACGTTTATTTTCTAAAAAAAGTGCTTTTCCTCTCAAGAAATTTTCTTCGAGAAGAAAGGCACTTTTTTATTTATACTTTTTTCTTATAGTTTTTGTTCTACAAGTCTGTGTCTACCATCCGCTACTGTTCCAGAGACTTCCACCGGAAGTTCGGAATCACATCCGACCACTTATTAATTCCGATGATTGATTTTGCAAAATTCGAAGTTTCCAGCGTGTATCTCTTCTGATCAATGTCGTGGAAAACTCTCCAGAGCTTTCGATCCTTTACCGCTACAATCTCATTGCCCTGATTCATATCACAGGACCACAGACCGAAGCTTAAGCCTGCCCTTACCTCTGACGGCGCATCGACCTGACGACTCAGAATGTACGCGTCGATATACGGGTTGCTGTCTACGATATAGTAAGAATATGCAAATGCCGCCGCCTGGATATCCGACACATCGCCGCGCGTCAGACTCTGTGCAGTAAATCCTTCCTCCGTCAGAATGACATGGCGCACCTCGCCAGATGCTGTCTTCATCGAATCCTGATTCAGATAATCGGTCAGTACATGCAGGTTTGCAAAGTTGACAATCGGTGAATCTGCACTCTCGGTTACCAGCCCCGTTGCCGGATCATCCCAGAATTCCGGTTCCGTCATCGGGTACGGATACGGATGGTAGGCAATGCCCCAGTCCATCTGACCTTCCGTTACTGCCAGGGCGTTAAACGTATCAACAATGCCTTTGCCCGTATAATGCACCTGATCGTTCAGGTTCTCATACGGAGCTCCCCACCAGAAATCAAGTGAAAAATAAACCCGGTCATTCGCACTTGTGCTCTTGATCGCCGTGTAGAACGTGCGGAATGCCTGCTGATACGTGGATACATATGTATTCAAATCTGCCGGTCCCATGTAGTTCCAAATCTGGTTGTTGATCTCATTGCCCAGAATCCAGTTGGAAATCTTCGCATAATTTGAATTATGATTCTTGCCGCTGTAACGATCCGCCAAAAACGCGAAGATCGCACGCGTTGTCTCAAATCCTTCCTGTGTCTTCGTGTTAAACATATAATAATTGGCGCTCGAAGATTTCGCAGTTCCCGCATGAACCAGTTCCGGGTGCGCGTCATTCCAGTCATTTAAAACGATCGCCGTCACAGATATATCTTTTCCGATATATGTACTGATCACCTTGTCATAATTTTCAACCACCGACTTATTAAAATGATACGTTTTTCCATCGTACTCATAATCAATGCCACTTCCTAAAAACTGGGAAAATGCGATATTGACCGCCACATGTTTGACGCCCAGTGTAAATGCATCGTTGAGCATATTTAACTGGATATTCAAGCCCTTTTTCGTCAGCGGCGTCTTAAACGCATCCTGATTGGATGCAACCACCTCCGGATTTGTGATATAATGTGCCGCGCCAACTGCCGTAAATGCAGTTCCGTCAAACACTGCCGGAACAAACCGGCTGTAAAGGCGGTCCTGGGCAGTTCCCTTGTTTAAAGGAATCGAGACGGTCCTCGTCTCCCCTGCGCCTACGCTGCTGACATAATCAGTCCGGCTTCCAATCTCCGACTCATACGGCCGCAATTCAAACAGATAAATCTTTCCGTCCGTCCCCGTTGTATCACCGTTGCTTGAAAGTGAAATATCCACTGTATTCTGCCCCGAACCAATCAGACAGGAGCCGATCGAAGCGGTTATCTGAAACGTCTGCGCCGCCAGTGCTGTGAACGCAGCCGCCACACTCAGGCAGACCGCTGCAGCCAGGACAAGCGCCGTTTTCATCCATTTTTTCATCCTGTTCCTTCCTTTCCGTCTAATATCCTATGGTATTTGATCATACTTCATTCTTCCGTCAGATTCAATTACTATTTTATTAAGGATTATTACAACTATTTTGGAAATCCTGTATGATTCCCAGCATTTTATCTTTTCCAAGCCTTGATTTCTTTCTTATTCCTATTCTTTTACCACTTGCAAATATTGGTTTTATATATAAATCCCTTAGAGCCGCAAATTTAAAAAGCTACAGTTTCCGGAACCATCAAGTATTCCTTCCGCCATAGCTTTTTGATATTACCGATTATTTAGTTCTTAATGCCCTCATCGCATTTAAAATTGCAATGACGGAAACACCGACGTCCGCAAACACGGCTTCCCACATATTCGCCACTCCAGCCGCGCCCATCAGAAGCACAACCGCCTTAACCGCCAGGGCAAACACGATATTCTGGTGCGCAATTGCCATTGTCTTGCGTCCGATTTTAACCACACCTGCAATCTTCGCCGGGTTATCATCCATCAGGACAATGTCCGCCGCCTCGATCGCCGCGTCACTTCCCATGCTTCCCATTGCAATACCGACATCTGCGCGGGAGAGAACCGGTGCATCGTTGATGCCGTCGCCGACAAATGCCAGCTTCCGCTTTCCGGTCATCTCCGCCAGCATCTCCTCGACCTTCTGCACCTTATCCGCCGGAAGCAGCTCCGTGTACGCCTGATCGATGCCAACCTTCGCAGCCACCGCCTCGCCGACCGCTTTCCGGTCGCCCGTCAGCATAACAGTACGGCGGATTCCAGCCGCCTTCAGTCCACGGATCGCATCCTCCGTCTCCGGCTTGATCGTATCGGCAATCAGGATACTTCCGGCAAATTTTCCGTCCTTTGCCAGATAAATCACAGTGCCGATGCCGTCGCATTCCTGATACGGTATATTTTTACTCTTCATCAGGCGTCCATTACCCGCCAGAACTTTGTGACCGTCGATCGTTGTCTCGATACCATGACCGGAAATCTCGTTGGTTTCACCGATGCGGGTTAAGTCGATCAGGGGTTTGCGTACTACTCCCTGCACACCCTCTTTGGACTGCACCTCTTTTATTGTGTCATTGTCAGCATCCAGAACGATTTCCGCTGTTCCCGCATTCGCCTTTTGAGTTTCTGCTTCTGCCAAACTGCCTTTTCTCTCACGATACGCCTCCCGTATCGATTCCGCGATCGGATGCGTCGAATAATTCTCGGCATACGCCGCCAGCTCCAGAAGCTCATCCTCACTGATTCCCGCCGGATACAGCTCCGTCACTTTAAACTCGCCCTTCGTCAGGGTGCCTGTCTTATCAAATACAACCGTATCCAGCTCCGAAACTGCCTCCAGATAATTGCTTCCCTTGACTAACACACCGATGCGGGATGCAGCACCAATGCCGCCAAAGAAGCTAAGCGGAACCGAAATCACCAACGCACACGGGCAGGAAATTACCAGGAAAATACAAGCTCTCTGAATCCACTCGCCAAATTCTCCGCCCAGCACAATCGGCGGCACAAATGCCAAAGCAACCGCCGCGATCACGACTACCGGCGTATAATATCTGGCAAACCGGGTGATAAAGTTCTCCACCTTCGCCTTCTTGCTGCTGGCATTCTCCACAAGCTCCAGAATCCGCGCCACCGTCGAATCATCAAATTCTTTCGTCACGCGCACCCGCAGAAGCCCGCTGCCATTGACACATCCGCTGATGATTTCATCCCCGGCTGCCGCACGGCGCGGTACCGATTCACCAGTCAGCGCCGAGGTATCGATCATCGATTCACCCTCTACCACCACGCCATCCAGCGGAATCCGCTCTCCCGGCTGTACCACGATGATGTCATCCACTTCCACATCATCCGGATCGACCTGCTCTATTTGTCCATCTTTTTCAATATTGGCATATTCCGGACAGATATTCATGAGATCGCTGATCGATTGGCGCGAACGGTTGACCGCATAACTCTGAAACAGCTCGCCAACCTGATAGAACAGCATAACCGCAACCGCCTCAGAAAACTCGCCCACACCGAACGCCCCGAACGTCGCTACTGTCATGAGGAAATTCTCATCAAACACCTGACCATTTTTAATCCCCCGGAACGCCTTGTATACAATATCCCATCCAATAATCAGATACGGAATTAAAAATACGACTAACTCTGTCCACGGCTGCGGCATTCCGGCAAATACATTCATTTTTTTCGCTGCTGCCGCCGCGATATATACGATTGCCGCCGCAACGATCCGCTTCAGCATCGTTTTCTGCTTCTGATTCATAAAGCCTCCCTTCATTCTGGAAACACATTCCCAGAAAAAAAGATATAGGAAAATGTGCCGGCACAGCTCATTTGCCTATATCTTTTTACTTTGCCCTTCTGTGCATTACACAATCTGATTTTATTCTTTTAAAAAGCAGCTTTTGATCCGATTATGCCTTTTCCAATTTTACATATTAATAATGCAGTCCGGTTCCACCTTCTTGCACACTTCTACAACCTCTTTCATGATCTCGTCGAAACGTGCGTCATCCGCATCGATCGTCATTTTCTGCATCATAAAGCTGACACTCGCATCATTGACTCCATCCAGCTTCTTGATCGCATCCTCCATCTTTGCTGCACAGTTTGCACAATCCAGATCAGTTAATTTAAATTTCTTCTTCATGATAATCCTCCTCTTTTTATTGAGTTATAAATTTTTAATGTTTGCTTTTCGAGACCTGCAATTTTTTTCTTTACAGATAGCACCGCTTTCACATTCATTCAATCCATTATCATCATTCAAGGAACTTGCTATTCTTTAATATGCTCAAAGCCCTGGTTGATAATCCGGTAAACATGGTCGTCTGCCAGCGAATAGAACACCGACTTTCCGTCCCGTCGGCTCTTGACAAGCTGCGACTGCTTGAGAATCCGAAGCTGATGCGAAATCGCCGACTGCGTCATATTAAGCAGCTGTGCAATGTCGCAGACACACATCTCCGACTCAAACAGCACAAACAAAATCCGGATCCGCGTCGAATCACCAAATACCTTAAACAGCTCCGCCAGATCATACAAATCATCGTCATCCGGCAGCATTCCCCGGACCGACTGCACAACCTCATCGTGAACAGCACACTCCTCACAGCACTCTACATCATGAATTGCCATCCGATTTCTCCCTTCATGCTACGCGTTTCTGCCCTGCAAACTGCCTCTTTCGTGAAAGCAGTTTGCAGGATTTTATCAAGATTTCTTTGAAATATTTTTATTTATATGAATCATTGTTCATATGTTCATTATATGAATGTAACTGGGAAATGTCAAGAAATATTTGTGGGAATTTAAAAGGAGTAAATGAAATATTTTCTCAATTATAAAATGCTGCAAAAAAACTGTTCATACAGACAAAATCCACTAAGTAATGCGCGTAAATGTGCTTCTTTCTGCCCGGTTTACAGATGATACTCTGTAAACCGGCACAGTTCAAATATCTATTCTCTACATCCTATGCTTTTTTGTCTATTTATGAACAGTCCGTTCTTTTTTATTCATTATTATATATCTTTTGCAGTTTATTTTTTCGACACTGCTTGAGCTATATTATCCATTGGTATATTATCCATCGTCTGATGATCTTTTGCCTCTTTCTGCAACCCCGACTTAGACTTCTAATAGAATCTCTCCTCGCCCGGAATCGCATCCAAATGTTCCTGCCATTTCTCAGCCGGTACATCATGAACCGATACCGTCACAACCTTCGGATCCTTCTTTAATTCTTCTGATACCAGCGTTCTGACCTTCTCAGCCAGCGCTGCCTTCTCTTCCCGGCTCCGTCCCGGGTACATAGATATTGCAATGTGTGGCATGATTTTCCTCCTTTGTACTAATAGCACTCTTCCAAAATATCCAAGATTTCCGCGTGCGTCAGCTGCCGATACCCGCCGTCATTGCGGATACATGAATCAGCAATCGTTTTCAGCAGGCTCTGATCTGTGATCCCCAGTTCCCGCAGCGTCCCCGGCAAACCAATCTCATGAATAAACGCCTGCAATGCGTCAATTCCGCCAAATGCCAGTTCTTCCTCATCGCCGCCATCTGGTGACATTCCCCAGACATTTACGGCAAATTTCACAAATTTCTTGATGCCGTCCCGGCAAATTCGACGATAATACGCCGGATGGATCACGCCAAGTCCCATGCCGTGGTTGCAGTCCGTGTAAGCCCCCATCTGATGTTCAATCATATGCGCCTCAAAATCACACTGTTTTCCTAATTTGATAATGCCAATCTCCGCCATCGTGGACGCCCACATCAGGTTGCTGCGCGCCTCATAATTTTCCGGTTCCCGGATCGCCACCGGCAGGTTCGCAATAATACTCCGCATCAACGCCTCCGAGATCGCATCCGAAAGATTATCCTCATCCGGTGCACTGAAATATGTCTCCATCACATGGCTGAGCATATCAAAACCGCCCGCTGCCGTCTGGAGTGGAGAAACCGTGTAGGTATATTTCGGGTCCATCATCGCAAACACCGGATTGCAGCGCGGATAATTCCGGCTCGTCTTAATTTTCTGTTCCTCATGGGTGATTACACCCTCGCCGTTGACCTCGCTTCCAGTGCCGACCACGGTCACAATCACGCCCACCGGAACCGGCTCAAAATCAATCTCGCCCTTTTTGATCCAGTATTCCTTCCAGACGTCCTTGTCCGTCGCAGCCGCCATTGAGATCGCCTTGCTGCAGTCCATGACCGAACCGCCGCCCACTGCCAGAATCAGATCTACCTGATTTTCCTGTACGACTTTTTTCCCTTCCATCACCTTGCTGTAGGTCGGATTCGGCATGATGCCTGAAAATTCTATCACCTGTTTTCCAGCCAGCTTTAAGACATCCATCACTTCCTGATAAATGCCATTCGTCTTGATCGAGCCGCCGCCATATGCCAGCATCACCGTTTCCCCATACGGCTTCACCGCCTCCAGCAGGTGCTCTTTCACACAGCCTCCGCCAAAATAAATCTTTGTCGCATTTTCAAATGTAAACGCCCGCATCGTTCCCTGTCCTTTCTGAACCCGTTCCGGCAAATGCTTTTGCATCCGCCTGATGTTCTGCCTTCTTCTTTGTAGATATGTTTTTTTGAATCTTTATTTTGATTATTTTTCTCCTTTATCCCAGATTCATCAAATGTTCATCTATAACTCACACTAGATTTGACAAGTTCTCTGTAAGTGTTCATATTATATCACGATTCGCCGTTCGCCATAAATCTGCAAGCAGCTCTCTGGCTCACTTGCGCTCATTATATCATATTACCTTTTTACATTCTATCTTTTTCAGAAATTTCACGCATATATTTTCATTTTTATGAATAAAATTGCACAAACTTATATCTGCGTGTCATTTTTATTCCCCCATCCACTTCCAAAATATTTTCCGAAATTTATGATTTCTTCACATTCCGAACATACTTTTATCACATTTTTTCGATATAGTAATACGCGTAAAGGCAAAAGACCTTTCATAATATACTTTTTCATACCTACGCCGACAGGAGTCCGTTCCTGTCGGCTCCTCCTATTTTAAGGGATATATCTACTCAAGCGGGCAGTTTCATGATAAAATAAACACACAGATAGAATCATCTCTCAAACACAGATTCTATGTTAAATTTACAATAAAAATAGCTGCATGAATCACATATATTAGGAGGAACTTCTCATGAAACACGAACTGACGCAGGAAGAAATCCTGGTTGAAATAAAAGACATTCTATCAGAATACGTAGAAATCACCCGCCCGCTGACATCGGCTGACCGCCTGATCGACGATCTGGGGCTGGATTCATTTTTGATCGTATACTTTATCACAGAGATCGAAGACTGCTTCGAGATCGATATTCCGGAAACGGATTTTATCGAGCTTGTCACGGTCAAGGATCTCTGCGAACGGATTCAGCTGGAAATAAAAAAGCACTCCACTTATTAATACCAGCGTGTCATCGACAAGTCATTATTAATTCCTTTTGTAAATAAAATCTGGTGCAGACGTAGATTTTCCATATCCAGGATATAAAATCCATCTGCTGAACCACAAGAAATCATTTCCCAGAGACTTAGAACCATTACGCCCGGGAAAATATATTTTTTAATCCACGAATCGCCCGGATGTTCCTCCAGCACACTGATAAATTGCAGCAGAAACAATCCGTTCCTTCCATCTTAACCTGAAATGGATACTCATCAAACTTTTGGTTATATCTGTCCCTGTTCTTTCAGATATGCCAGAAAACCCACACAGCCCTCCAGAACATCTTCATACGTCGCGTCAAAATCACCCGTATACCACGGATCCGCGATGTCACGGTCTGAACCTGCAAATGTAAGAAATTTATATATTTTCCCCTCCGGATCGCCTTTCAGCATCCGGTTTAAATTTCGGATATTGGCACTGTCCATACCTATGATATAATCAAATTTCTCATAATCCGCCCACGTCACCTGCCGCGCCCGGTGCGGCACCAGAGGAATTCCAACCTTCCTCAGCTTATTCACCGTCCCCCGGTGCGGTGGATTGCCGATTTCTTCGGTGCTTGTGGCGGCGCTGTCGATAAGGAAGTGGGCGGAAAGCCCTTGGGATGCGACTTTATGGGTGAAGACACTTTGGGCTAGGGTGGAACGGCAGATGTTGCCGTGGCATACGAAAAGTACTTTAATCATAGTTTTGTTTCTCCTTGATTTGTCCCGGAATGCCCCGTTTTGCAAGGGTTTCCGGGGTTATTGTGATATGCTCTGAAATTACAGATTGTGGCAAATCAGAGCAAGATTGAGCAAGTTATTACTACCTGTTAGTAGTAAAATTGGTAGTAAAATGAAGCTTCTTACTACTAAGCATTCTCGTGATATATCATCCTTATATTTTTAGAACCACATATCGGACATTTTTCTGGTTTCTCATGTATTGCCACATCATGATCTTGCATTAAACAATTTTCACAAAACAGATATTCTTTACTAAACAATGCTTTTCTTTTTGCCGCAAGTTGTCGCATTATTTCCCATTTGCTAGGATTTTTCCCTATAATAAAATCAGGCGTAATAAAAAGTGATGTTTTAACTTTCAAGAATGTATCATCCAATTCTGTTTCAATATATTCATAATCGTCATATAAAAAAATAACATATCTTCTTTCTCTTTCAGCTTTCCATTTGCTATCTTTAACAGAAAGAATCCAATATTGCAATATCTCCTGTAAAAACATTTTCTTATTATTGTCAGATAAATCAAACATGTCTATAACGCTAAATAAGTATTGTAATTCCGTCTTTGCTTCTTCAATGTCATATAAAACATCAAATGTTATTACTTGAGCTATATATGGTCTTTTCATAGTATCTGGCAAATCTGCGTCAGCGTCAGCCTTTTTTGTCAATGTATATAATCCAATAGGTCCAATCAGGTCCACAATTCTATCATTTTTATATCCATACAAACATTCTCCATAACCGTCTTGCATATGGCTATTATTTATTGACTTACTGAAACATGACACATAATAGTTTCGTGTCTCAGAAAAATCAATGTCTTTTATCCAGTCATAATGAATCCATGACATATCTTCAAACAATTCTGGAATAACTTTTTTCTCTCGCTCATCATTAAGCAGCTCTGTTTTCTTCATCCAAATTTGATGATTACTAATACTACTCTTTGCAACTTCTATTGGCAGATATTTACAAATATAATCATTGTTATACCCATTTCTCGATTTTAAAATGAAATTGCTTATCATCATCATAAGCACACCCTTAACTGGTCGAATGTTTGCAGGCTGCTTATTCATTCTAAGTAGTTTTGCTTCTATTGCTAATAATTTGTATAATTCTTCTCTTGTAAATTCCCATAACTTTTCTCTTTTACTTCCATGCATATTACTAATATCCAGTAACATAGATGTATATGAATGAGTCAAGGTATCAATCTCTTCTTCCGTTTGGCAGCTTTTTAACGTTTCCTCTACAATTTCTATTAGTTGTTCTGCAAATGACTTATTCTTTTCTATTGTGAACTTTTGATACACTATGTGATACAATCTCAGTGGGAATATAAGCCCCTGTTCATATGGTATTACACGATATGTATTTTCTTCATCACAATTAATCACAGGATTAAACCAAGAAGTAATTTTCTGTAATCTAGTTACCTGCGTTATAATATTGTATATATATGTTTTTAATGAAGATATTTGATATGCATTACCAACTAAATAGAGAAAATTCAGTATCCCAACCTCATACTCGGTTACACGAACCAATCCAAAATTCTCATTCAAATTCAAATCATGCTCACACGTTAAAGACAAAAGGACTTCTCTTGTCTTATAAGACGGATTTTTCTTAAATTCTTCTACACATTCACATAATGTATCTAAAATCTGTTCACGAGCATTCGCAGGCCATTTTTCTGGCTTCTCCGCTGTTTTTTCCTCGTAATACATTTCACAACCATTCCTTTCATATGAAATCAAAACCGCTTTTCCCATCTTCCTAAATCACCCTGATTATATTATATCCTCTGAACCTACTTTTTTCCACAAAAATAACGCCCCAGTCTATACCAGAGCGTCATCCCATTTCCATATTATACAACTTTAAACACTTTCTGCGACATCGGTTTCTCTTTCTTCTGCTCAACCTCTGCCTGTGCCTTCCTAAACTCTTCCATCCGTTTCAATTCTTCCTCTGCATCATCGAATCCGATATGCGTGTACACATTCATTGTAACCGATATATCCGAATGCCCCATGAGGTACTGCAGCGTCTTTGGATTCATTCCCGATTTTGCCATATTTGAACAATACGTGTGTCGGCATACATGAGGCGTGATATTTGGCAACTGCACCCGGTAGATGTCATTGTATCTGCCGACCATATGATTGAAACGATGTTGCCAGTGCATTGCCACAAGCGGCATTCCATTATCATCGTAAAACAGGAATCCGCTATATCCATCTATGGCTTTCTCCACTTTCGGTGCATTTCTATCCTCAATGATTGCCTGAAACATCTGTGCCACATCCTCCGTGATTGGCAATACTCTTGTTCCGGCATCCGTCTTTGTGGTTTCTATGATGTATCGCATATCTGATGTTCTCTGCAACTGATGGTCGATATTTATGGTTCTATTTTCAAGATCAATGTCCTTCAGCGTCAGTCCACAAAATTCCGATATTCGCATTCCCGTATGAAAGAGTATGTACACAACTTCATAGTATTTACAGTACACCACATCGTCATGCACAAACTTTAGGAATTTTCTCATCTGGTCTTTGGAAATTGCCTCTCTTGTGACTGCGTCATTTACCAATACTCCAGCAAGCTGGAATCCGAATGGATTCTTTACCAGAATGTCATCATCCACCGCCATCTGAAAGGCTGGTCGCAACACTCCACGGATGGTATGAATGGAACTGTAGCTTTTGCCATCTTCCTGCTGCAATTTGATAAGAAACAGCTTTGCATCGGAAGTTTTTACACTTCGTATCGTCTTTTTTCCAAATGCTTCCTTTGCAAGTAATCTCTGTACTGTAACATATCCCTGTTTCGTGCTTTGCCTTACTCCGGTCTTTGTTTTCAAATATCGGTCTACCAGTTCACAGACAGTCATCTGTCCGTCTACGATATTTACAAGCAAATCCAAATCTGTGTTTACCTGTTTTTCCAGTTCCCTAAGCGACAGACATGGCTTTTTGCCCTTTGGAAGTTTGTCCGTAGGCTCCAGTTTCCAACTGTATACAAAGTGTGGTTTTCCATCAATGTGATATTTATATTGATATTTTCCGTCTGCTCTTACACTCTCTCCCGGTCTTAATACTCTACGCTTGGAATCCCGCCTTGTCTGTCCTCTTCCTGCCTTTGCCATTATCCTCGTCTCCTCAACTCTGGATGGTGCAGTAGATATTTTTCAAACGCAACCCGGAGAATCAGCTTTCGTTCTCCGTAGTATGCCAGAAAATCTTCTCCATCCGTATTATTCAATAAATCATAAAATTTTCTCCGGCTCAAAACAAAATATTCAATTGCCTCAGAAGGATTCAAAATATCCTTTTCTGCTAAACTTGGTCTTGCCATAAAATCACATTCCTTTCTGCCAAAAATGGCTATTTTTCAAGGGTTTTCGGGGTCATCCTATGTTCGCTCTTATGCCCTGTAATAGCAACTACTTTTGGCAGATAAAAGGAACTATATTTCTGAAGAATTAAGGATAAATTCTTCAAACTTCGGGCGGATGATCAAGAATCTGTTTCCGCAGTACACCGCCACCGTTCCAAGGTTATCCTCTGCAATTCTTCTCAGTTTCTTTATACCAATATTAAAATAAGCTGCTGCCTCCTTGATGGTGAGCATATACTTCTCACTAACAGGAAGCGCTTCATTGCTTTCTGCATTCATAGTATCTCTCCTTCCGACAAGGTGGTCACACAGCTGACTCCTTTGTACTATTTTTTCTTTTTTGTCATTTTCACTCTGATTCTGTGATATTTGCCCCCAGGGGCGGTCTAAATCTCTGTCACCTTTTATGCCGAGCAACGGTGCCGCCCCTTCACGCACAAAAACTGCGAATTTAAACGGGGTATTAACCCCCAATACAGCTAAATACCATACAAGGGGCATATATCCCATTCAAGATGATAGAAATAAAATCAAACAATTCTATGATTATTTCCCTGCATCTGCCATCTGGATAACCTTGATTGCTTCATTTCTTACAAGTTTTCCGTCAAGGAACTCAAATGCAAGATATCCAATCTGATCATACAGTACAAATTTTTCCAACAATGTTCTTACCGTCACAGGCTTTCTTCCCACAATCCAGTAATAAGAAAAGTCACCAAATGCAATCGGCTTAGTACCTGTTTCGATATCCGGCATATATTCCGAAATAATAACCTGTTTGCCAAGAATTGTATCATTTGCCTGATTCCACAAATAATTGCCATCGTTATCCTTCAGCTTTCTGAGTGCAAGTGCTGTCTTATCATTCATAAGCCAGATGCCATTTTTTCTGTATCCCTTATCAACACTAAAATATAAAGAAATCACATCATCATAAGTCAGCGTTTCTACTGTCAGTGCTGTTTTGGCTCCATCTGTATGATGAAGTATACCTGTAGGCTCATCTGCTCCGGTTCCATTAATAAATGCGTTATCCTCTGCTTTTCCAAATGACTTCCCAAGCTTTTGTGTCAGATACTTTTCAATATCAAATCCTACGTCATTTACAAAATCCTCATCCAAAGTAACGATAGATGCCAGCTTATAGCTTTCAATCGTTTTTTCATCGAAATCTCCGGCACTTTCATATACCGGGATTGCAGCTCCCTCTGCTACAAATTCCGCCTTATCCTTGCAGTCCTTTGCAAAGATTTTGTAGCCATTTTTGTATGCACGAATAACTGTCGCTATCTTTCTGAAATCAGATTCCTTTTCAATTTCATTCATGACCTTTCCGGCTGCAACAGTCGGCATACTGTAAGTTCCTGTGCTAATATCCCTGCCCTTTGCAAGAATATCCTCTCTCGCCTCTTTGTTTCTCATCGCATTCCAGAACTGAATATCATATTCCGGCTGCGCCGTAATCTGTGTATTACTAATCATGTTCTTCTCCTCCTTAATTTCTGTCGCACACAGGGCATTTATAAAGTCCAAGTGTATTTAATGTCAGCTGTCTCCCAATCTGTTTCAGATGATTGCCACACTTCGGGCAATGAATTTCATACGCAAATGCCATTTCCTCTGTATGATCATTGCTCGCATGAAGTCTGTACGTTCTCTTTATCTTTCCTGTCTCATCCCGGCTCAGTTCATCCGTCAAATACAAGCTGCACATTCTCTGTGCATATTCTTCAGTATAATAAGAATGGGACGCATTCAGCAATGTCCCTTCCTTATTCAGTTTTGTTAATGGAAATACCATAGTAAAATCCTCCTTCTTTCTATCGTCTGCACCTGTCACAGGTGTACAGACCAAGTTTATTTGCATCATGGTTTTGAGCCATCTGCCTTAATACCGCACCGCACAGAGGACAGTGAATTTCTATGCTGTCAGTAGCATTCTGGCTCATCGGCTCTTTTGAATAAAGCCTGTAATAATTGGAAATAATCTCCGACAGGTACATTCTACTGTTCTGCCGTACTGTTTCCTTGTCTATTGATAAAAACATCGGTACCTTTTCCAGTCCATCTGTATCTCCATCAATCAGAGGATGGTATCTTATCATCTGCATCCACTACACCGCCTTTCCATCTAATCTTGTAAATCTGTCTCTGCAGAAATCCATTGCATCTTCATAAGTAGGGAACACCAGACACGAAAATCCATACTGCACTTTCCATATTGGAAAATCCTTGTCCTGCTTCTGAGATACCACCACAGGCAATCCTGCCCTTCCCTGCAATAAATCCTTGCATTCATACCCCTCTCTTGAAAACATCTTCTTATCAGAATCTGTCAACTTAAAGTCTGTTCCATAAAATATTCTGTGTGTCATGTTCTTCACTCCTCCTGCGTAATTTATTGTTTTTCCATACTTTAAGCGAAATAACTTATCGTAGCTGTCATAGCCTTGTGCAATCAGCAAATTACTATATTTCATCAGTTCTTCAACATTCTCGCCAATCAGCTCTCTTGGAATATCTCTGACAGTTTTTACGATGATGCATTCGGTCATTGTATCTCCATACCAAAGATATATTGTTGCCTTTTTCTTCATGCTGGACGTATGCATTCCACTGATTTCTACGTTAAATCCATTTCCAAAATCTCTGTAAATTACTCTTTCAAGATCTATAGTTGTTACTCTGTAATCAACTCCGAGGCTCTTACATAATGCTCGGATCATTGTGTCTCGTTTCGACATCTTCTTCTCTCCCCTTTTATCTGTGGGTAGCAGTTCTATCTTCCGAGGTAGCAGTACAGGTAGCAGCAATTCTTGTAACTGCTACCCGGCTTATCCCTTGTTTACCAAGGGTTTCCGGCTATTCGGTAGCAGAAGGTAGCAGTTCTCACGATTTTATAATCACAATTACTCTTTTTATATGCCGTTTTATTTCTGCATTAAACTTTTTATTTTTCAGCTAAGAAGTTAAAAACTCTGCTACCCATTGCTACCAATATACTCAAAGCCTTGTGTTTACTGACTTTTCACGGGTAGCAGTACCTAAAATCACTGCTACCCGTACTGCTACCTCTGCTACCCGGCAAGGAACTCTGTTTCCTCATATCCGTATTCCTTGGCATAAAGTTCCTTAGTTTCCTCTGTTATCGTGAAATCTTTATAATAGGTATTACCCTTCTGTCTTGTTGTCACATCTGCAAATGTGCCACCAAGATATCCTGCAAGCTGTTCTCTGAACTCTTTTGCAGTTCTGGCATAACCATGATTGTTCTCCCTGCACCATGCCTGATATACCTTGTATATTCTCCCTGTGGTACAATGTCTGACAATTTTGCCATTCTCCCAAGGGCACATACATTCTTCATAAAAAGAAATCACTGTACTGTTTGCGCTTTGGTAATCTCTTCTTGCCTCTGCAATGCTGTCCGGCTCTGTAAATCGATATCCATTTGCTATAACAGTCTGCAACGCTTTCACAGCTTTTTTCACAATACCTCTGCGCTCTGCATACATTTTTTCTAAAAGCTGCTTGTCCTGCTGTTCTTTCGGTATCACATTCGGGCAATCCACCACCATAATGCGGTCATATACCCATTTGCCGTCATCTCCCCCGAACTTCGGCAGCCGGTTCATGCAGAACCACAGCAATCCATTAAATGTAAATTCAAATGCCTGCTGTCCTTTAAATTCTGCAAAAAGGCTGTCCCCGCCTGTCATTTTCTTGAATGTTTTCAGTTCATCCACAGACAAAAAACTCATATCCGAACTTCCTGCAAGCCTTGTTCCATACACTGCCCCTGTTCCAAACCGGGATTCAATTTCTTTCAGATCAATGCCTATAAAGTTGCCCCTGCCAAGCAGACGCTCCACAAGACTTTTAAGCTGTGACTTTCCTGTATCTCCCTGCCCTACAAGAAATAATGCTTTTTTCATTCGCCAGCCTTTCACATTGGAAATACAGACACCAATAAATTCCATCAACAGCTGCTTTACCATCTCATCTCCGTTGGTAAGCGTGTCCATATAAGAATCAAATACAGGTGTATCAATATACTCATCCGACCATTCACAAGGAAGTTGTATAGTGGAAAGTATATCTGCTGAATGTGGTATCAGTTCTGTATCAGTTGCAGTAATCTTCAAAATTCCATTCTGGAAATTGATGATATCCTCATCTGCATTCAATGCATCCTGACTTACATATGTAAGATCTGTGGTAATATGCAAAAGCACCTCATTGACCTTACTCATCTTCACAAGTTCCTCATCATAATCAGCAATATACTTCTTTATGATTCCAAGCAGCATATTATCTGCATAAAGCCTGTAACATCCACCTTCATATACATATTTCAAAAGTCCCTGTTTACCATTGTCACGGACTAAAATATATTGCAGATGTTCTCTTACATATTTTGCAAGAAGCGGTACACTCACATATGGTTCTCCTGTCTGTTCATTAAACTTTATGAAATCAGGATGTTCCATTTTCGACCTGTGAAATACACCATTACAGGCTGAAATTCCTGCATTGATTGTATTTTCCCTGTAATCGTTCCTTTCCCATTTGCTTCGATATAAAGCAGAGCTGCGAAACACTTCATCAATCGCATCCGGGTCTGCTCCTGTCCTAAATGCTATCAAAGCACAAAGGGCAGCATCCGCCTCAGACTGGGAACCATATTCACTGAAATCACCTTTATCATAAAGCCGGATGAACTTATCTCCGTTCTTCTGCTTACGAAGATCACAGACAATATCAAATACTGCCCTATCTCCATCACGCTTTGCACTGTACTTCGCTTTCGGCTTTTTTCTCATTTCCTTATCCAAGGTGGTAAGAACCGCCTGTGTACAGTCAGCTATTGGCAGACTGTTAATCGTATTTCCTGTAAAAGTGCCATATCGGTTTGTAATATCACCGATATAAAGTTCCAATCCAATATCAGAACGTTTCTGATAATATTCACTGTCCAGCACAAGTTTCTTCCTTCTGTCATCAAAATGTACCGGAAGTTTTGTAATATCACACTGACCAATAATATGAATCCCTTTGCCACTTGGAGATACTTCTGCATAGGAAGAAAACCGAGATAACATAAGCTGTGCAAATGGATCTGAAATAACCTTATGGTCTATATCTAATAAGAAGAAGCCTTTCGGAATCTTCAAGCCAAGCCCCGATGCCTGAAACTGATTTCTGGCTGATTCTGCATCATCAAAAGATACCCATGTACCCTTATGTGCATCATCTGTTCCTGTAGCTCCTCCGTTTGCTGCGAATGGAACTTTGGTAACTTTCCCATTCCTGCCGGATTTTGCTGACCATAAAAACCACAGCTTTTTATCCTTTAATTCATCCACTGTCATATCTCCCATCCTGTTCACCTCCTCCTTTTCTGCAATCCTGTTTAATGATTAATAGATGTTCTTACAAGCCATTCTTTATAGGCTTCAATCGGAATCAGAATTCTTGCTCCGATTCGTATTGTCGGAAATCCCGGTGTCTTTACCAGTTCATATGCCTTTGGCAGGCTGATTCCCATCTGTGCAGATAATTCCTGTACACTCATAGTTGTTTTCTCCATAAGATGTTGCTCCTTCCGTAGAGTTGGTTATGTCCGTCTCTTCAATAATTGTTTCTCTGCTACCGCTCATGGCGGCTACCAGTCCCCGCAGTAACAAAGGCTTGTTCATTGAGAACGGGATGAAATTGTCAAGGTACAAATCCGTTACAGCATTTTGTGTAACTTTTTATTGTTTTCATGAATATTTTAAGCTATAATGTAACCGAAGTCAAAAAACTGACGGTAACGCTAACGGTTACGAATTAACGATTGGAATGAGGTATGATATGCCATTAAACTGGAATGATGAAACGATTCCATCAGAAGCAGATAAAACAACAGATATATTAGGATTTAAAGAAATCGGTGGTATCGGGCAACTGATTTACCACCCTTTCCGATTCAAGAAATATGAACTTGATATTGATAAAAGCGATGATTATTGTGCAACACCATTTTGCCGCCCCGGATATGAACCCATCTTTCCTAAAGAAGATTTTCTTTCCGGACAGGGACTGCTTACCAGCCTTTGCAATCTGGCAATGCAGATAAACAGCTTTGATAATAAAATTCCATATACACAGCTTATCATGGAATGGTGTACAAATAATATGCATCCATATAATATTGATTTCATTTATTCTGAATTGAATGAATCGCTTGATATAAATAGCTTCGATGCAGAAATGGTAGAAAAAGACGGAACATTCGAGATTAACAACTTCTTAGATGACCTCGGGAAATTATATAATGCAGTCATGTTTTATGTTGCTCTCGAAGGTGTCTGTATTGCCGATGACGAAGCTGCATATGATTTATCCAAAGAAGGAAAATACTTTGAGGGCTACTCTTTCTTTGATAAATATAAGCATCCTATCGTTGCAATACCGGATGACTTAGATTATGGGGAGGCAAAAGGAAATCTCATAGAAGAAATGCGAATTGATAATGAGTACATTAAAAATCATCCGGCAGAAAAACCTCCAACCGGAGAATTTGCTACTACACCATATGACGATTACGATGAATTGCGGAATGCGCTTATTGACATCATTCCGGAATTTACCATAAAATTAAAGGTAGATCCCCGCACTAACCGATTAGAATTTTCTACCGATATTAATTCTGTATTTGATATTGCATGGTTGACACTTGCAAGAATGCTTTCCGAGGATCCTGCACCAGAAGATAAAGGGAAATCAGATAATCGTCCAGAAGGCATTATGATTCGTTGTCGGAACTGTGGTAAATTCATAATACGCAAGAGCAACCGACAGGAGTTTTGTGATGCTGAAGAATGCCAGAAGGCTCGGAATGCCCGAAAGCAAAAAGCCTATCGTGAGCGAAAAGCTATTGAAAAGACTCAAAAAAGCAAGAAAAAAGCACATTAATTTATATGATTTGGCGAAAAGACAAATAAAACATTGTATCTAATATTAGCCAGTTATATGCAATTATGTGCTATGATATTATATTAAATATGTTAAAAGACACTGGGATTCCCCCTATGCAATTTCGCGAAAAAACGTGTTTGAGTGGGCATCGGTCTTTATGATAAAAAGACACAGAGATAATACTCCCCCTTGGGATAACTATAGATATAAAAAGGAGTTTTTGTTTTGACAACAGATTATACAGAACAGATTCAAAACTTTGTACTCAACTCTATACAATTGATAAATATACAATTACAAAAATTGACAGGACAAAATTCAATCACAATCAGTAATGTATACCCTCTTTCATTTGAAACAACATTCCAAAAATCAAATAATCTACATATCGATTCTTCAGATAATCTTTTTGATGCATTAGGTAAATTATATGAGAGTACGCTTCCTAAAAACTTGCGCAAAGATTTAGGACAATTCTATACTAGAGATGATTCACTTATAACTCAAATGATTTCAGACTCTGAACTGTTCAAAGGATTGATTTTAGAACCTTCGTGCGGTTCTGGTTTGTTTATGGTACATATAGCAAACAGAATTATTGCAATTATGAAAAAAGAGGGAAATACAAGTGAAGAAATATTGACATATATACAAAAGAATCTGTATGGGAATGATAATGACTTGCTCGCGCTACAAATCACTGAAATAAACCTACTTACAACTTTATTGCCTCTGATTGCAGATGCACTTAATACCAACCCATTTTTTAAATTAAATAAGTTAAACTTGACATCATTCGACTTTACACAAAGAGATGTTTTTTCAAAAAAATTCTCTTTAGTAATCGGCAACCCCCCATTTATTACGATGTACGGAAAAAGAAGTCGAAATATGACAGAAGAAAAAAGAGCATACTTCAATACATTTGATTTCGTACAAAATAGAAATGGAAATAATAAGTTTAATATATCCATGTTCTTTGTCGAAAATGGCTTAAAACAACTTGAACCAAATGGACAGCTTATATTTATACTGGATATAGCATTTTTTGAAACGGCTTATATAGATTTAAGAAAATACATCATTGAAAATTATTATATAAATAGCATCACGAAAGGCCTACAGGCATTTGAAGATGTTGCTAGTGGTCAAATCATAATAAATATAAGTAACCGTAAAGAATCCAATGATTCAGTAATATTTAAAGATATTGAAAATAATATTTCTTGCCAAATCAATCAAGCCATTTGGGACGATTCAAAAAACAAGTATAAAATTTTCATTCCTTTAGTTCATCAAGCAAAAGATATCAACGATAAAGTAATGAAGTATCCTCGTCTGGATACCTATTACCCTGGAAAGGCTCTACGAACATGTTGTGCACTTACTGGTAAAACAGAGGAATTTGTTGTTAATCCACTTATCGAAAAAAAGCATTTGGTATTCCCATATATCGAAGGTTCTAAAGGATTAAAATGTAAATTTGGGGAATTAACACCAACATGCCATATCAAATATGATTATGAGCTTCAACTAGCCATTTCTGAAGAGTTCAAAAAAGAATTAGAATTAGCTGGTGTAAAGAATAAAAAAAGAGTAACTCTCGGAGATAAAGATGCTTATTTGTCACCAAAGATTTTTATACGTCAAAGTGCGACAGAAATAATTGCAACTTATACTGAAGATCCTTTTGCCGCCAACAATAGCATCTATGTATTGAGTAACAAATCTAACGCCAAGCAAGATACCGACATGCTTAAATATGTTTGTGGAATATTAAATTCCGAATTAATAACATATTTCTGTCGAATAAATAAAATAATACGTGTAGAAAAAGGTAAAACTCCGCAGATAAAAACCTCAGATTTAAAAGAAATACGTATTTGTATATCAGATGAATATTATTACCCAATAATTGATTTAGTTGAAAAGCTATTGGAATGTCAAAATTCAACATATTATAACACTCTAAACAATTATATTTATTCCATTTACAATATAACAACTGATGAACAAAAATTTATAAAAACATATCTATATGCTTAAAAAGAAAAGGCTTCATCCCAATGAGAGACGAAGTCTTTTCTTTTTACATTAATCCTGCGTATAATATTCATTAATTTGATTTTCCAAAGAAGCAAAAATATCTGGCAATTCTTTTTGTTTTTTCTTCTGTTTTTCTAAATTACGCTTCACAGATTCCATATATTTTTTATAAAACAACTTGACAAACTCTTCTCTGGTTCTATATTCTTCCTGCTCAGTAATATTTGCTTGAAATTGGGGTTTAGGATTAATTCTAAATTTCCCCATATCTTTCAAGAAAACACAATGCACATATTTTTCGTCATCAAATTTAATTAATTGGATATATCCATCTTTAGTTGGCTTATACTTCACCAAAACATATAGTATGTAAAAATGACCATCCTTAATAAAATCAATCACCTTTTTAGGAGTTCCCAAATCTGGATTGCTTCCTGCACCAGTACTTTTTATTGCTTTTATATCACCCCAAACTAGATCATCAAAATCATGATATTCTTCATTCTTATAGTTAAAGCAAAAATCAAACGAATTTTTCGTATTCTCCTTTGGAGCACCCTGAGGATTATATATTCTATCATGTGGATGTTCCAACACATATCCAACAAACCAATCCTCCAAATAGTCGCTTACCTCTGCTCCTGCTCTTGCGTGGGCACTAATGGGCAACGTATAATTATGTTCTGATAAAAATGAATTAAAAATATGCTCTATATCGTCTTTCATCTTCGTTTCAAATTCAACAACCTGCATATTTATTATCTCCTTTTATTGTTTTCCTTCAGTAATTTTCTTTGCATATATGAGTAATCTTTTTCCCAAATCATCAAATCTGCTATCCAATTCAGCTTTTTTCTTTGTCTGTTTTTCAATAATACGATCTATAGACTCTTGGTATTTAACATAAAATAGTTCAAGAAACTCTTCTCTAGTTCTATACTCTTCTGGCTCATTAATATTTACTTGGAACTGTGGTTTCGGATTTATCCTTACAGTGTGATTAATATCCTTTAAAAATTGACAATGAACATATCTACCATCATCAAACGGTCTGAACTTTGTCTGATTATCTTCAGTCGCGTCATATTCCAAAAAAACAAACATTAAATAAAAATGTCCATCCATAATAAACTTAATTATTTTTTCTGGAGTTCCTAAATCCGGATTACTATCCGCATATGAAAATTTTGTTGCTTTAATATCTCCCCAAATCAAATCGTCATAGTTGTACTCTTCACACTTATAATTAAAGCAAAAGTCATATGGATTTTTAGTTGCCCCCTTAGGAGCACCTTTGGGATTATATATCCTAATATGAGGATGATTATTTAGATATTCAACAAAGCTGTCCTCTAAATAATCACTTATTTCTGCTCCACTTCTCGATCGTGCACTTATAGGAAATAAATAATTATGTTCAGCTAAAATATTAGTAAACACCTCTTCAATATCTGACTTCATTATATTTTCAAATTCTCTGACATCCATCTTTAATTTCTCCCTCAATACTTATTGTTCCTCTACCACGACAAAAAGAGCTGAAACTGACATTCCAAATCCCTCTGCTATCTTACAAATATTCTGAAGAGATATATTTCTTTTCCCAGCTTCAACAGAAGCATAATATGTTCTATCCATACCAATGGATAACGCAAATTTTTCTTGGCTAAGTCCTGTTTCTTCTCTCAATTTTTTCAAGGCAATTCCAAATTTTTTTTGCATATCAAAAAATACCTCCATATAATATTATATTTTTTGTGTGTTTTTAAGACAACGGATTATAAGTCACAAGCGAAAGCATAAAAAGAACCACAATGCTGATAGTCTCCCTACCAACGATTGTGGCTTTTTATGTTCAAAGTTTTGTATATGTGCCATCGCTTAGTAGTCCATTACTACTAAGGATTTCTCCCAACACGTTTGCATTTATCTCGATTCCGCCCATGAGCCTTAGTAGTCGAAACCGTAGTAATTCCAAGTCTTTCCACCATATTCTGCCCCATGTTGCCCCAGTCTGCGAAGGTATGCATTATCATAAAACTGGAGTGCCGTGACAGATGAATAATACTTTTATCATAGTTTTGATTTACTCCTTTTTTCCCTAAAACGCCTTGATTTGCAAGGGTTTTAGGGGATTTTGTTAAACGCTCTGAAATTACGGATTGTGGCAAATCAGATCAGAACTGAGCATGTTGTTACTACCTGTTAGTAGTAAAATTGGTAGTAAAACGGAAAGAGTTACTACTAAGAATTTTGCTCTTGATTTTGAAGTTTCTCAATCATCTGTCGAAAAACATTCATAGGAAGTACACAATCTTCATCAAGATGCTTTTCTAACTTTATCCAATCTAAGTGCTCATCCATTACATAATTTTTAACATCGTCAGAAACATTTACTCCAATCACCTCTAACACAGCAATGACTCAAATCCATTTCTTCTGAGAATATTCCGTAACCTGCTCGACATTTCAATATCATCATAATTTGTTTTTTCAGCGTACATAAAAGTTCCCTTTTGTCATTTTATTTGTCATATAACTTATCAACTTCTGCTTCATATACTGATTCAGTATGAGTATCAAACAGCACCCATTCCACCAAATCAAAGCTGTCCGGATTATCCTGCAAGAACCCGTTTACTGTATGTACTGCAATCTTTGCTGCCAACTCAACCGGAAAACTATATACTCCCGTTGATATAGAAGGAAATGCAATAGACCTGATTCCATTATCCATTGCCAGCTTCATGGAATTAAAATAGCAGTTAGCAAGAAGTTCCTCTTCTCTATTCCTTCCACCATTCCATATCGGTCCTACAGTATGTATCACATAATCACATGGCAGATTATAGGCTTTTGTTATCTTTGCTTCTCCAGTCTCACATCCGTGAAGTGTCCTGCACTCCGCCAGAAGCTCCGATCCTGCTGCTCTATGAATCGCACCATCTACACCGCCTCCACCAAGAAGAGAGTTGTTTGCTGCATTCACGATTGCCTGCACCTCTGTTACTTTTGTTATGTCTCCCATTAAAGTCTTAATTAAGTACATTTAGTTCCATCCTTTCCAGATATCCGGCTGATAACCAAGTGTTGATTGCTTTCCGTTTCTTACTACTGGTGTTTTAATTACCTGTGGATTCTCAAGCACCTTGTCGAGCTTATCTTCATCTGCGATATACTTAATAAGAGCAAGTAAATCCTTGTCCTTGCCACCCCTATTAACCATATTTTCTAATCCACCATTTGCCTGAGCTACTGAATTAAATTCTCCTTTGCTCATACCTTTTTCTTTCATATCAATGAACTGATACTTTATGCCCCGCTCCTTGAAAAAACGCTCCGCCTTCTTAGTATCATTGCATTTCTTTGTTCCAAATATCTGTATATTCATATCAGTATTCCTTCTCTATCTCTCCATTTATTCCATACATTTTCTTGAATGCATCAAGGTCCGCCTGGTTCTTAATCAGCATAATCTCTTCTATCTTACCTGTATGTATGTCCTTAAAGCCTGCAACCTGCTCGCCATTACATATGCTCGCTTTGATTACTGGTTTCTTATTTTCTTTATCATATGTCTTTGTAACTATCTTTTTCTTAAATAGTCCCACTCTGAGTACCTTCTTTTGACTTTGCCATCAGTATAAGTTTTTCAAAGGACTGTGCAAAGCGTACATTATCTTCTTCTGTACGCTTTCTCGGTCCTTTCATATGATTCTTATGAGAGCTACGCCTTGCCTTCTTGTTAAGATGTCGCTCCATAAGCATCTGATCTATGTTCTCATTCGTGTACCACTTGCCTGATTGGTGAATAGCATATGCACCTTTTCCAAGAGCCATAGCAGCGACACCATAATCCTGAGATACTACTACATCCCCTTTATGGCAAATACTAATCAGCTTATAATCTACAGCATCTGCTCCTGCACCTACTACAATCACCTCGCTGTAATCAGAATACAAAATATGATTCGTATCACACAGCAATGTGGTGGAAATATTGTATTTTCCTGCTATTGTCTCAACAATGTCCACTACCGGACACGCATCTGCATCTACAAATATCTGCATATTTTTCCTCAAATCCACATCATATCAGTTGTGATTAACTGGTGTTCGTACTTCTATAAGATTTCCTGATGGATCATAAAATCTTACAAGCTTCTGTCCACCTTCAAGTTCCATTAATTCCGTAACATAACTTACAACATACTTGCCAGACTCCAGTTTTTCAATAATACCTTCTATATCATTATCTTCAAAATAAAGTTCTGTCATATTGTTATGTGGAGTTGTAGGTATTTCTGTACTGTCATACCATACATCTACATCCTGTAATACAAGCCCCTCAGACATTATTACATTACCTTCCAGCCTTGTAATCACACGCAATCCAAACAGTTCTTCATAAAAATCAATTGATTCGTCAATATTATCAACAATGATCAATACATTTTTCAAACTCATATTTTTTGTTCCTGCCTCTCCATTTCTCGTTGAATCCATGTCATAATTACATCTACAAGGTAATCCTGCTGCACCTGACTCAATTCCTTGCCTGGCTGCATTTTATGCCACTTTCGTATGCACTCCCTACAACATGTTGCCGTTGCGTGCTGAGCAATAAATACTGGGTGACCTTTCATCGGTGTTTGTTTACCATCATTCGCTATATATGCGGGAGCTTCTCTCTTTGCAATAAATTCCTTTACATGTTGCCGGATTGTATCCAACCCTTTTTCATGTATGTAATCAATATCTTTCTGTTTCAGATAAAAACTGCTTCGGAACTTTGAATTATCCAGTCGCTCAAATAACTGCCTGTACCATTCATCCTTAGTCATTAAAACTTCACTACTTCCAGCTCATGGGATGGACCGGTTGTGACACTGCCGCTCGACGCTTCCCCCTCCTTTGAGATCGGCATCGCCGCCCCCGTACGGGAAATGCAGTCGCCTGCGGCAGCAGAACTGATGAAATTTATGCAGAAGGATCTGATTCATGCCTTCGAGTAATCTATACGAAAATCCGCTTTTTATACATTACTCGTCCTTCTTCACCTGCCGCAGCACCTCCTCCGGCACCGAATCCAGCAGATAATTTTTATGTCCGCTATGCGGTCGGTTGGTATGCTCACGTGTCTGATTCTTCACACGGTCTACCTCTTCCTCAAAATCCCGCGCCGAATACAGCCCGCAGCCCTGCCCACGGATGATGATCTGTTCCAGACGGTCGGAGGTCGCTACCATCACCGTATATTTCCGCCCATTTTCATGGGCAAATTTCTCGATGTACTGGTCAGCTGTCTCCGCCTCTTTCGTAAAGACTACATGAATGTTGTGGTAATCCGTCACCTCCGTCCGGTGTCCCTGCACCCGGTAGGCGTCGAACACCGCTATCACCTCGATACCGCGGCTTCCCTGATAATCGCAGAGAATATCCAGCAGCTTACCACGGGCGCTATCAATGTTGATCTTCGCCAGCTCATTTAACTCATCCCAGGAGAAAATAATGTTGTAGCCATCTACCAGCAAGTATTCCCGTACCGCCGATGCCATTTTCCCTTTGGAGCCGCCGGTTCTGCTGCCCGCTCCGCCACTTTCCGGCGCTTTGCCTGCATGTTCCAATTTTCCTGCATTTCCAGCCACAGAACTTCCCGATTTTCCTTCACTTCCAGATGCCAAAGTTTCAGCTGTCCCGACTTTCGAATCGCTCTTCTGTCTCACCGCTTCCTGCCTCCGCGCCGTCTCTCCGTACACTCCGGCACCATAGGTTTCCGCCGGGCGTTTGCTCTTTCCGCCCCACCGGCGTTTTCCGCCGTCTTCCTTTTTATTTGCATGGTAGGTGCGAGCGAGAATCGCATCGACCTCGTCCGTTCCGATCCACATTTCTTCCGAAGCGCCGCCGCCCTGTCCATCCGAGGAGCGCGCACCCAGCTCAGAGATCGCATCCATCCGCCGTTTTCCATTGGAATCGCCCAGGCAGCTTTCCAGATGCATGTAATCTTTGACCTCATCCCAGTTGACGACAAATCCCGCTCCGTGCGTACAGAAAACAGATCCGCTCGGGTTTGCCAAATCCGCATCCGCATCATACCCGGCTGCCGCAATGATTTCTTCTTCATTGTGGCATGGTCCGTAGCCATCGAGCGTGCAGATCATCTGTCCCAATCCGCCCGTGTACGCCGTCACCTCCGTCTGATATCCATCGAGCGCCGATACCGGGGCACGTCCGGTTAATATTGCCTCCCCGTCCTCCAGCACCGGTCCCTCAAAAACGGCAAACCGACGCTCCAGATCGGTCATCGCACGTCCTACCATCTTGTCCGGTATCGTCAAATGAAAAGCATAAAACGGTTCCAACAACACCGAATGCGCCTGCATCAACCCCTGACGAACCGCCCGATACACGGACTGTCGGAAATCGCCGCCTTCTGTATGTTTCACATGGGCACGTCCCGATTTCAGCGTAATTTTCATATCCGTGATCGGCGCCCCGATCAGAACGCCCCGGTGTACCTTTTCTTCCAGATGCGTCAGCACCAGCCGCTGCCAGTTTTTACTTAAAATATCTTCGCTGCAATCGGTATCAAACACCAGCCCGCTGCCCGGCTCTCCCGGTTCCAGAAGCAGATGTACCTCCGCATAATGGCGCAGCGGCTCAAAATGACCGACGCCCTCCACCGTATCGGTGATAGTCTCTTTGTATACAATACTGCGTCCGCCAAAGCGCACCTCGACTCCAAACCGCTCCGCAATCAGGCTTTTTAAGATCTCCATCTGGATCTCGCCCATGATCTGGGCGTGGATCTCCTTTTTCTCCTCTTCCCACACGATATGCAGCTCCGGCTCTTCCTCCTCCAGCTGCAGAAGCTTCGGAAGCATAGCCGCCGCATCTACATCATACGGAAGTTCCACCCGGTAGGTAAGAACCGGCTCCAGCACTGGTTCTGCTCCCATCTCACAGCTTCCAAGCCCCTCGCCCGGTTTCGTGTGCAAAAGTCCCGTTGCCGCACAGATCATGCCCGCCGGTGCCTCGCTCACCGCCTCATACTTATCGCCTGAATACAGGCGGAGCTGATTTACCTTTTCCTCGCCGATCCGGTCTTTGACATGCAGCACGCCGCCCGTGATCTTCATATAAGTCAGGCGTTCGCCCTGGTTGTCGCGCACAATTTTAAATATTTTCGCCCCAAATTCGTCCGGATACACTGGTTCCAGCATATACTCTTCCAAACCGCGCATAAATTCTTCCACACCCGTATTTTTAAGCGCCGAACCAAAATAACACGGAAACAGATCCCGGCTGGCAATCCGGCTGCGGATCGCATCTTTAGACACCTGTCCCGTCTCCAGAAATTCCTCCAATTCCGCTTCGCCGCTGACTGCTGCCTCTTCATAGAAACTTTCCGTCCCGTCCGCACCAAAATCAACGAAGTTGCCGCCCAGCGACTCTTTTAGGTCGCGCAGGATCTCCTGTTCCCGTCCCAGCGCCAGATCCATTTTATTGATAAAAAGGAACGCCGGAATCTGGTAGCGCGCCAGCAGCCGCCACAGCGTCCTTGTATGCCCCTGCACGCCGTCTGAACCGCTGATGACCAGCACCGCATAGTCCAGCACCTGAAGCACCCGCTCCATTTCCGCTGAAAAATCCACATGTCCCGGCGTGTCCAAGAGCGTCACATCCATATCATCCCATGCAAGCCGCGCCTGCTTGGAAAAAATCGTGATTCCGCGCTTTTTCTCCAATTCATATGTGTCCAGGAACGCATCGCCCTTGTCCACCCGCCCCAGATGGCGGATCATGCCGCCCGCATAGAGCATCGCCTCTGATAATGTTGTCTTCCCCGCATCTACGTGCGCCAGGATTCCCACCGCCAGTCTCTTCATGTATGTTACCCTCATTTCCGTTCTATATAAAAATCACTTTATCTGTTATGATACCATGTATGTCACTGATTGTAAAATACCGCGTGCTGACCAGCCCGCTTCTATATCACAAAAAAAAGTGCCTCTATTTTACTTTTTTTCGTGATTTTTCGGATTGCCAATTTTATGTATTTCTTATAAAATCTACTCTCAGAGTTTTATAATCGTTTTTTAGAAAGGATGGTTTTTCCATGAGCCGCTCTTCGCAACGCTCTACCATAAAAGATATGACAAACGGGAGCCCGGCAAAGCTGATTCTGGGCTTTGCGGTTCCGATGCTGATGGGACTTTTATTCCAGCAGTTTTACAGCATGGTCGATACGATCATAGTTGGAAAATTTCTCGGCGTTGATGCGCTGGCTTCGGTCGGTTCCACCTCTGCCATCAACTTTATGATTAACGGTTTCGTCATCGGCGTCTGCACCGGCTTTTCCATTCCGGTTGCACAGCGGTTCGGCGCACAGGATTACAAGGATATGCGCCGTTTCGTCGCCAATGCCGGATGGGTCGCCTCCTGTTTTGCCGTGATCATGACCGTGATCGTCTGCCTGATGACACGCCAGATTCTCGTCTGGATGCAGACGCCGGACAATATCATCGACGGCGCGTACAGCTACATTTTCTTCGTATTTGCAGGCATCCCGGCGACCTACCTGTACAATACGCTGGCGGGCATCATCCGTGCGCTCGGCGACTCCAAAACGCCGGTCTATTTCCTGATTTTATCCAGCCTTTTAAACATTGCGCTGGATCTGCTTTTCATCGTACAGATCGGAACCGGCACCGCCGGAGCTGCCTATGCAACTGTTATCTCTCAGGCAGTATCCGGTATTCTCTGCCTGATCTATATGAAGAAAAAATTTGAAATCCTGCATATGCACCGTGAGGAAACGCGCATCAGCGGCAGACACATTTACATTCTCTGCAAAATGGGTGTGCCGATGGGACTCCAGTATTCGATTACCGCGATCGGCTCGGTTGTCATCCAGACTGCCATCAACTCCTTAGGTTCCATCGCGGTTGCCTCCGTCACCGCAGGTCAGAAGATCGGCATGTTCTTCTGCTGCCCGTTTGACGCGCTGGGCGGCACGATGGCAACCTACGCCGGACAGAACGCCGGTGCCGGAAAGGTAGACCGCATCCGCCAGGGCGTCCGGTCCGCGACTCTCATCGGCGGCATCTACTCCATTGCGGCGTGCATCGTGCTGACCGTGTTTGGCGGCGTGATTCCGCTTCTCTTCGTCGATGCCTCGGAAACAGTTGTAATCCATCAGGCGCACCTGTTCCTGACCTTCAACTCCCTGTTCTACATACCTCTGACAATCGTCAATGTATGGCGTTTCACGATTCAGGGAATGGGCTACAGCCTGCTCGCCATCCTGGCAGGTGTCTGCGAAATGATCGCCCGCGCCATGGTCGGCTTCCTGCTGGTACCGATCTTTGGCTACATCATCATCTGTTTTGCCTCGCCGCTTGCATGGCTGCTCGCCGATGCATTTCTGATTCCGGCATTCTTCTATTGCCAGAAACATTTGCTGTCTGAGAAAGCACGGATGGACTAAAACAAAATAAATAATACAACTCAAAAAAACTCCTCAGAAAGCTTTCATTTTGACCACTTTCTGAGGAAATTTTTGATTACAGATTCTTATTTTGGGCTTTCGCCAATTTGATTTTCAAAGATTTTTATTGTTCCGTCTATCCTTACACAAGCACAGTTCTATGCAAATGATTTCATTTTTGTACAGACAGAGTTCACGCATTTTCACTTTCCTCCGGCTCATTCTCACTCCACTTATCCCGCATTTCTATCTCTTCTATTTCCCTCTTCTCATCCCGCACGTCCCTATAAAATGCCGCAAATGCCGCCTCCTCATATGGGCGCAGAAACAGATAGCCAATATTGAGCGGTCCCATCAGCCCTACCAGAAACAGCACGGTCACACCGCTGAGCCTTCCCTGTGTATACAAAAGAACCGCTGGTATTATATATTGAATGCTGCAGATCAGCCGCCAGCCGATAAAGCTA
This sequence comes from Clostridium sp. TF06-15AC, assembly GCF_003481165.1. Taxonomy (NCBI): domain Bacteria; kingdom Bacillati; phylum Bacillota; class Clostridia; order Eubacteriales; family Clostridiaceae; genus Clostridium; species Clostridium sp. TF06-15AC. Next base: position 299,250 of record NZ_QUKS01000003.1, read on the forward strand.
AAGGTCAGGCAGAATAAATTCCATTTTTTCCCATCCATCAGGCGGCGCGACTCGGTGATCGCCTCGTTGGCGGAATATTCTGGATGTTCCATCAGCACATATGGTGTCATCGCATAGCTGTACGTCTTTATGAAACCCGGAACGAAAAACAGGCAGGTCCAGCAAAATATATAAAAGCCGCGCACAAATACCATCGCCACGCCATCTGTGATCCGCGAAAGCTGGGAAAATAAATCAGAAAAGGATGCTTCCTTTTTCTCTGCCAGATTCAGATGGAAACGGGCGTATCCCATCTGCCCCGCACCTCCAATAATAACCACCATCAAGCCCCAGATAAGCAAAAGCACCAAGGGCAGAAGCATGCTGCGCATCAGAAATACCTGCGTCAGCACATTCTTCACTTCCGGTCGTGCCTGTATCACTTTTTGCAGCTCTGATATTCCATTTGGCGCCGTATCGGCAATCTCCGCACCAATCAGGGACGCTGCTAATCCCGTTCCCATCGCAAGTTTCCAGTTTCCGCGCAGTGTCTCACGCGCCATTTGCCTAAATTCAGATGCACTTCTCATGCTTTTGCCCCCTTTCTTTCTGAAATCATTGTATCATTTTTCCATTTTGACCGTCAATATGCCACTTCAAACCGTAAATAATTTGTAATAAGGTCGTAATGATTCTACTGTCGTCAAAGGAAAATTCAGAATGCCGGAATCACTCTCCCAGCATTCTGGGAGCTGATTGAGCTGGCGATCCGCTGGCACTTCTCATCTTCCAAATCTGCCCTGCTTCCCGCAATCTTCAACTGAAATTTTTAGCCTGCATCACAGACAGGTTGTTTTCATTTTCCCCTACTTCACATACCCGCGCAGCTTCACATATTCCTTGATCAGCTCCGCCGTCTCGTCCAGTCCGAGGCGGGTCGTATTGATCGGAAGATCGTAGTTCTTCATGTTTTTCCAGTCATTTCCAGTAAAATATTTATAATAATTCTTCCGCTCATTCTCAATCTTCCGGATGCGCTTCTTCGCTCTTTCTTCACTGATGCAGTCTACTTCCATAACGCGCTGCACGCGGCGCACACGGTCGGCATAGACAAAGATGCGGACCAGATTTTCGATCTCCTCGTCCTGATCCAGCACATAGCCAGCCGCACGGCCCACAAATACGCACGGTTCCTGTTCTGCCAGCTCCCGCATCACCATCGCCTGGAATTTAAACAGGTTATCCGGCGATGTCACATCGCCTTTCAGGGACGGCTTTCCGAACACATCTGCCTTCTTCGCGCCAGCCAGACGGTGAAGCAGGTTGTTTCCCGCTTTCTCATCCGCTAAACGGAAAAATTCCTCTCCGACCGCACTCTTCTCCGACGCCATCTTTAAGATCTCATCGTCATAGAAATGAAGCCCCAGCTCCTCTGCCAGCTTGCGTCCCACAATACGTCCGCCGCTTCCATACTCCCTCTCGATTGTGATAATCAAATTTTTATTTCCCATAAACTCCACCGCCTTTCCAGGTCCCAATTTTTAGATGCGCTCGCTCACGCAGATCGCGCCGTGCGGGCGGATGCTCATGCGGTATACATTGCCCTCTCCGATCGCATTTTCAATGTATTCTGTATACTCGTCCACCAGATCGTTCGGAATCATCGCCATGATAACACCGGCAAAGCCGCCGCCATGAACCCGGCACGCGCCGCGTCCTTTTTTCGCGATAAACAATTCCGTCAGCGCCAGTGCAATGCTGATGCCCTGCTCCTGCACGTCTGCAGTCGTGTATACATTCTGAAGCCATTTCCAGGAAGAATTGCCCGAAGCTGTGATTCCCTCCAAAAAGGCAGCAAAATCATTTTCCCGAAGGGCCTTTACTTCCTGCTCCACTCTCTTATTTTCCTCAAAGAAATGGAACGCACGCATCACGGAACGGTCTCCCGCAAATGCACGCACTTTCGCCAGGTTTGCGATCACCTCTTCCTCGGAAATCTCCGCGCAGACCTCTTTGCCAAAGTACTGCGCTACTTTTTTCATCTCGTTTGGAACGGAAGAATAATCTGCGCTCAGATCCGCGTGGCCTTTTCCCGTATTTACAATCATCAGGCTGTGATCCTGCGCGCCGAAATCAAAATCAATCTTCTCCACAACCGGCGCTTCCGGATTTTTAAAATCGATCGTAATCAGACCGCCGACCGCGCATGCCATCTGATCGAGCAGACCCGACGCCTTGTTCCAGAACTTGTTTTCTGCATATTTTCCGATGTGGGCGTAGGTGACAACATCCATCTTTCCCTCGTTAAACATCGTATTTAACATAGAGCAGATCAGCATCTCATAGGAAGCCGAAGAGCTGACGCCCGCCGCGCTGATAACATTGCTGGTAATGTATGCGTCAAATCCGCCGACCTTGTATCCTCTCTCCTCAAAGCCCTTTAAAATGCCCTTTGTCAGGTCGATGGTGCCGCTCATACCCGTGCTCGGTTTCAGGTCGCTTAAATGGATGCTGAAATTTTGATGAAATGTCTCACTTAATATGCGGATCGTGTCGGTTCCGTTCGGTGCCGCCGCGCCGACGCAGTCCAGGTTGATACTGCCCGCCAGCACCTTGCCATGATTGTGATCGGTGTGGTTGCCGCTGATCTCCGTCCGTCCCGGGGAAGTAAACAGCTTGATATCACGTTCCCCATATGTTTTCTCAAAGCGCTCTGCCACATAGCGGTAACGCGCCCGGTTCTCCTCCGCTTTCTCTGCCCCGTATAATTCTGCCATCAGCACTTTCGTTTTCTCAGATTCCAGCTGTTTCAGTGTTTCTTTGACTGACATATCCCTTCTCCTTTTCCCCAAATTGTTTGTTACTGTTCATGCATACGCGCCCAGTAACGGAATTTGCCGTGGCTTCGCATATTAATACGGCAAATTCCTGCTGCCACCACGTTTTCTTACGGCACTTTCGGTTCCAAAAGTGCCTACCCGTGAACAATTGTTTCCTTTATATGATTATGATTTCAGATATTTTGATTTAATCTGACTTCTTGTATGTATTATATCATAACTCACGAACCCGCGCTATCGCGCTCTACCGCCCTGCTTCGCATGGCTGTTCGTTCGTTAATGGCGCAAGAAAAGAATATGTCTGCTTCGCAGCCGCATTCTTTTCTTCTGCGCTCATTATATCATTTTCCTCAAAATGCCTCAATACGATATTCTTTCGTGTATTTACAAAATGCTGTGGTTCTGGTAAGCTTTCATTTATATAGTAAAACACAGGAGTCCGTATGAAGCAAACCACTCAAACATACCTATCATTACCCGAAACATTCCATCCTGCATCCACCACCTCCGGCAAACAGCCGGATTCCTCCATGCCCCGCTGCTACTCCGACGGTCGTCCCTACTATTCGTTAAACGCATGGCTGAAAGACCAATTTGGGCAGAAAATCTACAAGCTGGCGCTCGACGGCGGCATGACCTGTCCCAACCGGGACGGTACGCTGGGAACGGGCGGCTGCATTTTCTGCAGCCACGGCGGTTCCGGCGATTTTGCAGAGCCGGCTCACACCTCCGTGACCGAACAGATCGAAGCGGCAAAGGCGCGTGTCGCAAATAAAATAAAGGGTGGAAAATATGTCGCATATTTCCAGTCCTACACAAATACCTATGCGCCTGTCTCCTATCTGGAGCCGCTTTTTTCCGAAGCAATCGCCCACCCGGATGTGTCTGCTCTGTCCATCGGAACTCGCCCGGACTGCCTGCCGCCGGATGTCATGGAGCTTCTCGCCCGCTTAAACCGTCGAAAACCGGTCTGGGTGGAACTGGGACTTCAGACCATCCATGAGGAAAGTGCCGCGCGCATCCAGCGCGGTTATTCCCTCCCGGTCTTTGAAAATGCCGTCCGTGAACTGAAAGCCGCCGGTCTGACCGTCATCGTCCATGTCATTCTGGGGCTGCCTGATGAAACGAAAGCCCAGATGCTCGATACCGTCCGCTATCTGGCCGATTTCCAGCCCGCCATCGACGGCATCAAACTTCAGCTTCTCCACATTTTACGCGGCACGAAGCTGGCAGAGCTCTACGAACAAGCACCTTTTCCGGTCTTTTCAATGGACGAATACATTGAGCTGCTGATCGAATGTATCCGCCTGCTGCCGCCCGATATGGTCATCCACCGGATCAGCGGCGATGGACCGAAAAAATTGCTGGTCGCACCGGAATGGAGTGGAAATAAGCGGGCGTTTTTGAATGCGTTTTCCAAGGCACTGCGGGAAAGCGGGTGTTTTCAGGGGCAGGATTTCACGAATTGATTTTACTGCACCTGCACCTTTCCATTCTCATCAATCTGCACGCCGTCCGAAAGCCCCTGTATCTTCTGGTAAAACGCCTCTTTCTTCCCCACGTCCAGCTCTCTCGTATATCCGGCAGATGAAGTTGCAGGCACAATTGAAAGCGCCGTCTCTCCCTGTGCATCTACCGACGCCTGCACCAGCATTGTCTCCGGAATCGAGCTTCCGAACACAAAATTTCCCAGACTGTACAGAATCCATTTTCCATGATACAGCTCAATCCCCTGCAGCACATGTGGATGGCTGCCAACCACCAGATCAGCGCCCGCGTCGATGTACTGATGTCCCATCTCCCGCTGGTACGCCTCTGGCTGCGTGTTCCGCTCGATACCCCAGTGGACATAGACAACCAGATAATCACACTCTTTCTTTACCTTCTGGATCTCCTGCACGACCGAAGCCGTGTCATACGCCGAAAACATACCCGGATGCGACGATCCTGCCGCCCATCCGCCCGTCGGAAAGACGCGCGACGCGCCCAGAAAACCGATCTTTTTTCCATTTTTCTCAATGATCTGCGGCTGTTTCGCCTCTTCCAGATTTTTTCCCGCCCCAACATGCAAAATCCCGGCACTGTCCAGCGTATCGCACGTGTCCAGCAGTGCGTCCGTGCCGTAATCTAGCGCATGGTTGTTCGCCACCGTCACGATGTCTGGTCCGATCTCCTGTAAAATAGACACGCGGGACGGCGATACCCGGAACGTAAACTGTTTATCCGCCGCCTGTGTTCCCCGGTCGCTGAACGGAAATTCCAGGTTTGCCATAAAAATATCAGACTCCGCGATCGTCTCCCGCAAGCTCTCTCCGAGGACGCCACCGATACCTCCCATACGGTCGTAGGCATTTAAAACATGGTTGGAAAAATAGATATCTCCGGCAAACAGAAGCGAACACTCATTTGAATCATTTTCTCCCGGTTCTGACTCAAGTTTGCCAGATTCGTCCTGCCCCTGCATTTCCACCCCCAGTTCCGCGCCATCTACCTGTTCTGACTCCACCTGCCTGTCTATATCTGTTTCCGGATCAAGCGTTTCTTCCGATACCGTTTTGTCTTTTGGCTCCAATGAGATTGTCTCTTTCCATATGGAACCTCCCGCCTGGCATCCGCCAAGCAAAAGCGTCATTCCTGCCAAAATTGTCAAATTTCCAATTCTGGATAAAAGAAATGCCGTCCGGTATCTGAACGGCATTTTCGTGCATGTACTAAAAAATGTATGCTTCATTTTTCCTCAATCAATCGCAGCTGTCCAGCGTTTTCCACCTTTCCAGCTGTCATCACCCACTCTTTCTCCCTACAGTGTCATAATGATTCCGCCGTCGCCCGCATACACGGTTGCAACGCCAGCCGTATTCGTGATCACTACCTCACGGAAGTTTGCCCGTTTACACATGATCTCTTTCACGTGCTCAGCACGTTCCGGGTTATTACAGTGTGCGATCACCAGACGTTTGCTTGCGGTATCGCCGCCCTCTTTGCACGCAATCTCCGCCATCCGGTCGAGCGCCCGGGTCATGCCGCGCGCCTGATCAAGCTTGATGATCGTACCGCTGTCCGCGCCCATAACCGGCTTGATATTCAGCGCCGACGCGATAAAAGCCGTCAAACCGGTCAGACGGCCATTTTTCTTTAAGAAATCAAGCGTCTCAATGACGAAATACGTGTTCATCGAATCCCGATATGCCTCCGTCTGCCTGCAGATCTCCTCAAACGGAAGACCTTTCTCGCACAGATCCCGGATGAACAGCGCAATATTTAACTCGCCCGCCGACGCCGACAGGGAATCAATGACTGCAATCTTCTTCCCGTCCGTTCCGTTCTCTTCCTCATAAAGGCGTTTTGCCAAAGCCGCCGAATTGTAGCAGCCGCTCAGATGGTTCGAAAGCGTTACCACGAAAATATATTCTGCCTCGCCCTCAAATGCTTCCTTGAAGCTCTCCGGCGATGGACACGCCGTCTTCGGGCACTCGGGACTTGCCTTTACCTTTGCCAGAAACTCCTTCTGGTTAAATGTCTCATCATCCGTTACCTTGTAATCCCCTATCTGCAGGGTCAGCGGAATCATCTGAAAATGCGGATCCAATTTCAGTTCCTCCGTCAAATCCATGCAGCTGTCACCAATAATTTTATATAACATAACGTCCTCCCGTTACGCAATTCACATCACGTAGTATTCATTACTATTTATTATAGTAATCACACAGTAGGAAGTCAAGCAGAATCCCGTGAAATACATGCTGAAATACATGACAAACACATGAACAGTGTTATTGTTCACGCACACGTGCTCAGTAACAGATTTTACCGTGGCTTCGCATTTAAATACAACAAATTCCTGCTGCCACCACGTTATCTTACGGCACTTTCACTTCCAAAAGTGCCTGCTTGTGAACAGCAGCTGACCACCACATCATCTCGACAAGAAAAACGCCATCGTAATCAAACTTACCAGAATAAATGCCACTGTTCCGAGATTCCCATACATTGCCCCACATATATTGCGGAATTTCACTCCCTCTGGGAGTGCCCCATCGGACAGCTGGATTTTCCGGAAATTGAAAATCAGCAGAACAAACGCCCCGATGATCGTGCAGCCCATAAACCCGGTCATCAGAAACGTGATAAACAGCGGCAGCAGCGTATCCTGTGTTCCAAGCATCGCTATCACTAACGACCAGCTGTTGATCAGAATATGCAGCAGACAGTTATAACGCATCCGTCCCGTCTTCACCGCCACATATCCCAGAACCACGCCAATCACCGCCGCATAGAGAAACTGCGTCACATTTCCGTGCATCAGACCAAACATCAGCGCCGTGTAGGTGATCGCCGCCTTATCGCCAAAACGGCGCAATCGGTTTAAAAGTTTCCATCGAAAGATATATTCCTCAATAATTGGTCCTAAAAACCCTACATATAAAATCATTACCGGCGAGAGCGAATCCAGCATCTCGTTGACCGGGTTCATCGCGGATGCATCGCCGCCGCTACTTGCCGCCACCGCATCATTGATTGCATTTCCCAGCAGGTTAAAGATAGTTCCAAATCCCTGTGCCAAAATAAAAAACATACAGAACTGCAGGAAACTAATCTTCATTTTCTCTGCCCGTTCTTCCGGGACAAGGCGCAGAATTAAAAATACGAATGGAAGAACCAGCGCATAGATGACCAGCGTGCTTCCGCCGTCCTCATACCACGCTGCATTTACCATCCGGTTCAAAAACGTACTGATCACGCCTCCGTCCGCCCATACGTTGCCAGCCACTTCCAGAAGTATGCTGACAAGCACCGTCATCACGCTGAAAAATGCCAACGCCCAGCCGAGGACATTGCAGACACGGCGCACCTCGCGGCGGCAGGTTTTTCGGATTTGTTTCGGACTCTGAACCGCATTCTGCAGCTCAGGTTCCGTTTGCAGACCATTTTCATCTGCCTCCCACTGCCAAAGATCCGATTCGTTCCAGTTTCCCTCTCCCATTTTCTCTCCTTCGTCATTCAGGCCTTTCATTCCCAGAAAATACCTGTTTTATCTTCCGGCGCTTTCTATCACACGGCGCGCCTTTTCCTCCTCTGCTTTCTGCACATAAAACAGATATTCCCGTTCCGATGCCGCATTTTCTCCCGCACTTCCCAGCCTCGCCCGCTGATTGCCGGAAAGCACGCCCGATTTCAGACGGTTCTGCACCTTGACCTGATACTCAATTCCCGCCTGTTCCAGCTGCTCCCGGATCGCCGCCTGCCGTTTCATATCAAACGTCGCGCCAACCTGTTTCCATCCTCCGATTCCAAACATACACGCACCTCCCCGTCAAATCTGAAAAAACCTTGCTAAGTGCTCCTATTCTATCATAAATAGTAAATTCGTGAAATAGTGAATCCCATTTGCTCTCTTACGACAGGTAATAAAAGAGCTGCCACATTTACGTGCAGCAGCTCCGTTATTATATCATATATGATATTTTAACATATTTTCCTATATAAAACAGTCCTAAACCAGACGCCCTTAGTTCAGCATCATACCCATAATCTCATTCGACCGTGCGATAAACTTCGTCATGCGCTCCGGTGTCAGGGAACCGTGGCTGAGCTGTGCCAGGTCGTAGAGCTGTTCGCAGATCTTCGGCGTATTCTCGCTATCCGTGTGCTCTAAGACGTACTGAACGAGCTTGTTGTTCGCGTTGAGTACCAGCACCTGACCGCTGCCGCCGAACATCGACGCGTCCATGCCCATGTTGTACATCTTCATCATATCCTGCATACGGCGTGTTTCCTCCGACAGGGTGATCATCGAAGAAATCTCAGCATCCTTCAGCTTCTCAACCTTTACCTGCAGCTTATCATCGCCCAGTGCTTTCTTGAAGGTCTCTGTCAACGTCTCTTCCTGTTTCTTGAGCGCTTCCTTGTCCTCTTCCTTCACTTCCTCGCGCAGCGTGTCATTGACATCGGCATCAATACGCAGGAATTTCAGGTTCTCATGCTTCTGCTCTTCCTGGCTGATGAATGGATTATCAATGCTGTGAGACATGATGATCGCATCCTGTCCGTTTGCCTTGAACATGTTGATGTACTGGCTCTGCTCTTTCTCATTTGTTACATAGTAGATCTGGTTCTCATGACCTTCCTCTTTCGCCTTATCCATGCAGTCTTTCAACGTCAGATATTTTCCGTCCAGATTCTTGTAAATGATGTAGTCATCCATCTTCTCAGCAAATTTCTGATCCTTTAAGCAGCCAAATTTGATAAATGGAGCGATATCGTCCCAATATTTCTCATAGGTCTCACGGTCTGTCTTGCACATACCGGTCAGCTTGTCCGCTACCTTCTTGGTGATGTAATCGGAAATCTTCTTTACAAATCCATCATTCTGCAGCGCACTTCTCGATACATTCAACGGCAGATCCGGGCAGTCGATCACGCCCTTTAAGAGCATCAGGAACTCCGGAATAACTTCCTTGATATTATCCGCGATAAATACCTGGTTGTTGTACAGCTTGATAGTGCCCTCAATGCTCTCGTACTCCATGTTGATCTTCGGGAAGTACAGAATACCTTTCAGGTTGAACGGATAATCCATGTTCAGATGAATCCAGAACAGCGGTTCCTTGTAATCCATAAATACCTTGCGGTAAAATTCTTTGTATTCTTCCTCGGTACACTCGTTCGGATGCTTGTTCCACAGCGGGTGAATGTCATTCAGTGCCACCGGACGTTTCAGGATCTTATATTTCTCGGTTCTCGGAGATACCTCCACGGTCTCTTTTGTGCCGTCCTCTTTCTCCTTTTCCTCGGTCTTTGCTTCCTCGACCACCGTCTCAACGATGGTGTCCTTGTCGGTCAGCTGATCCTTCTCGATCGTCTCATACTCCGGCTCTGCCGTTGCATTTTTCAGGTAAATCTCAACCGGCATGAAAGAGCAGTACTTCTGGATGACTTCACGTGCGCGATACTCATTACAGAACTCAGTGCTGTCTTCATTTAAATAAAGGACAATCTTGGTACCATTGCCTTCCTTATCGCCCTTATCCATCGCAAACTCAGTGCCGCCCTCAGACTCCCAGTGAACCGGCTCTGCGTCTTTCTTATAAGAAAGAGTATCGATCGTAACCTTGTCCGCTACCATGAATGCAGAATAGAAACCCAAACCGAAATGACCGATGATCTGGTCTTCGTTTGCTTTGTCCTTATATTTTGCCAGGAAATCCTGTGCACCGGAAAATGCGATCTGGTTAATGTACTCTTCCACTTCCTCGGCAGTCATACCGATACCATTATCCTCGACGGTGATCGTCTTGTCCTCAGAATTAACGGTAACCTGAATCTTATACTCCGTCTCTCCCGGCTCCTCATACTCGCCCATCAGCGCCAGCTTTTTCAGCTTCGTGATCGCGTCGCATCCGTTGGAAATCAGCTCACGATAGAAAATATCATGATCGGAATAAAGCCATTTCTTAATGATCGGGAAAATATTCTCGCTGTTGATTGATAAACTTCCTGTTTTTGCTGCCATATCTATACACTCCTTTTGATTGCAAAATACAGTGGATATCCGCTCCCGGAAATGGAGTCTGGCAGTTTCACTCTGCCGCGTCCAATCCTGCTATCCAGCTACATAAATATACGCTTGTAAAATTCTTTTTTTTGTGATTTTCCATCACCGTGACTCTTATTTTAATACCAGCGTTCCAAGATGTCAATAGAAAATTAGCACTCATTTTTGTTGAGTGCTAATAAAATTTTAAAATTCTCCGTCTTGCCAATAAGAAGTCACTTGCGTCCCCCTCCCGCCTGCGATAAAATAGAATCTACGTTATTGTTTCTACATTACACAGAAAATAACGAATTTACCATCTCAGCGAGGACACATATGATTGCCTGCAATATCTGTGATATAAAATTATTTACCAAGAAACTGTTCATCGGAGAGACATTTGACCGCTTTCTGCTCAAGGAAGCGGAGATCGTAACGTTCAACACCTTCTCCATCGACGGACGCGTCCATAAAAGCTTTTATTCCGAAGAAGAGCGTGCCGAGGGGCAGATTGAAGAATATTCAACCTGGAAAACTCTGCGCCCGTTCTGTTTTTCCCTCATAAAAGGAAAAAAGCTTCCGGAGCGCTTCTCCATCATTTTGAAGCTTCCGAAGGCTGCCACCGAACAGTTTCTGACCGCCCGCAAAAGCCAATGGCTCCCGGAGCAGGTCGGCGGACTGTTCTTAAATATTCATTATGAAAACCAGCATTTAAGCTGTGTCACCGGGCTGTCGCTCAACCAATTTACGTTAGACAAGACGCTGGAACGCGAGTGGGACGAGTCGATCCGGACATTTTTGCGAAAAGAAGAGCTGCCGTTTGAGGAATAACGGCAGCCCTGTTTTATCGGAATTTCCAGTTACACATCTTCGATTAATTCTCCCAGAGAATCAGTCCATTGTCATTCAATGCCTGTTCGATCTTTTCAATATTCTTCGTGGATTCCGGTGCGGTCCGTCTTCCCAGTTCACTCATGAGCGCCTCCGTTACCAGCATCAAAGCAGTATCACCGCTCGGATGGTTCACAGAATTCGTATCAATCACTACATCTGCGATCTTTACCAATGGATTTAAGCTTGTATTTGTGATCAGTATCATCGGGATTCCCAGGTTATGTGCTAACTCTGCCACACGAATCGTCTTTTTCGTACATGGCCAGACCGAATACACTAAAAGCACATCCTTCGGCGTCGTATTGATTGCAATCCGGTCATAGACAAACTCTTCCTCCCGGCTGAGCTGGCGGATATGCGGATAAAAGCGCTCTGCCACATATTCAAAATACAGCGCCAGCGCCTTGCTGGAACGCATTCCCAATATATAGAGCTGATCTGATTCCAGCATCAGCTGGATTGCCGCCTCAAACTGGGAAATGTTTGACGGCGTACAGAGATTTTCAAGCACCTGGATTCCGTCCGCGATCGCCATATGGAACGTATCCCGGCTCGCCGTCTCCGAGGTACGGGAAAATTCTTGCCGCAGGCTACGGTACGGCGTTGTATTTTTCAAAAGCGATTCCTGTGCCAATGCTTTCTTAAATGTAGTGTAGCTGTCAAAGCCCAGAAGCTGTACCAGACGCATGACTGTCGTGCTTCCCACACCCGCATTTTCCGCCAGTTCCGCCACCGTCATCACGCCGATCTTTTCATAATTCAGCGCCAGATAATTGCAGAGAATTCTCTGTTTTTTCGGTACGGCGTCCTTGATTTTTATGATCTGTTCCAATACTTCATTGCCCATCGTTTATCCTCATTCATTCCAAGATTCTCACTCGATTTTCGTTTGGTTTTATTATATACTTTCCTTACAAATTCGTCAATTTGACATTTGTTTTTCGTCAAAGCAGACAAATTTCGGAGGATTTCTTTGTAAAAAAGGTAAATTTGTTCTTTATTATTGTATTTTTGGTTGATTTATTCCTTTATAAATTCTATAATTATATCATAAATGTCGTTTATGGAATAAATATTCTATTTTAGGAAGGGGATACTCAAATGCAACAAACTCGATCACCTTACCAAATCGCCATGCTCCAGATGGACTGCGATTTGTTCCATGTTTCTAATAATCTTGACAAAGCAGAGAAACAGATCCGGGAAGCAGCCGCTCACGGGGCAAAATTGATTTGTCTGCCAGAGGTATTTAATGTCGGCTATCTCGGCACCTGCATCCCAGATATGATGAAGCTCGCCGAAATCGAAGATGGACCTTCCTTGACACGGATGCGTAGTCTGGCAAAGGAACTTTCAGTCTTTATTCTGGCTCCGATTCTTTTTTCCACCCCATCTGGAGTCGAAAACTCTGCTTTTTTGATCGATGATACCGGCACGATTCTCGGGCATTATTCAAAAACGCATCCCGTCGGAGACGAACGAACTTATCTGCAGCGCGGCACCCAGTACCCGGTCTTTGAGACAAAACTCGGAAAGATCGGCGTCGTCATCTGCTACGACGTATGCTTTCCAGAAACCGTCCGCCTGCTGACACTGGCCGGTGCCGAACTGGTTTTAGTCCCGGCCGCATGGCGCGCCAGCTACTATTTCAAAGAATGGTGGGATTTAAACCTTGCGTGCCGTGCCCTGGACAATCTTGTATACATAGCCGCAGTCAACCGCTGTGGATTGTCCGGCGATGAGATCTTCGCAGGAAAAAGCCAGCTGGTAAGTCCTATTGGAGAACGGATTGACAGCTGCGGCGTCCAGGAAGAAGCTATTTTATATGGAAGCGTTGATTTAAACCGGATTGCAAAAGAACGTGATTTTAATACCGTTCTGACCGACCGCCACCCGGAGGACTATCGTCCTATCTGGGATACACCCTACAAGGAGGAATCATAAATGACTGATAAAAATGCTAAAAATGAAAACTCAAAAATTCGCATCATGACCTTTTTCCCGCCATTTATTATTCTGGTCGCGTTCCTTGTTTTAAGCCTTGTCGATCAGGAAACTTTTCTGGGAGTCATCAATAATATCAACAACTGGATCATCAAAAATCTCGGCTGGGCTGCCAGCATTCTCGCCCTTGCAATCGTAATCGTCGCCGTTGTTGCCATGTTTTCCAAATTTGGCGATGTACGAATCGGCGGTGAGGACGCCAAACCAGAACTAAGCAATTTTTCCTGGTTTACTATCGCCCTCACAACAACCATGGCAGCCGGTGTCCTCTTCTGGGGACCGGGGGAGCCGATCGCGCATTACGCGTACCCGCCGACCGAATTATACGGCGTTGAACCTTCTACCAGCGGTTCCCTGAAATTTGCCATGGAAACCATGTTCCTTCACTGGACGATCGTTCCATATTGTATGTATACGGTTCCGGCGGTTGTATTTGCTTTCATGTATTACAACGCGAAAAAGCCGTATTCCATCGCCAGTGAAGTTTCCCCTCTTCTGGGTGACCGCTGCTACCATCCTCGCTGGATGCAGACCATCGACGCAATCACCTTATTTGCCATCGGTGCCGGTATGGCTGGTTCTGTTGCACAGGCATTCATGAATATTTCCGGTGGTATCTCTAAAATGCTTGGACTTCCATCTAATGCCCGCCTCTGGTTTATGGTCGGTATTGTCGTTGCCGCTGTCACGGTTGCTACGGCTGTTTCCGGTATCCAGAAAGCTATGAAGCATGTTTCCAATATCAACGTATACGGCTTTGCTATTTTCCTGATTTTCCTGCTGGTATTTTCAAATGCCTCCTTCCTGTTCAACCTCTCTACCGAGGCATTGGGCGGTTTCGCAGGTACCTTTATTGAACGTATCCTGATTACTGGTGAATCCGTTGGAACCCAGTGGCCGCAGTGGTGGACCACCTTCTACTGGTTCAGCTGGATGGCATGGGCACCTACCTCTGGCGCTTTCATGGGACAGATCGCTTATGGACGCAAGGTAAAACACGTGCTTGGATTATATGTAGGTCTTTGTGCTTCTGTCAGTGCCCTGTGGATGGTTTTAGTCAGCGGTACCTCTCTGTGGGTTCAGACTTCTGGACTGTTCGACCTCGTTGCATCTTATGACCGCGGCGTTGAGAATGTTCCTTATGATATGTTAGGAGCTCTTCCGCTTGGAAATCTGATCATCCCATTATTCGTTGTTCTGATCTTCCTCAGCACCATTACCGCCTGCAACTCCAACTGTATCGCTATGGCAGGCATCTCCACTCAGGGTATCAACCCGGATTCCCCGGACTCCCCGATGTGGTTAAAGCTTGTGTGGTGTGTCGTTCCGATGGCAGTCGGCTACATCATGATCGCAACCGTTGGTGTCAATGGTGTCAAGATCATCGCAAACTTCGGCGGAATGTTCGCCGCCCTCATCATGATCGGCGCCACCGCCAGTCTGGGAATTCTGATTAAAAATTATAAAAAATTTGATAAAACAGGATCTGGCAGTTCCGATAAGGTATAGCTTTTCAAATTAAAAGCGTTCGCACAAAATATAAAAACATATAAAAATTAAAGAAACCTCTGCAATTCTTCCTTGATTACAGAGGTTTCTTTGACATATATTTCCTATATTGAACCATTTATCATATAATCATGTTGAAAGGAACGTCATGAAATTTGCACAAACTAATCCAATCCTAGGAGCTATCCTATACAACTTCTTATTTGGCATTTCTTATTTACCGCTAAAAATCTTAACTGCACGCCTAAATGGAGATACCGCACTACTAATTGCACTTCGTTTTGCAATCTGTCTTGTGCTACTTTACGCCTTAAAACATACCGAACGAATTCATCTACGTTCTCTTCGTGATATGGGCATATGTATTCTTCCTATCTGTATTTTCCAGTTGCTTAATGGCTTTTTTGAAACCACCGGCATGTGCTTCTATCCTTCTGGGAAAGCAAGTGTGATTCTGGCATTAATCCCGCTAATCACCACCTTGCTTGCCATTCCGTTTTTTCACGAAAAGCCCTCTGCAGGACAATTTTTCTTTATTCTTCTTAGCTTTTTAGGTATTTTCATTGTTGCCGGAAATTCTGAGGATAAGGCTGCAACCGTATGGGGCTTTTTCCTGTTGTTAATGGCTGCCTTTATGTCCTCTTCCTTAAATCTCTGTATCCGGAAGCTCGGAAAACATCTGACACCTCTGGACATTACCTATGCTATGAGCTTCGCTATGTTCGCCGTTTATGGAAGCATTTCTCTGATAACGCACCTTGTTTCCAACGATCCCATCGAGTTATTTCGTCCGCTCGCGGATCCTGTTATCGTTGGCTGTCTTCTTGCCTTATCCATCGGGTCCTCACTTTATGCTTCAGCACTGCGGAACATAGTTTTTACCCATATGTCCATGGCTACTGCATCCAGCTTCAGCGGCATCTCCACTGTTACAGCTGTATTTACAGGCGTTATTATTCTTAGCGAGCCTTTCGGTTTCCATGAATTTTTCGGTATTGCTCTCGTCCTTCTGGGAATCTGGGGAGTCAATGCACTTCACCATAAAAATGAGAGATTTTCTTTCTCTCATCATTCTCCTCTATTTCACCTACATTAGTCCGAGGCGAACTTTCTATCAATAAAAAATGTGTGGCTGTTCATTTTCATGTCCAACCACACATTTTTCAGAATATACAAAGACTTATTTACTTATGACCTCTGCTTCACCTTCCCGAAGCTCATTCATCCTCTCATTATGTACACCAAAGCATTTTGCACATATCAGGAAGAGCACCACAGCAATTCCCGTTTCAATCACACCAACTGCAATACATCCCATGGAAACCGTCAAAATTGGCGTAAATGCGATGATAAAGACCTCAATCACGGACTGCAGCGTATACGAATATCCATAGTCATTCAATGTGCCGCTCTTTCCTTCCGGATCTACAATTCGAAGAAGCGTAACACCGATTGCCACCACTCCTGTTGTCCATCCAAATACAAAAATTGATCGTTCAAACCAGAAATTGCGGAACAGCTTCTGTCCAACTACAAATACTAAAAACAGGGATGTCAGCATTCCTAATACACATAAAACTAAAATCGGACCTGCAAATTCAAGTACAATGGAAATCGAAATAGATGCCACACCAAAGCCAACCAGATAATCGGTTACCATCGAACCAATCCGTCCTTCCACATGCTCATCAATACTGTCTTTAAAACGAGTATGCCCTATAATCGTGTTAATAATGACACCAAATATCATTGCCAGGCACATAACCGGTAATTCTACATTCGGTAAGAACTGTTTATAAAAATCGTAGAACTTATAACCACACAGTGTTGCAGTCAGCGTGAGTGCAAGATGAAATGCCAACGGATCCATACTCATTGGATTGATGGTTTCTTCTCCCATCGAATTTCTCTTACCTACTGGAACGATTCCTGTGCGGCACTCTTCCGGAAGAGATTCCGCTTTTTCTACCAGACGTGTTCCTCCATGTCTGGTTGCATAGTTAATACAGGCAATTCCTACAAACAAACCAACTAACAGGCCCACGGTTGCAAACGTCTGCCCCAGTACAACGCCATCTTCACGTCCCAGTGAATTGTTAAGTGCCGTTCCAATCGTTGAAGCATAGCCATGTCCACCGCAAAATCCAGATGGCATCAGCAGGGCAATTTCTGTAAATACATTTGGAAACAAAATTTTCATCAGTGCACCGCCTACCAGCAATGCAATACCAAAACAGAAAAATTCAGCTCCCATATTGACACAAAAGGAATCGCCCACCTTTGTCAGAATCTGTTTTACATTGGTTTTATCTTTTTTCCCCAGGAACAAACCGCCAAATAATACACATACCAGCATATAAGCATAACTTCCTATTTTACCGCTCCACGGAATCACGTTTAAAAACTGCGGTCCCAGGACAAGTCCCATCAGACCTGCCAAAACAGACGCTGGAATATAAAACATCTGCAAAAATTTTATACGGGAACGCAGGAACTGGGCTATAATCAGCAGCAGCGACATAAATGCAAAATCATATAGAAACGACATATTGGTATATTCCATAGATATCCTCCTTCCAGTACACTATATTATCCCTTACCTTCTTAAAAGTACTTCTCGAAAAAAATAAAAAGGTCAAGAATTCTTATAAGTAAACTTATAATTGATTTTTGACCTTTTTATTTTTTCATATTCAATTATCAAATTTACTATAACTCTCCCAGCACCTTCCGGGGCACCGTATGCGTCATCACATAAATCTCATCTTCCGTGATTCCCTCATCCAGCAATGTCTGCATAAACAACTTCATCGCTTCCACCGGGTGTTCTCTTGAAGTCTGCCCCCGATCCGTTACCATAAAACAGTGTTCTGCTCCGACTACCCGGATATGGTCTGCCATCTCCTGCGCCGTGCATTCCTTTTCTGCCACATTATACCAGCATTTTTCAATATAAACGCCCAGAGCTGCCAGCTGTTTCTGCGTTTTTACATCGACACGCGTCCGCGGAAATTCTGGATGTGTCAGAACCATACGGTTTCCCTGCCGGATTCCCTCCTGACACAGGAGAATACTTTCCTCCGGGCTGATGTGCCCGGTCGCGACTGCCGCATCATACTTTCTGGCAATCCTCAAAATCTCCAAAACCTCCGCCCTCAGCTCCCCTGTTTCGGTCAGGATAGAGATTCCAGAGCGGTCAAAGAAATCTCCCGGCATATTCCCGGAACACAAAGAGTTCTTTGCGTCCCGGGTCGGCATCCACACGATACGGCATCCGCGCTTCATCGCATTTTCAACCGCATATGGATTGAGTCCTCCGACTGGCCAGTTTAACACCAGACCGCCATAGGCTTTCGTACACGAAGCACAGTGGATATTAGCCAGAATTGCCCGCGCAATCGTGGACTCATAGTGAGATTTCAGCATAATTCCTGCCATTCCGGCTCTCCCGGCTTCTTCTAACAGCCCGTAATCATCCAAAACTCGATGAAAGGGGGACGGGGCTGCGTGCATATGGAGGTCATACGCTCCCTGCATTAAATATGCAATCTCTTTTTCTCTGTCCATAGATTATTTCTGTAAACCAAACTGGAATGCTTTCAGATTCTCCTTGTAGAATGCTGCCAGCGCGTCAGCCAGTGCCTGGAACTTCGGATCGTCGTCGAACATCCACTCATTGTGCTTGCCATCTACATAGTATAACTGCTTCGGCTCCTGTGCCAGACGGTATGCTTCTTCCGCCTCTACACGCTGATGCAGCTCGTTATAATAGCCATGACCTACAAAGACAGCACGCGGTGCGATTCTCGGAAGCAGGTCTTCTACGTTGAAACGGATGAAGCTCTCGCCGATTGCGGTGCTCATCGGGGTCGGGAACTCCTCGCCATTATCCTTGTTGACAGAATCGCCGATACCGCCGTTGATCTCTTTTAATACATGGTCTGTATAGAAATCGCCGCTCTCTGTGATGTTCGGATAATCGGTGTACGGATGCATCAGAACCGGATCGTTGGTTGTAATTCTCTTGATACGGTCTTCTCTGAGGCGTGCAACGCTCTTTCCAAACTTATCATTTCCCATGCCGTCACGCATCCAGCGCTCGCCATTTACAAAGCTGTTCAGGGTTGCAATCGCTTTTACTTCCTTGTCACGCGCTGCAACGGTTACGCATACAGCACCGCCGACACCCCATCCAAGAAGTCCGCAGCGTTCCGGATCTACTTCCGGCTGAATCTGCATAAAGGTAAATGCGTTTGCCACGTCTTCAACCTCTGTCTCAAGGGTTGTGTACTTCGGCAGGCATGGATGAACATTCTCACTCGGCTTAAATCCTCTGTAATCGAAGCCCATGCATACAAATCCTCTTGCTGTTAAAGCTCTTGCAAACAGTGCCGGATAGCACTTATTAACGCCGGTCCATCCAGAGTTACACAGAACTGCTGGTCTCTTCTCGCCCTCTTTGTAATCATCCGGGAGATAAATATCTCCTACCATCTTTGCGCCTTCGCTGTAGAATACAACTTCTCTTGTTTTCATGTTGAAATCCTCCATTTCATTCAAT
The DNA here is from genome assembly GCF_003481165.1 of Clostridium sp. TF06-15AC. Classification (NCBI taxonomy): domain Bacteria; kingdom Bacillati; phylum Bacillota; class Clostridia; order Eubacteriales; family Clostridiaceae; genus Clostridium; species Clostridium sp. TF06-15AC. The sequence goes on from NZ_QUKS01000003.1 coordinate 318,571, forward strand.
TTGTTCTTTTTTGTCGTTTATGGAATTTTTGTTCCTTTTGTGATTTTATATTAGATCATGTTGCAGAATTTGTCAACCATATTTTTGAAAAAAGAATGTATTTTCCATTTTATATAGTTTTAGCTTCCTGTTTTTGTTGATTCGTTCCAAATCTTGAAACAAAAAAGGATGTACGACCACTTCCAACTCCAGTCGCACATCCTTTTTCTATCTAATCTTCATTTTATTCCATCATCAATGTGTCGCCACATAATATCCCAGCGTTGCCGGGACTGCCTTATTCTGGTTCCAGATCGCCGGATATTCCGAGAAAGATACCGGGCAGGTGGAACGTCCTACCTCGATCGTGATACCAGGGATGCCTGCTGCCTGCTGCAGCCAGTCCTTCAAGCCGCCGACGCCCTTGCTTCCAAGAACGGAATAACCATTTAAGGCATGAACAGCGTTTGCCAGCGCCTTGGACTCTGCCGCTTTCTGGTTGTTCTGCGTATCCCAGTAAATCACATTTCCCATCGCATGATAGTTGATAACCGCATTGAATCCCGTTCCCTGAATCAAGTTCGCGATTGCCTGGCTCTCCGGCTCTGACAGTGGGTTGGTTCCCTTATAACCATTTGCAGACGGATGGGTTAAAGACACATTGATTCCCTCCCAGTTTGCTGCAAAGTTATAGTTCAGATCGACACCGCGTGCATTCGCCTTCCAGCGTCTCATGTACTCTTCATAGCTGACCGTTGTCCGACTGGATGCCTTGTCCGCCGCGTACGCCGCCTGCATCGTCTGGCGCAGTTCCTCCGACTGGATACCATTCTCGCCCATCTGGCTGATCGTGACTCCATCCGGATTCAGCATCGGCACAAAATGAAATGCCACCTGTCCCAATATATTAGAAAGCGGCTGCGTCATATAGGTACCATTATTCGTAAATCCAGCTGCCAGATACTCGAGCTGCTGCATCATCAGCGGTACAACGATATACTCTCTGGCATGAATCGCCCCCTGGAACAAAATCTTCTTGGATGCGTTCGGATTGCCGACAATCACATCGTAGATATCACGTCCGTCCGCCGATTTTCCAATCGTTTTCACGGTCACTGTTCCCGGATAACGGCTTGCCAGCGCCGAAATATCGTTTACCATCTGGCTATAGGAATACTTGTCCACCGGATTAACAACCGGATTAGATAACGTCTGATTATAATAGGAATTATCCGCCTGCTGTCCCGCATTCGCGTTCGTGTCAGTTCCTGCCGCCGCATTATCGGTCGTGGTTCCCGGACCGCCCGGTCCGATCACTGGTGCTGCCGCTGCCGGATCATCCGCCGGTCCTGCATACGCTGTAACTGCCGATAAGCTGCTGCACACAACTGACAGGGATAAACAAGTTGCCAAAGCGCCTTTTCGCAGCAGGCGCTGAATTTTATTTCGTTGACTCATTCTCATGTCTCCTTCTGGCCCTTTCAAACTCTTACAAACAATGTTTCTATTATAGATTTACCTCTGTCGAATGTCAACGAACTGCATAAAACTGAAAGAAAAAAGAAAGATACTTTTTCCAATTTATATTTTACTTTAACTTACCTAAAATCAGCACCACTGCCGTAATAATCAGGACAACGACGAAAATTCCCGCCATTCCTTTTCCCATAATTGCCAGCGAAATCAAAAAATTATTCCACATCCGATATTTTCCTCCATCTCAATCAGTGCAATGGCTGTCTCTTGATTTTTCATCATTCAAGTGCAGCCTTCCTTTTCCATTTTATCTGCCCGACAGACCTATATTACAAATACTGGCTTACCAGCTTAATAACCAGTCCGCCCGCGATGACCGAGGCGATCTGCCCCGATACATTGGCGCCGACCGCATGCATCAGGATAATATTTCCCTTTTCCTCCTCCATCGCCAGCTTCTGCACCACGCGTGAGGACATCGGGAATGCGGAAATGCCCGCCGCACCGATCATCGGATTGATTTTCGTCTTCAAAAACAGGTTCATAAATTTAGCAAACAGCACACCGCCGATCGTATCAAAGATAAATGCAATCAGACCGATTCCCATAATCAGAAGTGTGTCAACCCGCACAAACGCATCCGCACGCATACTGAACGAAATCGTGATGCCAAGCAGCAGGGTAATCAGGTTTGCCAGCTCGTTCTGTGCCGTCTGGGAAAGTGCCGGAAGCACGCCGCACTCGCGGATCAGGTTTCCAAACATCAGAAATCCGACCAGCGCCACCGATGCCGGAGAAATCAGTCCGACAATGATAGTAACTACAATCGGAAATGCGATCTTGGTCGTTTTGGACACATTTTTCGGACTGTAGGTCATGTGAATCCGGCGTTCTTTTTTCGTCGTCACCAGACGGATCGCAAATGGCTGGATGATTGGCACCAGCGCCATGTAGGAGTACGCCGCCACCGCGATCGCGCCCACATAGTTGGAATGCATGATCTGGGAAACCAGAATGGAAGTCGGTCCATCCGCCGCACCGATGATTCCAATCGATGCCGCATCCCTGAGTTCAAATCCCATCAGCGATGCCGCACAGATCGCAAAGAAAATGCCAAACTGCGCCGCCGCACCAAATAAAAACATGATCGGCTGTGACAGAAGCGGTCCAAAGTCAATCATTGCCCCGATTCCGATAAAGAGCAGAATCGGAAGCGCCTCCGACGCGCTGATCGTCGTCTCAAACAGCCACTGTATAATACCCTGTGTCTCCCCGATGCCCTCCGTCACCTGGTTAATGACGCCGGATAATGGCAGGTTTACCATGATCGCGCCGAATCCCATCGGCAGAAGCAGCGCCGGTTCGTATTCCTTTTTGACCGCCAGCCAGATCAAAAGTCCGCCGATCAGATACATCACAAACTGCTGCGGCGTGATCGCCATGACGCCTTCCCATAAAAATTCCATATTGTTCCTCCTGTTAATTTTGTTTTCCTTCATAAATATCCTGTTTCCTGGAGCCCCTTGCCAGGATACACCTGCTCTGGCAGCTGTCTTTCTTCGCGCCAGACATGCATCCATGCGAGTGTTTTTGTTTCATAGGACACAATTTCCTATGAAACATGAAAAGAATGTGCCTTGGCACATTCTCGCGCCGAGCGCGTTCGCTTGCGACATGTTTCTGCTTCGCGCGAGTGCGCATCCTCGCGGAGCGTTTTTTGTTTCATAGGACACAATTTCCTATGAAACATAAAAAGAATGTGCTTTGGCACATTCTCGCGCCGAGCGCGTTCGCTTGCGACATGTTTCTGCTTCGCGCGAGTGCGCATCCTCGCGGAGCGTTTTTTGTTTCATAGGACACAATTTCCTATGAAACAAAAAAGACTTTCAGCATACGTTTCATCCACATATGCTAAAAGTCTTGTTCCTCACATTTGAATCATACGGCACACGCTTTTTGTTACAAAAGCACACTGCCATCTGACTTACACAAGGCATGTAACCATGAGGTTTACTATCCTCAGGGTCTGTTGGTTACATGGTTATAACTACTCCCTTTTAACGCGATCATCATATCATACGGTTTTTTCCCCGTCAAGGTCAAACTGAGTATTTTGTGTTAAGAAAATGAAAAGCTACGAAAGCACTAAACCTGCTATGCTTCCGCCGGCATATTGACACCCGCGATCTTAATATTAACTTCCAGAACCATCAGACCGGTCATATTTTCAATCGCTGTCTTTACTTTGTCCTGCACCTTTTCACTGACTGCCGGGATGCTGTAGCCATATTTCATATTTAAGGACAGATCCACAACCACGTGATCCTCGGTTACGGTCACTTTCACGCCCTTGCTCAAATTTTTCATGCCGAGCTTTCCGACCAGTTCATTTGTGATATTGCCAGCCATCGAATCGACACCGTCTACCTCGGTCGCTGCCAGACCTGCGATGATCGCCACTACCTCATCGGCAATTTTCACTTCTCCAATGCGGTCCTTCTCATATACGATATGTGTGCTTCTATCTTCTGCTTCTCTCGCCATTCCAAATCCCTCCTGACCTCTTTCATGTACGCCCGGAATCTTCTCTTCCCACGAAAAACAGATGCTCGAATACTTCCAGAAATACATTTCAATTAAGTGTTTTTATTATACCAAAAATACAGGAGTTTGCAAAGGCATTTCCGGTTCGAATCTCATCCGAGTTACTGTTCACGCATACGTGCCCAGTAACGGAATTTGCCGTGGCTTCGCATTTTAATACGGCAAATTCCTGCTGCCACCACGTTTTCTTACGGCACTTTCGGTTCCAAAAGTGCCTACCCGTGAACATTAACTCATCCAAACTTCCTCAATCTCCCAGGTTTAAAAGGGAAATCACGATATTTTCCGCCGATATCTCGGTTTTCCGTTTTACAATATCCTCGATCTGCGCGCGCTGCGGATCTGTGATGGACGGCGCGTTGACAACGACATCCACTTTTCCATCCGTGATGCTGACAACCGGATCGGCAAATCCTTTCGCCATCAGAAGCGTTTCCGCTGCATTTTCCTTCTCCGCTATCGCATTGAGTGCCAGCATATCCTGAACGGCTGCCTCTTTTGCCGACGCATCCAGATTTTCATTGTTAATCAGGGCATTCAGCGCTTCGCGGTTCTTGGCGCGGATCTGTTCACGGCTGAGCTGTACATTGGCTATGTACTCTGCCACGCCGGTTCCGCCTGTCAAAACCGCCTCGCCCGGGTTATCGACTGCCGGATTGTCCGCAGATGCCTCCTCTCCGTCCGCCGCCCCCTGCGCTGTGCCCTCCTCACTGCCTGCTGCCAGCGGATCTCCCTCTCCCGGATCGTCAAGACTTGCAATCTCCTCATATTCACCGTCCGCCACGCTTCCGGACACCGCCTGATTTTCCGAATATATATCGCTATCTGAAATCTTGGTCGCCCCCGCTTCATATGTATCCGCCCCCGGCAGATCGGATTTTCCCGCATAGTTGAGATACCCCGCCGCCGCAATCATGATCGCCAGCGTCGTGATGATGATTTGATTTCTCCTGAAAACGCGTTTCATCTTCATTCTCATATTTGCATACTCCTTTATTCCACCCGCTTTAATACTTTTATTTTATGTGCCGGCAGTCCGAATAATGCCTGCATCGCTTCCGAAATTTCCTTCTGTACCGACGCATTTCCTCCTCCCTGTGCGCTGATCACGATACCGGAAATCTCCGGTGCCAGCTCTTTTTCAACTACCGGTTCCCCGCTGCCTGAACTTCCCGCCAGCACGGTGCTCTCCCGCAGCGATTCATCCGCCTGCTGCCGCGTACCACCCGAAGAATCCGTCTCCGAGGTGGACGCCCGGCTTCTCTCCTTATCCACCCGCAGCACCTTTTCCGAAGAAGAAAACAGAGTCAGCATCACATCCACCTCACCCACGCCGTCCACCTTCTTTAAAACGTCCCGGATCCGCTGCTCCAGGCGAAGCTCGTAGAGGCGGTTGGTGTCCTGCCTGGATGCAGTGCCTGGCAGACCTGTTTCGACATCCGAACCACTCTCTTCTGAACTTCCATTTTTGTCCTGCCCTGCTCTATTCCCAGAGTTTGTTCCTGTTCCACTCTCCGCCCATCTTTCCCCTGACTGCCAGACTCCCGTCTCACTCGTCTTCTTCCCAAACGGCGCATATAAGATCAGAATTGCCAGCCCAAGCACCAGCAAAATCAGCCATTTTTCATTTCGTTTGACCCATTCCCTGTCAAGGTTCCATCCTGACTTCCACATGATCCGCCTCCACCTGATAAAACGATGCCAGCCGCTGCTGAAGCTCCCAAATCTTTTCCCCATTCATCCATGAAACTGCCTGCGCGGCGGCGGGTTCTCCCTGCTTCTGCTCCTGTTCAAGTGAAATTTCAATCGGGGAAATTTTTTCTATTTCAATCATCGAACTCGGAGCCTCCTGTTCCGCCGCTTCCATCCCCGCCTCACTTCCCGCCACATACACCGTCACACTCCGCACCGAGGCAAATTGCTCCGACTCCGGATCTTTTTCCAGCTCTACGTCCGCCTTTTCCACGGAAAATCCCGCTTCCGCTGCCACCCGCACTGCCTCCTTGGACGCTTCCGCCTCATACTGGCTCAAAACCATATTTCTACGCCGCACCTCTATCTCATCCATCTCACGTTTCAGCTCGCCCGCTTCATTTTCAAACGAAAGAGATGTAAACAGATAATTCAGCCGCTCCTCCAGACGCAGCCCGTCCGTCAGCGGCTTCAGCACAATCAGAAGCAGGATACAGCCCGCAAACAGACGGATATATTTTTCATACTTATGTGCGGGCAAAAGCCCGGTCAGAACGGTCAGAAACACTAGATAACTGACGATATTCCCCGCCCAGTGAGTAATTACTTCCATCTTCTACCCCGCAAAATAAGCCGCGTTCGTGCTCGCACACACCACCGCGATCGAAAGCGCAAATAACACCACCGCCGAACCAGCTGCTGCCAGCAAAAAATAAAATCCTTTCGCCACTGCGCCGACTGCCTCCACCACCCGGCTGTCACTGACCGGCTGCAAAAGCGCCGCGCTTCCCTGGCACCCCAGATAGAGGATTAAAAGTTTCAAAAGCGGCAGAAGCGACACCGCCGCCAGCACAAGCACTCCCCCGATGCCCACCGTATTCCGAATCAGGACGCTGCTTCCAAGAAGTACCTGCGACACTGCCGCCGCGCCCTGTCCGATTCCCGGTATCAGGCTGACCGCCCGCCGCAACGCCGTCTGGCGCACCGAATCTGTATACGGCGCAATCATTCCCTGCAGCACATGAAAGCCCAGCACCACTCCCAAAAGCGCCTTGCTGCCCCAGCGCATCCCCTGTTCCAGCAATTCTAACGCTTTTGAAAACAAATCCTTCGAGCTTAAATGTCCCGCCAGCGACAGCAGGACATACAACTGGGTGCATGGCAGAAACAACTGTAAAAACACCCATTCCGCCACATTGACAGAAGCAAGTGTCCACGCATATCCGGCTGCTGCCGAGGTACTTCCCCCGGAAAAGGAAACAGCCAGAAAAAAAGCAGGAACCAGCACCCGGACAAATTCAAAGAGCTGCTCCAACAGTGTCCGCGTGATCCGCACCCCATTCAAAAAACTGGCGGCAAGCAGTGTAAAAATCAGAAGATACGTGACATAAAAGCCCATCTCCGATACCTGACTGTCGGCAAAGAGACTCGAAAAGCTGGCGAACACCGCCCCTAAAATTCCCAGAAGGATGATCTGCCCCATCCATCTGCCATTTTCTGAAATTTCCCGAAATAGGGCTGTCCGGCAAAAATCCATCAGCATCCGAACCGCACTCTGATAATTGCCAGAGAGAAGCATCGAAAGGATTTCCCGGAATGAAAGCCCCGGGACTGCCGAACCTCCCGCTTCCCTTAAAAATGCTTCGATTCTGCTTAAATCCAGTGAGTTCAGAAGAGAATCCATGTTCTCGCCAGAAACACTGAAATCCGAATCTTCGGATATCTTTTCACCATTTGCCGCCGACACCGTTAAATGATTTCCTGCCATCAAATATACACTCAAGAACATAACGCTCACTGCCCGCACAACCATCTTTGTTCCCACCGTCACCTGCTCTCACCATCTTTCCGCTTTTCTGCACTTACCACTTCCCTACGCCAAAAACTGCTTCACCGTCTCCAACAATGCCAGCAGAATCGGCATACTGACCGCCAGAATGGACAGCTTCGCAAATATCTCAATCTGTGTTCCCAGCGAACCGTACCCGGCATCCCTGCAAATCCCGGAGGCAAATTCGGCAATATAAGTGATTCCCGCCATTTTCAAAAGCACCGACAAATACACTGGACTGATCCCGATGCAGGATTCCATCGTCCGAAGTGTTTTCAGAATCACTTCCAGCTTTCCCGCCGCATAGAAAAAAAGACACAGCCCCGCCGCCATCACAATGTACGTCCCATACTCGCTGCCTTTTCCCTTGAGCTGGACTGCCAGAAGAACTGCCGTGATCCCAAGAACCGATACGGTTAAAATTGACATTTTTTACCGTCCTTCCCTGCAATGTACTCTCGGAGTTTTTCCTGCACTCGCTTTTGCGGCTGATTTTTCGCCAGCTGCACCCGAATTTCATCAACATACGCCTCAGAAATTTGGGCACAACTGACAAAAAATCATCTCACAAAATCAAGCACAGAAAGATTCCGAGAGTACATCACAACGCAAACAATTCCTTCATCGTCTCAAACAACTGATAAATATACGGCACCATCCAGAACAGTACCAAAAGAAGACCCGCAAGACTTGTGAGAAATGCCTGTTCCTCCCGCCCGCTGTGTTTGAGGATCTGGCAGAGGACGGAAACCAGGATACCGACTGCCGCAATCCGAAATATTAGATTAACTCCCATTTTCTTCCCCCACTTACATCAACAACACTGCCAGAAACAGCCCGCCTAGTATCCCAAGCCCCCAGCACAGCCGTTTCTTCTCCGGCTCTTCCCGCCGCAGCTGCTCAATCGCCCGTTCCAATTCTTCCAGATACAGTGCCAGCGTCTTTTGCTGCATTTCCAGATCGAGATACCCGATGCTGTTTCCAAACCGGCACATCAGCTCCCATTCCTCTGTTCCTAACATCGGACGAATCCCCTGCTCTTCCAGAACCGCTTCCCAGATACGCCCAAACGGACACTCTGGATTCGCTTCCAGCCGCTCTCCTGCCACCAAAAATAGCTTCCCCGCTTTTCCATCCCCGCGTGCCCCCGCCCGGCACAGTACCAGAGGAAGAACTGCCTGTGTATACCCAATCTCTCCCCGCAGTCCCGCGGCAATCCGTTTTACTTCCTCCAAAAAACGCCTCCGGCCAATCAGGCGCAATGCCTCACCCCCGCCAATCCCCGCACACGATACACATACAAGGCAGATTCCAAGCAATTTTATCCACATATGAGCTCCTCGCCAGCTGCATCATATACCGCCTCCACCGTTCCCGGTCCGCGTCTATTTCCCAGCACCACATACCGCTCAAACCGTTTTTCTTGCAAAAAAGAGGACAAGCCCGGTTTTTCCCGGATGTCCTCCATCGAATTTCCATGTACGGTTGCCAGAATCCTGCAGCCACAGTTCATCACATAGCGAAGCGCCTCCAAATCATTCTCACCGCCGATCTCGTCCACCGCGACCACCTCCGGTGCCATCGAGCGGATCAGCATCATCATTCCCTCCGCCTTGGGGCAGGCATCCAGCACATCTGTCCGGCAGCCAACATCGTTTTGCGGGATTCCCTGATAGCAGGCGGCAATCTCCGAACGTTCATCCACCACCCCGACCGTCTGCGCCCTCACTTTTCCACCATGCTGCTTCCTCATCTCCACCATTTTTCCAGCTTTATTTTCATGTCCTGCACCTGCCTTAGACCGTTCAAAGCTCCCCCTCAAAGCAGAGCCCCTATCCTTTCCCTCTTCTCCATCTGATACCATCCGGATCAGATCCCGCAGAAGTGTTGTTTTTCCGCATCTCGGCGGTGCAATCAGAAGCGTATTCCGGATACTTCCCGTCCCTGGATCCGTCAAAATCGACCGTATTTTTGCTGCACATCCTATCATCTGATGCGAAAAACGGACATTTAAAAAGGTTATCGGATGAATCGCCTTTATATGTCCGTTTTCCACTATCGTCCTTCCAGCCACGCCAATCCGGTGTCCGCCCTGCACGGTCAGAAACCCCTGCCGGATTTCCTCCCCGTAAGCATAGAGGGAAGAACGAGCCGCGCATTGCAGCGTCTCGTCCACATCCTCCCGGCTGACCCGGAATCCACTTCCGGCTGTGTACTCTTTATTTTTATATATGTAATACAGCGGCGCGCTAACCCGCAGCCGTACCTCTTCCATTCCATCCGCCTCAAGCGGAAGCGCCAGAAGCTGCTCCCGGATATTCCGGGAGAAAAAATGAAACAGCGCCCTCACATCCTGCTTTGATTGTTCCTCCTTCATCAGCCCGTCCTCCTTACCTCAATATATGAAGGACTGGCTAAAATATACCATCCGCCTATGCATGCACGGACGCACTTTCCATCCGTCGCAGCCGTCTCACCTCCACGCCTGCCATCGCAAGCGCCACCACGCCCGCCACAAAATCCGCGATCGGTCCGGCATACATGATGCCGTCAATGCCGATAAACAGTGGCAGAATCACAATCAGCGGCAGCAAAAAGAGAATCTGGCGCGTCAGGGACAGGAAAATACCCTTTTTCGGTTTTCCAATCGCCGTAAACAGGTTCGACGCAATCGGCTGCACACAGTTTAAGAACGTGAAAAACAGGTAAATCCGGAAATATTTTTCCGCAAACTGGAAATACATCTCCGATCCTTCCCCGAACAGCCCGATGATCGGACGCGGAATCAACTGGAAACACGCAAAGGACACCGCCGACACCGCAAATCCCCACCTGAGCGCCAACCCATACACCTGCCGCACGCGCGCATAATTTTTCGCGCCATAATTGAAACTTGCGATCGGCTGCATGCCCTGCGAAAGACCGATGACGATCGAAAAAAACACCTGATTGACCTTCGTGATAATGCCGGCACACGCCAGCGGAATCGATTCCCCATAGTCCGAATGCGCACCGTAGTAGGTCAAGGATTTATTTAACACGATCTGCACCACCAGCATCGCAAGCTGGTTGAAAAATGCCGCTGCCCCCAATGAGGTAATCATGCTTACATATGTTCTCTGGGGTCGAAGATGCGCCGCTGTCAGCCGTCCGTTTTTGTAACGGCGCAGATACCGGATAATCAGGATTCCTGAAAAAATCTGTCCAATGATCGTCGCCAGCGCAGCACCCGCCATTCCCATATGTAATCCAAAAATAAACAGCGGATCGAGCACTGTATTGATCAGCGCCCCGGATAAATTGTAAAGCATCGCATTAAGCGGGCTTCCGTCCGCCCTCACCAGATGCCCGCCGCCGTTGGTCAGAATCAGAAATGGAAATCCCAGAGCCGTGATACCCGTATACGTTTTGGCATACGCCAGCACATTGTCCGGCGAACCGAAAAAGCGCAGCATCGGCGTCAGGCAAAAAAGCGCCACAGTCCCCAGAATCACACCGCTTCCAAACAGAAGCGTCGCCGCATTTCCAATATAAAATAACGCCTTTTCCCGATCGCCGCCTCCCAGCGTCAGGTTAAAGGACGCCGCACCGCCGATTCCAAACAGAAGCGCCAGCGCCACACAGGAGATCGTCAACGGAAACGCCACGTTCGTCGCTGCATTCCCCAGCTCTCCCACGCTTCTTCCGATAAAAAACTGATCGACGATATTATAAAGGGCGCCTACCAGCATCGCGATAATACTTGGCACCGCAAACTGCCGCAAAAGCCCGCCGATCGGCTCCGTGCCTAGTATATTTTTCTTCTGTACCTGTTCCATGAATCTTGATTCTCCTGTCTACGTTACTGCGAACAATTATCAGTCTACCTCTCGTTACTGATAATTTTTCCTCTTTACATGCCTTCCCCGCGCATGATACACTACCATCAGTTATTAAAACGGAAAGGACTTAATCACATGAATCTTTCATCCTTACTGCAATTTCGGGACGAGTGGGCGCGTTTCAAAGCCCGCCACCCTAAATTTTCCCCTTTTCTGAAAGCCGCCTACACCCGCGCGCTGCGCGAGGACAGCGTCATTTCCCTAAAAGTGACCGCCCCGGACGGAACCGAGGTGGCATCTAACTTAAAGGTCAAAAAAGAGGATCTCGAACTGCTCTCGCGCATTATGAATAGCTGATTTTTAATCACCCATCATGCATTATGTCTACTTATGATACGGTTCTCCTTTTATAATCCGGAAACTCCGGTAAATCTGTTCCAGCAAAATCACGCGCATCAGCTGGTGTGGAAAGGTCAGGCGCGAAAAGCTGATCTTCGTGTCCGCACGGTTTAACACCGCCTGCGACAACCCCAGCGAACCTCCGATGATAAACTGCAGATGGCTCTCACCTCGCACGCCCAGGTCTTCCATCCATGCCGCCATCTCCTCCGAGGAACGCTGCTTTCCATCGATCGCAAGTGCAATCACATACGCGTCCTCCTTGATATGCGCCAGAATCCGCTCGCCTTCCTTGTCGCGGATCTGCGCTTCCTGCAGCTCACTCGCCTTATCCGGCGTTTTTTCATCCGCCACCTGCACGATCTCCAGACGGCAGTAACGCCCCAGCCGCTTGCTGTACTCCGCGATCGCCGCCTCCAGATATTTTTCCTTAATTTTTCCTACTGTCACTAACGTAATCTTCACTTTTTAAGCTCCCGTTTTAAAAATGCCAACAGATTCAGCCGCGCCCGGTCTTCCGTCTCTTTGCGTCTCGTTTTTACCTTTTTCACGACCGTTCCCTCCGGCTCCCGATGAATCCGGTAGATGATCCGCAGATATTCCGCGACCTCTTCCCATGCCTCGCGGCTCTCCGGAATCAGGTCGAGTCCCATCTGAAATACATGGAACATCCCGTCATAGACCGAGCAGCGCACCTTGACGCCCTCGGCGCGCGCCTTTTTCGCTGCCGCCCTCGTATCATCTAAAAGCACCTCATACGCGCCCACCTGCATCAGCATCGGCGGAAATCCTTCAAAATCTCCAAACAGCGGCGACAGATACGGATTTTTCGGATTGGCATTCCCGATGTAGCTGCACTGGTACAACATATTTTCCTTCGAATTACCAAACAGTGGATCGATCGTATAATTTTCCTCATACGATGCCCCGCTCAGACTTACATCCGTCCACGGCGACATCGTGATAATGCCCGCAGGAAGCGGCAGCCCGTGATCTTTCGCATACAGACAGAGCGCCAGCGCCAGGCCGCCGCCCGCCGAATCCCCGGCTACCACGATCTGGGACGGCTGGTATTTCTTCTCTTCCAGAAGCCATCGGTACGCGTACACCGCATCCTCCAGCGCCGCCGGATACGGATGCTCCGGCGCCACCCGGTAGTCCGGCGTCAGAACATCCGCGCCGAAGCTGATCTGTGAATACTTAACCGCAAACCGCCGGTAAATATTTTTCATCGGACCGATATACCCGCCGCCGTGCAGCTGCAAAATGACGCGCCCCGTCACCGCCTGCTTCGGCTTCAAATATTCCATCACAAACTGTTCTGTTTTTACCAGCTCATAAATATATTCCGCCGGACATCTCCACGCCGGTTCGACCGGATTTTTCCGGAATTCGCCGGTCTGGATCGGCTTCTTTAACGATGTCTCCATCACGTCACTCATCATATCACGCGTCAGATTGCCTATCATGCTGACTGTTTTCCGACTCATGCTTCTTCCCTTTCTTTCATCCAAATTTTCAATCTTCGTATTTTTATAGATCGTTCCTTTACTGTGACCGATTTTCCTGCCATTTACACATGAAACCGCCTCTTCAATTCCCGCTTCACACTCCGGTCGCCCAGAATCACCGTCGCCGCCAGCGCTGCCACCGACACACCTGCTGCCAGCACCGTCAGACGCGGATGATGCGTCCACCCGATTTTCCAGAAAATCAACGGCACAAAGCTCAGAAATGTAATTGTGATCTGATACATAAAATAGCTCTGCCAGTTCATCCGGTTGACTAACATCATCAGAAGAACCGCCGCCACCTCAAACAGTGCGACGCATGGGATCGCGTAGTCCACCGACCACCCCCGAAGCCCTGTAAGCGCGTCAATCAGAAGCAAAATTGCCTGAATTCCCAGGGACTGCCGCACCAGCGTTCCTGCCAGGCTCGCATGCCGCATGACCGAAAACCGTAGCGTCATCGCCACATATGCCGCCGCGCCCGCCGTCAGAAGCGACCATTTAAACGGAATCCGATGATAAGTCGCCAGATTCGTAAGCCCCGCCAGAATCGATACGAGCACCAATGACACATAAAATCCCCGCACCGCACGGCGCACGCGCTCTCGATCCTGGGCAATCACTGGATAACGTCCTTTATCATGCTCCGTATCCGTGATTCCATTGCTCTCTCGCTCTACCCGGATGCCCTTTTCCTCCAAAAAGTGAAAGAAAAACTCCGGAAGCCGGTTCTCTGCCATCGCGCTCGTAAACGACAGGCATAATTTCCCGTCATACGCCACCGCCCCGCATTTCATCCGCTGCTTCGGCGATGCGCCGACAAGAAGCTGAAAGCCCTCGATCGAATCTTTCAGTTCCTCCCGAACCTGCGCCGGTCCGATATTGGAAAATGTCATCGTGTGGGCGCGGCTGGTGTGCAGAAAAATCAACTGCATCGCCAGATGTTTGACAAATAGCGGGATCGCCCGCACATACCATTTTTTCTCATTCGACACATTGTAGGAGATCGTCTCCTCCAGCCGCTCCTTCACGATCTGCTCATCCATCTGGCGACTCACAGACGCAATCACTTCTTCCAATGCCTCCGGCGCCTTTCCCGCCGCCCACGAAATATTCACGACAGCAAAGAAGTTTGCCAGCGTCTCCGACTCAAAAAAATTCCGTAGGTTCACCGGAAGATTGAGCGCCACCGGACGTTTCAGCGTTTTCCCATCCGTCTCCGTCTGGATGATCGCCCAGAGAAGCACCGCCGCCAGATATTTGGTGATGCTGACCCCCACCTTCCTGCATTCCGTCTTCAGTGCCGACACCTCAATCGTCCCCTGCAGCACTGCCATCTGATCAAATGGGAGAAATTCCCCCTGAATCGCAATCGCCGGTCTGCTGTTATAATGCCGATGCGGCAGTTTCCGGTAATGTCGCAGATAATCGTCCTCCCGGAGCGGCGAAAACTCCCGCTCCTGCACCATAACCGGCAATTTTTTCACCAGTTCCAGATAATGTTCTGTAAGCCGTGAAGCAAACCGCAGCGCCCCCAGTCCGTCCGTCAGCCCGTGAAACACTTCAAAATTGATCCTGCATCCATAGTAGCTCACACGGAATGGGAACCGCGCGCCCCGGTGCGGATCAATGAAACGGCACGGTGCACTCTGTTCTTCTTCCACGCCCGGATTCCGGTTGTTCGTCTCAAAATAATACCAGAAAAATCCCTTCCGCAGCTTCACCCGGAAATTTTCAAACTCCGGAAGTGTCCGCACAAGCGCCCTTTGCAAAAGCTCCGGATCTACTTTTTCTTTCAGAACCGCCGAAATCCGGAATACACTGCTTAAATCCTCGCCCGACACCGCCGCAAAGAGCTTCGCCGTGTTATCCAGCCGCCTCCACGCGGCGCCCTGGATGCGGAGACGCTTTTTCTTTGGTTTTTCCTCTCGTTTCTTCTCCACTTTTTCTGAAACTATCTGTCCCGGCTCTTCCTGCTTCCCTGCAATTTCATTCTTCTGATCCTGTTCTTGGTTTTCCTCGTTCATTCTCTGCCCCATCTGCCTTTGTCACCTAAAGAAAAAGAGCTGCTGCCGGGATACACACTCCCCTGCAGCGCCCCTTTCATCCTCTTCTGAGTTCTTTTCTACATTACCGAATCCGGAAGTAGTACCCCACGCCCCATTTCGTATGTACATATTTCGGATCACTCGGACTCGGCTCGATCTTCTCGCGCAGCCGCCGCACATGAACGTCTACGGTGCGGACATCGCCGCCCGCCGCCGCCCGGTTGCCCCAGACAAAGCGCAGCAGCTCCTCGCGGCTGTAAACCTTGCCCGGATTGCACACCAGGAGCTCCAGAAGGTCAAATTCCTTCGCGGTCAGATTGATCTCGCGGGAAGCGATAAAGACCCGGCGGCTGTCCGAATCCAGCGTCAGATCGCCCGCCTCGATGACTTTCTTTGTCTGCTGCGGCTCCTGTCTCGATTTCTTGGAATTGCGGCGCAGGATCGCCTTGATGCGCGCCTTTACTTCCAAAATGTTAAATGGCTTCGTGATATAATCATCGGCGCCGTATTCCAGCCCCAGAATCTTATCCATATCGTCGCCTTTTGCGGTCAGCATAATGATCGGCATCTCGGAGAACTCCCGGATTGCCTGGCAGACTTCAAATCCGTTCAGCTTCGGCAGCATCACGTCCAGAAGAACCATATCATACTCCATCTCCTTCGCCATCTGAAGCGCTTCCTCCCCGTCATAGGCGCAGGCAACTTCAAATCCATCCTGTTCCAGACTGAAACGGATTCCTTTTACTATTAATTTTTCATCATCTACCACTAATACCTTCGCCATTCTCCACCTCAACCACTATGCTTCTATCTCTCTATACTGTAATCTTATCTTTTATCTTCTGAAATGCCGCGTTCTTGATGCCAGGCACCTTCATAATATCCTCAATCGTCCGGAAACCGCCCTTCTGATCCCGGTAAGAAAGAATCGCTTCCGCCCGCGCCGCGCCGATACCGTTTAAAGTCATCAACTCTTCTTTGGAAGCTGTGTTTAAATTAATCAATGCTGCACTACTTCCAGATTTCTGCGAAGCTGACTCGCTGCCATTCCCAGCAGCGCCTCCGGCTCCCAGAAACCCGGAGACATCCTTCCCTGTTTCCTGATATTTCCGAATCTCTTCCCGGCTCGGAATCCGAAGCTGCTGTCCATCCTCGATCGCCTGCGCCAGATTTACATATTCCTGCGCCGCCTCCGACGTCATCCCGCCCGCCTTTTCAACCGCCTCATACATACGGCTGCCCGCCGGAAGCTCATAGACGCCCGGTGCGGCTACCTCGCCGCAGACGTGGATATATAGGATTCTCGGTTCCGGCGTTTGGGGATTTTCTTTTGATTGCCCCTCAGGTGCAGCGTTCTCTGCTGCTTCATTATCCCCATCCACTGACCCGCCGTTTGACCGTTTTGCTGGACGTTCAGAGCTTTCCTGCGAATCATCCACTTCTTTTGAAAAACTATTCTGCGTCTCCAGCACCACCGTCTGCTTCTCTCGCCGGCTCTGCACACCAAAACACAAAACAGCCGCCAAAAATACCACGCCGACTGCCCCTGTTCGCATCCATCGTTTCCGATTTACTGTTTGATTTGTCTGTTTCATCTTCTGCACCCCTCTTTTTCCGAGGCGCGTTTTGTCCGTAATTCTATTCTAACCAAAACCCCCTTTAAACACAAGCAGAAAATTTTTATTCCCATCTGAAAATCACAATCCCCGCAATCGCAACCGCCGCTCCGATCGCCTTGCGCCACTCAAATCCCGCTTTCTCCACACCGAACCAGCCAAACACCTCAATCAGGTACGCCACCAGGATCTGTGCCACGACGATCAGAAGCGCTGATTTTGCCGGTCCCAGCGCGTCAAAGCTCTTGATGACCGTGTACGTGATAAATGCCCCGATCACGCCGCCGGTCAGCATATACCGCGGTTCGATCTGCCAAAGCTCCGATACCGCGCCGCGCCCCGTAAAAAGCCACATCAGCAGGCAAACCACAAACGCACTTATCTGCACCCAGCCAGCCGATACCCACATGCTGGTCTGTTTCATCACGGCAGAATTAAACACGCCCTGTATACTCATGAGTGCGCCGGAAACCAGCGCGGTTATCATTCCCCACATAAAAAATAAACCTCCGCATTCTGTTCTACATTCTCATAAAACAGCAGCCGTTTCCGACCATCCATTTCACACTGTTAGTATCCCAGATATGCGAAGGTTTATACAATTTGTGTTTATTCCCTTTTCCTGTTTAAAATCCGATTTTTCCTCCGAAACCAGACAACCTTTCATGCAGCTGATCCCTATTGAATGGAAAACGTAGCCGACACCTCTGCCTCAACATCCACCTGCCCCGGCATCAGGTTTCTGCCTGCACCCGCATCTTCCATCGCCGTTTCCTTCATCGCCATGCCGCTGCTGTAAGAAGTGTCATAATAACGCGCCTGCTGCCCGCTGCTGTACTCCTGCACATTCGTCATCGTTCCCAGCTTGCAGCCGCCTGCCTCCGCCATCGCTTCGGCTTTCACGCGCGCCGACTCAATGGCTTTTTTGAGCGCTTCCTGATAAATCTCATCAAAATTGCTGCACTGGTACTGGACCGAATCGATCGAATTGATACCCGCATTGACCGAATCGCTGATGATCGCCCCTGCATCCTCAATCGCAACATCCGATACAACCACCTCCGTCGTCATCTCATAACCAGTGATCTTCTTGCCATTGTCCCAGTCATAGATCGGATTCAGCCCCAGACCGCTCGTCTGCACCGAGGTATCTGCAATTCCCTTTTCCTTCAAAAGCGCCAGAACCGCATCCAAATCCGTCTGATTCTCCGACTGGCAGGTGCTCGCATCCGCCGCCTGTGAATAGACACTGTAGGTAATTTCCGCAATATCCGGCTCCGCCTTGATTTTCTCCTGGCTCGTCACCGTGATCCCCGTATTTTCCGCCGACTGCACCGTCACCGATGCCGGTGCGGACGTACAACCTGCCAGACCTGCCGCCGACGTCATTGTCATCGTGCCTGCTGCCAGCAGAAATGCCATCCTGTTTCGCATCATCCCCATTTTTCTCATAAAAAATTCCTCCCGTTTTTCTGTTTCATCCGTGAGTTCCACCCCACAATGAGTTCGGACCTTCCGGAACAACTGCTGGTACACTGTCATTCTTACTATAAGTTATACCTGAAAACGAGAGGAAATGTATTGCTTTTCTCTTAACTTTCTTTCGCTTATTTATTACTATTTTTTTCCTGTTTCATCCGTGCTGCGCGCACCAGATGCTGTGCCAGAACCGCCGTCGTCACGCCGCCGACACCGCCCGGAACCGGGGTTGCCGCCGAAGCAGTTCCTTCCAGATCGGCAAAATCCACATCGCCGCAGAGTTTTCCATTTTCATCTACATTGATCCCAACGTCAATGACAACCGCATCCTTTTTTACATAAGTGTGGTTAATCATCGCTGCTTTTCCCACGCAGGCAGTCAGAATATCCGCCTCCCGGCATACCTCCGGCAGGTTGGCGGTTCTCGAGTGGCAGATGGTCACGGTCGCATTTTCATGCAGAAGCAGCATCGAAAGCGGGCGTCCCACAACCATGCTTCTTCCTACGACTGCCACCCGTTTGCCAGAAAGCGCGATATCGTTCATTTTCAGCATGCATACCACTGCCTCCGCCGTACACGGCGCAAAACCGCTCGTATCGCCGCTGAACACCTTTGCGATATTGACTGGGGAAATACCGTCCAGATCCTTCGCCGGATCGATCATTTTTTCAATATCCTGCTCGTTGATCTGTTTTGGAAGCGGGCGCAGCATTAAAATACCGTCCACCGACGCATCCGCATTGACCGCTGCAAACTCCTTCTTAAATGCCTCGTCCGAGATATCTCCCGGAAATACCTTCGATTCCACCTCAAGCCCGAACGATGTCAGCTTCTTCGTTGCGCCTTTCTCATAGGAAATATCATCCGGATTCTCGCCCACCCGGATAATCGTCAGTTTCGGCACCCATGTCAGGGTTTCCAGCCCTTTTTCCACCTGCTCTTTCAGCTTTGCCGAAACAGCGGCTCCCTTCATTGTAATCATCTTGTCTGCACCTTTCGTTTTTATTTATGATGAATTTCCCGCGCTTTCGCGCATATTCATTTTAAATTTTTCTTAAAATGAAAGCGACGCCAAAAGACCGGCTCCGCCTGCCATCTCAAGCAGGTAAACCGTCACAATCGCCGCGATCGCCACTACCACCAGGCTCTTTCCCTTATATCCCAAAATCACCGCTACGATCGTTCCTCCGACCGCCGAATAGAGGTGTCCTGTGGAGGTAAATACATCCGGAAATGTCAATGCTCCCAGCACTGCATACGGCGTATAATCTAAGAAAGCTCGGATAAACTTCGAACGGATCTGTTTCCGGAAAATCGTAACCGGAAGAACACGTGGAATATATGTAACCAGTGCCATCAAAAGGACACAGGTCAGCACGTATTTCATATCGAGTGTTCCGGCTGCTCCTGCTGCCTCTGCTGTATTCATCATTCTGCCCCCTCTTTCTGACTCTCGTCCTGACCGGCTTCTTTACCGTCCGGATCATGCGGGAATTTCCATGCACCGAACGCCGATGCCGCGATCGTAACCAGAATCACCCGGAAACCGGAGGAAATACCGGCAAAAACCGGAACATATTTTAAAATGCACACCATCACAACTGCCAGAATGATGACGCAGCACACCGACCGCGATTTGCGTGCCGCCGGCAGAATCAGTGCAATAAACATCGCGTACAGGGCAATTCCCATCGCATTCTGCAGCGCCTGCGGCAGAACCGCCGAGATCGCGCCTCCCAGCCAGGTTCCAAGATTCCACCCCAGAATCGGCATCGTGATAAGTCCCAGCATATACGACGCTTTCAAAATGCCCGGATGCAGGGAACTGACGACAAACGTCTCATCCGTGATGCCGAATGCCAGTGCCAGGCGCGCCCCGGTTCCCGTCTTTTCATCGAGCTTCTGGGACAGGGACAGTGACATCAGCATATAGCGCAGGTTGATGACAAACGTCGTCAATGCCACCTCAAAGTACCCAGCCCCCGCCAGAATCAGGTTTGTCCCTGCGAACTGTCCGGCGCTCGTTAAGTTCGTCAGCGATATAAAAACTGCTACCCAGACCGGCAGACCGCCCGACACCGCCAGGAAGCCAAACGTAAAGGAGACCGGCAGATACCCCAGTCCAATGGGGATACCGCTCTTTAGCCCCTCATAAAATGTCTTTTTCCAACTCATTCTACTTTTTCACTCTTTCTGTTCACGCAACCGTCTATTTTTCAGGCTTCACATACCGCGCATGCTGCCCGTTCAGCCACTCTACCCCGCTCACAATTCCTTCTTCCGAAAATGGAAATTCCTCGCGGGTCTTCTCCTCTTCCGGCGTTGCGTCGTATCCATATGGTTCCGGCCACGATGTCACAGTCAGGACTGTCTCCTCGACCGTCTCGCCATCTGCGCCGTCTTCTTTCGGTACTTCGCGCTTTGTCATCTCCATCCGGTAGCGCATCCCGGTATCACTTCCGGTAAATTTTTCTTTTTTCAGGAAATTGACCGGCATCACATCTTTTCTCGTTATCATGCCATTTACCCCCGGAATTTATAACGGCGGATCACCGCCTGCAGCGTTTTTCTTCCATTGTACTCATTGATGTCCGGATAATACACGACGTCGATCTCCCGCCGTCCGGCGCGCTCTTCCTCAAACGCCGTTCCGTCACCGAAATATAGCGCCTCGATCGCGTGTCCGTCTGTCTCTTCCAGCGTCATTTTTACGACATTCCGGTTGCGCCCCAGTACGCGACTCGCCCGGATGCGGAGTGATTTCTCTGCAAACAGCGGCTTTTCGTTGCCCTGTCCAAACGGTTCGAGACAGGAAAGCTCCCTCACAAGGCGTTCTGTCACATATCCCACCGGCATCGGCACATCGATCCAGACTTTCGCTTTAAAATCTTCCTCCGTCAGCCCCGCATTTTCATTCAGTCTGCGCCGGAACTCGTCAATGTTCTTCTCTTCCAGCGAAAGCCCGGCTGCCAGCGGATGCCCGCCAAATTTGAGCAGCAGATCGCTGACCTCTGTCAGCTTTTTAAACATATGGTACTCGTCAATGGAACGTCCCGAGCCTTTGACCGCCTCCTCGCCGCGCGTCAGCACGATCGCCGGCTTCTGATAATATTCCCTCAGGCGCCCTGCAATAATGCCCGCCAGCGATTCATGGCATTCCGGCAGAAAGACCACCAGCACCTTGTCCTTCTGGTACCAGCTCTCTACCTGCAGCTTCGCCGCCTCAGTCCCCTGCTCGGTCATATCCTTGCGGGTATCATTTAATTCCTTAAGTTCCTCTGCCAGGCGTTCTGCCTCTTCCTCACTCTGCGCCCGCAGAAGCGCCAGCGCTTCCTTTGCCGTTTTTAATCGTCCGCCCGCATTCAGGCACGGTCCAATGACAAATCCGATATGGTATGCTGTGATTGCCCCCAGATCAAGATTATTTTTCTCCGCCAGTCTGCGAAGCCCTAGATTTTTGGTCTGCGCCATCTTTTTAAGACCGTATTTTACCAGAATCCGGTTCTCATCCTGCAGCTTCATCACATCACCGACCGTCGCAATCGCGGCAAATTCAAGCAAATCCAGCCATTCCATCTGCGGCACGCCCCGGCGGGCATATAAAACCTGCACCAGCTTGTACGCCACCACTGCGCCGCAGATCTCCGGAAATGGGTACGGACAGTCTGCCTGTTTCGGATCGATCACCGCATCCGCCGGGGGAATCTTCTCTTTTTCCCCATCTAAGGGCACCTCATGATGATCCGTGATGACAACCGTCATGCCATATTTCTTCGCCAGCTCCACCTGATGGAACGCGGAAATACCATTGTCACAAGTCAGAATCACCTCCACGCCGTCCGCGTGCGCCTGTTCGATGATCGATTCATTGATTCCGTAGCCATCCTTGATGCGATCCGGTATCTCAAAATCTACATCACTGCCCAGCCGTTCAAATGCCTGCAATAATATGTACGTCGAACAGACGCCGTCAATATCATAATCACCGACGATCCGTATCTTCTTTCCAGTATCCACAGCCTCGCACAGGATGGAAACGGCACGCTCCATATCTTTTAACAGCATCGGATCATACAGATCATCCAGCGTGCCATTTAAATAGCGGTCGATCGCCGCCTCTCCTTCGATCCCACGGTTCCGGATAATACGCGCCGTAACCGGATCGATCCGAAACCGCGCCCCGATCTGCTTAAAATCTGCTTTCTTGGTCTGAAGCATCCAGACTTCTTCTGCCATTTTGTTCCTCCTATTATCTAGATGTACTCTCGGAGTCTTTTTTGCACTTGCTTTTGTGGCTGATTTTCCGCCAGCCGCACCCGAATTTCATCAACGTACGCACCGCGTACGCCTCAGAAATTTGGTCACAACTGACAAAAAATCATCTCACAAAATCAAGCACAGAAAGATTCCGAGAGTACATCTATGTCTGTGCTTCTTTTCTATATCACATACTCCCTAAGCCGCCTGCGCCGTTCCCGCCAGTCCGGCAGTATATTCTCCACCTGCGTCCAGAAACGCGCGGAATGGTTCATTTCCAGCCGGTGTGCCAGCTCATGGACAATCACATAATTCATCAGATCCTCCGGCAAAAGTGCCAGCCGCCAGTTAAAATTTAGGTTTCCAGTTGCGCTGCAGCTTCCCCAACGCGTTTTCTGGTTCCGGATTGTGATTTTTCCATAAGTTACGCCCATGCACGCCGCATATAAAGCAACCCGGTGCATGAGCACCGGGCGCAGCTTTTCTGTGAAATTTCGGATTTCTTCCGCTCCATATGTTTTCCGGTTCCTCTGGCGTTCCACCGCTTCTTTATAATGGACTTCTATCCAGTCGCGGTGCTCCTCGGCAAACCGCATCGCAGCCTGCACCGAAGCCCTCCTCGGAATCCGGAGTACCAGGCGTCCTTCCGCCGTGATCTGGATGGCGATCGTCTTCCGGGAAGACCGAACCACCTCACACGGAATCAATCCTTCTTCCGGCCCATCAGATAACGGAGAATGCCATGGGTTTTGTATCCTCAAGTATTGCATACAATTTCCCGTCTCTTTCATCGATTGTGCGCGCCGCATCTTCCAGTGCGCGTTCCAGACGTTTTTCCAGTTCTTTCTTCTCATCATCCGCCGCTTCATCCCGGATTACTTCCAGGCAGTAATCATCTGCCAGGCGGGCAGCCAGCATCTGTACCAGACCATCCAATGTCTTCTCCGGTGTCTCCAGAATTTTCTTAAACTCCGGATCCTCCGGCTGTTCTTCTGTATCCATCTCATACGGATCCCGCTCGTTCATCTCAATCACATTCATCCATTCCGGTTTTTCATCGGCATTGGTAAAATTCATCTGACCGACCAGGCAGTCGTAAATCTCTGCCTCGCTCGATATCTGCTTCATATCTAACTGAACTAACTGCATCTCTTCTCCTTTCCGCTGTGTCAGAATCCGTGATGCATCTCCCAGCTTCTTCCCAGCCTTTCTATTTTATTCTGCCCACTTAAAACCTACGCGTTCAGCAGCGCCACCGCTGCAAAAAACGGCACCAGCCATTTCGCGACAGAACCAATTTTTATCAGATATTCTGTTTTCATAATTCCTCCACGCGGTCTTTCATAGAAACCGCAAAGCTATCTGCCTTGATAGGGACAGCCCTATTATTATATCGGTCATGCGGTAAAAAGTCAATTCCGGGCTGTCGTAAACGGAATAAAGAATGTGCTCAGGGTTACGGTTCGCACACGTGTGCCCATCAACGGGATTTTGCCGATACTGCACATTCCAAATCGAC
Source organism: Clostridium sp. TF06-15AC (assembly GCF_003481165.1). Taxonomy (NCBI): domain Bacteria; kingdom Bacillati; phylum Bacillota; class Clostridia; order Eubacteriales; family Clostridiaceae; genus Clostridium; species Clostridium sp. TF06-15AC. The sequence goes on from NZ_QUKS01000003.1 coordinate 342,804, forward strand.
AAAATCTGCTGCCAGAACTGTATCGTACGGAATTTTCAGTTCAGAAAATTCCTACCTGTGAACAGTTGCTGCCTTGACACATTCTCGCGCCGAGCGCGTCGCTTGCGACAACCTGCATCTTCGCGCGAGTGCACATCATTGGCACGTTAGTGCATTTTTGTGTAATAGGAAATTCCTTGGAATTCCCTATTACACAAAAAAAGCACCCTCAAAAGGATGCTTTTTGCTCTCTGACAACCAGAGAAATCGACGTGCGTGAGAAGATTCGAACTCCCGACACCTTGGTCCGTAGCCAAGTGCTCTATCCAGCTGAGCTACACACACATACTTTTTATTCTTAACGAACAAGTCATATTATACAACTCATTCTGAAGAATGTCAACTGTTTTTTAGATTTTTTTAAATTTCTTTTATTGTTGATTTATTTCAAATTATATCGATATATCAACCAAAAATTCTTCTTACTTTCCAACAATTAAATGGGGCCTACAGGGCTCGAACCTGTGACCCTCTGCTTGTAAGGCAGATGCTCTCCCAGCTGAGCTAAGACCCCATTACGATACTCTGTCCCTCAATCCGCTTACGCGAACCAATTTATAACAGTCGTATCAAAACGACCCGGATGGGGATCGAACCCACGACCTCCGCCGTGACAGGGCGGCGCTCTAACCAGCTGAGCCACCGGGCCAAATATTAAATTATTTATTTACCTCATATTGGGTAGAGTGGACCTTCGGGGACTCGAACCCGGGACCGACCGGTTATGAGCCGGTTGCTCTAACCAACTGAGCTAAAGGTCCATAAAGTATATGGATCAAAAAACTCCCCGAGTAGGACTCGAACCTACGACAGCGCGGTTAACAGCCGCGTGCTCTACCGACTGAGCTATCGAGGAATATTGCTTTCCAACAACGTAGATAAGTATAACCGATTATATTTTAAATGTCAACTACTTTTTCAAAAAAATCGAAAAATCTATTCTTTTCATCGGATGTTACGTCTTCTCGCTGCATGAGCAGCATGACGCATCCTTAAATTTCTGGTTCAGAACTCATATAATCTTGGCAAAAAATGTACCTTGGCACATTCTCACGCCGAGCGCGGTCGCTTGCGACATGTTTCTGCTTCGCGCGAGTGCGCATCATTGGCACGTTAGTGCCTTTTTGTGTAATAGGGACTTCCAAGGAATTTCCTATTACACAAAAAAACCGTCATACATTTCTGTACAACGGTCTTCTTTACATATCTTCAAAACTGCACACTGAATTTCTTCTACTCTCTATCTTTCATCCTTCAGGAA